>CAZBDU010000067.1:0-29101 GCA_964490725.1 uncultured Spirochaetaceae bacterium | reverse complement strand
CCTTCAAGCCGGCCGAGGGGGCCGGCACGGCGCCCGGGACCGCCGCGGACGACGCGCAGGGCGGGGCGCCCGCAGCCCGGCCGACCCGCTACATCCTCCGGCTCTTCGAGCCCACCGGCCGGCCCCGCTCCACGGAGCTCCTCATCCCGGCGCTGGGCATCCGGCGCCGCCTGCGCCTCTCCGGCTACGAGATCAAGACCCTGCTGCTGGAGACCGAGGGCGCGCGGCTGCAGGAGGTCGGCCTGCTGGAGGAGGAGCTTCCCCCCCAGGGAGGACCTTCCGGCGCGTAGCGGCCGGAAAAGTTTGCAATTCCGCCATGCTCTCTTCTATGCTAGTGATAGGAGGGTAGAGCCGGTATACCGGATCGTCGATCCGGCCGGCAGATCTGACAGGGGGGGGATGGAATGAATCTCAAGAAAGTCACAGTATGGTTCCTGCTGCTCTGCCTGGTGCTGGCGGCGCAAGGCCTGTGGGCCGGCGGAGCGCAGGAGAAGAAGGAGGCTCCGCAGCCGATGATGGCGGCTGCGCCGAAGAAGGGAGGGACGCTGCACTACGCCATGATCGACTCCCCTCCGAGCCTGGATCAACAGGTGATCACCTCGGATCTGGCCACCACCATCGCGCAGCACATGTTCGAAGGGTTGTACACCTTCGACGCCAACTACGCGCCGGTGCCTCTGCTGGCCAAGGGGGAGGAAGTCAAAAACGGCGGCAAGCTCATCACCATCCAGCTACGCGAAGGGGTGCTCTTCCACAACGGCAAGGAGATGACCTCCGATGACGTGGTGGCCTCCTTGCGGCGCTGGGGAAAGAACGGCGTGCGGGGCCCGGTGCTCTTCCAGCACATCGATCGGGTGGAGGCTGCCGGCAAGTACGCGGTCAACCTGTACTTCAAGGACGTCTTCGCGCCCTGGAAGAACCTGATGGCCTTCATCAACGGCGGCCCTTCCATCTACACCAAGGAGGTCGCTGAGGCGGCAGGGGCGGAGCCGATCCCCAGGAGCGGCTACATCGGCACGGGCCCCTACAAGTTCGTGGAGTGGAACGAAGGACGCTACATCCTCCTTCGGCGCTTCGACGACTACGTCTCTCCCACGGGGCCGCCGGACGGCTACGGCGGGGAGCGAGTGGCCTATTTCGACGAGCTGCGCTTCATCCCCGTCCCGGACGCCCAGACCCGGGTCAACGGGCTGCAGGCCGGCGACTACGAGTACGCCGAACGCATCCCCGGGGATCTCTACGAGACGCTGGACAAGGACCCGAACGTGATCACCACCGTGAACGAGGGCGCTCAGATGGGGTTGATGTTCTTCAACTCCAAGGCCGGGATCATGTCCGCGCAGGGCAAGATGATGGACCACACCAAGCTGCGGCAGGCCATCCTGGCGGCCACCAGCATGGAGCCGGTCCTGCGCTCCGCCATAGGACCTCCCGCTCTGTGGAAGCTCAACGGATCGGTCATGCCCGAGGGCACGGTATGGTACTCCAAGTCGGGAATCGAGAGCTACAACCAGGACAATGTGGAGAAGGCCAAGAGGCTGGCCAAGGAGGCAGGCTACAACGGGGAGAAGATCGTCTTCATGGCCACCACCTCCTACCAGACGCACTACGACAGCTGCGTGGTGCTGAACCAACAGCTGAAGGACGCCGGGTTCAACATTGACTTCCAGGTCTACGACTGGGCCACCCTGGTGAGCCGGCGCGTTCAGCCGGATCTGTGGGACATCTTCTTCACCACCCACGGGTTCGTTCCCGATCCCATCCTCTACACCTTCCTGAGCGACAACTACCCCGGCTGGTGGACCACCCCGGAGAAGGAGCAGCTCACCAGCCAGTTCACGCAGACCCTCGAGCAGGCCAGGCGCAAGGAGATCTGGGATCAGATCCAGGGCCTGGTCTACACCCAGGTGCCGGTGGTCAAGACCGGGGACATGTTCATCTACAACATCTATTCCCCGAAGGTGCAGGGCATCGGCACCACCTCCCTGATCTGGCCCAAGTTCTGGGGAGTCTGGTACCAGTAGGGCGAGGCAGCGATATCAGGATGAGGCTCCGGGCGGCTCGCCGCCCGGAGCCCTTTCAGCATCTTGCGATCCCGGCCCCGGGGTGTATGATGGCGGGGCGGAAATGCAGCCATGCTGGCCTACATCATTAGACGGTTGCTGAGCATCATCCCGTCGGTGGTTATTGCCGCCGTGCTGGTATTCTCCTTCATGCGCCTCATTCCCGGAGACCCTGTGACGGTGATGCTGGGCGACATGGCCACCCAGACGCAGATCGAGCGGGTGCGGGAGGAGTACGGGTTCAACCGGCCGCTGTACGTCCAGTTCGGGCTGTGGTTCTTCTCGGTCCTCCGCGGGGATCTGGGGCGCTCGATCTTCTACGAGAAGCCGGTGCTGCAGGTCATCGGCGCCCGGGCGGAGACGAGCCTCTTCGTGGCCTCCTTCTCCATGCTGCTCATTCTCCTGGTGGGCATCCCCATCGGCATCCTCTCGGCGGTACGCTACAACAGCGCGCTGGATCAGTTCTTCTCCGGGCTGGCCATCTTCGGCGCCTCCGTGCCCACGTTCTGGCTGGGGCTGAACCTGATGCTGATCTTCGCGGTGGAGCTGCGCATCCTGCCCAGCTCGGGGTTCCCCTCCGTGTTCGCCAGCGGGGACGTGAGGAATCTCCGCTACCTGATCATGCCCTGCGTGACCCTGGCCGCTCCCAACTCCGCGCTGATCATCCGCCTGACCCGTTCGGCCATGCTGGACGTGCTGAAGGAGGACTACGTCACCACGGCGCGCTCCAAGGGCTTGAGCGAGACGGTGGTCAACATCCGGCATGTGTTCCGCAACGCCCTGATCTCCATCGTGGCCGCCCTGGGATTCACCTTCGTGGGCCTTGCCTCCGGGACGGTGGTAACCGAGACGGTCTTCTCGCTGCCGGGAGTCGGGCGGTTGATCGTCGAGTCGGTGCTGCGGCGGGACTACCCGGTGATCCAGGGGGTGGTGCTGGTGATCGTGGTGCTCTACATGCTGATCAACCTGCTGGTGGATCTGTCCTACGCCTACCTGGACCCCCGGATCCGCTACGGCGAGTAGGGCGGCGGCGAGGAGTAGCAATGAACAGGATCCTGGAAGGACTGCGAAAACGAAAGATCGGGCTGTTCGGGGCCTATTTCCTGCTCCTGGTTATCTTGATGGCCATCTTTGCCGATCTCATCTCCCCCTACGACCCCATGGCCCTGGATCCGGCGCACCGGCTGGAGAAGCCCACCCTGGCGCACCCCTTCGGCACCGACAACTTCGGACGGGACATCTTCAGCCGGGTAATCCATGGGGCGCGCCTGACCGTCATCAGCGGCGGGGGGGTGGTGCTCTTCGCGGTGTTCTTCGGCATCATCGTCGGCGCCATGGCGGGCTACTTCCATCGCTTCGAGGTGGTGGCGATGCGCGTCGTGGACGTGCTGATGGCCTTCCCGCCGCTGATCCTGGCGCTGGTGCTGATGACCATCATGGGGCGGGGGATCCTGAACGTGATCGTGGCCGTCGGGGCCACCTACCTCACCCGCACCGCGCGGATCATGCACGGGTTGACCCTGAAGATCAAGAGCGAGCCCTTCATCGAGGCGATCTTCTCCGAAGGGGCCACGCACGCGCGCATCCTGGCGCGCCACGTGATTCCCAACCTGGTCTCCCTCATCATCGTGCAGGCCACCTTCACCTTCGCCTTCTCGCTGCTGCAGATCGCCTCCCTCGACTTCCTGGGGGTGGGGGTGCCTCCCCAGACGGCAAGCTGGGGGAACATGCTGAGCGAGGGGCGGGTCTACATCGTGCGCGCTCCGTGGCTGCTCATCTTTCCCGGCGTGTTCATCGTCCTCACGGTGCTCTCCTTCAACCTGGTGGGGGACGTCTTAAGGGACAGGATCGATCCGCGCTTCCGGGAGGCGATCGAAGGCGTATGAGCTTCGACGTGCTGATCCAGAACGCGCGGATCCTCGACGGCACCGGCGGCCCCTGGGCGCGCGGAGCGCTGGGGGTGAAGGACGGGCTGATCGCCGCGCTGGGACGGCGCCTCGCCGGGCGCGCCGCGGAGACCGTGGACGCCGGCGGACGCTTTCTCTGCCCGGGGTTCATCGACACGCACACGCACTCGGACTACGTGTTCTTCGTCGATGCGGCCGCCCAGAGCAAGGTGCGGCAGGGGGTCACCACGGAGGTCACCGGCAACTGCGGCATGAGCGGCGCTCCCATCATGGGCGCCTCCAGGCACGCGGCCAGGACCACCAGCTTCGGCTTCGAGCCCTTCTGGTCCACGGTCCCGGAGTACCTGGAAGCGCTGCGCCGCCGGCCGGCGACGGTGAACCGGGCGCCCCTGGTGGGCCACGGGACGCTGCGGGCCGCGGTGGTGGGCCTGGAGGACCGGGCGCCGGGGGCCGGGGAGTGGGCTCGGATGCAGGGCCTGCTGGCCGAGGCGCTGGAGGCCGGCGCCTTCGGGCTCTCCTTCGGCCTGTACTTCCCCCCCGGGGCGTACGCCCGCCCGGAGGAGCTGGCCGGCCTGGCGCGGATCGTCGGAGAGGGTGACGGCCTGGTGGCCGCCCACATCCGCGACGAGGGCAGCCGCAGCGTGGGATTCCTGCCTGCGGTGCGGGAGCTCCTGGAGATCGGACGCCGGGCTGAGGTCCCGATCCATTTCTCGCATCTCAAGGCGTTCGGGCCGGACGTGTGGGGGCAGTCCGAGGAGGTTGTGCGGGAGATCGAGCAGGCCCGCAGCCAGGGGTTGGAGGTGACCTGCGACCAGTATCCCTACACCGCCACCGGCGGGATCATCGCCGCCGACGTGCTCCCGGTGGAGTTCGTCCGCGGCAGGAGCGCCGGGGAGGTGATGGAGCTGGTGAGGGATCCCGTGGAGCGGCGGCGGGTGCGCGAGCGCGTGGAGGTCAACCTGGGCAAGCGCGGCGGTGCCGAGCGGCTCACCATCGCCAACTACGGCGCCGATACGTCGCTGGAAGGGAAAACCCTCCAGGAGATCGCCGCCGGGCGGGCAGCGGAGCCCGCCGATGTGGTCCTGGACATGATCGGCCGCTTCTATGACGGCCGCTGGACCTGCGAGTCGCTGAGCCGGGAGGATGTGGACCGGATCTTCCGCTGCCCCTGGACCATGGTGGGAAGCGACGGCTCCTCCCTCTCCACCGAGGGGCCCCTGTCCCAGGGCAATCCGCACCCGCGCAACTTCGGGGCCTTCCCGCGGGTGCTGGCCGATTTCGTGCGGGACCGGCGCCTGGTGGGGCTGGAGGAGGCGATCCGCAAAATGACCTCCCTGCCGGCCAGGCGGTTTCAGATCCACCGGCGCGGCCTTCTGGCGGAGGGCATGTGGGCGGACCTGGTGCTGCTGGACCTTGCGGCCGTGCGGGACGCTTCCTTCGAGCGGCCCAAGCAGTACCCGCAGGGCATCGACGAGGTGATGGTGAACGGCCGCTGGGTGATCAAGGGCGGGGCGTTCACCGGGGCGCTTCCCGGCAGGCTGGCGCACAGAGGATAGGCGCGTGGAGATCGGAGCCGAGCGCAAAGGACGGAAGGCCGCATCGGGGGGCAACGGGAAGCTGCTGGACGTTCAGGATCTCAAGACCTACTTCTACACCGAGCTGGGAGTGATCAAGGCGGTGGACGGCGTGGGCTTCGAGGTGCGCCAGGGGGAGACCCTGGGGATCGTGGGTGAGTCCGGCTGCGGCAAGAGCGTCACCTCCCTTTCGGTGATGGGACTGGTGCCCCGGCCGCCGGGGAGGATCGCGGGCGGGCACATCTTCTTCGACGGCGTGGACCTGCTGGGCCTGACCAACCAGGAGATGCGGCGCATCCGCGGCAACAGCATCTCCATGATCTTCCAGGAGCCCATGACCTCCCTCAATCCCGTCTACCGGGTGGGGGACCAGATCGCCGAGACGATCGTGCTGCACAAGAAGGTGGGCAGGCGCGAGGCGCTGAGCCAGGCGCTGGAGATGCTCCAGAAGGTGGGCATCCCCGAGCCGCGGCAGCGGCTCCACGAGTACCCCCACCAGCTGAGCGGCGGAATGCGCCAGCGGGTGATGATCGCCATGGCGCTTTCCTGCGATCCCGAGCTGCTGATCGCCGACGAGCCCACCACGGCGCTGGACGTGACGATCCAGGCCCAGATCCTGAAGCTGATGCACGACCTCAAAGGCAGCCTGGGCATGTCTATCATCCTGATCACCCACGACCTGGGGGTGGTAGCGGAGATGGCCCAGCGGGTGGTGGTGATGTACGCCGGCAAGGTGGCCGAGTACGCCAGCGTCCTGAGCGTGTTCGAAAACCCCATGAATCCCTACACCTGGGGGCTGCTCAGCTCAATCCCCCGCAAGGATCAGGAGCTGGAACGCCTGCCCGCCATTCCCGGCGTGGTCCCCAACCCCCTCAGCTTTCCTCCGGGGTGCAAGTACCACACCCGCTGCCCTCTGGCACAGGAGAAATGCAGCCGCGAGGAGCCGCCTCTGTTCGAGGTGGAGCCGGGGCACCTCAGCCGCTGCTGGTACACCGACCGGATGGCGGAGCTGAAGGAACGCACCGGCGCGGGGAGGGACGAGCGTTGAGCGCGGCCTCAGGGCAGCCCCTGCTGGTGGTGGAGAGGCTGCAGAAGTACTTCCCCGTGGAGGCCGGGCTGTTTCGCCGGACCGTGGCCCACGTGAAGGCGGTGGACGAGGTGAGCCTCACGGTGGACCCCGGAGAGACCCTGGGGCTGGTGGGAGAGTCGGGGTGCGGCAAGTCCACCCTGGGGCGGACCGTCATGCGCCTGCTGCGGCCCACCGGCGGCCGGATTCTCTACCGGGGCCGGGACATCACCGGGCTCACCGGGGGGGACCTGCGGTTCGTGCGCCGGGAGATGCAGATGATCTTCCAGGACCCCTATGCGTCCCTGGATCCGCGCATGAACGTGCACGACACCGTGGTGGAGCCCCTGGTGATCCACGGGGTCTACGGCAGCAGGCAGGAGCGGGAGAGCAGGGTGGAGGAGATCCTGTCTCAGGTGGGGCTGAAGTCGGAGCACCTGAAGCGCTACCCCCACGAGTTCAGCGGCGGGCAGCGGCAGAGGATCGGCGTGGCCCGGGCGCTGGCTCTGGGACCCCGCCTGGTGGTGGCCGACGAGCCAGTCTCCGCTCTGGACGTGTCCATTCAGGCACAGGTGATCAATTTGCTCAAGGACCTGAGGGAGAACCTGGGGCTCACCTACCTGTTCATCAGCCACGACCTGAGCGTCATCCGCCACATCAGCGGCCGCGTGGCGGTGATGTACCTGGGCAAGATCGTGGAGCTGGCGGAGAAGAAGGAGCTGTTCGGCAGGCCGCTACATCCCTACACGGTGGCCCTGCTCTCGGCGGTGCCGGTGCCGGACCCCAGGCGGAAGTCCGAGCGCATCGTGCTGGAGGGAGACGTGGCCAGCCCGGTGAACGTCCCTTCGGGCTGCCCCTTCCACCCGCGCTGCCCGCGGATGATGCCGGAGATCTGCCCGCGGGTGGTCCCGAAGTACGAGGAGAACCGCCCCGGGCACTTCGTCTCCTGCCACCTCTACCCCTAGGAGGCCAGCGCCGAACGGAACAGGCGCAGCCAGTTGCCGTGCAGGACGTCCGCCACCTCCTGGCCGGAAAACCCCCGGCGCTCCAGCAGCCCGGGGAGGCGCTGCAGGTCCGCGATGGTGTCCAGGTCGTGGGGCGACTGCTCCCGGCCGTATCCCCCGTCCAGGTCCGTGCCCAACCCCGCGTGGCCGGCGTTGCCCGCCACCTGGCAGATGCGATCGATGTGATTCACCACGTCCTCCAGGGACACCAGCTGGTTGCTGCGGCTGGCATTTTGACCCTCGGTGCATTAGAAACAAAGAAGGGACCAGGAGGAGGGGAGCCAGGCATGCTGGTGCTGAAGAACGGACACCTGATCGACCCGCGGAACGGCATCGACCGCCCCACGGACATCGGCATCGAGAACGGGCGCGTGGCCGCCGTCCAGGAGGGGCTCGGCGGTGGGGAGCGCACGCTGGACCTGGCGGGTCTGGTGGTCACGCCGGGTCTGGTGGACATGCACACCCACCTGTTCGTGACCCTCCCCAACCCGGACGCCTGGGCCGGCGAGGCCAGCGTGCACCCCGACGCCTTCAGCTTCCGCTCGGGCACCACCACCATGGTGGACGCCGGCAGCGCCGGCTGGCGCAACTTCGGTTTGTTTCGCGCCACGCTGATCGAAAAGGTCAGGACCAGGGTCTTCGCCATGGTCAACATCGCGGGGTTCGGGATGATCAGCGACATGATCGAGCAGGATCCTCGGGACTTCCGCCCCGAGGAGATGGAGGCGGTCGCGGCGAGGCACCGGGACGTGGTGGTGGGGGTGAAGAGCGCCCACTACCAGCGCCCCGACTGGCTGGCGGTGGAGCGCGGGGTGGAGGCCGCAGAGCGCTCGGGCCTGCCCTTCATGGTGGATTTCGGCCACTTCCTGAAAGAGCGCCCATACTGGGAGCTGGTGGGAAGCAGGCTCCGGCCCGGCGACATTTCCACCCACTGCTACCGCGGTTCGGTGCCGGTGGCCGGCCGTGACGGCAAGGTGCACGGGTACCTCCGGCGCGCCAGGGAGCGGGGAGTGCTGTTCGACGTGGGCCACGGCATGGGCAGCTTCGTGCTCCGCAACGCCGTGGCGGCCGTCCGGGAGGGGTTCTATCCGGACACCATCTCCACCGATCTGCACACCGGCAGCATGAACGGCGCTCTCATGGACATGCCCACGCTGATGTCCAAGTTCCTGGCCATGGGCATGAGCCTGCCGGACGTGGTGGCCAGGGTCACAGCGGCGCCGGCCCGGGTGATCGGCCATCCGGAGCTGGGCCACCTCTCGGTGGGAGCGCCGGCGGACGTGGCCGCCTTCAGGCTCATGGAGGGGCAGTTCGGCTTCGGGGACGTGGCCGGAGGGAGGATCGCCGCGCGGCGGCGCCTGCTCTGCGAGCTGACGCTGAAGGACGGGGAAGTGGTGTGGGACTGGAACGCCAGGAGCGCGGCGGACTACCGCAGCCTGGGGGGGCAGACCGGAGTGGAGGAGTGGGAGACGCTGCTGGAGCCCCCCGCGGAGGAAGCCCGATGAGCGGGTCGGCCGGAGGGGGCAGGCCGCTTCTGATCGCAGACGGCCACCTGGATCTGGCCGCCAACGCGCTGCTGCACCGCCGGGACCTGACCCAGCCCGTGCAGGTGCTGAGGGAACGCGAAGGAGGCAGCGCGGCGCAGCGTTCGGCGCACCCGGATTCGCTGGAGCGGCGGGAGGGGCCCCTGGAGCCGCACCCGGGCACTCCCACGGTCTCACTTCCGGAGCTGCGGGCGGGACGCGTGGGGATCGTGCTGGCCTCGATCATGAGCCGGGTGCAGGCCGCCGGCGCGGTGCCGTACCACGCCGCCCGCACGCGGGAGGCGGCCTACGCCGGCGGCCAGTCCCACCTGGCCTACTACCGCGCCCTGGAGCGCCTGGGAGAGGTGCGCATCATACTCAGCAGCGCCGATCTGCGGGGCAGCGCGGCGGAGTGGGAGAAGCCTTCCGCCGGCCCGGAGGCGCGCACGCCGGTGGGAGTGATCCTCTCCATGGAGAGCGCCGATCCCATCCTGGGCCCCGACCAGGTGGAGGAGTGGTGGCGGGCGGGGCTGCGCTCGGTGTCGCTCACTCACTTCGGGGCGGGTGTCTACGGCCACGGCACGGGAACCCGGGGCGGCCTCTATCCGGCGGCCCTGCCCCTGCTGCGGGCGCTGCGCCGGGCCGGGGTGGTGATCGACCTCACCCACAGCGCGGACCTGGCGTTCTGGGAGATCCTGGAGCACTGGGACGGCCCGGTGCACGCCAGCCACTGCGTGTGCCGGGCCCTGGTTCCGGGGCAGCGGCACCTGAGCGACGAGATGATCCGGGCCATCGCGGAGCGGGGCGGGGTGATCGGCGTGGTCTTTGCCGAGCAGATGCTCGATCCGCGCTGGGACTGGGACAACCCCTCCACGCACCACGCCACGGCCACGCGGGCCATGTCGGCGGCGGTGGACCACGTGGACCACATCTGCCAGCTCACCGGGAGCAGCCGCCACGTGGCGATCGGCTCGGACCTGGACGGCGGCTTCGGACGCGAGCTGGCCCCCATAGACCTGAACACGGTGGCAGACCTGTCGAAGTTCCCGGAAATCCTGCGCCGCAGGGGATACGCCGGGGAGCAGGTGCGCGGGATCGCCCACGGGAACCTGCTGAGGCTCTTCCTCGAAGCCTGGGGAGGTTGACAGGCATGGATCGAAGCCCGATGATCGCAGACAGTCACCTGGACCTGGCCTTCAACGCGGTCCAGTTGAAGCGGGACCTGCGCCAGAGCGCCGCCGTGGTGCGCGCCCATGACCCCGAACCATTCATGCGCAGCTTCGGGACCTGTACCGTCACCTTTCCGGAGCTGCGGCGGGCAGGCGTGGGGCTGGTGTTCGGCACCGTGATGACCCGCATCGACCCGAACGATCACTGGACCCAGACCGGGATGTACGCCCGCAGCCAGTGCTACGGCATTGGCCGGGGCCACGTGGCCTACTACCAGGCCCTGGAGCGCGAGGGCGTCGTGACGTTCATCCGCAGCGCCGGGGAGCTGGACAGGCACGTGGCCGCCTGGGAGGCAGACCCTCAGGCCACCCCGGTGGGACTGGTGCTGACCATGGAAGGGGCGGACAGCATCATGGATCCCGAGCAGGTCCAGGAGTGGCGGGGGCTGGGCCTGCGAATGGTGGGAATCTCGCACTACGGGACCGGCTCCTACGCGCACGGGACGGGCACCGAAGGGGGGCTGCTGCCGGCGGCGGGACCGCTGCTGGCCGCGCTGGCCGACGCCGCCATCGTGGTGGATCTGACCCACCTCACGGACCAGGCCTTCTGGGAGGTGCTGGAGCGCTACCAGGGTCCCGTGGCCGCCTCGCACCACAACTGCAGGGCGCTGGTGCCCGGCCAGCGCCAGCTGAGCGACGACATGATCCGCGCAGTGGCGGAGCGCGGCGGGGTGATCGGCGTGGCCCTGGACGCCTGGATGCTCGATCCGCAGTGGAAGCGGGAGCTCCCCGCCTGCGATCAGCGCACGCGGGCCACTCTGGAAACGGTCGTGGACCACCTGGAGCACATCATCCAGGTCACCGGGAGCACCCGGCACTGCGGCATCGGTACGGACCTGGACGGCGGGTACGGCCAGGAGCAGGCGCCGGCGGATCTGGACACGGTTGCGGACCTGCGCGGCCTGGCGGACCTGCTGGGCTCCAGGGGCTACGGCGGGGAAGAGCTGCGGGGAATTCTCTCCGGCAACTGGGTGCGGCTGCTGCGCGACAGCTTGCCGGCCGGCTGAGGAGGAACGGAAGGGAGCATGCTCCTACGCCTGCGATTCAGGTTGAAACAGCTCTCCGACGGACGGCTGGTGCTGCGCCTGCCCGTCGTGCACAGGCTGGCCGCGCTGGGGGTGGGACTGTACTTTCTGGCGATCCTGGTGGGCACCTCGGCGCGGGGGGCCTTCCTCTCCGGGAACCTCCTGCCGCTGCTGTTCATCGCCCTCTGCCTGGCCGCGGCGGCCTACCACGAACGGTGGGTGTTCGACCGGTCGCGGGACATGGTGGCCAGCGAAAAGGGAGTGGTGCTGCTGCACCGCAGCCGCCGCTACCGGCTCTCCCGGATGGCGCAGGTGCGGCTCAGCGTCGCGGTCCGCGGACGTCCCGGGAGGTCCGTTCCCCCGGGCCGGAGCCTCCTGAGCCGCCCCATCTGGACGCTCGCCCTGGTGGACCGCGAGGGGCACCGGCACCGGGTGGAGACCGTCGGCGGGGCGGAGCGCGGGCCGGTGGAGCGAACGGCCGGAGCCCTGGCCCGCTACTGCGGGCTGCCTCTGGTGCTGCCCCAGGAGGGAGCGGGGGAGGAGCGCCCCCCCTAGAGCCCCTCGATGGCGGGCCCCCCCGGGGCTGTCCTCGCTTGCAGCGGGCTTCGGGAATTTACTATAGTACAAGGCAAAGAAGCACAAAGCAAAGAGCAGCGGTTTTTCGAGCAAACACCCTGGAAGGAGAACGTCGATGGCCACAATCCTGGAGGAGTACCGGCAGAAACACGCACGCTCGCTGGAGCTCTACGAACAGGCGCGCCCCATGATGCCGGACGGGGTGACGCACGACGTGCGCTACCTGACACCCTTTCCGGTCTACATGGACCGGGCCGCCGGGCCGCGCAAGTGGGACGTGGACGGAAACGAATACGTGGGCTACGTCATGGGCCACGGCGCGCTCATCCTGGGGCACTGCCATCGCGGACTCGTGGAGGAGGTGAACCGACAGGTCCGCAGGGGAACCCACCTGGGGTTCAACACCACCCTGGAGATCCGCTGGGCCGAGGCGGTGAAGGCGCTGCTGCCCTCCGTGGAGAAGATCCGCTTCCACAGCTCCGGGACCGAGGCCACCCTGATGGCCTTCCGCCTGGCCCGCGCCTACACCGGCAGGAGCAGGATCCTCAAGTTCGTGAATCACTTCCACGGCTGGCAGGACTACGCCGTGGTGGCGGCCGGGCAGTACAGCAGCGCCGGGGTGCCGGAGAAGACCGTGGAGACCGTGCGGCTCCTGGAAGGGGGGCGCATCGAGGAGGTGGAGGCGCTGCTGAGCCAGGACCGCGACATCGCCGCCGTGATCCTGGAGCCCACCGGGGCCAAGGGCGGCGCGCTGCCGCTGCCGCCGCAGTTTCTGAAGGACCTGCGGGAGGTGACGGAGAAGCACGGAGTGGTGCTGATTTTCGACGAGGTGGTGACCGGGTTCAGGGTGGGCCCGGGAGGCGCCCAGGAGCGCTTCGGCGTGCGGCCGGATCTGACCACCATGGCGAAGGTCTTCGCCGGAGGGATGCCCGGCGGCGCCGTGGGGGGAAAAGCTGCGATCATGGACATGATCGCTCACCGCGGCGAGGAGCCGTGGGACCACGAGCAGCGGATCGCACATCCGGGGACCTTCAACGCCAACCCGGTAAGCGCGGCGGCGGGGTCGCGCTGCCTGGAAATCATCGCCGCGGAGCCCATCACGCAGCGCGCCGAGGAGGCCGGAAGCCGGCTGAAGAGACGGCTGAACGAGATCATCGCCGCCAGGGGAGTCAAGGCGTTCGCCCATGGCTACGGATCGCTCATCTTCGTGGTCTGGGGCGTGGACTACCACGGGGACCTGGAGGTGTGCACAGCGCCGCACGCCGCCCTCCTGGACTCGATCAACTCGGAAACCACCCAGATGTTCCGGCGGGGGATGCTCAACCACGGCGTCGACGTCATGGGCGGCCACCAGTTCATCCTGTCCGCCGTGCACGGCGAGCGGGAGATCGAGGACACCGCGGCGGCCTTCGAAAAGACCCTGGACCAGCTCGAGGCCGAAGGCGCGGTCCAGAAGCGGTGAAGGAGCGGAAGACCATGAGCGGATATCGGATGGTTCAGTACGGGTGCGGGCCCATCGGCGCCAGAGTGGTGAGCTTTGCCCTGGAGAGGGCCGGGATCGAGCTGGTGGGGGCGGTGGACAACGCGCCGGAGAAGGCGGGGCGGGACCTGGGGGATGTGGCCGGGCTGGGCCGCCGGCTGGGGGTCGAGGTTTCCGGCAACGCGGCCGGGGTGCTGGCAAGTACCCGCCCCGACGTGGTGGTGCATACCACCGGCTCCAAGCTGGAGCAGGTGTTCGGCCAGCTGGAGGAGATCCTGCGAGCGGGCATCAACGTGGTGTCCACCTGCGAGGAGCTCTCCTATCCGTACAGGAGGCACCCCGAGCTCTCGGAGCGGCTGGACGCCCTGGCCCGGGAGAAGGGGGCCACCGTGGTGGCCACGGGGATCAACCCCGGCTTCCTAATGGACACCTGGCCCCTGGCGATGAGCGCGGTGTGCAAGGAGGTGCAGGCCGTTCGGGTGACGCGCGTCCAGGACGCCTCCTCCCGGCGGGTGCCCTTTCAGGAGAAGATCGGGGCCGGGCTGAGCCCGGAAGAGTTCCAGCAGCGCGTGGACAGCGGGAGCTTCGGCCACGTGGGCCTGCCGGAGTCCATCTACATGATCGCCGACGGGCTGGGATGGCGGATCGAGCGCATCGAGGAGACCATCGCCCCGGTGCTCCTGGAGCGAACGGTGAGGAGCGACCACATCACCGTGCCGCCGGGCAGGGCCGCGGGCCTGGCTCAGACGGCCCGGGGGATCGGCGCCGGTAGGGACCTGGTTTCCATGGACTTCCAGGCCTATCTGGGCGCACCGGAGTCCTATGACGCGGTGAGCATCACCGGCATCCCCGACATGCAGGTCCGCATCGAAGGCGGAACCCAGGGGGACATCGGTACGGTGTCCATCGTGTTGAACGCGGTTCCCCGGGTGGTGGCGGCGCCGCCGGGGCTTCTGACCATGAAGGATCTGCCCCTGGTCATGTGCGCGGCCGGCCGGCGCTGAGCGGCCGTGGGCACAGCCGGGAGGAGCCTGGAAAGGATGGGGAAGGCCGCGGACAGACCGCAAGAGCCGGTGGTGGTGACCGAGCCGGAGTATCACAAGGCCCGGAGCCTGTTTGCGCAGCACGCGGAGCGGATACGCTGGGTGGCGGCGCCGCCGGGGGAGGAGGCGCTGGCCCGGGCGGCCGGCCGGGAAGGTGCGCGCATCGCGGTGCTGGGCGCGGAGCGGTACCGGGACCGCCTGTATGAATCCCTGCAGGCCAACGCCGGAGAGGGACCGGGGCTGATCGCCCGGTTCGGGGTGGGCTACGACGGCGTGGATCTCGAGGCGTGCCGGAGGCGGAACCTGATGGTCACCATCACCAGCGGAGCGTTGAACCGTTCGGTGGCCGAGCACACGGTGGCCCTGGTGTTGGGCCTGGCGCGCGGCGTGCCGGCGCTGGACCGGAGCCTGCGGTCGGGCCGGTTCAGCTCCGAGCAGGGAATCGAGCTCCAGGGCACCTCCCTGGGAATCGCCGGCTTCGGGAGCATCGGCAAGGAGGTGTCCCGGATCGCCTCGGCGGGCCTGGGGATGCGCGTTCACGCCTACGACGTGATGCCGCTGGCCGAGCAGTGCTCCAGGGAGGGATGCGACCCCGAGGAGCTGCTGGGGCGCTACGGGCTGGAGGGATATCACACCGACTTCGCTCCCTTCGCGGAGGCAGCGCGGATCGTCTGCATCCACATGGCCGCCACGGAGGAGAACCGCAATTTCTTCGACTCCCGCCGCATCGCTCAGCTCAAGGCCGGGGGCTGGCTGGTCAACACCAGCCGGGGATCGCTGGTGGACGAGGAGGCTCTCTACCATGCCCTGGTGAGCGGCCACCTGCGCGGCGCGGCGCTGGACGTCTTCTCCCGCGAGCCTTATGAACCGGCCCGTCCCGATGCGGACCTGCGCCGGCTGGACAACGTGGTGCTCACCCCCCACGTGGCGTCCAACACCGGGGCGGCCAACCGCCGGATGGGCCAGGCGGTGGTGGAGTGCATTCTGGCCTTCGTGGAGGGGCGCTACGATCGGATGACCCGGGTGGCCTGAGCCTTAATCTCAGCCGGCGGGAGAAATACCCTTTCCGGCCTATTCGTCGAAACGGCAGGCCGGGGGATAATCGTCCCATGCGCCTGATACGTTCGACCTTCTACTGCAGCTGCGGGCATCCCGTGGTGGTCCAGGCCGTGCTCAGGAACGGCCGTTGGATGCGGACCTTTCACACCGACGAGGGGGAGACCAACGTCTTCACCTGCCCGGGCTGCGGAGCGCTGCTGAGCGAGGTGCCCCTGAGCTTTCAGCCCCAGGCGGCCCGGTAGCCTGCGGCTAGGCCTGCCCCGACTCCTTCGCCGCCAGGTACCTCTGGATCGCCGCGTCGTCGATGTAGCCGAACTCGATGGCGATCTCACCGAACATGCGGCGGTCGCCCGCCTGTTGAGCCCTCACGACGTCATCCACCTGGTACCGCTTCATCGCCCCGATTCTGACCAGGAACTCGCCGATTCTCTCTTGCATACCCATCCTCTGCGCTACTGCTAATCTTTTCGGCGGGAATGTTCAACCCCCCGGAGGAGGAGCCCCGCCGGCGCGGGCTGTTGCCTTTTGTTGACAACTCCACTATGATTTGATTTGCGTAGGTATGCATTCTCTGCATGCTCATCAGTATCAACTTGCAGGAGGGTCCGCGTGGCCGAACAAAGCGAACAAACCACCGTTCTTGACGACCTGTTGCAGGAAGCGCGGGAGTTCCCGCCCGACCCCGCCTTTGCGCAGAAGGCGGTCGCCGGGGACCGCTCGCTGTACGAGCTGGGAAAGGACCCGGTGGCCTACTGGGAACGGCACGCCCGGGAGCTGCACTGGTTCCAACCCTGGAAGAAGCCCCTGGAGTGGAAGCCGCCTCACGTAGAGTGGTTCGTGGGAGGAAAGATCAACCTGGCGTACAACTGCCTGGACCGGCACCTGGAGGGACCCCGGCGCAACAAGGCGGCGCTGATCTGGGAAGGTGAGAACGGCGAGATCCGGACCCTGACCTACCTGCAGCTGCACCGCGAGGTGTCGAAGTTCGCGAACGTGCTGAAGTCGCTGGGGGTGGGCAAGGGGGACCGGGTAGCCGTCTATTTGCCCATGCTGCTGGAGACGGCGGTGGCCATGCTGGCCTGCGCGCGCATCGGCGCCATCCACAACGTGGTCTTCGGCGGGTTCTCCCCCACCTCCCTGGCTGAGCGCATCAACGACTCCCAGGCCAGGGTGCTGGTCACTGCCGACGGAGGGTGGCGCCGCGGCCAGGTGATTCCGCTGAAGCACAACGCCGACCGGGCCATCGAGGAGTGCCCCAGCATCGAGCACGTGCTCATCGTGAAGCGCCTGCCCGGGGAGCCGCACCTGCTGCACATCTACGAAGGGCGGGACCACTGGTATCACCGCATCATGAACCACCGGGACGCCACCTGCCAGCCGGAGCCCATGGACGCCGAGGACCCGCTGTACATCCTCTACACCTCGGGCACCACCGGCAAACCCAAGGGCATCGTCCACACCACCGGGGGCTACGCGGTGGGGACCTACACCACCAGCAAGTACGTCTTCGATCTCAAGGACGAAGATGTGTTCTGGTGCACCGCCGACGTGGGCTGGGTGACCGGTCACAGCTACGTGGTCTACGGGCCGCTGATGTGCGGCGCCACGGTGCTGATGTACGAAGGGGCGCCGGACTATCCCGAGAAGGATCGCTTTTGGGAGATCATCGAGCGCCACCGGGTGAGCGTCTTCTACACCGCGCCCACCGCCATCCGGGCCTTCATGAAGTGGGGCAGGGAGCTGCCGGCCGGGCACGATCTGTCCAGCCTGCGTCTGCTAGGCACCGTGGGAGAGCCCATCAACCCCGAGGCGTGGATGTGGTACCACGAGAACATCGGCCGGGGGAAGTGCCCCATCGTCGACACCTGGTGGCAGACCGAGACCGGCGCCATCATGATCAGCGGGCTGCCCGGCCTGTCCACCATGAAGCCGGGGTTTGCCGGCAATCCCCTGCCGGGCATCCAGGCAGCCATCCTGGACGAGCAGGGCAACGAGATCGGCCAGGGCAGCGGTCTGCTGGCCATCAAGCACCCCTGGCCGTCGATGCTGCGCACGATCTGGGGAGACGACGAGCGCTACGTCAACACCTATTTCTCCAAGTGGGACAAGAAGACCTACTTTCCCGGGGACGGCGCCAAGCGGGACGCCCAGGGCAACTTCATGATCCTGGGGCGGGTGGACGACGTGCTCAACGTCGCCGGCCACCGCATTGGCACCATGGAGGTGGAGTCCGCGCTGGTGGATCATCCGGCCGTGGCCGAAGCGGCGGTGGTGGGCAGGAAGCACGACATCAAGGGACAGGCCATCGTGGCGTTCGTGACGCTGCGGGGCGGGTACAGCATCTCCGACGCCTTGCGCCAGGAGCTGCGGGAGCACGTGGCGGAGCAGATCGGCGCGCTGGCGCGGCCGGACGAGGTGATCGTGTCCTCGGACCTGCCCAAGACCCGCTCCGGCAAGATCATGCGCCGGCTGCTGCGGGACATCGCCGACGGGCGCGCCCTGGGCGACGTGACCACCCTGGCGGACCCGGCGGTTCTCCAGCGGCTGCGCGAGGACTACGAGGAGAAGTTCGGGACCTGAGGAGCCGGAGCCGCGGCTCGCTCAGGTGGAAATCACCAGGCGCTCCCGCGGCTCCACGCCCCCGGGAGCCAGCCGGGCCGCCTCCACGGCGGCGTCGCGGCTCAACGGGTCGGGGAGCACCCCGGTGAGGGTGACCGTACCGTTCTCCACGCCGGGTCCACCGCGTCCTTCTTGATCTGCTCGTCCGCGCGGATCATGCCTCCCACCAGGTAGAAGCTGACCGTCCCGTCGTAGGCATCGACCACCGCCTTCACGGAGTTGCGGATGACCCGCCGCCCGATCTCGCGGTGGGTGATGCCGTAGCCCTGCCGGGTGAGCTGGATGTTGTTGGCCAGGTAGGGCCGCTCCAGGGTGATCTCGTTGGGGCTGACCCTGAGGGCGTCGCCCAGCGCCGGCACGATGCTGTTGAAGACCAGCAGCAGCCCGATCGGCGGCCCAGGCGCCGCCTCCCGAAATTACCTTGACCCCCAGGAGCCTGCGGCGCAGCCCCGGGGACAGCCCACCGGCTACCAGAAACGCCGCCATCCCGGTGAACGCAACGATGCCTACGACGTAGCCCAGCAGCCGGTAGTGCACGTCCACGTAGCCGGCGCCGAACGGCGCAGGACCAGGATCAAAGGAACGGCCCCCGCAGCCACGAGAATGAGTCCGATCAGAAGAAACATGCATACCCCCTGGGACCCGGCCAAAGCGCGGAGCGCAGAGGCGCCCCCGGCCGAAGCCCTCCGTTTGTAGCCGTACCAAGGAAGCCAGGGTGCGACCCATAGGCCGGGAGGGCTATCCTGGCCGCTTTTCGAGGTTAGCGGGTGGCGCGATCCGGGGCGCCGCCGGCTCGCCGGCTCGCGCACCTCCCCGTGCCGCCGGGGCGAAAAACTCACCCATAGAAACGGCGCCCGCCGGCCGATAAGATTACTGATATGAGCATCCGGGCCAAGATCATCCTGGTGGTCCTGCCGCTGATCATCACCACGCTGCTGCTGACGGGGATCTCTTCCTTCTTTGCCGCCACCAACGCCATCTCCGGGATCGCCAAGGACTTCCTGGGCTTCAAGGCGGCGGAGCTGCAGAAGTACGCAGAGAGCCAGTGGCTGCTGCTGGTGGAGAACAACTTCACCGAGAGACCGGTGATGGTGGCCGCCACCAAGGCGGCCATCGACACCTACGCCCGCAGCATCATCCGCAGCCCCACCGAGGTCATCTTTGCCCTGGACGGAGAGACGGAAGCCGTGATGAGCACCGCCCCGCTGGACATCGCCCCTGAGGAGCGGGCGCGCCTCCGCGAGGTGATGCAGAAGCGCAACACCGGGCTGGTCACGCTGCGGATGGGCGGAGTGGAGCGGGTGGCCAAGGGCTTCTACTTCGAGCCCTTCCAGTGGTTCCTGATCGTCTCCGAGGAGCGGGACACCTTCTACAGCAAGGTAAATCAGATCACCCAGCGGACGGTGGCGATCCTGGCCCTGGCCATCGTGCTGGGGCTGGTCATGATCCTGGTGTTCGCCAAGTATCTGACCGACCCCCTGACCAAGGTGGTGCGGACCATGCAGGACATCATGTCCACCAGCGATCTGTCCAAGCGGGTCACCGTGGAGTATCACGACGAGATCGGCCGGCTGGCCCACACCTTCAACCTGATGGTGGGGGAGCTGGAGAAGGCCTACAACCAGATCAAGAGCTACGCCTTCAAGGCGGTGCTGGCGCAGAAGCGGGAGCACAAGATCCGCAACATCTTCCAGAAGTACGTCCCCTCGGACGTGATCGACCAGTTCTTCAAGAGCCCGGAGTCCATGCTGGTGGGAGAGGACCGGGTGCTGGCGGTGTTGTTCTCCGACATCCGCAGCTTCACCACCATCTCGGAGGGGCTGCGCCCGGACGAGCTGGTGGATTCCCTGAACCGGTATTTCTCGGTCATGGTGGACATCATCATGGACCGCCACCGCGGAATCATCGACAAGTACATCGGGGATGCGATCATGGCTTTCTTCGGCGCGCCGGTCCGCCACGACGACGACGCGCTGCAGTCGGTGCTGGCCGGGATCGAGATGCACGACGGGCTTTCGAAGTTCAATGAGCACCAGCGGCGCATCGGCAGGCCCGAGTTCCACATCGGCGTGGGGATCAACTACGGGGTGGTGACCGTCGGAAACATCGGCACCGAGAAGAAGATGGACTACACGGTGATAGGGGACATGGTGAACCTGGCCTCCAGGCTGGAGGGGCTGACCAAGAAGTATCACCAGCCCGTGCTCATCTCGGAGAGCCTGCACGGCAAGGTCCACGACCAGGTCCCCTGCCGGCTCTTGGACACGGTGGCCGTGAAGGGCAAGACCAGGGGGGTGCGCATCTACACCACCCGCAAGGAGCTGGGCGACACCGAGCGCATGGTCTGGGGGCTGCACAACACCGCCATGGATCACTACTACAGGCAGGAGTTCGGCAAGGCCATCGACTGCTTCCGGGAGGTTCTTGGCCTGGCCCCGGAGGACGCCAACGCGGCCATGATCATGGAGCGCTGCAAGGCCTACCGGCACAACCCGCCGGGAAAGGGCTGGGACGGCGTGGAGGTCATGACGGAGAAGTGAGGGCGGCCGCAGGCGAGCCGGAGCGTGCCGCAGCGCGGTTGTCGCAACACCCCCAACGCGCTACTATCCTCGAAGATACACCCTGAAGCTAATGCCTCCCCGGACCGATAGGAGACAATGGGTGGATGCGCCCGGCGGGGCGCGACAATGCTTGGAACCAGGACTTTGGCGCTTTGAGTGGCTTATTGGATCGAGCGGTTGAGCTGCGGGATCACGAGCTCGCCCCTCCCCCGTCGGAGCTGCCGGAGGGGATGAGCTTCGAGGAGGATTCCGGCATCTCGCGGGAAGACCAGCGGGAGATCCTCACCCAGATCGAGCAGGTCGCCAGCGAAAACAAGATCACCGTCACCCCGGACGTGTTCACCATCCGGGCCCTGAAGAAGGGGGTCCTCTTCCCGGCTCTGGTCAACGTCTTCTCCGTCCTGCTGCTGGCCGCCGGGCTGTTCACGCTGTACACCATCTTCCGGCGCGGCGAGACGCAGGCGGCGCAGGAAGGGACCGCCATTACCACCGCCGAGGGCACGCTGATCAAGGAGCTGAAGAAGGAATCCCAGGAGCAGCTGCTGGCCAAGAACCGCGAGATCGCCCAGATCCAGACGCGAATGCAGGAAATAGACCAGGAGCGCAACGAGCTGGCCACCAACATGGAGGCCAGGGTGCGCGCCCGCGAGGAGGAGCTGCGCCGGGCCTTGCAGGCGGAGCTGGACGGCGAGCGGGCGCGCCTGAAGCAGCAGGGAGTCTCCGAGGAGGACATCAGCGCGCGGCTGCGGGAGCTGGAGACGCAGAAGACGGCGGATTTCCAGCGGCAGATGGCCGCCTTCCGCCAGGAGGCCGAGGCGGAGCGGCGCAGGTCGGAGGAGAACCTGAAGAGTCTCCAGACCGAGTACCAGGCCAGTCTGCAGCGCGCCAACGCCGAGCGCCAGCGCGTCCTGGAGGATGCGCGCCGTCGTGAGGAGGAGCTGCGCGGCCAAATGGAGGCCAGGACGCAGGCGCTGCAGCGGGAGACCCAGGCGCTGCAGCGGCAGACGCAGGCCGCTCGCGAGGAGCTGAACCGCATTGCAGCGCAGCGCGAGCAGGAGCAGCTGGCCAGCAACCAGCTGGTGGGACTCTACGCCCAGGTGCGCTCCAGCATGCAGAAGGGCAACCTGGAGGGGGCGCTCCAGGACCTGGGCAACATACGGGAGTACCTGAACACCGACGAGCTTCTCACCCTGCCGAACATCGTGCAGAGGCGGGATGTGGAGCTGTTCGTGGTGGACTCCATTACCAGCCTGGTGAAGACGGAGATGGAGCGGAAGGAGGCGGACACCACCTCCCTGATAGCCGCCACCAACGTGCTCACAGACATCCGCTCCCGCGTGGCGGAGGGAGATGCGCTGGTGAGCCGCGGTGAGGCGGAGCAGGCCGAGCGCAAGTACCGGGAGGCGCTGGCCACGCTGCCGGCGATCGACCGCAGCGTCCAGTTTCTGGAGCAGAGAAAGGCCCAGGCCGATGCCCGCCGCCGGGAGCAGCTGGACCAGTACATCCGCAGGGCCGAGGAGTCCTTCGCGGCCGGGGACTACGCCGCCACTCTGGTGAGCTACACCCGGGCGCTGGCCTATCTCCCCGAGGACAGCCAGACCATCGAGCGGATGATCACCCAGGCGCGGCAGTCCGGCTTTGCCCTGGGCATGGAGGGGTTGAAGCGGCAGGAGTCCGCCGAGGCGGCGGCTCCGCTGCAGAACGCAGACTCGCTGCTGGCGCAGGGCAGTCTCAACGAGGCGCTTCTGGGCTACATCGACGTGGTGGCCCGCTACCCCCACAGCCCCCAGGCGCAGACCGCGCTGCTGGCGATCCGCCAGACGGCGGAGCGCAAGGAGAGCATGGTCGGTGGAGAGTCGGCCGGGCTGCGCCAGCAGCTGACGGAGGCCCAGGCCAGGCAGGAGGAGCTGGAGAAGTCGCTGGCGGAGCGCACCTCGGAGCTGGAGGCGGCCAGGCAGTCCCTGGATCAGAGCGGCTCGGAGCTGGCGGCTGCGCGCAGCACCCTCCAGGAACGCACCGGCGAGCTGGAGCAGAGCCTGCAGGCCAGGCTGGATCAGGTGAGCGAGCTGCAGCGCCAGAACGAGATGCTTACCCGGGAGGTCGCCAGCCTCAAGGAGCAGATCGTGCAGCTGCAGGAGCAGTCTTCCTCCGGGGCGCCCGCGGGCGGGCAGGCGCGGGCGGAGCTGAGCCAGGAGACCGAGGCCAGGATCAGCCGGCTGGAGAAGATCGCCGAGAACTACGACGCCATCGTGCGCGGCTACCGCGAGTACACGGCCCAGGAGGACCGGGCCCTGGCGGCCAAGGGCGAGGATGCGGGGCTGCTGGAGAGCAAGCTGTACCTGAACGCGTTCCTGGCCTCCAGTGAGAGTGCCTTTCCGGGACTGTGGGAGCGGATCAAGCGCTACGACACGGCCTTCGAGAAGGCTGGCCGCTCCAGCGCGCTGCAGGACGTGAGCGACATCCTCTACGAGCTGTCCCTGCGGGACGGCCCCCAGGAGCGGCGGCAGTTCCTGGATGCGGAACAGACCCGGCTGAGCGGCGACTCCCTCATGACCGACCTGATCGGCGAGCTGAAGGAGGTCCAGGGGAGCGGCAGCGCCGGTGAAGGCGGAGGGCAGGACTTCAACGGCTTCCTGGATCAACTCGTGCGCGGCGGCAGGGTGGACACCCGGCAGATGAGCCTGCTGGACGAGCTTGCCCTCAGGACCAGCCCGGAAAGCCGCGCGCTGTACCTGCAGGCGGAGCTGCTGCGCTACAAGGACAACGAGGAGATGACCAGGCTCCTTCAAGACCTGCTGGGGCTGGTGCGCTCCTCACCGTAGCGGGCGGCGCTGCAGCACAGAGCGCTCACGGTTCGCTCGCCGCGGTGGCCGCAGGGTTGCCGGTGCGCCCATCGGGGACGGCCAGCTTCAGCAGCCCCACGCCGGTGAAGACGTACCAGGTGATGCTGGACACGCCGCCTGCCACCGCGAAGACCATGGCCAGAGAGAACAGGGGCGGTGCGAAGGAGGCCAGGGCCTCGAAGAGGAACAGGCAGCCGAACCCCGCGATCCCGAACCACCCGGCGGCTTTCTTGAAGACCTTTCCTTTCAGCATGACCAGCGCGATGGTGATCCCGGACAGCTCGTTCATGAGAAAGGCCACGTAGGTGCCGGGGGTGTGGCTTTCGCCCCGGGCAAGCAGCGCCTCTCCCGCCGCAAGAAGGGAGGCGCGCTGGGCCTGGGTCGCCGCCGAGGCGTGCTTCGCGCTCAGCGAGAACATGGCGAAGGCTGTATTGGTGGCGAAATACGCGCCTGCCCCGATCAGAAAGAGAGCAAAGGCCAGGGCGGCATAGGTCTTGTGCGTCTCCCTGTGGGCTCCGTACAGCGCCAGGAACGCGGGGATTCCGAGGGTGACGGCGATCATGTTGATCAGCCCCAGGTTGCGCAGGCCCATGAACCAGCTGTCCTGGAAGAGCGCGAACCAGCTCGCCGCGTCCGCGGACTGCTCGATTCCCGTCGCCCCCCCGCCGGGCAGCAGGGTGATGAAGATCTCCGAAAGCATCACCAGAGCGGCGGCCAGGGCCGTGATCCCTCCAAGCCGGTACAGGCTCTTCCACTGTGGTTCCGCCATCCCTTTCTCCATTCCCTGCTCCTCCCCGCCCGGGCCCTTGAACGAAAGACCGGCCCGCCCTTCAGAGACCGGCCAGATCGCTGGTGGGCAGCCGGTAGACCACCACGCGCAGCTCCCAGCCGTTTCCGCCCCGCACCTCCGCCCACACGGGGAGGGAGAAGTAGGAGTAGTACTTCCCCCCCGAGTACAGCTCGTAGAGAAAGCGCAGGCCCCCCAGGGGGATGCGGTTCAGCTGCTTTCCGGCCGCGTCGTAGAGGTAGGCAGCCGCCCCGTCGCGGCTGAACAGCTCCCCGGTGGACAGCACCGCGTTCACCCGGCGGTGCACCGGCAGCTCCGTGGCCGCGGTGGCGCCGCTGTCCCAGCTGTAGGTCTTCCACTTCCCGTCCGCCTGGTCGTAGAAGCTGAAGAAGCTCACTCCTGCGGCAACGTCGCGGCTGTAGAAGCCGCTTGCCACCGAGGCGGGGATCTGGGGCAGGGTGAACCCCGTCCGCACCGCCGTACCCGGTGTGACCAGCCCGGTGGTGGTGCTGGTCTGGAAGGCCGCCTCGGCCAGATTGCCGCTGGAGTCGCGGCACAGGACCTGGAGCGTGTCGTAGGTGGGGTCCGCGGCGGGAGCGATGCGGACCCCGATCGCCTTGGGCGAGACGAGGCCCAGGCCGGACAGCGGAGTCTTCAGGTCGATGGGGGTCCCGGTGGCGGTGGTGTCGAAGTACTGGTTAAACTGGAGGTAGGTGCGCTCCCCGCTGGTGGGATCGAAGACCACTACCTGCAGGTTGAAAGCGGTCGGGTCGAGGGTGCGCTTCACGGTCTCGGCGGTGTAGCTGAAGCGGGTGGGGTCGGAGTTGTCCATCTGCGCGCCGTAGCTTCCGGACAGGGTGTAGGAGCCGCCGCTCACCTCCACGGCGGCCAGGTCCACCGCGTAGTCACTCGCGGCTACCAGATAGCCCCGCGGGTCCGCTCCCGCAAGCAGATCCTCTTTCGCGGGCAGGAAGGACAGCTCCCGCCCGTCATAGTTCCCGCGCCAGAGCTGGAAGGGTCCCACCACCGCCACCTGCTCCATCCTGCCGGCGGTGAGGGCCGCCAGGGAGATGTCCTGGTCGTAGGGAGGCAGCGTGCAGGCGGGCAGCAGCAGGGGCAGGAGCAGCAGCGGAGTGAACGGCCGGCGCATCATCCGTCTCACAACAGGAGCCTCCATCCCAGGCGCACCGCCAGGGGCTGAACGATGAAGGGCAGCGGCTCAGGCAGCGGCAGCAGGCCCGGTGCGTTGTCCTGGGGCAGGGAGAAGAAGAACAGCGTCCTGCTGGTGGTCCAGTAGAAGAAGGGAGCGTACTCCAGGTAGAAGCGCTGCTTGGGCTGGCTGGAGAACTCCATGCCCAGGATGGGCTGCAGCCCCCAGGGGGCCACCGGGTCCAGGGTCACCCCGAAGTCCAGGGCCGTGATCAGGCGGGCGAACGCCCCCGCCGCCAGGTAGAAGCGAAAGCGGCGATCCGCGGCGCTCAGGTAGCAGCCCGCCGCCAGGTTCAGGTGCGTCAGGGAAAGGCTCACCAGCGGGTTGTCCCGCCCGCCTCCGGAGAAAAGGAAGCCCAGGGCGTAAGTGTGGAAACCGGCGTTGAGGAAGAGGAAGTTCGGCACCGGATAGAAGGAGAAGTCGAAGCCCGGGAAGTTGATGTTCTCCAGGTAGAAGCTCAAGGCAAAGCGCGTGCCCCGACGCTGCTCCAGCGCCACCACCTCCTGGCCCTGCTCGGCGAAGACGCGCCCCACCACCGGGTCGTAGCCCACCCTCGTTGCGCGGTAGGCGAACGTGCCGGGCAGGAGCACCTCCGCGGCCGCCTGGCCGTCGGCACCGATCTTCACCAGGCCCTTGCCGACGCCGGTGACCGTTGTGCCGGCCACGCCTCGAAACACGATCTGCCCCGGGGTGACCGCCCTGGCCACGGCGCGGCCGGCCTGGGTGTAGGTCTCCCTGACAGAGGCGGCCACCCGGTCCCAGAAGTGCCGCTCCAGGTCCACCGCGCCGCGCCGCAGCGGCTCCTCCACCGGGTAGGCGAAGGTCTCCCGGTCCGCCAGCAGGTCGTAGGAGCGCACCTCCAGCCGCGGACGCTCCCAGGTGCCGCCGGCGGTGACCAGCAGCCAGCAGTCCGCCCTGAGCGCCTGCGCCGCCTCCGCCCGCTCGCCGTCGCTCTGGGGCATCTGCTCCCGCCGGTGCTCCAGCACCGCCACGCGGTCGCTGGCCCGGCCCAGGCGCACCAGCAGTGACTCGTAGAGCAGCAGCCGCTGCACCGGATCGAAGCGGGCCTCCGCGGTGAAGTCGAAGAACAGCAGCAGGCGGCGGGGAGGCTCCTCCTGCTGCTGGGCGGCGAGCGGCAGAGCGGAAATGAAGGCCAGCAGCGCCGCCGCCAGCCGCGCCTGCCTCACCATCCGGTCTTTCCTTTCAGGAGCATCCGGGCGTCCCGATCGAAGTAGTAGTAGCTCTGGCCGTCGATGTCGTAGGCGGGCTGCATTTCATGGTCCGGGGGCAGCGTGGTCTCCTCAAGCAGCTTCCCCGAGAAGTCGTAGCGCAGCATCCGCCTGTCGTTTCCCTGCAGCACGATTCCCTTGCGGGTGTAGTGGATGTTCTGCGGGTCGGCGTCCTCCACCGTGAAGGTGGGGGTGATGGGGGCGGTAGACCCTGCCTGGAAGTAGGTGGCCGGCAGCAGAGCCACCGCGGCCAGGCGGGCGCCCCAGTCCACGAAGCCCACCATCACCTCCTCGCCGGTGTGCTCGGGGTCCCAGGCCACGCCGCGCACCTCGTAGGTCCCTCCCGACACGGCCGGGCTCAGCGGCGAGGCTGGCGGGGCAGGTGTGGCCGTGGACCAGTCGCTGCTCACCTCGACGTAGTTGAACGCGCCCGAATCGGACCAGAGCACGTAGTTCAGCCCGCCGTAGGCGAACCCGCCGCCGTTCCACGGCGGCAGGTAGGAGGCCACGGTGTACATGGGAACGTCCACCGGGTCGGCCTCCGGGGCGCCGAACGCCTGGGAGCCGAACAGGATGCGGCCCTGGGCGTCCACCATGGAGAACTGGCCCACGGGAAGATCGTAGTGCACCTTCAGCACCTCGAGGCTGGAGTCCATGACGATCAGCTTGGTCCCTGGGCTGTAGGACAGCCCGATGCCCAGAAACACGTAGTCCGCACCGCCGAAGCGCACCACCCGCATGAAGGACCACCAGTCGTTCGGCTGCTCCCGCACGTAGTCGTCGATGTAGAGCCTCAGGTCCTTGGAGGCGGTCAGCCCGGGCAGGTACTGGGGGAAGATGGAGAGGGTGAACAGGCCGCACCCAGAAAGCAGGAGAACTGCCCCCGCCAGCGCTGCCGCCGCCAGCCGCTTCACCATGTGCGCATCACCCCCAGCGTGTACTGGGGCCCGCCGTCGCCGATCCCCACCATGCCGCGTCCCAGGAGGTTGCGCGCCAGGCCCAGGGCGTAGCGCGCCTCCTGGCGGGCAAAGAAGACCCACTGGCCGACGTTCAGCTCCAGCGTCAGGTTGACCACGTTCCAGTACAGGTCCAGGTACGCCGGCTGCGGCACCCAGAAGTAGGTCAGGATGGCCCCCAGCCCCGTGGAGAAGCTGATCCGCAGGGGGGCCTGCACCGGGGAGAAGGGGTAGCCTCCGACCAGGAGGCGCAGGTCGTTGTGGAACACCGGCGCCGAGGTGGGCAGGAAGTCGTGCTGCAGGTAGAAGTAGTGCTCGGCGGCCAGAAAAAGCCGGTCCGGGTTGAGGTAGTAGCGCTGGGCCAGCCCGAAGCCCATGGCCTGCCCCAGCGACCAGGTGGCGGCCGTGCCCCAGCGGGAGACCTTCTTCAGCGGCCGCAGCCTGGCCTCCACCCGCGGGCTGCGCAGGCGAACGTCCTGGCTGGCGGTGTAGTAGCCCTGCTTGCGCTTCTCCACGGTCACCGAGGAGCCCACCCGCAGCGGCATGGCGGGGAGGGTGAGGCGGCCCTCGCGGATGCGGCCCACGAACTGCTGGCCGCCCAGGTACACCTCCGCCCCCTCGTCCGCCGACAGGAGCGTGACCTCCCGCACCAGGGGCACCTCCACGGCGTCCTGCGGGCTGGAAAAGAAGCGGATCTGCGGCAGCATCCTGGCCACCGCGCTGTCGATCAGGTTGTACATGGAGAGGTTGAGCCGTCCGGCGCGGAGCACCCCGGTGATGAAGGCCCGCTGCACCACGTCATAGGCCTTGATCTCCAGGATCACCTGCTGCTCCTCCACGCGGTAAAAACCGGTCACCGCGAGGTCCGCCTCCAGGGCGTCCGCGACCTCCAGGGCCCGGGAGCCCTCCACCAGGTCCCGGGGTTCCAGGCCCCGCTCGTCGCGGAGGCGGCTCCACTGCTCTTTCGGGACGATGCGGTAGCCGGCCCGCGCCAGCTCCACCTCCAGCTGCTCGCTGATGATGCGCTCGAACTCGCGGGCCGCTGCGCCCTCGCTCAGGTCGGCCACGGTGAACACACAGGCGCTGCGGGCCGCGCCTTCGGGCCCGGTATCCTGAGCGCGCAGGAGTGCCGGCACGAGGAGCAGGGAAACAGTGATGAGCACCGGCGCAAGAGTCTTCACGAGTATCGTCTCATCCCAACAATAGCACACGGCCGGCGGATCTCCGGCGGAAGTATAGGCAGGGGGGTGCCGGAGCGCAAGGACTCGGCCCCGGGGGAGGCAGGCGCACCCCGGCTGCGCCCGTCCCGTCCCGGCCCGGTGCCGGCTCCTGCGGCCGGTCCCGGCC
>CAZBDU010000066.1:0-30592 GCA_964490725.1 uncultured Spirochaetaceae bacterium | reverse complement strand
GGACAGAGGTGCCGGTCCACATCGGTGCAAACGTGAACGGAGCCAGCATCCTGGTGAACGGCCGTCAGATGGGGGTCACCCCGGCGACGGTGCGCCTTGCGCCCGGACGCTACCAGATCCAGGTGAGCCTGGACGGGTACCGCACGGAGGTCACCGAGATCAACGTCAGCGGGAGAGGACCGGAGACCGTCACCGTCAACCTGCAGCCGCTCACGACCTCGGTATCGATCATCATACCCGATCAATTCCAGGATCGCGGGGGCCGTGACCGCGACAACCGCAACTCCACGGTGCGCCTGCTCCTGGACGGCAGGCATCTCGACCCGCGGCAAGCCGAACAGGGGATCAGCATCGATCCCGGCCAGCACACCATCACCGTGACCACCCCGGCCGGGGGGCTCACGGTCACCAGGAGCTTCCTCTTCGAGGCGGGCAGATCCTACCGGGTGGAGCTGGTCCTGGACCTGGTGCTGCGCTGAGCCGCCGCCGCTCTCCAGCCGGGCGCTGAAGCGGGCGTGGTCCGTGGCAGCGCCCGGCGGTATATTACCCCTATGAACAGCAGCCTGCCCGAGCAACACGGCCCGGCGGTTATCCGCGAGCTGCGGGAGCGGGAGAGCCGCCTCCAGCAAGGCCTGCGGGCCATGGAGCTGCGCTACTCCGGTCTCACCGACGTCGACGGCGTGATCCAGCTGGCCTCGGTTCGCATCGAGCTGGCCCTGGCCGTCCTGGAAGCGGCTCCTTCCGCCCCGGAGCCCGAGGAGCTGCTCCAGGAGGCGCGCTCGGCGGCCAGGAAGTCCATCGAGGCCCTGGAGGCGTTGCGGGCCGCCAACGTTTCCCAGGAGCAGCGGGACTTCCTGAGCAAGGCCCCCGGATTCGAGGAGCTGCGCGAGCGCATGCAGCGCTTCCTGCTGGCGGGTGGCGCCGCCCTGCTGGAGCAGGAGGCCGTCGACGAAAAACACCTCCGGCTGGTCTCCCGGGCCATCGCGGATGCCGTTCGCCAGCACGGCAGAGCGGATGACCGCACCCCGCCGCTGTTCAGGACCGAGCGCCTGCCGCGGCTGCTGCGACGCCTGGTCAACATGCTCCTGCCCGTGCTGGCGCCGGAGCACCAGGCCGAGCCGCCCTATGGCATCCCCGACGGCCAGGAGCTGCTGTACAGCTCCGAAAAGATGAAGATGCCCCTGTCCCAGGCGATCCTCTACTACGAAGAGGAGCTGCTCCCGGCCCTGGAGAGGCAGCTGCAGGGGGATCCGGGCAACCCTTCCCTGCAGCGCCGGCTCACCGGGCTGCGCCGGGAGATGGCGGAGCTCAAGCGCATGCGATTCTTCCCCCGGTCTACGCCCATTGTCATGGAGAAGGGATTCTACACGGACTGGATGACCGAGTACACCAGCGAGGGGGAGCTTCTCATCACCGTACGGCTGCCTGTGACCTTCAGCTCCGGCACCAACACCGACCGGCTCCAGGAAGCGGTGAAGGCCGACGTCGTCCGCCGCCTGGCGGGCAAGGGGGTCTCCCCCGAGCTGGACAGGGACTACCGGTACCGCAAGAGCCTGGAGAGCGGCCGGCGCGGCAGCTCCCGCGTGCCCAGTCAGCGGGTGGACACCGTCGGAGGCTTCCGCAAGCTCAAGTCCGGCTTCCCCGCGTTGCGCAGGCTGGAAGACAAAGGCGAGTTCCGGAGGCTGGTGGCCATGATCACAGAGCGGCACCGCGGTCCGGCGGTGAGGATGCTGGAGAGCATCCTGCGCTCCGAAGGCTCCCACCTCACCGAGCTTCCCTGAGGACGTCTGCTTCCCGGGTACCCCTGGATCTCGGACGCGTGGATTCGGACGCGCGCTTGCGCACTGGGGCGGCTCCTGTCATCATGGGAGCATGAAGGGCTGCGAGCACGAGCGCGACCGGGCCCCCCGGCGGCAACGTACCTGCCCCGGCCTGCGGCCACGGATCCTCGAAGAGGAGCTGCCGGCGCAGGGAGAGGCGCAATGAAGCGGGCCCTGGTAGCATATACCACCAAGGCCGGTTCCACCACGGAGGTGGCCGAAGCGGTGGGTCGCGCCCTCGCCGGCGGGGAGCTGCAGGTGGAGGTGCGGCGGCTGGAGGAGGTCCGGGACCTCACGCCATACTCGGCCGTTGTGGTGGGCGCGCCGATGATCCTGGGCTGGCACCGCAGGGCCGTCCGGTTCGTGAGACGCCATCGGGCATTTCTGGCCACAGTGCCCCTGGCCCTGTTCTTCACAGCCATGCAGGTGACCCGGGCGCCTGATGAGGGCAGCTCCCACCCTTTCCCGGTGCTGATCGACCCGCGGGTGTCCCGGGATCCCGCCCGCCCCGAGGGCTTGAGCTTCAAGGAGCGGCGCACCACCGCGGGCTGGTATTTCAGGCCCCTCGAGCGGCTGCTGGGTTCGCTGCGGCCCGTCGGGGCCGCGTTCCTGTGCGGGAAGCTGGACTACCGAAAGCTGGCGATCCCGCAGATGTTGTTCGTCATGCTGGTCATCGGCGCACGTCCTGGAGACTTCCGCAACTGGGAGCTCATCGACTCCTGGGCCCGGGATCTGCGGCCGCTGCTAACGAAGGGAGGAAAAGGGCCATGACCACCAGGAAGGCAGTGGACGATTTTCTCGCCCAGAAGACCCTGGCCGTCGTCGGGGTCTCAAGGGCGGGGAACAAGTTCAGCAACTCGGCGTTCAGGGAGCTGAAGGGCAAGGGCTACCGGGTGATCCCGGTCAACCCCGGGGCTGACTCGATCGACGGGGAACGCTGCTACCGGCGGCTGACGGAGATTGCGCCGCCTCCCGACGGCGCTCTGATCATCACGCCCCCGGCCCACACGGAAGCGGTGGTCCGCGACGCAGCTGCGGCGGGCATCCAGCGGCTGTGGATCCAGCAGGGTGCCGAGTCGCAGAGCGCCCTCGAGCTGGCCGAATCCGGACGCATGTCCGTGGTGAGCGGGGAGTGCATCATGATGTTTGCCGAGCCCGCAGCCTTCTACCACAGGATGCACCGCTGGGTGTGGAAGCTCCTCGGCAGGCTGCCCCGGTAAAGGCGGAAGACGGTAAGGGCGGAAAAAAGGGCTGGTGCGCGGAGAACCGCAGCTCCCGGCGCACCCGCCCGTTGAACCCCGCTGCACCGCCGCGGCGTTCGCCTCCGGCGGGGTGCTACTTCTTGCTGATGCTGGTGGCCTGCAGGACATCGCCGGAGAAGGTGCCCTCCACCTCGACCTTCGTGCCGTTGGTGATGCCGGCCAGCGACAGGCTGCCGGCGTCCACGCTAATGCCGTCTACGGTGAAGGTGGTTCCGGACAGGCCGGCCACGAAGCCTTCCACGTCCGTGGAGTCCCCCTCCTCCGGCTCCAACTCGACCTTGGGCTCGATGCTGCCGGCGGTGGTGGTGATGGTGAGGGTGCCGGCATCAAAGGTGCTGAACTCGACCTGCACCAGGACATCGTTGGTGATGCCCGTCGCAAGCGACCCCGTGAAGTTGACCGTGAGGGGGTTGCCGCCTGCGGGGGGCGTGAGGGTGAAGGTCCCGGAACCCAGGGCGCTCACCGCACCGTCGATCTCGTAGCTGGTCGAGCTGGTCTTCTCGATGTAGGTGGCCAGGATGACTCCACCGGCGTCGGGGATTCCCGTCACCTCGACCACGTCACTGACCGCCAGGTCGGCGTAGCCCGCCAGGGGTGCCTCGTAGACCGTGCTGCCGTCGGTGGCGATCGTCTGGCCCAGAACGGTGAGCTGCTTGGTCGCTCCGTCCATGGCGCTGATCGGACCCTGCAGACTGTTGTCGAACTCCACCTCCGTGGCCGTGCCGGTCTGATCGGCTTCGTTCACCTCACCCCTCAGCTCGACGTGCATCCCCACCTTGAGATCCTCCTCCGTGCCGGGGACTCCGTTGATCTTGATCGTGGCGGAGGAGGTGTCGTACTCCACGCCGTTGACGAAGATGCTGCCCTTCTGCGTGATCACACCCTTGCTGTAGGCGGGCTTGGTGGCCGGCAGGCTGCAGGAAGCCAGGACGAGGACCGCCCCCAGGGCCGCCACCGTCGTCATCGTGAACAAGTGCATGCGATTTTTCATTGATTCCTCCTATGACTATTTGGCATATACGTCCGAAGATAGCGCACCGGCGGCAGCAACATCTGGCCTCGGCCTATGCCGTTCCGGTTATCTTGACCCAAAAAGTAGTATACGAGCCCGGCAGCGCGGCGTCCGCTGGCAACTTCTTCAGCAACTTCAGGGGCCTTGCCGTAGTTCCGCCAGATGTTGCTGAATGGTCCAGCAGGCTGAACATGGCGGCCTCCAACCTTGCACTGTTCACCTCCGTTGCCGCAATGTCGACAATGAAAGTAGAACGGGCCCGGGAGGAACGGTGTCGTTCGCGGCGGCGATGTTTGACCGGCATCCATACCACGGCCGGGAGGAGGGCCTGTAATGGCCGACCGCATTGGTGACTTCCTGATCCGCGCCGGTGCAATGCAGGCCTGGCAGGTGGAGGCAGTGCTTCAGGTGCAGCAGGCGGGCGACACCCGCCTTTTCGGCGAAATCGCGGTCAGGCTCGGCTACATCCGGGACGACGCGGTCAGGCGGTACGTGGACTACCTGGAGAGGCAGGAATAGGCACTTCCCGGGTCCTTCTCCTCTTCCTCAGGAAGGCCTGGCCCGAGGCAAGGCAATAGAATATCATGTCAGAGTCCACACGGGACCGGAGAGGCTTTGGACCCAGTAGTCCACCTCTACAACGAGCGCACCCCGGCAGACTTCGCGTCCGTGCGTGCGTTTCCCGACGCGCGTGCTGGCCAGGCCCTTGACAAGCTGGTACAATCGGCCGACAGATACAACCGAGAGCGGAAAGGGGTCCAATGAAAACGAGAATAAGAGTCTTCATCATCCTCGCCGGCATCATCGTGCTGATTGCAGCCCTTGCCACCGGTGCCAGATTGTGGGTGGACGTGCTGTGGTTTGACCGGCTCAGCTACCTTTCGGTGTTCACCACCATGCTGCTGACACGGATCTGGCTGTGGCTTGCCTTCTTTGCGCTCTTCGCAGTCTTCTCCGGCCTCAACGTTCTTGTGGCCTTGCGCAAGAACGGCATCCAGACACTGAAGATTCCCAGGTTCGACGTCCAGCAAACCGTCATGACCCCCGAGATGAGAGAGGCCGGCCCCTATGTGATCCGAAAGAAGGCCATTGTCGCCACGACTGCAGTGATTCTGTTCCTCCTGGCAGTGATCATGGCCGGAATCGGAAGCGGGAAGTGGGACGCCTGGCTCAAGATCCTCAACAGGACCGCCTTCAACGTAGCAGATCCCCTGTTCAACAGGGACATCTCCTTCTACGTCTTCATGCTTCCTTTCTACCGGTTTCTCAAGAACTGGAGCATGGCCGCGGTCATCCTGACCGCCGCCGTGGTAGGCCTGCTGTACCTGCTGTCCGGGAACCTCAGGCGTGCCGGAAGGGGGTATGCCGGCAGCGCCCGGGCGACCAGGCACATCCTGTTCCTGGCATTGCTGGTGGGCATTCTGTTCGCCTGGCACTACTGGCTGCGACGGTACTCTCTGCTTCTCTCCCCCCGGGGGATCATCTTCGGAGCGACCTACACGGATGTAAAGCTGGTACGCATTGCCTACTACATCATGATTGCCGTCTCGCTGTTCACCGCCGGCATGATCGGCGCCGGGATCATCAAGGGCAGGTTCAGGCACATGCTGATCGGGTACGGGATTCTGATCGGGGCGGCGATCCTCATCACCGGCATCGTCCCAGCGGTCTTCCAGCAGATCTCCGTGATCCCCAACCAGCTTCAGAAGGAGCTGCCCTACATCAAGGACAACATCGAGTACACCCGAAGGGGATATCATCTACAGAACGTGGAGGTGCAGGCCTTCCCCGTTGCAGATTCGCTCTCGGCAGCAGATTTTGCCCCGGGGACCGACGTGGTGAAGCACATCCGCATCTGGGACGACAGACCGTTGACCACCACCTACAAGCAGCTCCAGGAGTTCAGGCTGTACTACGACTTCAAGCAGGTTAGCACTGACCGTTACCATTTCCCCGGTGATTTCCGGCAGGTAATGCTCTCTCTGCGGGAGCTGAACTACGATCAGTTGCCGCAGAACGCCAAGACCTGGGTGAACCAGAGGCTGCAGTACACGCACGGCTACGGGATGGTCATGTCCCCGGTGAACGCAAAAGGACCTGAGGGGCTGCCGCTCTTCCTGATCAAGGATATCCCGCCGAAGGTTTCGGTGCCTCTGGCGCTCGATCGGCCCGAGATATACTACGGCCAGGAGACCACCCAGTACGTCATTGCAAACACCAAGCTGGACGAGTTCGACTACCCCAAGGGTTCGGCGAATGTCTTCACCAGCTACGGCGGCTCCGGGGGGATACCCACCAGCAACTTCTGGAGAAGGCTGCTCTTTGCGGTGCATCTCCTGGACTCGCAGATCCTCTTCACCAACTATCTCAAGCCCGACAGCAGGCTCATGATCTACCGGGACATCCAGAGGCGCGTGCCCAAGATCGCCCCCTTTCTGCGCTACGATCCGTCCGCCTATGCCGTGGTGAGCGATGGGAAGGTCTATTGGATGATGGACGCATACACCACCACGGACATGTACCCTTACTCGACTCCGTCCGCGGACGGGTACAACTACATCCGAAACTCGATCAAGATCACGGTGGACGCCTACAACGGGGACGTTTCCTACTACATCATCGATCCCTCGGATCCACTGGCTCGGACCTACGCCAGGATCTTTCCCCGAATGTTCAAGGATATCTCTGAAATGCCCGAAGGGCTTCGGGCCCACATCCGCTACCCGAGGTACATGTTCTCGGTCCAGGCGAGCATCTACGAGACATACCACATGACGGACCCCGAGGTGTTCTACAACAAGGAGGACATGTGGACGACGCCGCTGGAGATCTACGGTGATGCGCAGACCGAGATGGTCCCGTACTACATCATCAACAGCTTTCCCGATCTACCAAACCCGCAGCAGTACGTGCTCATGTTTCCCTTCACTCCGACGAACAAGAACAACATGGTAGCGTGGATTGCAGCGTTCTGCGACCCGCAGCAGTACGGGAAGATCATCGAGTACCAGTTTCCGAAGGAAAAGCTCATCTTCGGACCGCTTCAGATCGAGTCCCGCATAGACCAGAACAGCGAGATCTCGCAGCTCTTCACTCTCTGGAGCCAGAGTGGATCACAAATCATCAGGGGCAACCTCCTGGTCATCCCCGTCAAGGATTCTCTCATCTATGTCGAACCCGTCTACCTGGTGTCGGCCAACAGCCAGCTCCCCGAGCTGAAGGTCATCATCGTCTCCTATCAGGACAGGCTGGCCTTTGCCCTCACCCTGGAGGAGGCGCTGGGGCAGATCTTCGGCACCACCACGGCGAGGGTACAGGCCCAAGCAGCCGGCCCCGCGCCGGCGGCGCTGCCCTCCCTCGAGACCATTGGCAGGCTCATCCAGCAGGCGCTGAGCGACTACAACAGCGCCACCCAGAAGCTGCGCCAGGGTGACTTTGCAGGCTACGGGGAGCTCATCAAGCAGCTGCAGAGCGTTCTGGAAGAGCTGGCGGCGCAGACGGGACAGGGGGCCGCGCCGAGCACCCAGTAAACGCGCTGCTCGCCGTACCGTTCCAACCTCGCCGGCCCTGAAGCCGCCCGCTTCAGATCCTCTGTCTAGAGGCAGGGAAGGTCATACCTGAGTGTTTTAGTAGTCTTTTATCTCTCGCGTGAATACATTTCAATTACCAAAAACTCTGATTCGAGGAGGCTCGACTAAGGTGAAGACCATATTGAGGATTGCAGTGGTGTTGGCGGGCATGACCGCCTTTGTAGGCCTTGCAGCTGCGCAGTCGCAATACACCATTCAGGTACACCGCGGGGCCAACGGGGTGAGCTACCTCACCGACTCGAAGGGAATGACGCTCTACTACTTCACGAAGGACACCAACGGAGAGAGCGCTTGCACCGGCGGCTGCGTGGACAAGTGGCCGATCTTCTACGCGCCTGAGGTATCCGTTCCGCCGGCGCTCAACGCGTCCGACTTCGGGACCATCACCCGCTCAGACGGGCAGAAAGAGACCACCTACAGGGGCTGGCCGCTGTACTACTGGTTCCAGGACAAGAGTCCCGGCGACATGAAGGGCGAGGGCGTTGGAAAGGTATGGTACATTCTCGACGTTCCCGCCTACACGGTCATGATCGGCACGAACAAGGATGTGGGAAACTACCTCGTCGACGGCAATGGGAGGACGCTTTACTATTTCACCAGGGACACCATGGGCCAGAGCGACTGCAACGGCAACTGCATCAAGAATTGGCCGGCGTTCTCCGCTTCGTCCATTGTCGTCCCATCCGCCCTTAATGCTTCCGACTTCGCCACCATCATGAGAGCCGACGGGACGCCGCAGGTGACCTACAAGGGATACCCGCTCTACTACTTCGTGCGGGACACGAACCGGGGCGACGTGGCCGGTGAGGGAGTGGGTGGCGTCTGGTACGTCGTCGATCCGGAAAAGTTCCCACCCCAACGGGTGTCGAGCGCCTACTGACGGCTGAACGCAAGGAGCGGCCCTGTTTCACTTGCGGACCGGGCCGCTCCGCCCGCGCCCGGCTTGGGGTCCGGGGCGGCCCATTTTCGCCCGCCACTCTTGTGAAACCCTTCACCCACTCAATGTGCCAATGTTACTTGTTTTTGAAAAAAGCAAAAGGGGCAAGGTTTCCATTTCCCTGCTCCGCTTGACCTTACAGTGGGCTGCACTACAAAGGGTCACAGTGTTCGGCGCTCCAACACGCAGAGCATCGAGCGGATCCGGTTCCACGAGGATGCCACCGTCACCTTCTGGCTCAAGCAGCGCATCCGGGACCGGTGGAAGAGCCTATCGGTTCGGGGGCGGTATTTCCTTAACGGGCAATACGTTGAGCTGTTTCTAGGCGACGATGTGTACAGGGCGGAGTACGAGATCATGGGCCCGGAACTGATCCGGTTCCACTACCACTTCATCGACGGATTTTTCATGAAAGACACCGAGCGGGACGAGGGACAGTAGGGGAATGGATTAGGGGATTCCCTGAGTTTCGGCTTCTAAATACCTGAGGCGGGGCGGATTCGTTTGAAACGCGACTGGATAGGTCATAGACTGGTTGCGTTCTGTGCTGGCACTTTGGCAGCTGCATTCGTCTGACCGGGTCGGCCGGCATAGGGCGGTGCTCCGGGAGGATATCGTGATCAATCACGAGCGTCATTCCTCATATGTCGTCAAGCCGACTTCCAACTGGTTCGTAACAATCAGTTTCAACGAAGAACCCTCTGATCCGCGAGTCTCCAAGTATCTCCTGACCGTAGCGGCAGCCGATCTAGATGTGACGCAGGAGCCGACTATAGCATTGTTCGAAATCCTCGTCGCCTTCAACAAGAATGCCTTTAGGATCATCATTGACGGTGGAGAAATCACGCATTCTGTGGCCGTATCGATGGTAGCCGACAAATTCACAATCAGCGTCAAAGCGGAAGAAAGAACCATAGAGAATGAATCTCAGTTCAAGAGCGTCGAGATCTCCTACAATCACGCCACGAATGCGTATTCCAGCGCATTGGTCACGGAATAGATGCCCTCGCTACGGGTCGTGGCAGAGGTGAGAAGCGTCACATGATTCAGACCCTTCCGCGAATCGGATCTATTCTAGCGGTGGTGCTCTTGCTCCTGCTGACTGGCTGCCACTCGCCGCCGAGCAATACTGAAATAGCCGGCCTGGTAACAGCCCTGGCAACGGCTACAGCGGCAATCCTTGCTGCGCTTTTCACCGGGCTGTCGGCTCGCGCAGCTGCACGGAGCGCACAGGCTTCTGAGAAGTCAACAAAGAACACCACGCTCATAAACGTGACAGCGGAGAGGTATTCGAAAGAATCGTTCGAATCGAGGATCGCGCTGAGGAAACATCTCGATACGCATGACGGCGACGTACAGAAGATGATGGGGGATTTCGAGAATCGTCGGAAGAAAGCGCTTAGAAGTCCCATAGACGAACATCGTCGACGTTTCACCACCTATTTCCTCAGATTGTTCGACCTGCGGCTTCACGAATTTCTCGCCGATGAGGAGATGCTGCGATTTGTGAACTCGGCACACACAAGTTCTATCTGGGCAAAGTCATCTTTGGCTTTGTCTATCTGCTACTGGGAATCGCTGCTTGGGTGACACTCATTCAGGGATTCAGCGTGACATCCAGTGAGTCAGGAGCAGGGTTCATGCTTTTCTTGCTCTTTGCTGGGGCACTGGGTGTCCTTCTTCTGATCGATCTCTTCACGATTCCCCGCCAGATCCGCAGGTCGTACGAGAAGCGAGAGCTGGAGGCGATCGAGCGGCTCAAAGCTTCCGACACATGAGTGCCGACTTCAATTCCCGCCAGCTCTTCCTCGCCCAGCAGCTCATCCTCGATCAGCTGCGAGCGAACCCCGGCCCGGTCCTCGCCGTCGACTGCGCGCCTGGCTGCCCGGATCCGGCCCGCGAGATCCACGAACTCGCCGTCTGGGCCGCGGGCCGGCCGGAGAAGGACACCTACACGTTGACGTGCGAGGAACTCACTGCGGGGTGTGGGTCGAAGGCTTGGGAGGAGCGGCTGCGGAGGCGGGTGAGGGAGATGGTGGAGGAATCAGCAACGCCGGGCTACTCAAATGAGAAAATCCAGCTTCGATAAGAATCACGCAGAGTTCGAATCGTGGATCCGCACCTACGGGGATCTTCTTGAGCGTATCATCGAAGCGAAACGGATCGTGCACAACAAGGATGAGAAGATGGAGATAGTCGAGGCCTTCGTATTGCGATGTGCTGCGCGATGGGAGGTGCTCGTCGAACAAGACACCCTGACAAGTCTCAACAGGGACTCCAGCAAGTATGCGGCCACTCTCGGGTTGCGCCTCAAAAAGCATCCATCACTTGCCGAGTGCAAGGCCATGCTCTATGGCCACAGGTACTTTGAGTTCGGGAACACAGATGGGATCCGCGGGTTTGCCAAGAGCTATCTCGTGCCAAAGTTCAACCCATTCGGCGCGATTACCAGGCAGGATAGGAAAAGGATCGACGACTTTCTCCTCATGCGGAACTTCCTCGCGCACCATAGCGATTTCTCGAAGAGGCGCTACTACGACTTGATGAGCAAGACATATGGATATCAACGCATTCCGAAACCAGGCGCTTTCCTGATGGCTACGACCCAAAGCGGCTACCGAAGGTGGATAAGTTTTTTCCTGACTTTCCTCAGAGCTTCGGAGAGCATGCTGGCAGCCGTGACATGAAAACCGGCCGATTGGAGGCTGAACATGAGAGTCGATGACGCCATGCAGTTTCTCGCAGCTTGGATGCGGCGGGGTGCTGACCGCAATTATGCAAAGTACGGATACGAAATCTTCGTGCCAAATGCCATCTACGAATACGTTAGGAGCCAGAAGCTTGATCCTGCCCACGGTGAAGGAGCCCAACTCGTGGCAAGAGTCGGTCCCGCGTTCCTTGAGGCAGCTTGGCTCTTGTGCATGCAGGGTATCTTGAGACCGGGGATTCGTCGGCCGGGAGAGCAAGTCACGGACGAAGGCAGTGGAGGAGGCGGTTTCACGATCACAACCTACGGCAGAACCTGGTTGTCGGAGGGCGCTGCCACGATCCGCACTCCAACCGGACCCGAACGACTGGCCGAGATGTTGGATAGCTACACTACGGTATTCGGTCCGGGCTTCCGTTCACGATCCCAGGAGGCGGTCCGCTGCTACGCTGCGCATGCCTACCTGGCGACCTGCGCAATGTGTGGCGCGGCCACAGAATCGATTCTCTTGGCGGTCGCCATTGCCCAGACAGGCGACGAGGCGCGGGTCCTCGGTATCTACCGTGCAGCCCAAGGGCGATCAAGACTACAGAGGCAGGTCATTCAAGGGCAGAGTACAGCGGTGCAGCGAAGCTTCCCGCGACTGACGGAACTGATAGACTACTGGCGCGATGAAACAGCCCATGGCACCGCGTCAGATCTGGGCGAGGCGGAGGCATTCATCGCTCTGATGATGCTCCTCAGATTCTGTGCTTTCGTGCAGGAGCACTGGCAGGACATGACCGGCCAGCGGAGTGTATAGAAAAGGATACAGACTGCTTGCGAAAAACAACATAGAATAATTGACAATTGGTGTCGATACTGGTACAGTTTGAAGTGTAATCCGCTCTGGCATTCTGTATGACCTTGGAAGGGGTCTGGGATGTCAGATCTGTGATGTGCCCGGAGGCCGCCAGATCGACTGGCGGCCGTTTTTTTCGGAGGTGACGATGGATAAGGTGGCAATATTCATGGACGGTGGCTATATAGAAAAGACTTTGATACATCAGTTCGCGGGTCTATGTCTTCGATACGACGCGTTCGCAGCGCGGATTGCAGACCGAATCGGAAGCGATGTGGAGATCTTCCGCACCTACTTCTTCCATTGCCTCCCGTACAAAGGGAATCCTCCCACGGAAGAAGAATCTGTCCGCTACTCAAACCGGGAGAGATTCTTCAATGCTTTGCGGCGCAATTCACGCTTTGACGTCCAGCTTGGAAGGCTCAGAAGGATCGGTCCAGACCCGGAGGGCAACTATACCTATGAGCAGAAGATGGTTGATGCTCTGCTCAGTCTAAACCTGGTCAAATTGAGCGCAAAGGGCATCATCCAACATGCAGCCCTCGTTGCCGGCGACGGCGATTTTGTGCCGGCGGTAAGAGCGGCAAAAGAAGACGGTGTCAACATCTGGCTCTTTCATGGGAGCTCCCGGCACAACGCCCTCTGGGAGACTGCTGATGAACGAGTAGAGTTGACCGAGGAATTTCTTCTCCCCTGTCGACTCAACTCCAAGTAGCGTCAACTTTCTTGCCCTGCAATCGGAACTCCTTGAGTCTCTCCTCCGGCTTCCCCTGGTCGTACCGCTCCGTCATGGCCCGCCTCTTGTGCCCCATCATGTAGTGGAGCATCGCCTCGCTGAGCACATTGCGCATCCGGGTGTTGTAGGTATGCCGCAGCGAGTGGAAGACCAGGTTGCGCTTGCTCCGGTCGAATCCCTTCGCCTCCAGCGCCTCCCGGAAGTGCGCCGAGATCGTGGTCTTGTTGATCGTCTTCCCGGACCCGTCGCCGTAGAAGATCAGGGCGTCGTCCTCCGGGAAGGGCGTCTCTGCGTGCCAGGCCTCCAGCATCTCCAGCGTGCGCTTCGGCAGGAGCACCGATCGGTGATCCGGGCTTTGCTCGTCGCCCATCTTCAAGATCGATTCGATCTTCCCGGAGGCCTTCACCGCCTGTAGGATCAGCAGCCCCTTCAGATCCCACACGACGTGGCGCCAGAGCAGCGCCCGGATCTCCCCGGACCGGAGGCCCGCGGTGAGCGCCAGGTAGAACAGCGTGGCCCAGTAGTAGGTGCCCCACACCTTCACGAGCTTCTCCCGCTCCTTCGGGAACAGAGCCTTGATCTCCTGCAGGGTGAAGGCGTCGCGGCGCCGGTACCGGTTGGCCAGACGGGCCACGTCGTCCATGGGGTTGGCCACGACCAGCTTCTGCCGCTTCAGCTCCCGGAACAGGATGTTGAGCGTGTTGTAGATGTCGTTCCGCGTACCGCCGGCGAGCGGTTCCCCGCTGCGGAAGTCCGCCAGGTCGAACAGCCAGTCCTCGAGCTCGTGGGCTTCGATCTCGTGGGGGTAGCGCTCCCCGAAGGCTGGAACGATATAGTGCTCCACGTGGGAGGTGCGGGTGGCGCCCACCGCGGGTGAGAAGGAGAAGCCGGCCTGGCGGCGCCGGCGGACCCAGGGGGAGTCCTGGTCGAAGAAACCCGCGGCGAGCTCCTTCAGCTTCACGGGGATCCGCACGATCTGAGTCCGCGTCTTCTCCCTGTCGAGGATCTTCTGGAGCTCCACCTGGGCTTCGGACCGCCTGGTGGTGCCGAGGCTCTTGTAGGTCTTCCAGCCGGGGAGCTTGACCTGGTAGTAGCCGGAATCCTTGCGCTTGCGGAGGATGTAGGGCTGTTTCTGGCGGGGCATGCCTCAAAGTGTAGCCCGCCGCCCGCCTCCGCGCAAAGGAAAAATCACAATAAAATCACAATGTCCATGAAAAAGGCCCTTCGGGTTCTCCGAAGGGCCCGTGCAAGTCCTCGTGGTATAAGAGCTTGCTTCGATGGGCGGCACTGGACTCGAACCAGCGACCCCCAGCGTGTCGAGCTGGTGCTCTAACCAAACTGAGCTAGCCGCCCGGATGACGTGGCCGTTGTAGCCCATACCAGACGCTTTGTCAAGGTTTCGGCGCGCCAGGCGCCGGAAGGCGCACACCAGGGGCAGCAGGCCCGCGCCGGCCGCACGGCGGCCGCCGCCCCCCGGCACTGCGGGCTTTAGGACTTCAGCACCATCACCACGCGCTCCAGAACCTTCTTGCGGTCCAGAGGCTTGACGATGTAGTTCTTGGCGCCGATCAGCAGCGACTTCTTCACCAGATCCTGTTTGCCCAGGGCGCTGATCATGATGATCTTGGCGTTCTTGTCGAAGTCGAGGATCTTCTCAAGCGCGCTGACCCCGTCCAGCTGCGGCATGGTGATGTCCATGGTCACCAGATCCACCTTGGGGTACAGCTCCTTGTACTTCTCGATCGCCTCGATCCCGTTTACGGCCGTGCCGGCGATCTCGAACCCCTCCGAGGTCAGGATCTGGCCGATCTGCTTGGCCACGAACATCGAGTCATCCACGATGAGAACCCGATACGCGGTGCCGTCCGGCTTCTTGCCCTCGGGGGGTCTCTCATTAATGTTCGGGAAGTCGGACTTCGTCTTCATGCCGCTCCTCCTAGTTCCTTTCCCTGATGGCGACGTTGATCTCGATCTTCCCGAGGGGCATTTCTATGGGAACAATCAGAGCCTCCACTTCGGTCTTGGCCACCTCCATGTTCTGGCCGGTAAACAGAGCCGGTGGCGTCAGGTCGAAGTCGAATCCCAGATCGTGCAGCTTGGTCACCGCCTGGGCCGTGATCATGTTGGCAAGCTCGCTGATGGTCGCCTTGGCCAGATCGTCCAGGGAGGGAAGCTTCTCACCGTTCATGGCCGAAGCAATGGCCAGAGCCGTCTCCTCGGTCATGTCGAACAGTACCCTGCCCTCCACGTCTCCGGCAAGCCCGACGATGGCCGTGACCCCCATCACGGGCTGGGAGGTGGATTTCAGATAGAGCTCGCCCCGAGTGAGCTCGGTTCCCAGCACCTCGCGCAACACGTTGAACGCAGACTCCACAAACGGATTGATGTACTCCACTCTCATGGAAACGCTTTCTCCTCTGTCAGGCTCGCTCTTTCCTGTAGGCTACCACATTTCCGGCATCAAGACGAGTCCACCCCTCTTCCGGGATCCGCTCGTGCAGGCCGATCAGCAGCAGCCCCTCCGGCTTCAGGTGGTCGCGAAACTCCTGCAAGAGGCGTTTCTGTGTGGCCGCGTCCAGGAACGAGAGCACGTCCCGCGCCACCACCAGGTCCACGTCGGGATACTCGTTGCGGTGGCGAATGTCGTGGTACTCGAAGGAAACGGCGTCTCTGATGGCCTCCACGAAGACCAGCCCGCGCTCCTGGGCGCGCAGCAAGCCGGCCTCCTGCAGGCCGGAGGGGGCTTCCTCCGCGGTGAAGCTCAATCCCGGCGCCTCCGAGATGCTGAGGAGGTCGTTGTCGTTGGCCCACACGCGAAGACGCGCGCCGGGAAACCTCAAGGCCGCCAGCGCCGCTACCGAGTAGCTCTCCAACCCCTTGCCGCAGCCGGGGTTCCAGGCCAGGAAGGACTTGCGGCCCTCTTCGCCCAGAAGCCCGGCCAGGTTCCCGCTGTAGTCGTCCCCCCAGAGCGATCCGGTGTACGGCGAGAAGAAGGTCCCCAGAAACTCCTCCGCCTCCTCCTGGGCGGCCAGCTGCACCTCCTTGCCCTCCGAGCGGCGGCGCGCCTGCCACTCGCCGAAGCGCTCGCGCACCCAGGCTTCGTTCAGCTCGCTGCAATGAAAGGAGGCGAAGGTCCTCAGCGTATCCACGACGAAGGCAAAGCCGGGATCGCCGGCCGGCGCCTCGGGAGGGGCCTCTTCAACCTGCTCCTGCGTCGCGGCCTCCTCTTCGGCTGCCTCCTTGGCGCTGAAGATGCGGTCCACATCCAGGAGGATGTACAGCCGTTCCTCCTGCGCCACCACGCCCTTGATGTACTTGACGTTGATGTCGGGAAACAGAGGATGTGGCGGTTTGATGGTCTGGGAATCCACCCCCAGGACCTTGTCGATTCTGTCCACGATGACGCCGAGGACCATCTGGTCGGTCAGACGCAGAATGATCATGTCCTCGGGCTCCCCTTCCCCGAGCGTCTGCGTGGGCAGATAGAAGAGCCGGCGCAGGTCGATCACGGGAATGATGTCGCCGCGCAGATTGTGCACTCCCCTCACGTAGGGAGGCGTGTTCGGCACGAAGGTGAAGCGCGTCTCCTTCGAGATCTCCTTCACCCGCATGATGTCGATGCCGTAGTCCTTGCCGCCCAGGGAGAAGCTCACCAGCTTGAAGTCGATCCGGCTTTTCTGCTCCTGCTCCTCCGTTTCCTCCAGGAGCGCTTCCTCGACGGCGAGCGTCCGCTCTTCAATCGGCCGGTCACTCATGATATCGTGGTCTCCCGCTTGAGGCGCTCGTCCAGCTCCCTCTTGAGCCCCAGGTCCAGCAGCTGCCCCACATCCAGGATCAGGGAGACGCTGCCGTCGCCCAGAATGGTGGCGCCGGCGATGCCCGGGGAACCGGTGAAACGATCCCTCAGAGGCTTGATCACCACGTCCTCCTCCCCGATCAGGCTGTCCACCATCAGGCCCACCTTCTTGTCCCCCGTGCCCACGATCACCACGAAGCTGTAGGGCTTGTCGTTGGTGGACTGCACCTTGAACAGCCGGTCCAGCCGCAGCAGAGACAGGACGTCGTCGCGGAAGTTGAACACCTCGTAGTGATCGATGAGATCGATCTCCCCGGGGCGCACGCGCAGGCTCTCGATCACCGAGCCCACCGGGATGACGTACTGCTCCCGGCCCACCTTCACCATCAGTCCCTGGATGATCGCCAGGGTCAGGGGGAGCTTGATGGTGAAGGTGGTCCCCTGGCCAGGCTCCGACCAGACCGAGACGCTGCCTTTGAGCTTCTCCACCTGCTTGCGCACCACGTCCAGGCCCACGCCCCTTCCGGATATGTTGGTCACCGTGGCAGCGGTGGAGAAGCCGGGCTCGAAGATCACGTTGAAGGCTTCGACGTCCGAGAGGACCTTGCTGGGGTGGATCAGGCCGCGCTCCACGGCCCTGGATCTGACCGAATCCACGTCGATGCCTCTGCCGTCGTCGGAAACGCTGATGATGATGGAGTTGCCCTCGTTGCGTGCGCTCAGCCGAACGGTGCCCCGGGGGCCCTTCCCAATCTTCCGGCGCGCCTCCGGCGGCTCCACGCCGTGGTCGATGGCGTTGCGCACGCAGTGGATCAGGGGATCCAGGATGTCCTCGATCACCGACTTGTCCAGCTCGGTGTCTTCCCCTTCCACGACCAGCTCCACCTCCTTGCCCAGGGAGCGCGTCAAATCGCGCACCAGGCGAGGAAAGCGCGAGAACAGCTGGGAGATGGGCACCATGCGGATCTTCATCACCCCTTCCTGCAGCTCACCGGTGATGCGGCCCAGGATCTGCACGGCGTTGCGGAACTTGGCGATGTTGGCCCTGAGAGGCGCTTCGAAGTCCGCCAGTGTGGCCAGCAGCGCGTCGAAGCGGCTCTGGAGCTCCTTCTTGAAATCCGAAAGCGTGAAGCCGTTCTTCAGCCTGTCCAGGTAGTCCGGAAGATCCTCGAAGAACTCCCGGACCACGTCCCGGTAGCGTTCCTGCGTGGTCTGGAAGTCCGCCAGGCTCTCGGCGAACTGGCTGGCAACCTGATTGAAGGTGGCCTTGATGATGATGGTCTCCCCCACCAGGTTGAGCAGGAGATCGATCCTGCGGCTGTCCACGCGCAGCATCGATCCATAGGAGAGCTTCTTCAGCGCCGCAGTCGCTGCCTCGCCTCTCTCTGGCCCAGCGGCCTGCTCCGCGGAGGAAAGCGCTCCTCCCTCCTCACGCGCAGCGGGCGGCGGCGACTCCTCCCGCGCTGCGGCGCGCATGTCCTGCTCCGAGAGCGAGGTCACCTCCACCTCGAGGGTGACCTCCGGGATGCGGCACATCGCCGCCAGCTCTTCCGGCTCCATGTCGCTGGCCACGTAGTAGTCCACCACGGGATGAAATACGTCCTCGTACAGACGATCGAAATCCGGCTCGGTGCTCAGCAGCTTGCCCGCCTTGTTCAGCACCGCGAACACCTGCACGCCGCCCACGGTGTTCATGGGAGCATGCTCGTTGAAGCGCACCCGCACCTTTTGGATGGGCTCGCCCGAGCCCGCCGCCGAGCGCAGCTCCAGCATGTCGTACTCGCTCAGCTCCGGGGCGGGTGCGGCCGCCGCGCCGGCGGAGGAGGCCGCGCCGCGCTTCCCGGCCCCCGGGCCGCCCTTCAGCCCCCGCAGCTCACCGGCTTCCGCGGAGATGTCCTGCTGATAGGCGACGCCCTCGGCGCGGGCATGAACCATGGCCTTGATGATGTCGATGGCGCGGAGGAGCACGTCGATGAGCCGGCGGTCCACCGGCAGCCGGTCCGCCCTGATCTCGTCCAGGACGTCCTCCACCAAGTGCGTGAACTCCGCGAGCTCCTTCATCTCCACGGTGGCCGCTCCACCCTTCAGGGTGTGGGCAGCCCGGAAGATCTCGTCCACAGAGTCGCGGTTTTCCGGATCGTTCTCCATGACGATGATGTTCTGCTCGAGGATCTCGACCTGCTGGTTGGCCTCTTCGAAAAAATCCTTGAGCAGCTCCTCGTTGGAGGGATCCAGATAGTCACTCATGCCAGTAATCTTATCGACCGCAATCGCGCAAAGTCAATATAGGAAGCTTTTTTGTTGACAAGCCTTCGGGGGAATGGATAGGCTGGCGGGATGAGTCGAGAGAGTCGGGAGCGCGCGTGAAGTTCATCGTCGTGGAGGGATCTGCCGAGGTGCGCGATTCCCTGTGCTACGCGCTGCTCACCTTCGGCATCAAGGCGGTCCCGGTTGCCGGGCGCAGCGAGGCGCTGGAGACGGTCCGTTCGGACGCGCGGATCGAGGGGGCCATCATCGACATCGACAGCCGGCAGGTGGAGGGCATGCAGCTGATCCAGGAGTTGCGCGGCGCGGAGGATCTCCGCCGGGTCCGGATCGTGGTGCACACCGTGCGTTCCAGCCGCGACCTGGTGGTCGGCATGGTCGAGCAGGGCGTGGTGGGCTACCTGCTGAAGCCGTACAACGAGGGGGAGCTGCCGCGCAAGTTCCGGCCGATCTACGAAAGGCTGGTGGATCACAACACGCAACGCAGGCACATCCGCGTCAGGCCGGACCCGGAGGAGCTCCTGCGGCTGCACTTTCGGCTTCCGGGGCAGCGCGGATTGATCTCCGGCCGCATCGTGGACATCAGCGTCGGCGGGCTGGCGGCGGAGCTTTTCCATCCCCCCGCCGCCACCGCGATCGTGCCGGGGCTGCGCATCCCCAGCGTCCAGTTCACCATGGCGGGAAAGCAGTTCGGCCCTGCCGCGGTGGTGGTGCTGTACAAGCAAGGCATTCTGGCTCTTCGTTTTCTTTCCCTCCCCCCGGGAGAGCAGACCGCGCTGGCCAAATATGTCTTCAAGAGAATCTCCGCCTGATCCGTAAATCTAGTGTGTCCGCAAGAACCGTGAGACGATCCTGGCCCGGGAGCTGCCTGCTGGCGGGGGTGCTGCTCGCCGCCGCGACCGCCGCGGGGGCGGCCAACGTGAACGTGCCGCTGCTGGAGCTGTACACTCGCGGGGCCGTGGACGGCGGCAGGTTCGGCTTCATATCCAGGGGGGAGATGGACCTCCTGGTAGAAGGGGGCTACAAGTTCGGGGGCCGGGTGGTGCTGTCCTTCAGCAGCACCAACCTCGAGGACCGGAACATCACCAGCACGCTCAGCTTCAAGAGCGCCACCATCATGCTGAGGGAGATCCTGGGGCTGGGGTTGTCCGCCGCCTACTTCATCGGCGAGGGACCCACCTTCGCCTCCGGGGCGCTGTTCCCGGAGTACTTCGGCACGGCTCCGGTGGCCACGCACTATCAGGGCTTCCTCCATTTCCCGGAGTCCGTCACCTACGAGGGCATCTACACGGTCCAGGGCACGGGGCTGGCGGTGGATTGGGCCGCGGCACCGGGTGCGCTGATGCTGTCGGCCTACCTCTACCAGGACAGCCGCCTGGACGCAGACGGGGACTCCACGACCTTCGACCCGGGCTTCTACTCGGCGGACCTCCGGGCCGCCCTCAACCTGCCCAGGCTGAAGCTGGAAGCATTTGCCGGCGCCACCTACCCGGCGCCGGATGCACTGTACGGCTACCTGCGCGGCGGCCTGCTGTTCTACGCGGCCGACGCAACCGAGCCAACGGTGGAGTTCCTGGCCGTGGCGGGCATTCCCCGCTGGGCGCCCGGGGTGGATCCCTTTGAGTTCAACCTCTTCTACTTTCTCTTCGAGCCCAGAGTCCGGGTGGATTTCCTGGCGATCATCCCCACCTTCTTCTGGCGGCCCGCCTATTACGGGCAGGAAAGCACCGGCGAGCAGGCCTTCGACGTGAACCTCAACCTGCAGATCGGCAGGCCCGACAGGAGTGTCGTCAGCGGCGGACTGGAAACCACGTTCGTGTACCAGATGGAGCAGGCCGGGGCCACCGTGAACGAGCTGCGCCTGACGCTGGCCCCCTACGTGCAGCTCAATACCTCCGGGGTGCTGTGGGACTTCCGAATCTCCACCCGGGCGTTGCCCTTCGACCCGAACGAACTGATCGAAGTCTTTCTGGCCGTAAAGGCGGTCTTCTAAGCGGGCCGCGCCCCCAGGTTTCCACCATCAGGTAGGAGAGGGGAGTTCTCCCCCGTCCTCCTACACCACCGTACGGACGGTTTCGTATACGGCGGTTCATGAGCTCCCCGCAAAACACAGATGCCGATCAAGAAGTGAAACAAGTCCCTGAGTTCCCCCTGCCGGGCCTGTAAGGGACTCTGCCCTCCAAGCGGGTGCGCCCTGCCGGGCGCACAAAAAAAGATCCCCGCCTGCAGGCGGGGATCGCTTCATGTCGACCCAAGCTGTGGAGAGTCCTGCTACTCCGTGCTCTTGTCCATCTTTTCCTTTTCCAGGATACGCAGGACCTGCAGGTTTCCGAGCCTCTTCATCTCCGCCTGCTGCCGGGCCTCCTGGCGCGCCTGGAGAATGCCCCACACCTGCTCCTCGTCGATGTCACGCTGCGTCTCCAGCAGGGCCTTGTCGTAAGTGATCTTGATGTCCTTGATGTAGGCGATCACGTCTCCGCCCCGCTGCATGGCGTCGCGGTACACGATCAGACCCAGCAGCTTCACGAAAGGCTCGCTGTTGGGGTAGAGGGGATAGCGCCGGATCTCGCGGTTGCGCACCTGGGTGATGTAGTTGGGGTTCTGCCACTTCAGGGACCGCCAGCCGTCGAACTGCAGGTAGTCCACGAAGATGGTCTGCTCTCTCCCGTTCTGGTCCTGCAGGATCACGCCCAATCCGTTGGGGTAGTTGGAGCCGTACACCGTGACCTCGATCTGCTTGATCACCCCCACGTTCTTGACCACCCCGTAGCCGTCGAACTTGTCGGGTTGATCGAGGGCGTACGCCGGGATCTCGAAAGGCGGCTTGATGAGCGCGTAGGAGTTGAAGTTGGGCAGAGGGAAATGAGCGCGGATTCCCATCACGGTGATCCCCGCCATCTTCTCCCCGTTGAACTCTCCCGCGGAGTCCTTGGTCACCGCCGGCTTCACCGTGGACTGCGTCTGGTTCTGAACGGTCCTGGCCGAGGAGGCCAGCTGAACATCCCAGTTCGAGATGGCCAAAGAAGTTTTCATTTTCGCGCGAATCTGCTCGTCGTAGCTGGCACCAGCCTGGCTGCTGAAATCCACCAGAGTGGCCTCGTTCTCGTTGGGCTGGGCCGCGTCTCCGACGGTCACGTCTGCAGTCAAAGTACTGAAATCGATCAGCGTGCTCGTGTCCGCAAAAGCCGCGCCGGTAAACAGCAGCACCACCCCAAGGGCAATGGCGAGTCTTCTCATGAATCGCTCCTTTCGCTTGGCCTTATGCTGCCCTAAAGTATACGTCGTCGAAAGCCTTTGTCAACGATTTTTCTCTTGCCCTCTTGCTGCCCTCCTGCCCGCATCAGCGCAGCAGTGCAGGGCGGAACCGCAGGCCGTCCTCGTACCCGCTGCCAGGCAGCTGTCCGTCCACCAGAACGAACAGGCGATGGATGCGGGGGAAGTTGAACAGCACGATGTTGGCCAGACCCTGGATGCTGCGCTGCCAGTCCCGCACCGTGCCCCGTTCGCCCAGCACCAGCTCGGATGACAGGTCCACGTACCCCTTGCCTGAGCGCACCACCACCGAGACAACCCGCACCCCCCGCGGCAGGAGCCGGTCGTGAAAGGGGCCGATGGGGCCCAGGATGGCCTCCTCCACCAGAAGCTCCACCCGCTCCTCCAGGGTGTGCTTGCGCGGCAGATAGCGGACCTCTCCCTCCAGCCGGCCGCTGTTCACCGACGGAAAGAACAGCACCCGCCGCTGCCACTTGTTTCCCTCCACCAGGTACAGAGTCAGGCTGGTGGCGAACAGAAGCAGCAGCACGGCGGCCGCGACGGACAGAGTCGAGTGATTTCTCAACGTGACTACTCCGTGAACCCGCGGGTGCGCTCGAAGCGGCGAACGAACGAGCGGACCCCAGTATATATGCCCTGCGCGAGCTTCTGCAAGTATTGCCCGTCGGAGAGACGCGCGGCCTCCTCGGGGTTGGTCACGAAACCCACCTCCACCAGGATAGAGGGCATCTTGGCGTTGCGGACCACGAACCAGGACTCCTCGCGGAGGCCGCGGTTTTCCACACCGTCACCCAGCGCCCCTTCCAGCCCGGAAAGAACCTGTCGCGCCAGGGTGATGCTCTCCACGGTGTATTCCTCCTCCAGCAGCACGTTCAGGATGGGCGCCACGTCGCGGCTGTCCTGGTCCACGGAGTTGGGGTCGATCAGCTCACGCCGGTAGTCCGGGGGCAGGTACCAGACCTCGTAGCCCTGGGCTTTGCGGTTGAAGGCCGCATTGGCATGGATGGAGATGAAAATGATCGCCTCCTGCTCGCCCAGATCGCCCTCCAGGATGGAGTTGGCGATCTGGGTGCGCTCTTCCAGAGGCACATAGCGGTCGTCGGTACGCGTCATGAGGATCCGCTTGTCGGGAAACTCGTGCAGCAGCAGGGCATGAAGCCTGGTGGCCACCCCCAGAACCACGTCCTTTTCCAGCACCTTGAGCGGCGTCTTGCCCACGGTGTGGGCGCCCACAGCCCCGGCATCCTTGCCGCCGTGACCCGCGTCAATGAGAATGACCGCCACCCGGGGCTGTTCTCCGGCCACGGCGGCGCCGGACAGGCGTTCCTTCAAGCGCGCCAAGGACCCCTCTGGAAGCAGCACGTGGCCGCGGTCGTCCCTCACCACCGGCTGGCCGGCGTCCAGCCGGAAGCGGTGGTTGAGGATGAGCCAGGGCGAGCCCACCTGGAAGGACACCCGGTCCGGCCAGGCCGCACCGGCTCGCGGGATGCACAGCGAGCCGGTCTGGCTGATCGGGTCCCACTCCAGCGAAGCCCCCAGATCCCCCAGCACCTGCTCCAGCTCCAGGTAATCGGCGCAGGCAGGCCACACCGCGCCCACAAGCAGCACCGCCAGGACCCCGAGCGCGGCGATCCGGACTTTCACGACAGGTACCTCCTCCGCACCGCCGCCTCCCGGAAGCCGGATCGCAGGCTGTCGATCACGTACACCCCTCCCTGCACGCCGCCCCGCAGGAACGCCCGCCAGAAAGCACGACCCAGGTCCGCGGCGCCGTCGGCCCCGCTTTCCGGTTCTCCCACCCCGGTGATCTCCCGTATCCTGGCCAGGGCGGCCGCCGGAGCCATCCCGTGCCAGTCCGCCGCGGCGCGCTCCGTCAGCTCCGGCCGGTCGCGCAGCACCAGGGCGGGACCGGCGCCCTGCCCGCTCGCGGCGGCGGCCCCTCCCGCAGGCAGTCCCTCCAGGAGCCCCTCCGCCTCGGTGGCATCGGGGGCGTGCGCCCAGGGCCCCTGCCGCGTATCGAAAAGGAAACGCTCGGTCTGGGGGTGCCGCGGCTCCAGGCGAACCAGGACCGACTGCACGGCGCGCAGGGCCGCCACCTCGGCGGCCGCCCTGCTGGAAGCCTGGGAGATGGCGTTGCCGCACTTGCCCATGTTGTTCACGGGGAAGCTCACCGGCTGCCCCGGGCTGACGCGCAGGAACAGCTCCCGCACTCCCTCCACGCCGCGGGCCTGCTCCACCCCTTCCACAGCCGTGGCCACCCCTGGAATCGAGATGAACGCTCGCTCGGCGGATACCGCGGAGAAGCGCGCGCGCAGCTCCCCGGGGGGCAGCCCCACGGCGACGTTCATCGCGGCCGCCGTCACCTGGACGCCGCAGGACAGCGGGTAGGTCCATCCCGACATGTACCCCCCCGAAAGCCGGGCCGCGATCTCTCCCACCATGACGCCCTGGGAGGTCACCTTGATGTCTCCCTTGGCGGCGCCGTTGTCGATTCCCAGGGCCTGGATCCCTCTGCGGAAGGCCGCCTGCACCCGCCGGAGCGTGCCCGCAGGCAGGGCGCTGGGCATGGTGTGGCCCATCTCCACGAAGAAGGGCGGAAAGGTGATGTGCCGGTCGGCCACTCCGCACACCGTGGCCCGTCCACGGTACACCACCGCGTCCAGGCTCAGCTCCGGCCCGTCCATGTACTCCTCCACGATGGCTCTGCCCGTCCGGGATGCCTCCAGGGCCACCTCCAGCGCCGCGCGCAGCTCCTCCTGGTCGTCCACCCGGCGCACGCCCCTTGCCCCCATGTTGTCCACGGGCTTTACCACCAGAGGGAAGCCCATCCCTTCCGCGAGCCTGATCCCTCCCCTCACCGCGTCGGTGCTCAGGAACCGCGGGCAGGAGAGCCCCGCGGCGCTCAGGATGGCCCGCATTCGCGCCTTGTCGGTGGCGCCCAGGGCCACCTGGTAGGGAATGCCGGGCAGCCCCAGGGCCTCCGCCACGCGGGCCACCGTAGTTGAGAAGTCCGTTCCCGCCGTGAACACCCCGTCCAGTCCCCTGCGGCGTCGCAGCTCCCGCGCCGCCGCCACCACGGCCTCCTCCTGGCTCAGGTCCGTTTCCAGAACGGCATCCGCCAGCTCCTGGATGGCGGGCATGACCTCCCCCGCCGCCACGGTCACCCGCCATCCCCGCTCCCGGGCTATCCTCACCGCGGGCAGCTGCATGATCCCGCCCCCCAGGATCAGGATGCCTGGCGCGCTCACCTCCCACCTCCCGTCCGCAGGCAGTAGGCCTCGAAGGTGTCACCCAGCCTCAGGAGCCTGCTGGCCCCGTGGAGCAGAGCCTCCAGGGACGCCCACTCCGCGGTCCAGGAGGGGCGGGGAAACCGCTCCGGATGGTGGCCCGTGACCGCCGTGCGGACCAGACGCAGCCCGTGGGCTGCGGCCACGCCGCCGGTGCGCGCCGGCAGCCAGACGGTCCTGTGGTCTTCGGGGCTGGCCTCCAGAAAGCGCCTCAGGCTCCGGCGCGCGGAGATCCCTGCGGCGCTGGGGGTGGCGAACGCCAGGACCCCTCCCGGCTTGAGCGTGGCGGCCACGGCGCGCAGGACAGCGGCCGGGTCTTCGAAGTGTTCCACCACGTACCACATCGTGACCACGTCCAAGGAGGCGGGCCGGTACCTGCCTTCCCGGCACTCCGCCTCGAAGTCCGCGGCCCGGCAGGGGATCCCGAGAGTGCCCCGCACGTAGGCGGCGGCCTCCTTCGCCACGTCCACCCCCTCGGTCAGGAAGCCGCGCTCCGAGGCAGCCTGCAGAAAAGGGCCGTACGCGCAGCCCACGTCCAGCAGGCGCGCCCCCTGCGGGCAGTCCAGCAGGGAGACGATGCGATCCAGCCTGCCCGCGGCGACAGCCTTGATGTTGTCGAAGTCCTCCAGGTACGTCCGGCCGTACTGGCTGCGGTACTCCTGGAAGAAGTACCGGCGCCGGTAAGCCCTGGCCTTCCCGCCGAAGGATTGGAGGTAGATCATGCCGCAGCCCCGGCAACGGAAGTAGGTCCGGCTGGGGAAGCGGGCCACGGACCGGTTGCCGGCCTCGCCGCAGAGGGGACAGTCGCTGCTCCCCCGCGCCGGCAATCCCGAAAGCACCTGAGCCGCCCCCGGCCGCTCCTCCCCTCCCACCCGGGAGAAGCGCTCCCAGAGCTCGGCAAACGGGGCCGCGGATGCCAGCAGCCGTCTCAGCTTTCGCATTCTGGGACGGCGCACCCCGATCTCCGGAACCCTGAAGTGACGGGTCAGCCGGCGATGATAGGCGCTGGGGTTGAGGTTGACCACGGCGCAGCCCGCCGCGGCCGCCTCCAGGGTCGTCAGGCCGAAGGAGGTCAGCACCAGGTCGTAGCGATGCAGCATTGCCTTCAGCTCGGGAGGGTTGCGGAGCACCTGCACGCCCGGCGGCCAGGAGGTGCGGCGGAAGCGGGGCCCCTGCACCACGGTAATGGAGGAGGCCGGCCAGATCCCGGCCCTCAGGAGCGCCTGGAGCAGGATGCCGCTCAGGTCGGCGGGGTCCTCACCCCCGAAGCTCAGCAGCACCGTGCGGAAAGGATGCCGCAGGCTGCGGCGGCGAGGGGGCAGGGGTACGAAGGCCAGGCTGCGCAGGTTCGGCTCCGCGGCCCCGGGGGCCGGCAACGCGTCGATGACGTAGGCGGCCAGGGCGCGGGCCGGACCGCCTTCGTCGAGGGCGAAGACCGGCTGTCCCGCGAACCGTCGCAACTCCCGGGCAGCAGTCCTGCGGCGGTCCAGCACCACCATGTCCCAGCGCTCCTGCGGATCGTAGCGCTCCCTCAGCGCCGCGCCCGGCAGCTCCACGCCCATGGCGGACAGCAGCTCCCGCGCGGCCAGGCCGCTCTGCGCCCGGCAGTCCTCCAGCAGCAGCGCGCTTCCCCCGTCCAGCTCCCGCAACAGGAAGAGCATCCGCCTCAGGTGGCCGCTGCCCATGCCCCGCCGGACGGCCGGAACGAGCAGCGCCTTCACGGCCTCCTCCTCCGCTTCGGCCCTCGCGGCGCACGGGAGCCCGCCGCTGGGGGACCCGCCGCTGGCGGACCGGCCGCCTGGGAGCCCGCCGCTGGGGGACCGGCCGTCCCGGGTCCCTCCGGACGGCTGCGGAACCACTCCAGGATCTCCTCGGTTTCCACCGGCCGGCCGCGGTACAGCTCCCGGAACAACCCGGCGATGAGGCGGTAGTCCTCCGGCGTGTCCAGGGTGACCCGGGCCTCCGGCATCCGCCAGGCCGGCGGGCAGTCCAGCTCGGCCACCCGGAACAGCTCGGGGTGCCGGTACAGGTAGGGGGTGACGTGCTCGCGGTCGTAGGGGTCGGCGCTCGCCTCGCGGGCTCTGAGCAGCGCCTCTGCCTGCACGATCTCCACCCCGGTACCCAGGGGAGGTCCCAGGAAGTGGCTCAGGTGGTAGCCGCCTTCCAGGTGCAGGGACAGCAGGGCCCGCGCCTGACGCGGGGACACCAGCGGGTTGTCTCCGGTGGCGCGGATCACGCACTCCACCCGGTGCTCTTGCACCGCCCCGCAGAAACGGCCCAGGACGTCTTCGGTGGGCCCGACGTGCAGGGCGAACCCCTCCTTCCAGGCTACGGCGCCCAGCACCTCCCGTCCGCTGGAGTCCGTCAGCAGCACGTGCAGGTCCACGGGAACCTGCCGCAGGGCCCGCATCACGTGCGCCAGAACGGTCCCGCCGGAAAGGGGAAGCAGGGCCTTGCCGGGCAGCCTGGTGGACTCCACCCTGGCCTGCAGGAAGACCGCCGCCCTCACAGCGGCATCTCCCACTGCTCGATCAGCGCCCGGGCGTCCGTGCGGAAGCGGTATCGGTTCAGGTGCACCCAGCGCTGCACGTCGCGGAACTCCCGCAGAGCCTCGAACAGCCCGGAGTCGGTGCGCCGCAGGTAGCGGAAGACGCGCTTGCCGGGAAGCACTCCCGAATCCCCCCGGAAGCGCACCGCCAGGTTCTTCAGGTAGAACAGCTTGTAGCTGGCGTCCGCGGTGGCATCCTCGGGCTGAGACTCCCTGGAATAGGTCATCTGCAGCCGCGGCTCCAGGCGGATCGTCTCCCCCCATAGAAAAGCTCGAAAGCCGAAATCCAGCTTCTGCCAGTAGGAGCTGCTCATCCAGCGGTCGTAGCCTCCGCACTGCCTGAAGCTCTGCCGCACGTAGAGCCCGCAGTAGTCGAAAGGGAAGATCGAGCGCATTCCCCGCCCCTCCGGCGGGAAGGGAACCACTTTGAGCCGCTTGCCGATCATGGTGGGCACCTGGATCGTGGGGACGGTCTCTCCGGCGGGGCTGCTCAGCAGGGGGACAGAACAGAGCACGGGCTCCTGCTCCAGGGAAACCAGCACCGGTTCGGGCACCAGCGGCACGGGCAGCTGCATGTCGTTCCAGGCCACCAGCACCAGCGGCGCCCGGGACTCCTCCACCCCCAGGTTGACGGCCTCTCCGACCGATGTTTCCTCCCGCAGGATGAGAAAGCGGATCTTCGGGAACTCCCGCGCCAGGGCCTCCACGTCGTAGGAGGGCCCGGGCCCCTCCACGCACAGCACGTCCACCTCCTGATCGCGCAGACGTGCCAGGATTTCTCCCCGGTAGAAGCGCCCCCGGCGGTTCAACAGCAGCAGCGTCAGACGCCTGGTCAGCCTGCGGGACGGGTCGGTCTTTCCCCCCCCGACCACCGTGTAGGGGGAAGGCAGCTTCTCAAAAGTTGAAGGTGTAGTACTCATCGCAGCCCTTGCACAGCTCTGGGTAATCGCCCGTCAGGTGGTTCCCGTAGAAGGGCTGTGCCGCGTTCCACACCTCCTCCACCGGTTGCCTGAACAGGTTCCCCAGGACGTGCTCGCGCCGGATGTCTTCCCGGCATAGCGGAACGGTGCCGTCCAGGAGCACCGTCATGTCCCGCTTCAAGTGCCAGCAGGGCTGGCGCCGCAGGGGGGCCAGATCCGTGACCCGGCGGTCCGGAAGGGCCCCGGAGAAGTGATCGTACTTCTGGATGATCACGTTCCCTACCCGCTCTTTCCAGCCGCGGTAGAAGCCTTCAAGTCCCTCCTCGTTTTCCTTCATGCGCACCGCCTGCACGTAGACGCGCCCGGGAAAGAGTGCGGAAAGCGTCTCGATGGTCCGCAGCGCCTCCTCCCGGCCCTCGCCGCGCAGCCGGCGGTAGACTTCCGGCTCGTCGCTGTCCAGGGAAACGATCCAGCGCGGCGCTCCGCGGGTAAGGGCCGCCGTCGCCTCCAGGGCCGCACGTTTCCACCCCGCCCCCGAGGTCTCCACGAGGAGTGAGAGCCCGCGGCTCAAGAACGCATCGGCAACCGCCGGAAAAGAGGAGTGATAGGCCGGCTCGCCCCACAGCGAGACGCTCACGGTGGCCTCGCCGCAGAAGCCGGCGATCGCACCGGCCAGCTGCTCCACCCTTTCCAGGGGCATCTCCCCCTCCTTGCCGGTCTTCTCGATCGAGAACACCGGGTAGGGGCAGTAGGAGCAAAGCTGCGGGCAGCCGGCCACGATCTGGACGTTCCAGAACGCAGGCAGAGTGCGGAGCATCTGCCCCTGCTCCTGCAGGAGAGCACACACCGAGGAGGCCTTCCTGGCGCCGGCTGCGACCAGCCGCTCCAGGAGCAGGAAATTGCGCCCCGTGTCCGCGGTCAGAGAGACGCGCAGCATCCTCAGGTCCACCGGGGACAGCTCGGTCTCGATGTCGAAGGCGTTGATGTCCTTCTGGATCAAATCGAACAGCCACCCCCTGGTGCGCTCTGTGGCGGGCGGGGAGGAGTCCTCTGCCAGCGTTTCCAGGCGGCCCAGAATCCCCGGATTCACGATCTCCGCGCTCAGTCCGAAGGGATAGCCGTCCGCGAAGGTGTAGTCGGCGAAGTAGCGGCGGTGGCTCTCCAGCATCTTCTCCGCCAGCGCCGAGTCCAGAAACGGGCAGTCGCCGAAGGCGTAGAAGATGTGGTCCGCCCCCTCGCTGAGCCGTCGCAGAGCCTGGAGCAGCGCCTTCGGTTCTCCGGCGCCTGCACTGTGCACCTCCGCGGGAAGCTCCGGCACCGGCTGCTCGCCCGCCAGAACCACCACCCGGCTGACAGCCGGAAGAGCGCGGGCCCAGCGCACGGCGAGCTCCAGAGAGCTGTGGCCCTCACGGACCGGGCGCAGCGCGTAGGCGGACAGGCGGGCGGCGTCGATCACCGCAACGTTGTTCATACCTGTTGTCATTATCGACATCTGCCTGGTTTTTTCAATCGATGCGCCCAGGAGGCCGGGGGAGCGCCTCCTGCGGGCCCGGCCGCCCTGCCCCCGGCCCTGGCGCCGCGCCGCCCCGCCCCCGCGC
>CAZBDU010000065.1:0-31387 GCA_964490725.1 uncultured Spirochaetaceae bacterium | reverse complement strand
ATCATCTTCCCGGTCAAGCGCGCGCCGGCCGCGCCGCCGCGGCGGGGGGAGGGGCGCGACGGGGGGCCGGCGCGCCACGCCGGGATGGGCCAGTTCGGCGCCGTGGGCGCAGGCTCAGGCGGCGGGGTGGCCACCGCGGTGCGGGAGGGTCCGCTGCCCCAGGCCGCCCCCCAGCAGGCCCAGGTCAGGCGCAGCGTCCCCAAGGTGGGGCGCAACGATCCCTGCCCCTGCGGGAGCGGCAGGAAGTACAAGTACTGCCACGGCCGATGACGGCCCCTCCGGCGGCCCCTTCGGCGGGCGATGACGCCCCCTCCGGCGGGCGCCTGAGGGCCGCCTCGCCTACCTGGCCGCCGCGCTGCGCCGCAGGCGCAGCTCCACCAGAATGCCCCCCAGCCCGTACAGGCAAGCCACCACCATCTCCAACGTCCCCAGACCGAACAGGAAGCGCCCCAGCCCCTGAAAGAACGGTGAGGCCAGAAGGGTGAACAGGATTCCCAGCAGCACCGGGCCGCGCAGGACCAGCAGCCCCAGCAGCCCGGCCGTGTAGGCGCCGCCGGCGCCTCCCCCGGAGCGCCCCAGCCAGGCGCCCAGGCGCACGGACACCACCACGAAGCCCAGGTAGGCCGCCACCAGCAGGGCCGCCAGCACCAGGGGCACCAGGATGATGCCCACGATCGAGGCGATCAGAAGGAACAGGACCGCCGGCAGCACCAGCAAGGCCAGCGCCACGTAGAGGATCGAGCCCCTCCAGCGCGCGGCCAGAATCTGGCTCACTCTCTGCACTGCCGGGCCGGCGAAATGAACCGCCAGGAAGAGCAGCAGGAGGAAAAGCACGACCCCCAGCAGCTCGACGATGAAGCGGAAGGTGGCGGCGGAGTGCTCGGAGGTGAGCAGCCCCAGCAGGGGGATCCGTACCTCCGGGAGGCTGTACTTGTTGCCCCCGATGCGGGCCCGGGCGCCGCTCTCGATCGTTCCGCCCAGGGCCACCACGTCCCCGGTGACCGCCGCACCGGGGCTCAGGGTCACGTCGGCGCCTAGCACCCACACGTCCCCTTCCACCCTGCCCTTCACGGTCACCGGACCGCCGACGCTGAACAGGTCTCCCCGCCGCGTTCCCTCCACGACCACCGCTCTGCCGATGTTCACGCCCGTGCGGGTCAGGAACGCCAGCCCCCCCATGGTGAGGCTCAGGTCGGTTTTCCCGGAGCGCAGGGTGAGCCGCACGGGAAAGACGCTCCAGGTGCGGGTGGCGCCCCTCTCCGACCGGGCGTCGCCTTCCAGGAGGCCGAATGCCAGGGAGCCGCCCCCCTTCTCCCCCTCGAACTCCAGTACCCCCGGGTGCAGGACGTAGCGGGAACCGGCAGAGGCGGCCGGCTCCTGCGTGTACGCGCGCACGATTACGAACAGGGCCAGCAACCCGATTACGGCGTACAGTATCCTTCTCATGCTCGTCCTCGCTTCAGTGTATCCCGATGATCAGCCCCGCCGAATCCACGGGCCGCCCGCCCCGCCTGAGCTCGAAGTGCAGGTGAGGGCCCGTCGACTTGCCGCTGGTGCCCACCGACCCGATCCTCTGACCGCGGCGCACCGTGGCCCCCCGGCCTACCATCGCCTGCGAGAGATGTCCGTACACGGAACTGTAGCCCACGGGGTGGCGGATCACAATGTGGAGCCCCAGAATGGGGTCCCGGCTCACCACCGTCACCAGGCCATCGCCGGCGGCCCGCACGGGGGAGCCCATCGGGGCGGCGATGTCGATGCCGCGATGGAACTCGATGCGTTGGGAAAAAGGGTCCTTGCGGTAGCCGAACCCGGAGCTGAGCCAGCCGCGGACGGGGCGGAAGAAGGCGGTGCCCACCATGACGCTGCGCTCCACCCCGGTGTGCTGCACTCCGGGAAAGAACAGCTCGGTACCCCGCGGCACATCCCCCGCCGGCAGGTGGTTCACCTGGCGCACCACCTCCGCGGGCACTCCCTTCTGCTCGCAGAGCGATTCCAGGCTGCTCTTCACGGCCAGGAAGATGCCGTCCTGATTGGGAATCCTGATCTCCTCCCCCACGCTGAGCAGGTGAACTCCGCTGCCCCACTCCCGGTTGAGGGAGGCCACCGTGTCCAGGTCCAGCCCGAAGCGCTCGGCGATCTGGCTGAGGGTGTCCCCCCTCTTGACCCGATACCGCTTGATGTCCAGCGGGAGCGGTCCCACCGACCCGCCGCCCACCGAACCGCCCGCCTCGGGCTCTGCCGCCTGAACCTGCGGGGCCGCACCGCGGTCCAGCAGGGTGAGGATTCGCCAGTCGCGGGGAACGTAGAGGTAGCGGTTGCGGAGGGCCTGCCTTGCTGCCTCTTCCCGGTACACGGCGCCCAGGAGGAACGCCGCCAGGAGCCCGGCCAGAGCCAGCCGGGCGGCGGCAGCCAGCGCCCCGGGCAGGCTCGGCGCGCTCCGCGGCGTTGCAGGGCGCCGCCGCTGACGGGAAGCCACCGCCAGCAGCCCGCCCGCCCGCCGTCTGGAGGTCCGGCCCGCACCATCAGGGGAGGTCGATGAAGAACCGCTTTTCGCCCTGGCCAACCGCTACCCCCGCCGCCAGCTTAATGCAGGAATTTGTAGGGGTCAACAGGCTCGCCCCGGCGGAAGATGGAGAAGTGCAGGTGGGGGCCGGTGCTGTAGCCCGTGTTGCCCATGATTCCGATGGTCTGTCCCTGGCTGATCCGCTCTCCCCTGCTGACCCGGAACTGGGAAAGGTGACCGTAGAGGGTCTGAAACCCTTCGGGATGACTCAGGATGATGTACTTGCCGAAGTTCGGATTGTAGCCCAGCATGGCCACCCTGCCGGACATGGCCGCGTGGATCGCCGTTCCGGCGCGGTTGGCGATGTCCAGCCCGTTGTGGAAGCGCCTCACCCCGGTGAAAGGGTCCTTTCGGTTTCCAAACCTGGAGGTGACCCTTCCCCGCGTGGGGAAGATGAACAGCCTGCCCAGCACCCGGTTGAGCTCCATCTCGCCGAGCCGTGCGTTCGGGATGAACAGCTCGGCGCCGGGCAGAATCAGCTCGGAGTCCAGGTCGTTCCAGTCCAGGATGCCGTTCAGCGGCACGCCGAACCTCCTGGCGATCACGCTCAGCGCGTCTCCGCGCCGCACGGTGTACTTTATCCCGTCGCTGCTGGGAACCTCCAGCCGGGTGCCTGCGCGCAGGGCGCGGGCGTCGCGGATGTTGTTGTAGCTGATGATCGTGTCCAGGTTGAGCCGGAAGCGCTGGGCGATGCCGGACAGGGTGTCGCCCCGCTTCACCGTGTAGCCGGTGATGCTGAGGCTCTTCAGGGCCTGCGGTGTCAGCCCCTGCCTCGCGGGGGTGCTGTCCGGGGGGATCAGGTAGTCGGCCAGCGCGCCCTGGCCGCCCACTCCCCGGGGCAGGAGGATCTCCTCGCGGGGCACGCCCAGTCCCCAGAGCTGCAGCACCAGGGGAATCAGCACGGCCAGGATGAGCGCCGCCATCAGGACGGCCTCCCAGCGGGGGATGCCCCTCAGGAGGGACGCCAGCCGCCCGCGGGGGGAGGCAGCGATGCCGGTGGGAGTCCGGACGACCCGGCTGCGCCCTCTGCGGCGTGAAACCGGGCGCTGCCGGGCACGGGGCCCCGCTGCGGAGGGAGCGTCCGGCACCGGGAACCGCCCCTGCGATGAGCTGCTGCGCCGCCCCGTGTCCCCGCGGCGCCTCACCCGTTGATGTTCGATCACGCTGACCATGGGTTCCTCACAAATCATATCGACAATAACGGTGCCTCCTATTAATATTAGTTGACCCCTTGGCCCGCTCATGGGATCGTCCAGGCCAGCAATGCGCAATACCGGTAGCCGACGCCGACTCATCTTCTTCGTTTCCACCCTTGCCCTGCTCCTGGCGGTGGTGGTGGCAAGGCTCGTGCAGCTCATGATAGTGGAGCCGCTCAAGCAGCCCGGGGAATCCATCCGGCTGCCTGTGGTCGAGCGTGGCCCGATCCTGGACAGGAACGGCAAGATCCTGGCCATCACCACGCGGCTCAACTCGGTGGCCGCCTGGGTGCCGGACCTGCGCTCGCCCGCCGAAACGGCGGGTCTGCTGGCGAACGCGCTGGGCATGGAGAAGGCCGAGATACGGTCCAGGCTGGAGCGGGCCTCGGGCTTCGTGTACCTGAAGCGCAAGATCACCCCCACTGAGTCGCAGCGGGTGAAGGCGCTGCAGAAAGAAGGGAGCCTGCCCGGAATCACCCTGGTCCCCGAGTTCGGCCGCAGCTATCCCGAGCAGAAGCTGGCCAGCCACGTGATTGGCTACGTGGGGGTGGACAACGTGGGCCTGGCGGGGGTGGAGTACACCCTGAACGAGACCCTCTCCCCCTCCACGGTGGGGCAGGAACCCGAGGAGGTGTTCGGCAACCAGGTGTTCCTGACCCTGGACGCCAACGTCCAGTTCTTCGCGGAGCAGGCCGCTCAGAAGGCGCTGGAGGAGAACCAGGCCGACTCGGTGTTCGTGATCGTGGCGGACGCCGGCAGCGGCGACATCCTGGGCTACACCGCCGTGCCGGACTTCGATCCCAACGAGTACAACCGTTTTCCGGCCGCGGCCCGGGAAAACCTTCCCCTGGTGCATGCCTACGAGCCGGGCTCGGTCTTCAAGGTGGTCACGATCTCCTCCTTCCTGCAGCTGGGAGGGCTGCGGCCCGAGGACCGCTTCCTGTGCGACGGCGTCTACGAAAAGGTCCTCCCCGACGGCCAGCGCATCGAGATCCGCGATCTCAAGGCCCACGGCTGGGTGAATCCCCAGCTGATCCTGAAGTACTCGTGCAACGTCGGGGCCGCCTACGCCTCCGAGCGCGTGGAGGCCGAGGACTTCTACAAGATGCTTCTGGCCTTCGGCTTCGGCAGCCCCACCGGGCTTCCCCTCCCCGGGGAGAGCGCCGGAATTCTCGCACCTCCGGCTAGGTGGTCGGCCCGCAGCAAGGCCACCATCGCCTTCGGTCAGGAGATCTCGGTGTCCGCCGTTCAAATGGTGGCCGCCGCCACGGCCCTGGCCAACCGGGGCGTGCTGCTCAAGCCCCACATCCTCCACAAGATCGTCTCACCCCAGGGAGAGGTGGTGAAGACCTTCGGACGGGAACCGGTGCGGGAGGTCTTGAGCCCGGAAGTGGCGCGGATGGTGCTCGACTGGATGGAAAGCGCCACCGAGGAGGGGGGGACGGCCCGCAGGGGCCGGATAGAGGGGGTGCGTGTTTCCGCCAAGACCGGCACGGCGCAGGTGCTGGACGCCCGTACGGGCCGCTACTCGGACAGCGACTACGTTTCCTCGTACCTGGGAATCTTCCCCAGCGACGACCCACGGCTCATCGTCTACGTGGTGATCAATCACCCGCGGGGTGACCTGTACTACGGCAGCCAGGTGGCCGCTCCGGTCTTCCGGGAGCTCGCTGAGCGGCTGGTCGAGTACCTGGGCATCCCCGCGGGTTCGGACCGCGTGGCGGAGCACCCGGGCCGGATGGTGATCGAGGTCCCGCCGCAGGTCGAGCTGGGCGCCACCATGCCGGACCTCACGGGCACGCCCAAGAGGCTGCTGCTGCCGCTGCTGGGCGTGGAGAACCTGAGCGTGCGCATCCTGGGGGATGGGTACGTGGTGAGGCAGGATCCGCCCCCGGGGACCGCTCTGAAGCCGGGCGCCACGATCACCCTGGAGCTCCAGTGACGGATTTCCTGCAGGCCAATCTCTCCGTTCTGTACGGCCGCCAACCAGGGCTGCGCGAGCTGGGGCTGGAGCAGGTCCCCTCCAGTGAGCGCTGCCGGGTGGAGCGCAGTGCCGGGGGGGAGCCGACTGCTTCGGTGGAGGGCGTGCTCCTGCACTCGCGCTATGCCCCCAGCCGCGAGGCGCGCCGTCTGCTGGAGCGCGAGGGGGGCGGCAGCCCCACCGCGGCCGTCTTCTACGGCTTCGGATTGGGCTATCTGGTGGAGGAGTTCCTGCGGCTGCACCCGGGCTGCCCGGCGGTCGTGGTGGAACCGGACGTGGAGGTCTTCCGCCTGGCTCTGGGCAGCCGCGACCTCACGGCCCTCCTGGCCCGGGAGGAGCTGCGCTGGGAGCTGGGCCGGGAGCCGGAGGCGGTGCTCATGGCGGTGGAGGAGCTGCCCCTGGGAGAGGCCAGGGTGGTGCGCCTGCGTCCAGCCTGCCAGCTTCGCAGCGACTACTACGGAAGGCTGGATCGGGCCCTGACCTCCCTGCTGGACCGCAGGGAGGTCAACGTGAACACCCTGCGGCGCTTCGGCCGCCTGTGGGTGCGCAACCTGCTCGCCAACATGCCCCTTTTTTGCCAGCGGCCCGGCGTTGGTGTGCTGGCCGGGCTGTTCCAGGGGCTGCCCGCGCTGGTGCTGGCGGCCGGCCCCTCGCTGGAGCCGGTGCTCGGCGCCCTGCAACCGCTCAGGGAGCGGCTGCTGATCGTCGCGGTGGACACCTCGCTGCGGCTGTGCCTGGCCAGGGGAGTGCAGCCGGACTTCCTGGTCACCGTGGATCCCCAGTACTGGAACAGCCGGCACCTGGACTGGACCGCCAGCCCGCAAAGCGTCGTGGTGTCGGAGTCGGCTGCCTGCCCCCGTCTGTTTCGACTCATCGCTTTCGGTCAGCCGCTGTTCTTCATGTCCTCCTTTTTTCCCCTGGGGCAGTTCCTGGAGGCGCGCCTGGGCCGCAAGGGGACCCTCGCCGCCGGCGGGTCGGTGGCCACGACCGCCTGGGACCTGGCGCGCCTGCTGGGCTCGGCGCCCATCCACATGGCCGGCCTGGACCTGGGCTTTCCGGACCGGCGGACCCACTGCCGCGGAGCGTTCTTCGAGGAGGCTGCCCACCTGGCGGCCGGGCGGCTGCATACGGCGGAGCAGCGCCTGTTCGGCTACCTCCACGACGCAGGCCCCCACCCGGTGTCAGCCAACGACGGCGGCGTCACCCTCTCCGACCGGCGGATGGAGATCTACCGCTTCTGGTTCCAGAACCGGCTCAAGCAGGCCGGCGCGCCCGCCACCCGCTCGCTAAGCCCCCGGGGGGTCTGCGTGGAGGGAATGCCTTGGGTGGACTGGCGGCGGCTGCTGGACCTGCCCCCGGTGCGCCCGCAGATCGACTCCGCGGTGGGGCGGGCCAGAGAGGCCGCCCGGCGCCAGCAGAACGCGCTCGCCCGCGCCGTCGAGGCGCTGGGGGGGTTGGCCCGCGAGCTGGACGAGCTGGCGGACGAGGCCGGGCGGGGCCTATCGACCCTGGCCGCCCTGGAGCGCCGCGGGCCTTCCTCCCGGGAAGGAGGGCGCTTGCTTTCCGAGCTGGACGGGATCGACCGGCGCATTCTGCAGCTCTCCTCCCGCGAGGTGGCGAGCTTCCTCTTCCAGCCCCTGATTCAGCGCATCGCCGGGGGCGGCCAGGGCGCGGACGTTTTGGCCGCCAACCGCGAGATCTACCGGGAGCTGGCCGAATCGGCCGGCTACCACGCCGCCTTGATCCGCGCCCGCCTGGCCCCGCTCGCGGCCCGCTCCACGCACACCTGAATCGCTGCGCCCGCTGCCGGCCGCCGCCGCTCCCCCGGCCTGCGGTGGGGGCTAAAGCTACGGGGGTAGCCTTCCGATACTATTGGAAAGGGCGCAACAAGCCCATTCAAAACGGTATGCTGTCATGAGACGTCCAGGCATACCGTTTTTTTTGGCGCCGCCGGCGCCCGGTTCCCGCTCGAGGCAGCGGGCCGGCACCACGGCGGGCTAACTGAGCGCCTTCTCGATGGCCGACAGGAGCCGCTCCGGCTTGAACGGCTTGACGATGAAGTCCTTGATCCCGGACTTGATGGCTTCCACGATCAGGTGCTGCTGTCCGATGGCCGAACAGATGACGATGCGGGCGCCCGGATCGAGGGCAAAGATGCGCTTCATCGCCTCAAGGCCGTTCATCTCCGGCATGGTGATGTCGAGAATGACGATGTCCGGCCTGAGGTCGCGGTACTTGTTCACTGCTTCGATTCCGTCGGCCGCCTCGCCGGCGATCCGGTAGCCGCGCTCGGACAACACCTCCTTCTGAACCATCCTCATGAAGGAGAGGTCGTCGGCGAGCAGGATCCGTGCAGCCATGGCGCCTCCAGGTCGCCCCAACTTTAGTTCATCACCCGCGATCCAACGCCGGCCAGGCTCACCAGGCGGGCCGTATCCAGCAGGAACAGGATCCGACCGTCGCCCATGACGGAGGCTCCTGAGAACAGCCCACCGGCGTTGAGCATACCGGACAGGGGCCGCACCACCACGTCCTCCTCGTCCACCAGCTCGTCTACCAGCAGCACGATTTCCCTGTCTCGCTGGCTGATGACCACGCCGTTGTGTCCCTCGGCGTCCGACCGGTCCGGCGCGGCCAGCCGGGGAAGCAGAGACCAGAGCTTCAGCAAGGGGATACTGTGGTCATTATAGTGGTAGCGCTCCCCGCCTTCAACCACTTCCACGTGCGCGCGGTCCACCCGCGTGGTCTCGACGATGTCCCGGACCGGGATGCCGAACAGGCCCTCTCCGCAGCCGGCCACCAGCGCGTCCAGGATCGTCAGGGTGAGGGGCAGGAAGATCGTGACCGTGGTTCCCGCCCCCCGCGTGCTCTGCACCGCAATCTCGCCGCGCAGGTCTTCCCTGATGCGCGTGGCCACCACGTCCATGCCCACCCCGCGTCCCGACAGATCGGTGACGTCGTCGCGGGTGCTGAAGCCGGGCGAGAAGATGTGGCGGATGAGCTCCTGGTCGCTGGCCGCCGAGTCTCCCACCTTCTGCCGGATGCGGTCGAAGTCTATTCCCCGGCCGTCGTCATAGACCTCGATCACGATCCGTCCGCCCTGCTGCTGGGCCGAAATCGCGATCCGCCCCTGCTCCGCCTTTCCCGCCCGCCCGCGCTCGGCGGCGGGCTCGATGCCGTGATCCAAGGCGTTGCGAATGACGTGAGTCAGCGGGTCTGACAGAGCCTCCACGAGGCTGCGGTCGATCTCCGTTTCCCGGCCGTACAGGAAAAGCTCCACGGACTTGCCCAGCTTGCGGGACAGATCGCGCACCAGCCGCGGGAACTTGTTGAACAGGACCGATATCGGCACCATCCGCGTCTCCATCATGGCGTGCTGCATGGCCGCGGTGATGCGCTCCAGCGTATCGGTCGAACGCTCCAGACGGCTTCGAAACCGCTCCCGGTCCGCCCCGTCCTCCGCAAAGCTCTGGGCCAGAGCCGACAGCCGCGCCTTGCACGCCGTCAGCTCTCCCACCAGGTGCCAGAGATCGTTCAGCTTGCGGGTGTCCACCCGCACGGAAGAACGCTCCGGACGGGACCCGGCCGGCTCCTGGCTGCCCGCAGGGGTGGGAGGAGCCGGCCGCGGCGCCATCAGCTCCCCCGGATCGAGGCGGCGGAGCTCCAGCGCCTGCACCTGGTCCACCTGGCAGGCGCGGCGCAGCTCGGCCTCGCCTGTCGCCGCGGTCAGCAGCACCTGCACCCGCGCGTAGTCCCGGTCGTTCTCGGAGGGAGATTCCAGGTCCGGCACCGTCCGGACCACATTGGCGATGATTTCCAGATTGTTCGATACCAGGTACGCCCGGGGATACATCATCACCGCCTCGGGGTCCACCTCGAACTCCAGCGAGTAGAACTCCTCGCCGCGGTCGGCGGCCTCCTCCAGGTGCCGCATCTGCACCGCCTTCAGCCCGAACGGGCCCGGCCGCTCCTCCTCGGGGCCCTGCCCCGCCTCTGGGGCCGGGGCGGGCCGCGGTTCACCGCCTTCCTCGGGGCCGGCGATCCTCTGCAGCTCCGCCAGCACGGTGCGGGAGTCCACAGCGCTGTCTCCTTCCCCGGAGCCGATGCGCGCCACCGCCTCGTGCAGCAGGTCCGAGGCGGCGAAGACCGCGTCCATGAGAGGACCGTCCAGCACCGTGGAGCCGCTGCGCAGGCGCTCGAAGACGTCTTCCAGCCTGTGGGCCAGCTCGGCGGTGTTCGCCAGGCCCAGCAGCGCCGCTTCGCTCTTGATGGAATGCGTGAGGCGGAAGACCTCGTGGATCAGCCCGCGGTTGGCCTTGTCCTTCTCCAGCGCCACCAGCGTCTGGTTGAGACCTTCCAGGAGCTCCTCGGCCTCCTCGAGAAAAGCCCGAAGCAGTCGATTCTCTTCGACCTCGGCTCTCACCGGCTGCAGTCCGTTCACACCCGCACCGGCGCCTCCGCCGGCGCGGACAGGATGCGGAAGATATCCAGGATGACCAGCGGCTCCCGGCCGGCCCCGGCGACTCCCAGCACGAACTCGGGGCGCACTCCGAATGCGGTTTCCGGGGCAGCGGCGATCTCTTCCTCCGATAATTCTACCACTTCCCGCACCCTATCCACGACCAGCCCGAAGCTCTTTCCCTCTTTTTCCACCACGACCATGCGGGTGCGGCGGTCCGGCTCGCTCCTGGGCAGGCCGAAACGAAGGCGCAGGTTGACCACGGGCACCACCTCCCCGCCGTGCGTCACCACCCCGTCGACGAACTCAGGGGCCGCCGGAACGGCGCTGATGCCTTCGCGGCGGACGATCTGCGCCACCGCCGCCACGGGCAGCGCGTAAAGCCCCCCCGCCACCGTGAACGTCACGTACCTGCCGGCCATCTTCAGCTCTCCCGCCGCCGGAGCAGCTCCGCCGCCCGGGCCCGCACCCGCCGGTCGGAGTCCTTCAGCGCGGCCAGCAGCACCCCGTTGAAGGCGCGCAGCGCGCCCATGCGCCGCACTGACTCCAGGACCGTTAGCTTCAGCTCCGGATCCGCCCTGAGGAAAAGCGCACCCAGCTCCGGGGCGGACTGCCGGATGTTCAGGGCGCCGATGGCCCGCACCGCCGCCGCCGCCACCCGTTTCTCCGGGTCGGCAAGCGCCTCCCTGAGGAAGGGGTAGGCGCTCTTGCGCCCCAGACGGGACAGCTTCTTCGCCGCCGCCACCCGCGCCCCCGATTCCACGGCTCCCAGCAGCTCCCGTCCCGCTTCGACCACCCGCAGCGAGACCCGCCCGCCGGACCCACGGCTCTGCTTTCGGCTCTGGCTCCCGCCTGCCTCCGGCGGGGCCCCTTGCCCGCCCGACAGCCCCAGAAGCGCCTGGTAGGCCTCCGAGATGCGGCTGAAGCGGTCGCTGCGTCCGCCGCGGTCGGGATGATGCTGCAGCGCCAGCCGGCGGAAGGCGCTCTTCACCTCGGCCAGGGTGGCCCCCGAGGACAGGCCCAGCAACCTGTACAGCTCAGCCTCGATCACGGCGCCTCTCCCTGCGGCGGACCGCCAGCTCCCCCAGCAGCGCCTCCAGGGCCACTCGGCAGTCCCGCAGCAGCAGGCCGCCGCGCCCCCGCAGCGCGCCGCTGCTCTCGGCCAGCACCTCCCGGATCTCCTCTCCGAAGGCCGCCTCCAGCTCCAGCTCCGGGGCCCGGGAGAGCGAGGCCACCCTCCCCGCCAGCGCCGCCACCCGGCCCGCCTCCTCTGTGCCGCCCCCGCCCAGGGCGCGGGCCGGCCACAGGAAGGCGGTCTGCGCGGCTTCCCCGTCCAGATCCCGGGCGGTGACGATCAGCAGCCCGTCGGAGGCCAGCTGGAATCGCACCCCGATCCGCGCCGCACCCCGCCAGGCCTCACGGATCCCCGACAGCACCACCGTGCCCAGGGCGAGAGGCGAGCCGCCGGCAAGCTCCACGACGGGGATGTCCGCCGTGGTCTGCCCGGCGGCGACGGTCGTGAAGGTCCGCGCGCCGCGTGCGGGGATGCGGGCTCCCGCTGCCAGAAGCACCACGAAGCGGCCGCCTTGGATCTGCACCCCCAGCGGGCAGCGCACCTTCTGCGCGTGCACTCCAGACACCCGGCCTAGCCCTGCCGGCGCGCCTCGGCCAGGGAGATGATGAGCTCCACTTCGGCGACGGTCTTGCCGGTCCGGCGTGCGATCAACGCCGGTGAGAAACCGGAAGCGTGCAGGCGCAGCACCTCCAGCTGGGGATCGGACTCTTCCCGCTCCTTCTCCTGCTCCCGCTGGGGAGGCTGCGGGCGCGGCTTGGCCAGGTCGGTGTACACCTGCGCCCCCCGCTCCTGCTTCTCCTGCTCGCGACGGAGCAGGCCCAGCTTTCTATCCGCGTGGGCCAGCAGGTCCCGCAGGCTTGCCAGGCGGTCCTCGACCAGGGTGATGTTCCGATTCGTGGTCTGGTTCAACTCGACGATGATCTGGTCGACTTCCTGCCTGATGCTCTCCAGCACGCGAGCTGGGTCCATCGTCCGGCTGATCCTCCGCTTCAACAACAGGTATATGAAAACGTAGCCTGCGGCGAGCAGGCCCGCGGTCAAGAGGAATCGTTCCAATGCAACTCCAGCCGGCGGCCTTTCAGCCCGTTATGTCGATGTGATGCCCCAGATCGGGGTCCTCGAAGATCTCTCTGTCCCGGCTCCCGTCCCTGCCGGCGCCCCGCTTCTCGCGCTCTTCGCGCCGGCGGGCCTCCCGCTCGCCGCGTTCTTTCAGCTTCTCGAGTCCTTCGCCCAGGTCCTGGCTCTGGTTCACGGCGCTGTCGTCGTGCTCCGTCTTCCTGGCGATCTCCGCGCCCTGCGCGAACTGATACTGCGGCGCCACCTCGCGCTGCACGGCCTGCTCGCGCCCGACCTGGTTCATCTGCGAGAACATGGTCTGCAGATCTATTGGCAGCAGAGGCATGATCAGGTCCTCCTGATGAACTCCTCCTCCACGGGTTCGTACTTGGTCATACGCACCTCCTTCCCCTCCAGACAGAAGGTGACTTTCTTGAACTCATTGCGCACCACCAGGCTCTCGTTCTTGATGAAGATCTTCACGCCCGGGTACACTCTATCCGAGGCGGAGACCTTGCCGTTGATCTTCAGCCCGGCGAGATAGGCGTTGATCTCTGCGATCTTCGCGTTCAGCGTCTCCAGCTCCTGGAAAATCGTCGAGCGCCTCTCGTTCAGCTCGTCCAGGCTGCGGGCCTTGTCCTCCGGAAGCTCTCCCTGCACCCGTTTCAGGTTCTCCAGGGTGTTCAGATTCCGCTCCAGCCCCTCCAGCTCGCGCTCCAGCTCCCCCTTGCGATGGAACGCCCCGGCCAGCTGCTCCTTGCGCCTCGGGTCCAGACCCACCTCGAGGATGGTCTCGGTGCCGGCTACGGAGCCCAGGATCTTGGCGTTTATGTCCTCCGCAGCCCGCAGGCGGCCCCCCACCACGGCGGCGCGCTTGCCCTGGCAGATGATGCGCCTGTTGGCATCCACGAAGGAGTGGATGATCCCGTCGCTCACCAGAACGTTCCCGTCGGCCTCCGCCCGGGCGTGCTCGATGAACTTGGCCAGCAGGTTGAGCCCCGCCCGCACGCGGCCCTCGTTCTTGCCCAGGATCCCCTGATGCACGATGATGTCGCCCTCGGCGTCCAGCTCTGCCTTGCCCACGCTGCCCATGACCTCGATGTTGCCGGCAGCCTTGACGCTGAAGCCGTCCTCCACATTGCCCTTGACCAGCACGGTGCCCAGGAAGAGGATGTTGCCGGACTTGAAGTTCACGTCTCCTTCCACCGTGTATACCGGCTCCACGTTGATCTTTCCGGCCACCAGCAGCACCTGGCCGTTGATGGTGGCCAGGACGGTGGTCCCGTCCTCGGAGAGCTTGACGTTCTTGCCGACGTCGATGGCAGTGTCTTTTCCCGCCTTGGCCGGAAGCACCCTGCCCAGCACGGTCCGCCCGTCCTGGCCCGGCTCCGCCGGCATCTTCCTGGCCAGGATCTGGCCTGCCTCCACGTTTTCCACCAGGTCCAGCTCCCGGAAATCCACCCGCCCGTTCTTCTCCTTCAACCTGACCTCGGTGTGGTCCGTGGAGAAGTTGTACGCCACCCGCGCGTCCCTGCCGTTCACCGGCTTGGACCCTTCGGCCACCACGACGCGATCGTTGTAGCGAGGGTAGTCGACGAACTCCTGGATGACCTCCTCTTTGATGCCGTGCACCACACCGTTGCTCGCCAGCAACGTCCTGATCTCCTCGGCGGTCAGGTCCGTTCCGCCCGGCCCGGGCGGGGTAGCCGTCATGGCAGCCTTCATGTCCGCCTCGAAGACGTCCACGGTCAACACCGATTGCGCGGCGGGGTTGAACTCGAAATCCCCCACCTTGATGTACTCGCCTTCGGCCCGCCTGACCACCCTGGACACCGCCGCTGCGTCGAAGTTCACGTTCCGCCGGGAGAGCTTCTCCAGGGCCACCCGTTCGGAGAGGCGGCTGCCCCTGCCCACGGGGGGAGTCACCTTCATCATCACTCCCTCGTGGGTGAGACGCACGAACACCTCCCCGTCGCGGTCGGGCTCCGCCTCGGCCTTGGCGCCGAGCCCCAGGGAGGCGAGGTCCACCTCCTCCTCCGGCATCTTCACCTTCTGGGCCGCCTCGTAGGCCAGGATGACCCAGTTCCTTCTGCCCACCCCGAGGGTCCCCCTGGAGCCCTGCTCCACCACCTCGTACTCCAGCTTCTTCACGGAGACCCCCAGCTCGATGGAGGCCTGTTTCAACGCCTCCTCCAGGCTCCCCCCGGTGACCCGGATGGACTTGATCTTGCGGTCGTCTTCGAGCTGGCTGCGCATGTACGCGCGCAGGCTTTGCAGCGTGATCACAGGACGCCCTTCTTGACGTTGTAAAGCCTGGCCCGCAGGCGCATGATGGCCTTGGTATGAAGCTGCGACACCCGGCTCTCGGTAACCTCCAGGACCTCCCCGATCTCCTTGAGGGTCAGGTCCTCGTAGTAGTAGAGGATGAGCACCTTCTTATCTTTCTCGGGCAGCTCGTTGATGGCCTCGATAATCACCCTCTTGATCTCCTCCTTCTCCACGATGGTGTCGGGATTGAGGGATGAAGGGCTCTCGATGCTTTCCACAATGGAGATCTTGTCGTTGTCGTCCCCGGCGTACCACACCTCGTTCAGCGACAGCACCGAGGTGCCGGAGATCTTCAGCATCAGGTGGTGAAAATCCTTGAGATCCATCCTCATGGCGCGGGCGATCTCCTGGTCCGAGGCGGCCCGGCCCAGGGAGGCCTCCAGCTTGCGGATGGCCTCCTCGACCTCCCGGGTCTTCTGCCGCACCGAGCGCGGAACCCAGTCGATGGAGCGCAGCTCGTCGAATATGGCGCCGCGGATGCGCGTCACCGCGTAGGTCTTGAACTTCACGTGCTTGTCGGGATCGAATTTCTCTATGGCGTCGAACAACCCGAAGACCCCGAAGCCTACCAGGTCGTCGAACTCCACGTTATTGGGCATGCCGATCGCCACCTTGCCGGCAACGTACTTTACCAGAGGCGCATACTGGCGGACGAAGTAGTCGCGAATCCTGGGGTTGCGGGCTTTTCGGTACAGCTGCCAGAGCTCCTCTTCCGGCCTGCCGTCTAAGCTGCTGTCACCCATTGTCCGGTCCTACCCCTCCTGGTCGCGCTTCATGAAGGTGCGCACGGCTTTGGCCAGCGTCTCCGGGTCCTGCCGGCTCTTCACCGCGTCGAGCTGCTCGCGCCCCAGGTCCGCCCCGGGGGCCGGAGCAGGGCTCCCGCCGCCAACCTCTTCGAAGCTGAAGTGCTCCATCTCAGGCAGCGTGTCCAGCGGTGTGAACTCCGCGACGGGCTCCCCCTCCTCTACTTCCTCGAGGTCTCCGGGTTCCTCGATGCTCTCCGCATGCAGGCCGACGGACTCAGCGCCGCTTTCTTCCCCGGCCGGAACCTCCTCCAGCGGCGAGGCGTCCTCCTGGAAATCCCCAGGCCCCGGCTCCGCCGGCTCCAGCTCCACTCCTGCCGGCACGGGCTCCTCCTCGATGTCACCGTCGATCACGATGTCCACCTGCCCGGAGCCGCCCTCGCCGCCTTCCTGGAGGCGCTCGCCCAGCTCCGGCAGGAAGCGGCGGATGATGAGCTGGGCCCCCGCGGCAAGGCCGCCAATGAGGGCGCCGGAGACCAGCATGCGGAGTAGCACCACGCCGAAGGGATTCCCTCCCGCCAGCCCCGCCACGAACGAGATCAGGACGGCGAACAGGGCCGAGCCCAGGACGATCTTCCAGTTCAGCACGCTTTTCCCCTCTCAAGAGAGAGATTAGGGAAAAACCGGAGGGCCGTCAAGGCAACGCTTCGACGGACGGCGGGACCTGCGCGGCCAGGCCGCGTACCCGAGCGCGCAGGGTCCCTCCCCGGGTGGGGAGCCCTCAGGAGCCGAAAAGCCTCTTCAGGAACTTCTGCAACCCCCCTCCTTCCCGATAATCTATGTTCTCCAGGCGGCGAGCGATGTGATCGATGCAGATCGAGGCCTTGCTCTTGGGGTCCAGGGCCAGAAACGGCTTCTGCCGGATCACCGCCGTCTGAACCAGCGGGTCCTCGTACACGAAGCCCAGATAGTCCAGCTTGAGGTTGAGGAACTGTCCGGCGATGTTGATCACCCGTTCGGCCACCTTGCGCCCCTCGGTCACCGATTTCACGCGGTTCACCACCAGCTTCAGGCCCAGCTCCAGGTTGTCGATCTCCGTGGCGATGATCTTGACGATGCCGTAGGCGTCGGTGATGGCGGTGGGCTCCGGGGTGGTGACGATGATCACGTCGTCGGAGGCGGCCACGAAGGTCAGCACGTTGTTGGAAACCCCTGCAGAGGTGTCAATGATGATCACGTCCGCGGCGGACAGCTCGTAGAGCTCCTCGATGAAGCCCTTGCGCTCCTCCTCGCTGAGGTTGGCGATCTTGGCGAACCCCGAGGCGCCGGCCACGATCTGAATCCCGTAGCTGGTGTCCAGCAGGATGTCCTTCATGGACTTCTGCTGCCGGATCAGGTGGTACAGGTTGTAGCGGGGAATCACCCCCAACACCACGTTCACGTTGGCCAGCCCCAGGTCCGCGTCCATCACGATCACCTTCCTGCCCAGGCGGGCGTAGGCCAGGGCAAGGTTGATCGATATGTTGGTCTTGCCCACCCCCCCCTTGCCGCTGGAGACGGAGATGATCCGCGATTTCTTCGGAGTGCCGTTGCCCGAACCCGAAGCCCCCGAACGGCTACGCATGATCTCGCGAAGCTTTTCTGCCTGATCTGCCACGGTCAACTCCAGTACGATTCAGATGTCTTCTCCCGCCTGCCGAATCTTTTCTCCAGCCGTTCCCGATTGATGCGAAAGCCCTCCAGGGTCATCAGCAGCCGGATTGCCGAGGCTCTCTCGATATCCTGCGGCACCGACTGGCCGTCGGCGATGTAGGAGATGGCCTTGGCGTTCCTGTCCAGCACGCTGATGATGTTGCCCGCCCGCAAGGTCTCGTCCAGCTTGGTCAGGATCACGGCCTTGTACTTGAAGGGCTCGAAGGTCTTGAGAGTGTCCTCGACGTCCGAGGCCTTCGTTGTAGCGCTGATCGCCAGATGCGTCTCACTCAAGGAACCTGCTGCATCAAGAATTTCCTTCATCTCAGCCAGTTTGGCAAGGTCCCGGGGGCTCTTGCCGATGGTGTCGATCAGCACCAGGTCGGTCCCCTGGCTCATGGCCAGGACCTTCTTCAGCTCCGCGGCGCTCTCCGCGCAGGAGACGGGGATGCGCATGATCTCCGCGTAGGTTTCGATCTGGCGCAGAGCGGCGATTCGATAGTTGTCGATCGTGACGATGCGCACCTTTCCCGCCGAAATGCCCCCGCCCACCCCAAACACCGCCGCCAGCTTGGCCACGGTGGTGGTCTTCCCCACCCCGGTAGGCCCTACGATCACGAACACCCGGGTGGTTCCCGAGCCCAAGGACAGGGGCGGCTGGATGCGGATGCGCTCCCCGATCCACTCCGCAACGGATGACTGCAGCAGCCCGGGGTTCTCCAGGTCCTCCAGGGAGAACTCCTGCCGCACCCGCTGGAGAATGGAGTCGATGAAGTCCCGGGCGAACTCGTTGTGCACCAGCAGCTCCTCCACGGTGGCCAGGCCCGCCGGGCTGGCCGAGGGGTTGGGATCCGCCCTGTCCAGGCTGTCCTTCAGGGTCTGGATCTCCTTGAGGATCTGCTGCAGCGACTGTTCCCGCTTGGCCTCCACCAGGATGCGGCGCTTGGCCTCCTCCACGTCTTCCTGCCGGCGCTTCCTGCCCGCCCCCGGCAGATACCCGGTGATCTCGACAGCTTCCCGGGAAAAGATGCCCAGAAAGCCGCCCCGGCGCACGCTCTTGTGAGTCAGGATGCGAGCTTCCGTGCCGTACTGGCGCCGCATGCGCTCCAGCGCCTCCTGAGGAGTAGAGGCTTCCACCGTGAAGTAGTGAACGTCTCTCTCCATCATGCGGCGTCGCCCTCGATCCTGACCTCACCGAGGGATTCCACCCTGACGTCGGAGGCCACTTCCGGCACGGACAGCACCACCAGGTGGGGTAGCTCCCTGACCGTGCTGGACTTCACAAGCAGCCGCGCCGCCTCCGAGCAGAGCAGGACGGCCGCGTGACCCTGGTCCTGCACCTGCTTCACGGCGTTGGTGAGACCGTTGATGAAGCGCCGCTGCAGCTGCGGCTCCAGCGCAGCCGCCGCCCCGGCGGGGGTCTCCACGCGGCTGTCGATGATCTTCTGTTCCAGATCGGGGGCGAGGGTCAGCACCCGCAGATTCTTGCCTTCCTCGGCGTGCTGGAGGCAGATCTGCCTGCCCAGAGCCTGGCGCACCTTCTCGGTGAGGAAGCCCGAGTCCTTGCTCACCCCGGCGTAGTCCCCCAGGGTCTCCAGGATGACCACCATGTTGCGGATCGAGACCTGCTCGCGCAGCAGCCCCTGCAGCACCTTCTGGATCTCTCCCACCGAAAGGGCCTTGCCCACCTCCTCCACCACAGTCGGGTAGTCGGCCTTCAGGGCGTCCAGGATGGACCGGACCTCCTGGCGTCCCAGGATCTCCGCGGCGTGGCTCTTGATGATCTCCGTCAGGTGGGTGGCTATGATCGACGGCGGGTCCACCACCGTGTACCCGGCTCGCTCGGCCCTCTCGCGCTCTCCTTCAGTGATCCACACCGCCGGCAGCCCGAAGGCCGGGTCCCGGGTGGGCTCCCCTTCCAGGGCTTCCTCGACGCCGCCGGGGTTGATCGCCATGTAGCTGCCCATCTTGATCGTCCCCCGGCCCACCTCCACGCCGCGGATCTTGAAGCAGTACTCCGAGGGCTCCAGTCGCATGTTGTCGATGATGCGGATGCGGGGCACCACCAGCCCCAGATCCAGCGCCGCCTCGCGGCGGATCCGGGTGATGCGGTCCAGCAGCTCCGCGCCATGGTCCTTGTCCACCAGCGGGATCAACCCGTAGCCGATCTCCAGCGATAGGGGATCCAGGGGCACCACCGGGGAGATCTCCGCCGGCGCCGCCTTCTCCCGCCGTTCCACCTCCCTCAGGCTCTCGCGCTCCCGCTCCGCCGCCTGGCGGCGGCGCAGCGTCAGCGCCAGGCCCGCCAGCATTGCGGCCAGCGGGAACAGCACGTACCAGGGAAAGCCGGGAAGCACGCCCAGCACCGCCAGCACCCCGGCGGCGATCCAATAGGGTCGCGATTGGTTCCCGAACTGGACGGTGATGTCCGCCCCGAAGGACTCCTCCGAAATGGCCCGCGTGACGATGATGCCGGTGGCCGTGGAGACCAGCAGAGCCGGAAGCTGGGTCACCAGGCCGTCGCCGATGGTGAGGCTGATGTAGGTGTCCAGGGCGGTCTGGAAGCTCTCCCCGTGCAGGGTCATGCCCACGATGAACCCGCCCACCATGTTGATCACGGTGATGAGGATGCCCACCCTGACGTTGCCGGCCACGAACTTGGAGGCGCCGTCCATGGCCCCGTAGAAGTCCGCCTCCCGCTGCAGCTCGTTCTTCTTGCGGGTGGCCTCCTCCTCGGTGAGCAGCCCCGAGTTGTACTCCGCCTCGATGGCCATCTGCTTGCCCGGCAGGGCGTCCAGGGTGAAGCGCGCCGCCACCTCCGCCACCCGGGTGGAGCCCTTGGTGATGACGATGAACTGGACCGCGATGATGATGATGAAGATGATCAGGCCGATCACGTAGCCCTCGGTCCCGGCGGCCCCCACCACGAAGGTCCCGAAAGCGCGGACGATCTTGCCGTTGAAGCGGCTCCCCAGGGCCAGGATCAACCTGGTGGAAGAAACATTGAGCGCCAGGCCGAACACCGTGGCGATCAGCAGCAGCGTCGGGAACACCGAAAACTCCAGGGCGTGGCGCGTATAGAGGACGATCAATATGGTCAGCAGGGCGATCACCAGGTTGGCGGCCATCAGGGTGTCGAGAACCACCGCGGGGATGGGGATGATCATCATCATGACCACCACCACGACACCCACCGCCACCAGCACGTCGCTGCGGCGGCCCGGCCTGCCGGGCGCCCTCACCCGTCCTGCGTCAGCCACGCTGCACCGCCTCCGGGCGGCTCATTCCGGGGCCCCCTTCGGGGGGCTGCGGTCCCCCGCCCGGGCGGGTTCCGCCGCCCAGCCTGTAGACCTCGGCCAGGATCACCGCCATCACCTCGTAGTACTTCTCGGGGATGGACTCTCCGATCTCCACCTCCCGGTAGAGGGTCCTTGCCAGGGGCCGGTTCTCCACCAGGGGCACGCCCGCCTCCCGGGCCACCTCCCGGATCTTCAGGGCGATGCCGTCCACACCCTTGGCGGTCACCGTCGGCGCCTCCATCAGCCGGCGGTCGTACTCCACCGCCACCGAGTAGTGGGTGGGGTTGGTGATCACCACGTCCGCCCTGGGCACCTGGCGCATCATGTTGCGGGTCAGAAGCTCGCGCATGCGCTCCCGCAGGCGGCTCTTCACTAACGGGTCTCCCTCGTACATCTTGCGCTCTTCCTTCAGCTCCTGCCGGCTCATCTTGAGGCTCTCCCGGTGCTGCCGCCGCTGGAACAGGTAGTCCGGAATGGCCAGCAGAAGCAGCGCCAGAGCCGCCTCCACGATGATGCGGAAGGCCAGGGCGGCAATCAGCTGAAAGGCCATGAGAAAGGGCACCTCGATGAGATTGACGATCCTGCCCAGTTGGGCGCGGATGTTCAGGTAGGCGATCGCCACGATCAGCGCAATCTTCAGCAGGCTCTTGGCCAGGTTGAAGGCCGCCTCCCCCGAGAGGAAGGCGCGCCTGAAGAAACGGCCGAACCGCGGAATGATGCGGTTGATGTCCGGGGTGATCGGTTTGACCGTGAAAAGGAATCCCACCTGAAAGATGTTCCCGGCGATGGCGGCGATGAAGGCCACCGCCATGACCGGTACCACCAGCCGCAGGAAGAAGGTAAGAAAGGCAGGGAACAGCGTCCGGTCCGTGGTGATGTCCACCTCGGCGGCGTTCAGCAGAAAGTAGCGCATCATCGCCACGATGCCGTGCATCAGGTAGGAGCCCAGCAGGCCCAGAGTGGCCACGCCGAACAGCAGCACCACGGCGGAGCTGACCTCCACCGACTTGGCGACCTTGCCCTCCTCGCGCGCCTTGCGGATCTTGTGCTCGGTGGGCTCCTCGGTGCGTCCCTCGTCCTCGGCGGCGAACCACTGGAGGTGCACTTCCCCCAGCAGGTCAGCGGGCCGCCGGGGCGGGCGCCAGGGCGGTGCCGGGCCGAGCGGCTCCAGCCCCCAAGGCCGTGCCCACAGGGCGGCGCTCACGGGCCGGCCCCCTTCAGGTCGGCCACCACCCGAGCCACGTTTTCGAAACCGTTGTCCAGCAGCCTGGCGAAGGCGCCCACCAGCAGCGGCATGGACAGGATGAGGATGATGTAGGCCACCCCGATGGCCAGGGGAAAGCCCATCATCAGCAGGTTCATCTGCGGAGCGGCCTTGGCCAGAAGCCCCATGGTCACCGAGACCAGCAGCAGCGTGCCCAGGACGGGGAAGGAGATGGTCAGGGCGTTGGCGAACAGCTGCCCCAGGCTCTTCACGAACAGGGGAAAGAGCACCTCCCGGCCGGCCACCAGGTCCACCGCCCGGATCGAACGGAAGGAGCGATAGATGCCCACCAGGAACATCTTGTGAAAGCCCGAGATCACCAGGAAGGTGTACATCCCCACCAGGTTCAGGAACTGCCCGGTGAGCGGCACCTCCACCAGGGCCAGCGGATCGAACACTTCCGAGGCGCCGAATCCCATCTGCAGAGAAAAGAACTGGCCTCCCACCTGGAAGGCCGTGAAGACGATGTTGACGAAGAAGGCCAGGACGATCCCGATCAGCGCCTCCCCGATCACCAGCAGGAAGTAGTCCACCACGTTGTCCGGCAGCGGATACCCCCCGGCCAGCACCCAGGGAAAGACCGCCACCGCCGTGAAGAGCGCCAGCCCCATCTTGGCGGTCTGCGGCACCGCCTGCGAGGAGGTGAGGGGAGCCACCTCCACCAGCGCGGTGGTCCTGGCCAGGACGAGAAGGAAGACCCGGAAGTTGGCGATCAGCGTCTCGATCAAAGTCCGTCCACCTCCCCGCCTCCTATCCGCCCAGCCCGGCAATCTGGGAGAACAGGCGCTTCGTGAACTGCACCATGGACACGATGATCCAGGGACCGAACAGCACCAGAGCCCCCAGGATTGCGGCAATCTTCGGCACGAAGGTCAGCGTCTGCTCCTGGATGGATGTGGTGGCCTGAAAGATCGAAATCACCAGACCCACCACCATCCCCACCAGGAGCAGGGGCGCGGCGATCAGCAGGACCTGCAGCACGCCGCTTCTGAACAGTTGCACCGCGAAACCGATCGTCATGGTCGCACCATCCTACTAGATATCATCGGAAACTCCTGACCACCTGCATCGTAATCAGACTCCAGCCGTCCACCAGCACGAACAGGATGAGCTTGAAGGGCAGGCTGATCATCACCGGGGGCAGCATGATCATCCCCATGGACATCAACGTGGAAGCCACCACCATGTCTATGATGATGAACGGGATGAACAGAAAGATCCCGATCTTGAACGCCACGGTGAGCTCGTGGAGGACGAAGGCCGGGATCAGCACCTCGGTGGGCACGTCCGCCAGTGTGTTCGGCTTGGGCAGATCTCGCATGGACATGAACAGCCGGATGTTGTCGGCGTCTTTGCCCATCTGCTTGAACATGAAGATCCTGAGCGGCCCTTCGGCGTTCCTGTACATCTCCTCGATGCCGATCTTCCCGTCGGCGAAAGGCTTGAACGACTCGTTGTAGATGCGTGTGAACACAGGCCACATGATGAACATCGTCAGGAACAGGGCAATGCCCATGAGGATCTGGTTCGGGGGCACCTGCTGCAGCGACAGGGCGCGCTTGACGAAATCGAACACGATGGCGATGCGCAGGAAGGAGGTCGTCAGGATCAGGATGGAAGGGGCGAGGGTCAGCACGGCCAGCAGCAGGAGCAGCTGAATGGACAGGGCCACCTCGCGGTTGTTCTGCGCCTGGCGGACGTTGAGATCGACGTACGGAAAAGCCACGCCCGGCCCGTCTGCAGCCTGGGCGAACACACCCATCGGGGCCAGCAGAGTGACCCCGATGAGAAAAACAAAGGCCAGCCTCCTCATTTCCCCTCCCAGTTCTTGAGTCGCCGCCTGTCTACAAGACCGCCTCTCCTACATCTTCTGCAGCCGCTCGCGCTGCTGCTTCATGAAATCCACGGTGCCGGGAAGCACCGAATCGCGCCTGCCCGTCTTCAGCAGTCCTTGAAGGAAGCCGGCGAAGCTCTGCGGCGCCCGGCGCGTCTGTGCGCTCTCCAGCCGCAGCGTGTCCAGGGTTTCCTGGTCGGTGACCTCGGCGATCAGGGACACTCCCCCCTCCGCGGCCCCCACCAGGTAGATGCTCCCGCCCAGCTCCACCAGGTGCAGCGCCCGGTTGCCCGTTAGCGTGCGGCTTCCCAGCACGCGAATCAGCTCGTTCTCCGGGAGCTGTCTGCGCAGACCTCGCTTGAGGATGAAGAAGAGCAGGTAGATGACGCCCACCACCGCCGCGAGGATCAGGAGCATCCGTACGAAGTCCCACGAGGAAACCAGCGGCCCCTGTGGGGAGGCGTCTTCCGCGGCGGGCGCCCCACCCTCCTGGGCGGGCTCCTCGAGCAGAAAAGAGCTTTCCTCCGGGGACCTCTGCTGAGCGGACAACGGCACTGCACACAGGAGCAGCGCCACTGCAACAGCCGCGGCGAGCGGCCTTCGAGAAGCGACGTACACTTTCCCCTCCCAGTCGCGCCCCCGCCTCAGCCGAAGCGGGCAGCGTACGGCCTTATTGTACGCCAAAACGGCAATTACGTCAAATCACTCATGCGCTCCATGGGGGAGACGATCTCGGTCACCCGCACGCCGAAGTTCTCGTCGATGACCACCACCTCCCCTTTGGCGATGAGCTTGTGGTTCACCAGGATGTCCACCGGCTCGCCGGCGAGCTTGTCCAGCTCGATGATCGTGCCTTCGCCGATGCCCAGGATCTCGCGGATGAGCTTCTTGGTTCGGCCCAGCTCCACGGTCATCTCCATGTATACGTCCATGAGCAGGCCGATGTTGCCCTGCTCGCCGGAAGCGCCGGCCCCCTGCAGGTTGGCGAACTGCACGGGCTGCACGTTCGGGGGCGCCTGGGAGCTGCCGATGCCCGCCATGCCAAAGGTCTGCCCGAAGGTCTGCTGCGGACCCATCTGCTGGAAGCCGGGATTGGCCGCCGCTCCGCCGCCCTGGCCCGCTCCCGCCGCGGCGCCCGCCATGGCCGGGCCAGCCGCCTGCGAGGCCTGCGCGCCTCCGCCGGTGAGACCCAGAAGCTCCTTCACCAGGCTCAAGGCGAACAGCTCCGTGAGGCTGGCGGGGCTCTCCCCCTCGATGATCAGCGGGTAGGTGAGCTTCACCACCACGTCCCCGGCGGGGATGCGAACCTGCTCCCTGGCCACCGCCTGGTAGTCCGGGGGTGTGGTCTTCACGGTCCGGGAGATGAGATTGCCGATCTCCGTGGTGGTGGAGCCGCTGATCTGCGACAGCGCCTCGGCCACCGCCGACAGCGCGGCGTCGTCCATCTCGACCCCGCTCTGCCCCATCATCAGCCCCGCGATCATCTGCGCGGTGCCCGTGTCCAGAACATAGGAGTGCTCGCCCCGCAGGCCGTCGGTGAAGTCGATGCGCACGTCCACCACCTGCTCGGGCAGCCCCTCGATGATGTCGTCCCCGCCGGAGAGCTCCAGGGCAGGCTTCTCCATGCTGACGTTCTTGCGGGTCAGGATCGAGAGGTTCGAGGCCTGGGTGGCCGCGATTCCCTGCAGCAGGCTGACCAGCCTCCCCTGCTCCTCTGCGGAGAGCGCCGCTCCAGCCGCCGGGCCGGTATCCATCTCCAGGCTGTCCGTCTCCTGAAGCAATGCATCGATTTCGTCTTGCGACAGAGAACCGTCACTCATACCTCTTCCTCCCCTCCTGTGGCCAGCTCTTCGAAGTCCTCCTGGCCGATGTCCTCGAGCTTGCGGATCACCTGGACGGCCATCTTGTTGCCCACCACCCCGGGGCGGCAGACGAATTTCCTCCGGTTCGCTATCTTCAGATTCATCGGGTCGCCTACCCGAACCTTGTCCAGACGGATGATGTCCCCGGGTCTCAAAGCCAGCACGTCGCGCACGGCCAGGTCCATGCTGCCGATCTCCGCCACCAGGCTCACCGCCACCGTGGACAGCCGCTCCCTCAGGATGTTGAGGTTCTCCGTGGTGGTCCCGCGGCGCACCGAGGAGTACCAGTACTGGGCCGAAAGCTTGGAGATGATCGGCTCGATGGTGAGGTAGGGGATGCAGAGGTTCATCATCCCCTCCACCTCCCCGAGCTTGGTCTCCAGGGTGACCAGCACCACCATCTCCGAGGGCGGCACGATCTGGGCGAACTGCGGGTTGGTCTCTATCCCCCCCAGCCGGGGGCGCAGGTCGATGACGGTGCTCCAGGACTCCCGGAGGTTGCCCAGCACGCGCACGATGATCCCTTCCATCACCGACTGTTCGATGTCGGTGAGATCGCGGGAGAACTTGGCCCCTTCCCCCTGGCCTCCGAAGCTGCGATCGATGATGGAGAAGGTGATGGCCGGGTCGATCTCCAGGATGGCGGACCCTTTGAGGGGATCCATGTCGATCACCGCCAGGGTGGTGGGGTTGGGGATGGAGCGGATGAACTCCTCGTAGGTCAGCTGGTCCACCGAGGCCACGTGGACGTGCACCAGGCTGCGGAGCTGCGCCGAAAGGGAGGTGGTGGTCAATCGGGCGAAGGTCTCGTGCATGATGGAGACCGTCCGGATCTGGTCCTTGGAGAACTTGTCGGGCCGCTTGAAGTCGTAGATCTTGATCTTCCGCTGATCCGTGGGGGCGTGCACCTCTTCGGTGGAAATCTCCCCCGCCGAGATCGCGGTCAGCAGCTGATCGATCTCATCCTGCGACAGAACTTCGGCCATTCATCCACTCCTACTGGGTGACCACGAACTCGCTGAAGACCAGCTCTTCGATCCTGCCCTCCTTCATGAGGGTCCGGTTGATCTTGTCCGCCAGCTCCTGCTGCAGCGCCTCGTAGTACTCCGGGCGAAGCTCCTCCCGCGTCTTGTTGCTGATCTCCAGGAAGATCAGGTTCTGGATCTGCCGGCGGCGCTTGTTCAGCTCGAAGCCCACCTGCTGGTTGTCCGGCTCGTAGCCGATGCTCACCTTGACGCTGAAGATGGCGGGCACCTCGTCGGCGGTCACCCCGCGGATCTCCTCGATGGTGTCATCCCACTGCAGCACCGGCTTCTTGCCCCGGTACTCCTCCGAGGTCGTCGGCACCCCCGCCGTGGCCCGCCCGCGGTTCACCAGGCTGAAGGTGACCACCGTGGTGGTGGCCCCCAGGATGATGAAGGCCAGGCCAATGGCCACCCATTTGAGCACTCTGATGAGGACGCCGGGCAGGAAGCCGGTCTTGCGCCCTTCGGAGGCCGCCTCCTCGGTGCCGGCGCCGACGTCTTCCAGGTTCAAACTCTCTTCGTCTGACATTCCCTACCCCTCGGCTCAAATTTACACGATGAGCCGCATCGCTTCAAACCCCTACAGGTGCCCCTGGGTCAGCACCACGATGTCCACCCGCCGGTTGTAGGCCCGGCCCTCCGGAGTGTCGTTGCTGGCCAGCGGCACGGTGTCGGCGAAGCCGGCCACCTGAAACTGCCCGTCGTTCACGCCGTAGTCCGAGAGGCGGTGCAGCACGTTCACCGCCCGGGCCGCAGAGAGCTCCCAGTTGGTGGGATACGGTCCTTCCGGGTCGGTGGGCACGTTGTCGGTGTGGCCCTCGATGCGAAACTTGCGCCCCGCCAGCTCCGGGGAGCCCAAAAGGGCCGCCACCTTCTGCAGGGTCTGCCTGGCCGCTTCGATGTCCACCTCCGCGCTGGCCGGCCGGAAGAAGGCATCCGCGGCCAGCGAGATCACCAGCCCCCGCTCGTCCTCGGTCACCCGGACCTTCTTGGTCTTCAGCTCGGGCTGGAACTGGGAAATGGCCGCGCGGCGGGCCTTGTCCAGAGCCCGCCCCACCTCCCTGGAAGGCAGGCTCATGATGGAGTTGCCCAGCTCGGCGAGCTTGCCCACCTGAAGGGTGTTGCCTCCCCGCAGGCTGCCCAGCCCCTGAAACGCCGCCAGGATCAACCGCAGCTCGCTGCCGTTGATCTCGGCGGTGGTGAACATCAGAATAAAAAAGGTGAGCAGCAGAGTGGTCATGTCCCCGTAGGTCAACAACCAGTCCGGCGCCCCCTCGTCTTTCCTTTTCGGTTTCTTTCTCTGTGCAGGCATCCGCCCCTACTCCCGGGCCGCCTCCTGTCTGACCGCCTCCCGCCGCGCCGGCGCCAGGAAGCTGAGCAGCTTCTCCTCCAGAATCCTGGGGTTGTCCCCCGACTGAATGGAAAGGATCCCTTCTATCATGATCTCCTTGACCAGGGTCTCGGCGTCATCCTTGTCGGTGAGGTTGCGCTTCATCGGGATGAACACCAGGTTGGCCAGAAACGCCCCGTAGAGGGTGGTGATCAGCGCGGTGGACATGCCCGTACCGATGGCGGACTTGTCCTCGATGTTGCCCAGCATGATGATCAGCCCGATCAGGGTACCAATCATCCCGAACGCGGGGGCGAGCTTGCCCCAGTCGTCGAAGAGGTTGATGCCCAGGGAGTGCCGGCTCTGGATCTGGTTGAGGTCGTTGTAGAGGATGCTCTTGATGATGTCGGGGTCCGTGCCGTCCACCACCAGCTGGATCCCCTTGCGCAGGAAGTCGTCCTCCACCTCCTCCAGGTCGTCCTCCAGGGCCAGGAGCCCCTCACGGCGCGCCTTCTCCGAGAAGGTCACCAGCTGGCTGATGATCCGCTCCTCCTCGTAGTTGGGGACCCGCATTCCCAGGCTGAAGTAGCGCACCAGTCCCAGCACCCTGCTCAAGGGGTTTGCCACCAGCAGGGCGCCGAAGGAGCCCCCCAGGGTGATGAGGATGGAGGAGGGGCTGATGAAGCTCTGGAAGTTGCCGCCGGAGGCGAGGACTCCCAGCACCACCACCACGAACCCGGCGATCAGGCCGATGACCGTTCCCAGATCCATGCCTTGTCCGCTACTCCTCGCTCTTGAACGCTCCGATGCGGGAGCGGTACTCCACGATGCGGGCCAGGAGGGTATCCACGTCCTCCCGGACCACCAGCCGCTTCCCGGACAGCATCACCAGGGTGGTGTCGGGGTTGACCTCGATCTGCTCGATCTGGTGCGGATTCACGTAGTAGCTCTTTCCGTCCAGACGGGTGACCTCGATCATCTCTTCAAGTCCCCCTCACCTTGCCTCATCCCGCTTGCCCGGGTCCTTTTTTCCTTCTAACCCCTTTAGCGTTTCAGTGTCAACAACTCCTGGAGCATCTGGTCGGAGGTGGTGATGGTGCGGGAGTTGGCCTGGAAGCCGCGCTGGGTCACGATCATGTCGGTGAACGCCTCCGCCAGGTCCACGTTGCTCATCTCCAGGGCGCCGGCGATCACTTTGCCCTTCCCCGCCACCCCGGAGGGGTCAACGCGGGGGTCCCCGGAGTTGTTGGAGACCACGTAGGTGTTCTCCCCGGCCTTCTCCAGGCCGCCGGGATTCGTGAAGGAGGCCAGGGCGATCTGGCCCAGCATGCGGTTGGTCCCGTTGGTGTAGACCCCGGTGATGATGCCGGACTGATCGATCTTGAAGCTCTCCAGGTACCCCATGGGGTAGCCGTTCTGGGTGATGGCCTTGGTGGAGCTCCGCTCGGCGAACTGGGTCACGGCATCCCGGTAGGAACCCACCTGCCCCAGGTTGAGGTTGAACTGCTGCCGTACGGTGGCGGCCCCGGGGGGCAGGGTGGTGTCCGGAACGTCGAAGCCCACCTGCACCTGCAGCGTCCCGGCGTCGATGGTGTCTCCCTGGGCATCCACCACGGCGGCCAGGGCTCCCAGGTTGTCGAAGTCGACGAAGAAGGTGTTGGTAGCGTTGTTGGCGGCCCCCACCTCCACCAGGGTATTGGTGGGCGTCTCCGCCTCGGGGTCGATCGTCACTTCCGCCTGCCAGCGGTTGGCCACGCCCGGGACCTTGGTGAAGTTCACCTGAAGCTGGTGCACCCGTCCAAAAGAATCGTAGATGTCAAAGCTGGTGGTCCAGGTTCCCTCCCGGACGGTCTGCGGGGTGGCGCCGGCGGGAATCTCCGGCGTACGCTTGTCCAGGTTGCAGGCCAGCCCCACCTCGGTGGTGGCCACCGCGGGATCCTTGCCCCCGACCGGGATCACCAGGTCCCCCACGCTGGAGGCCACGTTGATGGAGGTCACCCCGTCCACGGTCTGGGCCTGCCAGCCCTGCACCCGCATCCCGTTGGCGGGGTTCACCAGCACGCCGTTCTCGTCCAGACCGAAGGCGCCCGCCCGGGTGTAGTAGCGTTTCTCGCCGTCCTGGAGGATGAAGAACCCATCTCCCTGGAGGGCGACGTCGGTCATAACGCCGGTGGTCTGGAGGCTTCCCTGCAGGAAGATCGTGTCGATGGAGGCGACGTTCATCCCCAGGCCCACCTGCTTCGGATTGACCCCTCCCACCTCGTCGGTGGGCCTGGCCGCGCCGGACATGGTCTGGGAGAGCATGTCGTGAAAGTTGACCCGCCCCTTCTTGAACCCGGTGGTGTTCACGTTGGCGATGTTGTTGCCCAGAACGTCCATGCGGATCTGGTGGTTCTGGAGGCCAGAGACACCGGCGTACAGTGATCGCATCATAGGAGAGCTACCCCCTCTACTCCATGGTCACGGTTTCGAGGTCGGACAGGTCATAGTACTGGCCGTCCACCAGGATCTGCGGCACCTCCGCTCCGGAAACCGCCTCCACCACCCCCTTCAGCAGGGACTCGCCCTGCCGGATCTGGACCGTCTTGCCCAGCAGCCCCACCGCCTGGCCGCGCGCCAGCAGGCCGAACACGCGGGTCATCTCGGAGCTCAAATTGGTGATCTGCTCCAGGGCCGAGAACTGAGCCATCTGAGCCACGAACTCCTTGTCCTCCAGGGGCTGAGTCGGGTCCTGGTGGCTGAGCTGGGTGAGCAGGATCTTGAGAAAGTCGTCCTTGCCCAGCTCGTTCTGCGCCCTCTTGGTCTGGTTGAGGGTTTTGTTGAAGCTCTCGACCCGTTGGCTCAAGGTGGTCAGGTCGCTCGCCGATATCACCGTGTTTACGTCCATTCCCGTTCCTTCCTCTTCAGACCACCAGATTCACCGTGTAGTCGTCCAGCACGGACGCCAGCGGCATGAGGCGATCGAGCTCCAGCCGCCCGCCGGGCCGCGCCCGGCCGGCCAGCGGCTCACGATCCCCCTGCTCTCTGCTACGGCGTCCGCCCACGGAGACCTCCAGGTTCGCCGTCTGGAAGCCCTCCTGCCGGAGGGCGCTTCTCAGGTTCTCCAGGCTGCCGTCCAGCAGCTCTTTGACATTGTTATTGTCGACAACAATCCGGCCTTCTATACCTCTTTCGTTCAGGGTGAGGCGTATCCTCACGCTGCCCAGCGATTCCGGCCTCAAGAGCAGCCGGATCTCCCCCTGGCCCCCTTCTCTGAGGATGATCCCCGTACGGTGAGCCAGCTCGGGCACCAGACGCTCCTGCAGGCTGTGCATGGTCTGCCGCCCGAAGGCGCCCTGGGGCTGATCCTGCCGCGGCTGCCCGATCTGGTCGCCTCCGCCCGCCTCCCGCCCCAGCGCGGAGAACTCGTGGCCGCTGCCGCGCTCGGCGCCCCGCACGGGCCAGGACGGGTCGTGCCGGAGGTGATCGGCGGGAAGCGCCGGAGGCGCCTCCCGGGCCTCGGTCCGGGAGCGCAGGTCCACCACCACAACCCTGCCCCTGCCCTCGCCCGGAAAGCGATGCCTGCCTTCGGCCGGCTTCTCCCCCTTGGGCCCGGCCTGGGCGAGCGCTGCGGCGACGGCGGCGGCCCGCATCCGGCTCGCCGCGGCCGGCGGGGCGCCCTCCGTCTGGGGGTGAGC
>CAZBDU010000064.1:0-31622 GCA_964490725.1 uncultured Spirochaetaceae bacterium | reverse complement strand
ACCCCCTAAAACGCCCGTACCCCACGCCTTAGGGGCCCGGGGCCGCGGCCGGGCGGGCGCCCCGAACCGTCCCTCTCAGGCCGGCGGCATCGGTGCCGCCGCCTCCGCCGCCTCCGCCAGCAGGTCCTCCAGCCCGAGGCCGGTAAAGGAACGCGCCAACGGTTCCAGGCGCGGCCGCGTCAGGGGATGCCGCGGCGCGAAGATCGTGCAGCAGTCTTCGTAGGGAAGGGTGGAGGTCTCGAAGGTGCCTATCCTGCGCGCCAGCGCGACAATCTCCTCCTTGTCCAGGCCGATGAGCGGCCGAAACAGCGGCACCTCCGTCATGCTGCCGGTAAAACGGATGCTCTCCACGGTCTGGCTGGCCACCTGGCCCAGGCTTTCCCCGGAGATCAGACAGCCCGCCCCCAGGCGGCCCGCCAGCCTCTCGGCTATGCGCACCATCGCCGCCCGGACCAGGAGGGTGTGCTGCGCCTCCGGCGCGCCCTCCTTGATGCGCAGCTGCACATCGGTAAAAGGCGCCACGTACAAGCGCAGCCCCGTCAGGTAGCCCGAGAGGATGGCCGCCAGCGCGGCCACCTTGTCCCTGGCCTGCACGGAGGTGAAGGGAGGCGTGTCGAAGTACACGGCGTCCACCGCCAGGCCGCGCTTGCCCATCAGGTAGCCGGCCACCGGCGAGTCGATGCCCCCCGACAGCAGGAGCAGGCCCCGGCCTCCCGAACCCAGCGGCAGCCCCCCGGGACAGCGGATCTCGGCTCCGTACAGGTAGGCGCTCTCCCGGATCTCCACGTTCAGCACCCAGTCGGGGTGATGCAGGTCCACCTGCAGATCGGCGAACCCTGCAAGCAGGGCGTCCCCGAGCCGGCAGGCGATCTGGTAGGAGGTGAGGGGGAAGCTCTTGTCGGACCGGCGCGCCTCCACCTTGAAGCGCACCTTCTGGCCGGGACGGCGGCCGGCCACGCCCTCCGCCGCCAGATCCAGGGCGGCCCGCCCGATCGCGGCGGGGTCCTTCTCCGTTCTGACGGCCCGGGCGAAGGCCACGATGCCGAATGTCCGGCTCAGACAGCCCGCCACCGCCGCCGCCTCATCCTCCCGGGCGTGTACGTACATCCGGCCCCACCGGCGCTCGATCCCGGCCTGCTCCGCCCCGGCCGCCCGCAGGCGCGAGCGGATGTCGTCCGCCAGGCGCCGCTCGAATCGCTGTCGATTCTGTCCCTTGAGGGCAAGCTCGCCGTATTTGACCAGATAGGTGATGGCCATGGCCCTACCCCGCGACCCTGCGCAGCTCCGCGACCCGCCTGGCGAGCGCCTCGGCCGCAGCCTCCAGCTGCGCCGAGGTGGTCCCGCCGCCGATGGAGATGCGCACCGCGGAGAACGCCACCTCCCGGTCCACCCCCATGCCCTCGTGGACCCGGAAGCGGTTCTTCCTGCGGGAGGAGCAGGCGGAGCCGGTGGAGATCAGGAATCCCTCTTCTTCCATGATCCGCACGATCACCTCGCCGGGCACCGGCGGAAAGGAAACGTTCAGGATGAAGGGAGAGAAGGCCTGCTCCCCCTGGCCCGGGCTGCGCCCGGCGGGGACCAGCACCGCCCCTTCGATGGAGCGGAGCGCCTCGAGGAGCGGCAGCGCCAGCCCCCGGGCGCGGGCCAGGGTCTGCGGCAGGCTCTCCTGCGCCCGCCCGGCCGCCAGGGAGAAGGCGTGGATGGCCGGCAGGTTCTCCGTGCCCGGCCGGAAGCCCCGCTCCTGCCCGCCGCCGCAGTACAGCGGCGCGATCGCCGCTCCCCGGCGCAGGTACAGGGCCCCCACTCCCCGCGGGCCGCCTATCTTGTGGGCCGACAGCGAGGCGGAGTCCACGCCCAGCTCTCGGGGCCGGAAGGGCACCTTGCCGAAAGCCTGGACCGCGTCGCAGTGCAGGTGTACCCGCCGCCCGCCCCGCTGCCGCAGGAGGCGGGCCACCTCCGCGACCGGCTGGAGTGCGCCGGTCTCGTTGTTGACGGCCATCAACGACACCAGCACGGTCTGCTCCTCCACGGCTTCGGCCAGGCGCAGGGGATCCACGGCCCCGGTGGGCTCGGCGGGCACCACCCGCACGGGACTGCCCAGCTCGCCCAGCACCCGGGCGGGCTCGAACACGGAGGCGTGCTCGATGCCGCTGATCACCACCCCCCGGGCGCGCGCCCTGCGCAGGGTGGAGAAGAGGACCAGGTTGTTCGACTCGGTGCCCCCGGAGGTGAAGACCACCTCGTCAGGGTGGCAGTCCAGCGCGGCCGCCAGGCGCAGCCTGCTCTCCTCCAGGACCCGGCCCGCCTCGCGCCCGGCCCCGTGGATTGAGGAAGGGTTGGCGAAGCGCTCCGCGGCCATTGCCAGGCAGGCGCGCGATATTGCGGGATCCGGGGGCGCGCTGGCCGCCCAGTCCAGGTAGACCGAGCTCATCGTGTTGGAAATATAGTGAGAAAGCGCCGGGAGCTTCAAGGCGCACGCGCCCCCCGGGGGCCCCGGGAGCCGGACGCCGAAAGACCCGGGAGCCGCTTGAATCTGGGCGACGTTCTGGATAATCTATATAGGAATATGAACGAAATCCAGGAGATGGCGACGGTCCTGAAGGCCTGCGGGCACCCGTTGCGTTTGAAGATCCTCTGCGCCATCGAGCACAACCAGGAGCCCTGCGTTTCGGAGCTGTGGAACTGCCTGGACCAGGCGCAGCCCGTTGTTTCCCAGCACCTGGCGGTCCTCAAGAAGCGCGGGATCGTGCGGTCCCAGGTTCAGGGCAACCGCCGGGTCTACTCCATCAGCAACCCTTTCATCAAGGGGCTGGTGCAGCACCTTCTGGAAACCGTCGGCGAGGTCAGGGCCTCTCTCAAAACCTCTGTACGAGGCTGATCATCTGGTTGATGAAGGTGATCAGCGCGCCGATGAAGCCCGTCACGATCAGAACGTCGGTGAATGTCTTCTGAGTCATCGTCCAGGTGTTCCGTCCCACCAGGATGAGGGTTCCCGGGTCGGTGACGTAGGTGTCCAGGCTCACCTTGCGCCTCCCGCCGCTTTCGTCGGCGAAGTAGATGCGGTTGATGTCACCCCGATCCACGTTCACCCCGCCGGCGGCCATGATGTAGTCGGAGACCTTTGACCCGTTCTGGTAGGGCACCGAGCCGGGACTGTTGACCTCGCCGGCCACCATCACCGTCAGGCGCTGCATCGGCACGACCACCACGTCCTGCGGCTGGAGCGCCAGGTCGTAGCTGGCGCTGCGGGTCTCCCACAGGCTGGCCACGTCGACGTCGATCGTCTCTCCTCCCCGGCGGATCATGCTGCGGGGCAGGTCGGCCAGCGGTGTGGGACCGCCCAGCCTGTCCAGCACCGCAAGCAGCGTCATGCCGTCCGTGTAGGGCAGGTTCATCATGACCGGCTCGGTGGGGACCTGCGTCGGTTCGGTGCCGCTGACGGGGGAGCCGTACACGGCGGCGTCTACGGTGATCTGCGCGCTGTTGGCCAGGGCGGATTCCACCTCAACCCGGTCCTGGTTGAGCAGCCTCAGGCCGGAGGCGCCGGAGAGAGCGGCCTGCAGGATCTGCGCCCGCCCGCCCTGCTGAACCCGGACGATGCGGATCCGCTCCCCCGCCGCGTCAGCGGTCAGGCCCCCGGCCATCTCCAGCAGATCCTCCAGAGTCTCGCCGGAAAGCAGCTCGTAGGTACCGGGATGCCTCACCCTGCCGCCTATCTCCACGATGCGGTCCGCCTGGGGCACGAACACCTTGTCCCCGGGCTCCAGGAGGGGGTTCTGATCCAGCTCGGCCATGGCCGTGTAGCGGGAAAGGTCCACGGTCAGGGTGCGGTCTGCCCGGTGGACCTGGACGGTGCGGAAGCTGGCGGCTGGCAGAAGGCCCCCGGCCAGCAGGATGGCGTCGCTGACCCGTGAGAGGGGATTCACCGTGGCGATCCCCGGGTTCTTCACGCCGCCGTAGACGAATACGTCGAACAGCGCCGGGGCGCTGAGCAGAAAATCCACGTACTGGACCGGCACCCGGGCGCGGATCCGCTGAATGATCCTGGCTTTGAGCTCGGCGAAGGTCATGCCCCTCACGTCCAGCGTCCCGATGTAGGGCACATCGAGCTTGTAGGTCTCCGTGAGCAGCAGCGGATAGCGCTCGGTGGTGTCCAGGATCACCACCAGCTCGTAGGAGTCGCCGGGAGTCAGCCGGTAGCGGGTGGTGCTGAGGATGCGCCGGTTGAGGGCGCTGGGGTCTTCCGTGGGCTGGACGATACCGGGCTGCTGGCCGAAGCCTGGGTAGCTGTCCTGCGCGATCGGGACCCCGGCGATCACGAGCAGCAGCGCAACCGCCAGCATGGCCGGCTTGATCATGCCCAGGATACTACCAGCACCCCGGGGTAGCGTCAAGAAACGCGGAGCCGCACGACCCGGGGGGCTCTTTCTTGAAGGCCGGGTACGCCGATGCGATGACGTTCTTGGACACGAGCTGGCCGCTCAGCTCGACTCTCCAGGGCGACTGGGCTGCGGATGCGGAGCTTTCCTCCGCCATGGTGGGGGCTTCCCTGGCGGGCAGACTGGGTCTCGCGGTGGGCTCCACGCGCAGGCGCACACCCTGAGTGTGGTCACCCACTACCCCGAGGTGAGCCGGCGGGCGGACCGTGTGATCCACCTGGACCACGGCCGCCTGGCTCCGGCCCGCCGTGATGGGTGAAGCGGTGCGAAGCCGGCAGCGCTCCGGCGCCCGACGTGACCGTGGGGGACATCGGTGCCCTCTGCAGGCCACGCCCAGGCCGGCTGCAAGCCAGCAGCGGCCGCCTGTTGGCCTCGAACAGCGGCAAATGCGCCTGGTTGACGGTCGCCACCACCGCGACCTGTCGGCTGGTGCCGGGAAGCCGGGTTGGCACGCCCGGCCCTTTGGCTGTACATTGAAGTACGGCGCGGCCGGGTCGCGCCGTCGAGGAGCAAACAAGGTGGGCTTCTTCTTGCTGCCGTTCGGGTTCCTCATTCCCATGTTTCTCATCTTCATCGCGGTGCGTGTGGGCATGCGCATCTTCCACGATTTCTTTCACGATCAAACCGGACGCAGGCGGGTGGGAGAGCCCGGCGGGCCGGGATCCCTCTTCGAGCTGCCCCGGGGGCGCAGCTATGAGGCCCGCCTCTTCCGGCTGGCCTACAAGCTCAAAGGGCGTATCACGGTCTCGGACATAGTCCTGGATACCGGCCTGGGGGTGAAGGAGGCCGAGGAGCTGGTCAACGGGATGGTGGACGGCATGCGGGTGCGCATGGAGGTTGACCAGAAGGGGATGATCGTGTACGAGTTCCCCGAGATCCTTTCCCGCTTCGAAGAGGGCTGATGCACGAGTGGGCCCTGGCGGAGGCCGTGGTGGCCACCCTGGACCGCATCTGCGCGGAAAACCACGGCCGGAGAGTCCGATCCGTGGAGGTGGGGCTGGGCGAGCTCCAGCGCATCGCCATGGATGCCTTCGAGACCGGCCTGGATGCCTTCCTGGCCGGCCGGCCCTACGGTAGGGAGGTCTTTCGCTTCCGGGAGGAGCCCGCCTCGTTTCGCTGCAACCGCTGCTCCAGGGAGTGGCCGCTTGCCTCTCTGCAAGGGATGGACGATGACACCCTGGAGGCCATCCATTTCCTGCCCGAGTCCGCCCACGTCTACCTGCGCTGCCCTTCCTGCGGCAGCCCCGACTTCTCCCTGGAGAAGGGAAGGGGAGTCATCATCCGCTCCGTAGAGCTGGAGACCGATGCTGATTGACCCGCGCCCGGCCGTGGTGCAGCGGCGCCTGGCGCCCATCGGACGCATCCTCGCGGTGGCCAGCGCCAAGGGTGGGGTCGGCAAGAGCGTGTGCACCGTGGCGGCGGCGCTGCTGCTGGCGCAGAAGGGTGTCAGAACGGGGCTCCTGGACCTGGATTTCCAGGGAGCCTCGGCGCACGTGCTGCTGGGCGAGCGGCTGGGACTGCCCGCCGAGTCGGCGGGCATCCTGCCGTTCAGCGTGCGGGGTTCCCTGAAGCTCATGAGCTTCGCCGCCTTCAGCGGCAGCCGGGCCGCACCCCTGCGGGGCGCGGAGGTCACCGAGGCCATTGTGGAGCTGCTGGCGGTGACCGCCTGGCCGCCTCTGGATGTGCTGCTGGTGGACACCCCGCCTGGAATCGGGGATCCCATCCTCGACATCCTGCGCCTGATGGAGAGGACCGAGTTCCTGGTCGTGGCCACCTCATCGACCCTGGTGATGCAGGTGGTGGAGCGGCTGCTGGCCATGCTGGCCGAGCTGCAGGCGCCCATGCGCGGAGTGCTGGAGAACATGGCGGACCGCCACCGCCCCGGGGAGCGGGCCGGAGAGGGCCTGAAGGGACTGGCGCGGCGCTACGGAACGCGGCTCATCGGCAGCATTCCGTGGATCCCCGGCCTGGAGGGGCTGCTCCGGGGGCGGGAACCGCTGTCCGGTCCGCTCGTGGAAGGGTTGGTGCCTGCGCTGCACAGCCTGGGGTTGCTCGGTTGAAGCGCCCGGCCTCTGCGCGGGGCGGGGTCGCCCGCCTCCGCCGGACCTCGGCGGGCATATTCATGCGAGCCGGAAAAAGGCATACAAAATGGTTGTGGCAGGCGCCCCGCCGCGGGTAGAATCGCAGGCGGCGCCGGCAGGCTCCCCCCGGGGACCCGGCGGCCGCATCACCAGGAGGAGACAATGAGCTACGTCACGGAGGTCGTCGAAGCGGTGGGCAAGCGCTACCCCTGGGAGAAGGAGTTTCTCCAGGCGGTAAGGGAAGTCTTGAGCTCGCTGGAGGGCGTGGTGGACCGCGACCCCATCTACCGGCAGGCACGCATTCTGGAGCGGCTGGCAGAGCCCGAGCGGGTGGTGATCTTCCGGGTGCCCTGGCAGGACGACCGCGGCGACTACCAGGTGAACCGCGGCTACCGCGTGGAGTTCAACAGCGCCATCGGTCCCTACAAGGGGGGCCTGAGGTTTCACCCTTCGGTCAACCTGGGGATCCTCAAGTTTCTGGGCTTCGAGCAGATCTTCAAGAACAGCCTGACCGGGCTGGCCATGGGGGGCGGCAAGGGCGGCAGCGACTTCGATCCCAAGGGCAAGTCCGATGCGGAGGTGATGCGTTTCTGCCAGAGCTTCATGAGCGAGCTCTTCCGCCACATCGGAGCGGACACCGACGTGCCCGCCGGAGATATCGGTGTGGGCGGGCGGGAGATCGGCTACATGTTCGGCCAGTACAAGAGGCTGAAGAACGTCTTCGAAGGCGTCCTCACTGGCAAGGGCCTCAACTGGGGCGGCAGCCTGATCCGCCCCGAGGCAACCGGGTACGGGTGTGTCTACTTCGCGGTGGAGATGATGAAGACCCTGGGCACGGACTTTGCCGGCAAGCGGGTGGCGATTTCCGGGTCCGGAAACGTGGCCCAGTACGCCACACAGAAGGTGCACCAGCTGGGCGGCAAGGTGGTGACCCTGTCGGACTCCAACGGCACCATCGTGGACGAGGACGGCATCGACGAAGAGAAGTGGCAGTATGTGATGGAGCTGAAGAACATCCGCCGGGGACGGATCCGGGAATACGCCGAGAAGTTCAAGCGCGCCGTGTACCACGAGGGGCAGCGCCCCTGGCGCCTGGCGAGGGTGGACGTCGCGCTGCCCTGCGCCACCCAGAACGAGCTGGACCGGGAAGACGCCGAGACGCTGCTGGGCTCCGGGTGCGCCGTGGTGACCGAAGGCGCCAACATGCCGGCTACCCCTGAGGCGGTGGAGGTGTTCCTGGAGCGCAACGTCCTGTTCGGCCCGGGTAAGGCGGCGAATGCGGGGGGTGTGGCCTGCAGCGGCCTGGAGATGGCCCAGAACAGCATGAGGCTGGCGTGGAGCCGGGAAGAGGTGGACCAGAGGCTGCACCGCATCATGGTGGACATCCATGCCAGCTGCCGGCGGGCCGCCGAGGAATACGGTACGCCCGGCAACTACGTGAACGGCGCCAACATCGCGGGGTTCAAGAAAGTGGCAGACGCGATGCTGGATCAGGGGCTGGTCTGAGGAAAAAACCCCGAGGTTCGTGGATAGCAGTCCGGCCCTGCGATAAGCTCTAACAGGAGAGCCTGCGAGGCATGGCGTCACGTACCTGCGGACCCGGCAATGGATAGCGACGGAAGGGGCGTCCCCGGCAGAGAGAGGCGGAGCATTCCAGCCTTTCTCAAGAAGATAGAGTCCATCTATCAGATCCGGGACCTGGACACGCTCCTGGAGACGGTCCTCTTCGAAGCGCGGCGGTTCGTGGCCGCGGAGGCGGGCACACTCTATCTTGCCAAGGGTGCCTCCCTGTACTTCAGCTACGTGCAGAACGACGCCCTGTTCACCGGTGTGCGGGCCAGGGACCGCTACATCTACTCGGATCAGCGGCTCAGCGTGGACCGCACCTCCCTGGCGGGCTACGTGGCCGCCAGCGGAGACTCGCTGCTGATCGACAACGTCTACGACATTCCCAGCGGGGTCTCCTACGCCTTCAACCCGGCCTTCGACGTCAAGTCCTCCTACAAGACCCAATCGGTCCTGGTGGTCCCCCTCAGCACCACGAGCAAGGAAATCGTGGGAGTCCTGCAGCTCATAAACGCCAAGAACGGGCGGGGCGAGGTGGTCCCCTTCTCCATGCAGGACAACCTGTTCATCACCGAGTTCGCCCGCAATGCCGCCAACGCCATCGAGAAGGCCAAGCTGTCCCGCCAGATGGTGCTGCGGATGGTGGAGATGGCGGAGCTGCGCGACCCCTACGAGACCAGCCAGCACGCCAAGCGGGTGGGCGCCTACTCGGTGGAGCTGTACGAGAAGTGGGCGTTGCGCCACGGAATCTCCGACAGCAAGATCAAGACCAACCGCGACGTGCTCAGAACCGCGGCCATGCTCCACGACGTGGGCAAGGTGGCCCTGAGCGACCTCATTCTACAGAAGCAGGGCCTCCTGGAGGGCGAGGAGAAGCAGAAAATGCGCTGCCACACCGTGTACGGAGCGCGGCTGTTCAAGTTCACTTCGGTCTGGGACCGCATGGCCGCGGATGTGGCGCTGAGGCATCACGAGCACTGGGACGGCCGTGGCTACCCGGGCAAGATTCGCGACCTGCACGCCAAGCAGCCGCAGTTCGGCGCCGGCCAGCGGGGCAAGGAGATACCCCTGTCGGCGCGGATCGTGGCTCTGGCGGACGTGTACGACGCGCTGGTCTCCAAGCGAGCCTACAAGGACGCCTGGAAGGAGGAGCTCGCCCTGCGCTACCTGCGCCTTCAGGCGGGACAGCAGTTCGATCCCGAGCTGGTCCAGCTGTTCTTGCGCATCTACGACGTGATTCGCGCCATCCGCCGCCGGTACAACTAGGAGCGCCGGGCCGCCCGCCCTACTGGTGCAGACCTATGACGTTGCCGTCCGCGTCTCTGATTGCGGCCCACCACCCATAGGGCTCCTTCCTGGGCGGGTCGTCGAACTCCACCCCGCGGGCGCTGAGCTCCCGGTGGGTCTTTTCCATGTCGTCCACGTTCAGCACGAAGGGGGCGAACGTGCCGATGGAGCTAAGCGCCCGCTCGTAGCTGTCGGCCCCCGGCATGGCTTCCGTGGGCGCGTAGAGAACCAGGGCAGTCTGCGCCCCCCTGGGGGCCACCTCTATCCAGCGCGGGCCTCCCGGGCCCATGGGATCGTCGCGCCGCTTCTCGAAGCCCAGCTTCCCCACGTAAAACTCCAGGGCGCGATCCTGGTCTCGCACGTACACGGTGATCGTGCTGGCATGCGTTATCATCTCTCGCCTCCTCAATGGCTGCAAAGATACTCACCTTTCCGCCGGCGGGCTACCGCCGGCTCGGGACGAGCGGGGCGCGCGCTGCGGCTGAGCTTGACATTTCGCCGCCGCCAGCACAGAGAATAGGGTGGCGTTGCAGGCCGCCGCCTGGAGCGGCCGGCGGCGCAGGAGGTGAGGCGTGTTCGAGCTGTCCGAGCTGGTCGTCCTGGCCTGCCAGATGAACCACACCCTGCGGGGAAAGGTGATCCGCCGGGGGCAGCTGGGCAACAGCCCGCACAGGTTTGTCTGGTACAACAGGAGCCATGAGGAGTTCCAAGAGTTAACCGCCACCAGGACGGTCGGGGAGGCGCGGGCCAGGGGGAAGTGGCTCTTCGTACCGCTGGAGCCCGGGTACGTCCTGCTGCTGGGCGAGTGCGGAGGCAGGGTGCTCTATCATCCGCCCGGGGACGAAGCGCCAAATAAGCACCACCTGTGCCTGAGCTTCCAGGATGGCTCCCGCCTGAGCGTAACCACGCAGATGTGGGGAGCTGTGGAGCTCTACCGGCAGGGAAAGGAGACCGCCCGCGAGTACATCCAGGGGATGAGGCCGACGCCGGTCGAGCCGGAGTTCACCCTCGAGTACTTCAGCGCGCTGATAGACCATCTGGCGGGCCGAAAAAAGCGGAGCGCCAAGGGGCTGCTCACGCAGGACCAGCTGGTTCCCGGATTGGGAAACGCGATCGCTCAGGACATACTCTTTCGCGCCCGCATTCATCCCCGGCATCCCATTGCCGATCTCGACACCGAGAAGAAACACGCCCTGCATCGCGCCATCGTGGCCACGGTGGGCGAGGTGATCGAGCGCGGCGGCCGCTACGACGAGTACGACCTGTACGGCAGACGCGGGGGATACGTCCGGCTGATGGACGGCAAGGCGGTTGGCCGCCCCTGCCCCGCATGCGGGGCGGTCGTGGAAAAGATGCAGTATCTCGGGGGAACCTGCTACTTCTGCCGCGTGTGCCAGGAGTGAACCCGCGCGTACCGCGGGCGGCCCTTCAGCCCTCCGCCGGCTTGCGGGTGAACAGGCGGGTGAAGGTGTCCACCATGTACTCCTGGAAGAACAGGTGCACAAAGCGGTGCTTGGATTCCTCGCGGTCCGCCCGGTAGTAGCCGCACCACTTGTCGTGGAGCAGCACGAAGGCCACCAGGGGCATGAGACCCATGTAGAAGCTTTGCAGCAGCAGCGCCGTCTCCTCGGTGGGAACCACCCCGTAGCGGGTGCGGTACACCTCCAGGCCCTGCCGCAGGCTGCCGTCCAGGAAGCGGAACAAGGGCTCCCCGCCGGCCCCTTCCTTCAGCGCCTGCATCAGCATGATGTTCAGCACGTCCCGGCGTCTCTCCAGGAAGGTGAGAGAGTGCCGCATCAGCTCCTCGTAGCGCGCCTCCTCCTGTGCTCCGCCGTCTGCCCCCGGGGAGGAGCTGTCCAGGCGGCCGGCGAGCTCCTCGAAGCTGAGGGCCCGCAGCTCCAGCGCCTCTTCCAGAAACCCGCCCACCAGCTCCTCCAGGATGGCCTCCTTGCTGCGGAAGTAGTAGTAGATGAGGGCCTTGTTCACCCCGGCGCTGCGGGCGATGTCCTCCACCCGGGCCCGGTCGAACCCCCTGTCCGCAAAGATGCGTTCCGCCGCGATGAGTATTCGCTCGCGGCTGTTGCTGCCGTCACGTTCCATGGGCCTTCTCCCGGGGTCTGCGTCGCGGCATGCGCCGCCGCGCGCCCGCATTGCTGACTAACCGTTTAGTTATATGGTAGCTCCGCCGCCTCCTATCGTCAAGGGCGGTAGCGGCCCGGCCGGGGGGGCGCGCCGGGGCAACGGGTGGAGCCCAAACGGCACATCCCGCATGTCACCGACCTGGACGGTGAGGAAGCGCGCTCGTTCGGCGAAGTGCTTTCCCGGGTGAGCCGCGCCCTCAGGGACGAGACCGGCGCCGAGCTCGTGTACGTGTACATCTTTGGGGGCGGTCTGTCCCATCTGCATGTTCATCTGGCGCCGCACCGAACCGGGGATGCCTTGAACGAACAGATCGTTCGCGGTGGTCTGCGTGCCAAGAGACTGGAGAGCGGGGCCATACGGTACGTCAGCGACCGGTTTCCGCCGTTGCCGGAGCAGGAGCAACGCAGGCTGGCACGCCGCATCCAGAAACGCCTGACGGCCGGAGCATAGCGCCTGCCTCGGCCAGCCGGCCGTCGCCGATATCGCCCCCCCGGCGCCCAGCCGCCTGCCAGGTGTCCCCCAGCTCCGCCGGGAAGAGACCCGTCTTGGCCGGGCCCGGGTTTTCCTGTATCCTGTAGGCAGCGCGAGGCGGCGAACGACATGATGGTCAAGCACAGGCTCTCCGACCTGGTCAAGCAGAACAAGACGGATCAGGAGATCTACCACGAGCTCATGCAGTTCAGGGTGCGCGAGATTCTCCTGGTGGCGACGATATACGACGCCTTCATCCTGGAGGAGGAAGACAAGCTCACCGAGAAGATCTTCGGCGAGTACTACCAGCTCAATCTGACCACCGCGCCGCGCATCAGCAGCGTCTCCTCCGGCGAGGAGGCAGTGGACATCCTGCGGCGGCGATCCTTCGACATGGTGATCCTGACCATGAGGATCGACGAGATCAGCCCCTTCGAGCTGGCCAGGCGCCTGAAGGAGATGAGCCCCGGGATACCCATCCTCCTGCTGCTGAACGACAATACGGAGATCGCTCTGGTGGCCGAACGGCGGGAAAAGCTCCAGTATCTCGACAAGGTCTTCGTGTGGAACGGCGACGCCAAGATCTTCCTGGCCATGATCAAGTACATCGAGGACAAGATCAACGTCGTGCGCGACACCAAGATCGGGCTGGTCAGGGTGATCTTGCTGGTGGAGGACTCCAGCCGCTACATCTCCAGCTACCTGCCCACGCTTTACATCGAGATCATGAAGCAGACCCAGCGCATCATTGCCGACGAGCACCTGGATGAGATGCGCAAGCTGCTGCGCATGCGGGCCCGCCCCAAGGTCCTGATGGCGGAGAGCTTTGAAGAGGCGGTGGAGATCTTCGAGGAGTACAAGGACTACCTTCTCTGCCTGATCTGTGACGTGAAGTTCCCCAAGAGCGGGCGCCGGGACGAAGAGGCCGGGCTGAAGCTGATACGTTACATCAAAGGCCAGTTTCCGGATCTGCCCACGCTGCTGCAGTCGGCGGAACCGGAGAACAGGGCCAAGGCAGAGTCTCTGGGCTGCAGCTTCATCGACAAGAACTCGGAGAGCCTCTCCAGGGACCTGACCAGCTTCGTGTTCAACTTCCTGGGCTTCGGAGACTTCATCTTCAGGGACTGGGAGGGCAACCCCATCGGCCGGGCGCAGTCCCTGGAGGACTTCAAACAGGTGCTGGTCACCGTTCCGGACGAATCGCTGGTGTACCACGCCAACCGCAACCATTTCTCCGGCTGGCTCATGGCCCGGGGGGAGATTCGCATCGCCAAGAGCCTGCAGCCCGTGCGCGTGAGCGATTTTCCCTCCTACGCCGCTCTGCGCAGCCACCTCATCGAGGTCTTTCGCAACGTGCAGGAGAGCAAGCTGCGGGGGCGGGTGGTGCAGTTCGACGAGAGCCTGCTGAACGGGCAGGACTACGCGGTGCGCCTCAGCGAGGGCTCCCTGGGAGGCAAGGGGCGGGGCATGGCCTTCCTGCACATGCTGATTCAGAACTGCCAGCTGGACCGGCTGATCCCCGAGGTGGACATCCGCATCCCCCACACCGCCATGATCGGCACCGAGGAGTACGACGGGTTCATCGAGCGCAACGGCCTGTCCGACCTGTTCGTGGACGAGCAGGACTACGAACGGGTGAAACGCCGCTTCCTGCGAGGCCGGCTTTCGGAGCCGCTCAGGGAAAAGCTTGCCGTGTACCTCAGCCACGTGCGGTTCCCGCTCTCCATCCGCTCCTCCGCCCTGTTCGAGGATTCCCTCTCCCAGCCCTTCTCGGGGATCTATGACACCTTCCTTCTGCCCAACAACGATCCCGACCCGCTCCTCCGCCAGCGGCAGCTCGAGCAGGCGATCAAGCTCGTCTATGCCTCCGTCTTCTCCCGCTCGGCCCGGGCCTACTTCGACGCCATCGGCTACAAGATCGGCGAGGAGAAGATGGCGGTGCTGATTCAGGCAGTCGTGGGGCGGGAGCACCAGGGCTACTACTACCCGCACTTCTCCGGCGTGGCCCAGTCGTACAACTACTACCCGGTGTCCTACCTCAAGCCGGAGGACGGCATCGCGGTGATTGCCGTGGGGCTGGGCAGGTACGTGATCGACGGGGAGAAGGCTTACCGCTTCTGCCCCCACTATCCCAAGCTGGAGTTCGAGCCACCGGAAGACCAGCTCAAGAACACCCAGCAGAACTTCTACGCCCTGAGGATGGGCGGCCCGCAGGTCCAGCTGGCCTCCGGGGACCACATCACCCTGGAGCGGCTGGCGATCGACGACGCCGGCTCCGACGGGTCGCTGCAGCACTGCGTGTCCGTGTGGGACTACCAGAACAACCGCCTGCAGGTGGGGAACGCACTCAAGGGCCCGAAGGTGGTCAACTTCGCCTACATACTCAAGTACGACTACTTCCCCCTGGCCAGGGTGCTGGAGGAGGTGCTGGACATCGTCAAGACCGCCATGGGCACGCCGGTGGAGGTGGAGTTTGCCGTGGACCTCTCCGCCGGCCCGGATGGCAGGCCCATCTTCTATATCCTGCAGATGAAGCCGCTGCTGGGGAACCTGGAGGACTATCACCTGGACCTCGACAAGGTCAGGCGGGAGGAGCTGCTGCTGTACACCGATCGCGCCATGGGCAACGGCACGGTGAACGATCTGCACGACATCATCTACGTGGACCCGGACCGCTTCGACCGCTCCCGCACCGTGAAGATGATCGAGGAGCTGGACGAGCTGAACGGGACCCTCAAGAAGGAAGGCCGCCGCTACATCCTCATAGGCCCCGGCCGCTGGGGCAGCCGTGACCCCTGGCTGGGCGTTCCCGTGAACTGGTCGCACATCTCCAATGCAAGGATCATCGTGGAGGTGGAGCTCGCGGATTTCAAGGTGGACCCGTCGCTGGGCTCACACTTCTTCCACAACGTCACCTCCATGAACATCGGCTACTTCGACGTGCCCTACGGCTCCACCGCCACCTTCATCGACTGGTCCTGGCTGAAGAGCATGGAGCCCCTGCGGCGCACCCGCAGCTTCGTGCACGTGCGCTCCTCCGGCGCGTTCCTGACCAAGATGGACGGGCGGCGCAGCGTCTCGATCATCTGCAAACCCGCCCGGTAGCCTCTCTGCCTGATTGCGGCGAGCCCCGCAGGCCCTGCGCCCTAGCTTTTCCCTGCCGGCCGGCAGGAGAACCACACCACCACCGCGGTGATGAGAAAGCAGAGCCGCTCCAGGCGCAGCATCCTGCCGTCACGCAGGGCGCCGGCGAAAGCGTCCCGCGCTTCGCCGGGCAGCTCGGTCCCCAGCTCGGCCAGCAGCTCCCCGGCAAGCGGAGCGAATCCGCCGCGCTCCCTGCGGGGCAGCTCCTCCGCCAGCCGCCGCAGGCGCTCGGCGCGGCTGCACCCTGCGGCGTGGTCCAGCAGCATCTGGATCGCCACGGAGCTCTTTTCCAGAAAGGTCACGTAGATGGGGTAGAACCACGCTCCCAGCCCCAGGATCCCCGCCACGGAGAGCATCAGCTCGTCCCTCAGGTAGGGCCGGGTCTTGCCCTCCAGCTTGTGCAGGATGTCGGGGACGGCCCCGGCGGCCAGGAAGATCTCCAGCGCCTGCGCCGCATGAATGATCAGCCGGGGGTTGCTGGACTTGCGGAGAATGCTCCGAATCGGTTCGAGGCTCTCCCGGTCGCCGAGCTGTGCCAGGGCCACCATGGCCTTTCCGCCCAGGAAGAAGTCCCGGGAGGAGAGGCTGCGCCGCAGCACCGGGATGGCCTGGCGGATGCCCCGCCTGCCCAGGATGTCCGCCGCCAGGGAGGCGGTGGTGAAGGCGTGGTTCTTTACCTCCGACAGGAGAGCCTGCACCGCTGCTTCATCCAGGGGCAGGCTGCTCAGCGTGGTAAGCGCCTCGGCCCGAATCGTGAACCGGGGCGAGCGCAGCCGGGAGAGCACCTCCTGGAGGGACAGCTCGGATCGGGACTCCGCCAGCGCGCGGATCGTGTCCTTCTCCTCTGTGACCGTGGTGGTGCGGTTCAACCGGTGCAGCAGGCTGATGGCGCGCAGGTCCCGGGGCGAGAAGAGCACCGCCAGGGCGTCGCGGATGGGCACCGCTCCCAGGTTCTCCATACGGTTGACCAGAAAGAACACCACCAGGAACGAAGCCCCCAGGATCGCGAAGTACAGGCGGAAGACGCGGGTGGGCTCCTGGGGCCACAGTGCCCCGATCCATTCCAGCAGGGCCCCGCCGAACAGCGACCCGATCCCCCCGGCCAGCCCCAGGGTCATGAAGTAGGCGATGCCCAGGTTGAGCCGTTCCTCGCTGTCGATGGCGGCCAGGAAGTAGGTCTGGCCGGCGTTGAGAATGCCGAACTGACCCATGTTATAGAAGAGGAAGAGGACTGCCGCGAAGATCAGGATCCCCCTCTCCAGCTGGAAGGACGGCGAAACGACCAGCGGCAGGAGCACCAGCGCCACCACCGCCGCGAAGATGAAGAACAGCGGCTTGGCCCCCAGGCGGTCGATCATGAAGCCGCTCAGGAGGGCCATCAGCACCGCTCCCAGGCTCCCGAACACGGTGAAGTACAGCACCACGTTGTCCGGCTGGTTATACACCTGCTTCATGTAGACGATCAGGAAGGGCCCCACCATGTAGACGCAGAGGGTGGTGACGAAGTAGGCCACGATGAAGCGCCGGAAGCTGCGCCGCCCGAACGCCCGGGAAAGCCCCCGCCACAGGCCGCCCGTGGAGGCGGCGGTGATGCTCGAAGGCTCGGGGAAGCGGCGTGTGGCCACCACCGTGGCCACTCCGGCCGCAATGCCCAGCACGATGAACAATGCGTACACCGAAAGCGGAGCCTCCCGCCCCAGGACCACCGCCATGCCCACTCCCACCAGCAGGGTCACCAGGTGCTGCGCGGCCTGCACCCGCGCCAGGAAGGCGCCCCGGTCCTTGCCGGAGGCGACCTCCCCCAGGATGGGATTGTAGGCGGCGCTGGCGATGCCCCGGGCCACGTTGAAGCCCAGCACGCTGAGCACGATCAGGGCGTAGGCGAGTTCCCGCCGCCCGGCCGAGGCGGCCAGGGGGGAGAAGAGCATGGGCACCATCATCAGGTAGCGCAGCAGCCAGAAGCGTCCGAAGAGGCCCACCATGGTCATCCGCGCGGCCAGGGCCCGCCCTATGAGCAGGCAGAGGTAGGAGAGATACATGAACGAGGACAGCGTCCCGATGAGAAAGTTCCCCGCCTGGAGGCGCAGCGCGTAGAGAGTGATCAGGTTCCCGCTGAGCAGCGTGAAGGAGATCACGTTCAGCACCGCGAAAACGAAGAAGCGGCCCCGGGCCCGGCCTATCTCCCCGGGGGTGAGGCGTGTGCGGCTCATGGCGCCCACATCCTACAGCCGGCCCCGCATCCGGTCAAACCGCCTCCAGTGCGCTCCACAGGCCCCGTTCGATCTCCAGCGGCAGGGGCGCGGCGTTGCCTCTGATGATGTCCAGCACCAGGGCCAGCCCGGCGGCGGGGTCCCGGATCGTCTTCCACATGTGCGCGCTCTCTGCACCCACGGGCACCGGCAGGATCGCCTCGCCAGCGGCCTCGATCACCCCCACTCCCTCGCTCTTGTAGCGGCGCAGCGCGGGCGGCGTGCGATGATCCGGGTGCCGCAGCAGCACCGTCAGGCGGTACTCCCCGCCCCTGCGCGCCAGCACCAGGTTCACGGTGCTGCGGCCGGGGTCGGTCGCCTTCCAGGCCGCGATCAGCGCCGCGGCGGCGGCCTGCAGGACCGGCGGCTCCGCCGAGCGGAGGCGGAAGGCGCTCATGGGGTAGTGGAGCCGTTCTGCCAGGAGGCGGCCCAGGCGGCGGCGGGCGGCGGCCCGGGCGTCCATGACCGGGAGGTGCAGGCGGCGAAAGACCTGGTAGTGCAGGTGTTCCAGGATGGAGGAGCCCGCCCACTCCACGTCGCTGTTGGAGCAGACCGTGTACTCCGGGGCCTGGAGCAGGAAGTCCAGCATGTCCGTCACGGACTGTCCGTCCACCTCCTGCGGCCGGTGGCGGGAGAGGATTAGCACGAAGTGATGGGAAAACAGCGGGAAGGGGGTGAGCTGCAGGAAGAAGGGCCGTGTGGCTCCGCCCCGGAAGGCCGCCAGGGGAAACTCGTAGATCCGCAAGAGCTCCCGGCCGGGCCGGCCCACGTTCTCCCGGCAGAGCAGGCACCCCTGGCGGGCGCCGCCGCCCGCGGAGCCGCTATAGCGCGAGCGGGCGTAGTTCACCTGCAGGCGGAAGGTGACGCCGGTGTGCGGATCCGGGTAGCGCAGGCGCTCCACCTCGCGCAGGGCGGCGCGGGTCATGTAGCCTGAGGCGAGGGACCAGGCGAACAGGCACTCCAACGCCGCCGGCAGCCCGCGGCGCAGGTGCACCGCGGCCAGCCGCCGCTGCAGCTCCTGCTGGCCGGTCTCGGGGGAGAGAGCGGCGAACCTCTGGATCTCAGCCGGCGCCGGGCTCATCGCCTCACAGGTTCTCGGTGCTGCGTCGCAGCTCCCGGGAGTGATGGTACAGCTCCTGGAGGCTCATGCGCCGCAGGTACACCATGCCCCGGGTGGCGCGAATGAGGGCGCTTTCGTGCTCGTAGAACCACTCGCGGCCCAGGCAGGCCTTGAGGGCCTGGTACTGCTCCACCTGGATCTTCTGCGCCAGCTCGGCGAAGGGCCCGTCGTGCTCGTGGCTGGGGAAGGAGGCCTCCTTCTGGGAGACGAAGGTGTTCATGAAGGCGCTATTCTGCAGAGTGAACATGTTGAGGGATACCGGGACCATCACCTCCGCCTCGCTGGGGTGGAAGCGGTACCAGACGTTGCGGTAGCCGACGATCTCGATGTCGCTGCGCCCGCTCTCCTCCTCGTACAGGCGCAGCGCCTCGGTGACCGCCTGCAGCACCTTGTAGTGCGTGTCCGGGCCGCTGGCCTCGGGGTCCATGGCCAGGCTCACCACGTCGGGGCGGATCTCCCGCAGCAGGTCCAGGATGGGCTGGACGTCGCGCTGCACCGTGGGCTCCTGGGTGAACATCTCGCCGGTGTAGAAGCCCAGGCGCAGGTGGCGGACCGCCTCGCAGCTCCAGCCGAAGTAGCCCCACAGGCAGTCCGCCTCCCATTCGCGGCACATCCCCTTGAGCTTCTGGATGTGTTCCAGATCCCGTTTGCCCGGGTACTGGGTCTCGAAGTAGTTGATCAGCTCGTCGATGCGATCCTGAAGCACCGCGGGGTCCCGCTCGTCGTACAGGTCCACCAGGTTGCGGAACAGCCGGCGGCACTCCCCGTCCTCCCGCATGCTCCGGGAGCCGGCGGCCACTCCATCCAGGTACTGCCAGACGTCGCGGTTCCTGAAGACCACGCTGGCCGGCTCGAAGTAGCCTTCCTCGTTCAGCTCCGCGAAGGGCTCCCCCTGGATGAAGGCCCGCAGCTTGGCCAGCTGCCGCAGCATGAAGGCGTTCGTCACCGCCGTGAAGCCGCTGGTGAGGGTGGCAAAGAAGTGGCGCGTGGAGTGGTCGCGGATGTGGCGCACGATGTAGGGCAGGCAGCCCAGCATCAGGTCGTCGTGGTGCGGCTCGGTGTGCAGGAACACGGCTCCGCTGCGCAGATGGCTGCCCGCCTGGATCTTCGACAGCAGGCGCTGTCGCGTCAGCGCGGCCAGCTCCGCCGCCGTCCTGCCGGTCTTGCGCGCCACCTCCGCGGCGAAGGGGTCGGCCTCGACCTGGGCGGGCTGCAGGGCGTCCAGGCGCCGGTTGACGGCCAGGCTGAGGTCGATCATGACCCGCTCGATCTGCTCCTGGGAAGGGCGTTCCACCGCCGCCAGCTCCGCCAGCCTGCGGGCGGGCAGCAGGGCGGCCGCGCCGCGGGTGAGGTAGAACCGCGCCTCCGGAAGGACCTGGAGGGCCGAGGCAGGATAGCGCAGGCGCGGCGGGCTAGCCACCGAGGCGGCTACGATCGCCGCCTTGGCCTCTCCCGCGGCCATGACCACGGCCGTGCAGCCGGGGTTTGCCGTGATGGTGGAAAGCCCGATGGTGATCACCCGCCGCCGGCGCGCCACCTCGATGCCCCCCAGATCGGCAGCGGCGGCCGCCTGGGTGGCGTAGTTGACCTCCGTGAGCCGGGTGGTGGAGAAGTGGTCGGAGCCGCTGACGTTGAAGCCGATGTGGCCGTCCGGGCCGATTCCGCCCAGAAAGAAGCCGATCCCCCCCAGGGCGCGCACCGCCGCCTCGTACTCGCTGCACCACTGGTCCACCTTTTCCAGCACCCGCTGCTGGAGCTCCTCCAGGCGGCTGCGGGGCATGCGGTAGCGGAGGCTCAGGTCCACCGTGTCCTGCGGCCATACCTCCTCCAGGCTCCCGCCTTCCGGGATGCCGATGCGCGAGCATTCGATCAGCAGGGCCCGACGCGGATCCAGGCCGAAGCCCTTCAGGTAGAAGCTGTCCACGTAGTAGTGGAAGCTGTTGTGGTGCAACGGGTTGATGGGGTAGAACTCGTCGATCTGCACGAAACGCAGCCCCCGCAGGTCGCAGCCGCGGGCCGGGTCCAGGCCCGCCTCCTGGAGCTCCCTCTGGACCTCGCGGCTGCGCCGCGCCGAGCCCAGCCGGCCCACCTCCTTGATGAAGTGCTCGGGGGTCTTGCCCGTGGGCAGGGCCACCACCCCTTCCGGGTGCTCCTGGACCCACTCCAGGAAGCGCAGGGCGGCCAGGGTTCCCAGGGCGGGGAAGCTGTCCACGGTCAGCACGGCGATCCGCTCGCCCTCATACCTCAGGGGGCGCCCCTGGCGCTCCAGATAGCTCCGCTCCACCTTCGACGGCATGCTCCCTCCGCTGCCCGGGCGTGCGCCCGCGAGGGGACGGACCCGGGCTCCCGCTGACCATTCTAGCCGACAGCCCTGGTCCGGGCAAGGCGGGGCCGCCGCAGACCCGCACCGGCTCCGCAGGCCCGAGCCTGGCGGAGGCCTTTCCCGCGAGAGGCAGCGGGCCTCCCCGCCCTTCGGGACGGCCGGGGAGGGGGCCGCCGGAGGGCCCGTGGGGCACGTCCGAAAGCTTTACTTCTGCGGCCCACCGCAGGTAGAATCCCCCAAACCACCGGCACAGGGAGGATCGACGTGAAGGCAACCCGTCTCGTACTGGCAACGCTGCTGTGGCTGCCGGCCGCCCTGCCGGCCCAGGAGCTGCACCTGAGCTACGAGGTGCGCCTTGCCACGGGGACCAACCCGAACGCCGTGGTGGTGCAGGATCTGGACTCCGACGGCAGGAAGGACCTGGTCGTCTGCTACCGCGGTGACAGCTATGTCGGTGGAGACCCGGGGGGCGTCTCGGTGTTCATGGGCAACGGTGACCGGACCTTCAGGACCCTGGCAACCTATGCCACTCCGTACAACCCTTCCGCCCTGGCGGTGGCGGACCTGGACTCCGACGGCGCTGCCGACCTGGTGGTAACGAGCCGGCAGGCGGAGACGGGGTTCGGCGGTAAGGTCACCGTCTTTTCGGGCAACGGGGACGGGAGCTTCGCTGCCGCCGGCGCCGCCTCCTACGCGGTGGGGGAGCTGCCGGCGTCCGTGGCCGCCGCCGATCTGGACGGAGACGGGCACGCGGACATCGTGGTGGCCAACAACGTCAGCAACGACCTGTCGGTCCTGCTGGGCGCCGGGGACGGCACCTTCGCCGCGGCGGCGAGCTATCCCGCCGGCGAGGCTCTGCAAGGGGTAGCCGTCGCCGACATGGACGGAGACGGGAATCAGGACGTCGTCGTTGCCAGCCCCACGCACAGCGGTGCCGACTCCGCGATCCTGGTGCTGCCGGGCTTCGGGGACGGCACCCTCGGGGTTCCCGCGGAGTACCCCGCCGGATCCTTTCCCCACGGCGTTGCCGTGGCGGACTTCGACGGCGACGGCGCCCCCGACGTGGCCGCCGCCAACAATGCCGGCAACGACGTGTCGGTCTTCCTGGGAGCCGGGGCCGGTGCTCTGGGAGCGCCGGTGAGCTATGCGGCAGGTGAGGACCCCTCGGTCGTTGTCAGCGCCGATCTGAACGGTGACGGGTTCCCGGATCTGGTGGTGGGCAACAGCGGCTATCAGTACAACTACGTGTCGGTGCTGTTGGGTAGGGGTGACGGCACCTTCGCTCCCACCGCCTACCTCCCGGTGGGGGACAACGGTCCCCTCGCGGTGGACGATCTGGACGGCGATGGGATCGCGGACCTGGCGGCCCTGGGGGCCGGAGAGGTCGTTATCCTCTCGGGGAGCGGGGAGGGCCGCTTCGGCCACTCCTTCTACCTGCCCGTGGGCGAGATGCCTGATTCGGTGGCCGGCGGCGACCTGGACGGCGACGGCAACGCCGACCTGGTGGCGGCGGGCAAGTGGATCGACGTGGCCCTGGGCAACGGCGACGGCACCTTCGCCGTCATCAGCAGCGAGGGCACCGGAGAGAGTCAACCCAGCGCCGTGGCCCTGGTCGATCTGAACGGCGACGCGAAGCTGGATCTGGTGCTGGCCAAGGCCCGGTTCGACCTGGCGGAGGTCCGGCTGGGCGGCGGCGACGGAACGTTCACCACTCCTGGGTTCCGCATCACCTCGTCGCTGTTCCCGCTTGCGGTGGACCTGGCGGTGGCGGACCTGGACGGCGACGGCAGCCCCGACCTGGCGGCGGCGAACAGCGCCGGCGGCGGCCTCAGCGTGGCCCTGTCCAACGGGGACGGCACCTTCGGCTCCCCGGCCACCTACGCGGGGCCCGGCGAACCCACCGCGCTGGCCGTGGAGGACTTCGACGGCGACCTCCTCCCAGACGCCGTCCTGGCCAGCCGGATCGTGGAGAACAATGTCGTCACCGGCGGAGCGCTTTCATTTCTCAAAGGGCAGAGCGGCGGCACCTTTGCCGCCGCGGTGGAGATCGCCACGCCGCGCAACGTGAGCTCCATCGTGGCTTCCGACTTCGACGGAGACGGAGAAAGCGATCTGGCCTGGGTCAACAGCACGGAGGGCAGCATCTCGGTAGCCGCCGGTAAGGGCGACGGCACCTTCGCCGCGGCGGTGAGCTACCCCGCAGGCGACGGCCCGCAGGAGATGGCCGCCGGTGACCTGGACCGGGACGGAAACGCCGACCTGGCGGTGATCAGCGCTTTCAGCAAGGACGTGCACGTGCTGCTGGGAGCCGGCGACGGGACCTTTCGGCAGGCGGCGCGCTTCACCAGCGGCGAGCGGCCGCAGGGGCTGGCCCTGGCCGACGCCGACGGCAACGGCACCCCGGACCTGCTGGTCGCCACCGCGCCGGGCGCCCGGCCGCCGGGAAAGGCGCTGAACGATTCGGTGACGGTTTTTCTCGGCAACCTCGCCCCGCAGGTCGCCTCCTTCGCCGCCGCGCCGGTGGCAGGCGGCCCGCGGCGGTACTCCTTCTCCGTGTCCGCCTCCGACATCGACGGCACCGTGGAGGCCGCGCGCTGGGATTTCGACGGCGACGGGCTGGTGGACCGCACCACCTCGGCCTTGAGCAGCGTCTACGAGTACACCGCCCCCGGGCAGTACCAGGCTGCGGTGCAGGTTGTGGACGACTTCGGCACCTCCACGACAGCCACCGTCGCGGTGTCCACCAACGCCGCCCCGGTAGCCGCCGCCGACGCCTACCTCACCGACGAGGACGTCCCTCTGACGGTCGCGGCGGCGGGCGGAGTCCTTGCCAACGACACCGATGCCGACGGCGACGCCCTGACCGCCTGGCCGGTGAGCGGGGTCTTGCATGGCACCCTGACCCTGGCCGCCGACGGCTCCTTCGGCTACATCCCGGATGCGGACTTCAACGGCACCGACGGGTTCACCTACACGGCCCACGACGGGACGGAAGCCTCCGCCCCGGCGCTGGTGACGCTTTCGGTGAGCGCGGTGAACGACGTGCCGGTGGTGGCCCCTCCGGTGCTCGCTCCCGGGACGGTCGACGAGAACGGCTGGACGACCCTCACCGGCAGCTTCACCGATCCCGACGCGGGGGACGGCCACAGCGTCGTCATCGACTGGGGTGACGGCTCGGCGGACACGGCGATCGCCGTGGCCTCCGGCTCCTTCACAGTCGGGCCCGTCTGGCACCAGTACCTGGACGACGACCCGAGCGGGACCGGAGCCGACCTGTACACCGTGCAGATGCGCGTGGAGGACGGACAGCCCCTGGGGACCGCCTTCAACTCCTCCACCATCGTGGTCCGAAACGTGGCGCCGGTGCTCACCGCCTTGAGCACCTCCGCGCCAGTGACGCACCCGGCGGTGAGCGTGACCGCGGGGTTCGCGGATCCAGGCACGCTGGATTCACACCTGTGCACGGTGGACTGGGGCGACGGCTCTTCCGCCGTGCTCGCTGCCGACGGCCTCAGCTGCAGCGCCGCCCACGACTACGGAAGCCCCGGGCTGTACACGGTGACGGTGACCGTCCAGGACGACGACGGCGGCACCGGCGCCGGCACGATCGAAGCGCTGGTGATCGACAACACGCCGCCGCTCCTCCTTCCGCCTCCGGACGTGACCGCCGAGGCTACCGGGCCGCGCACCGTGGTGCCCATCGGGACGGCCACGGCCAGCGACGACTTCGATCCCGCACCGGTGATCGCCGACGACGCCCCACCGGACTTCCCCCTGGGAGCAACCACGGTGACCTGGACCGCCACCGACGCCAGCGGCAACTCCTCTACCGCCACCTCCACCGTGACGGTGGTGGACACCACGAAGCCCGAGCTCAGTGTTGTGATGGATCCCGCCCTTCTCTGGCCGCCGGATCACAAGATGGTCCGGGTCGTTCCCCGGATAGAGGTGAGCGACATCGCGGATCCGGATCCGCAGGTGTCGCTTTCGGGGATCACCGTGACCGGCGGGGGCGACCTGCAGAGCTTCCAGGCGGGCAGGAAGGGTGCAGACCTTCGCGTGGATGCGGATGGCTCGATCTACCTGAGGGCGGAGCGAGCGGGAAAGGGCGAGGGAAGAACCTACACGCTGACCTTCGAGGCCAGCGATGCCAGCGGAAACCACAGGACCGCCCAGGCCGTGGTCGCGGTGCCGCACGACATGTCCCGATAGCCCGCGAAGGAAGGGGCGCCGGTCCGCATCCTGCCGGACGGGCCGCTCTCGATCCGTTCCTCTCCGCCGCCGCTCCGGCGGATGCACTAGACTAGGATGAGGAGAGGAGAGAGAGCATGGAAGAACGTCTCACCGACAGGGAGCTTGAGCTCCTGGACGCCTACTGGCGGGCGGCCAACTATCTGTCCGTCGGCCAGATCTACCTGTACGCCAACCCGCTGCTGCGGGAGCCCCTGGAAGCGCGGCACGTCAAACCCCGCCTGCTGGGCCACTGGGGCACCACACCGGGGCTGAACTTCGTCTACGTGCACCTGAACCGCCTGATCCGCCGCCACGACCTGAACATGATCTTCGTCACCGGCCCCGGTCACGGGGGACCGGCGGTTGTGGCCAGCACCTACCTGGAGGGAACCTACAGCGAGCTGTATCCCCACGTGAGCCGGGACGAGGCCGGCATGGAGCTGCTGTTCCGGCAGTTCTCCTTCCCCGGGGGCGTGCCCAGCCACGCGGCGCCGGAGACGCCGGGCTCCATCAACGAGGGAGGGGAGCTGGGCTACTCCCTGTCCCACGCCTTCGGGGCCGCCTTCGACAACCCGGACCTGATCGTGGCCTGCGTCGTGGGGGACGGAGAGGCGGAGACCGGCCCCATGGCGACCTCCTGGCACTCGAACAAGTTTCTGAATCCCGCCCGGGACGGAGCGGTGCTTCCCATCCTGCACCTGAACGGCTACAAGATAGCGAACCCGACCGTCCTGGCCCGCATCAGCCCCGAGGAGCTGGAAAGCCTCTTCCGAGGCTACGGGTACGCCCCCTTCGTGGTCGAGGGCTCGAAGCCCACGGCCATGCATCGGGCCATGGCCGCCACCCTGGAGGAGGTGCTGGCCGAGATCCACCGCATCCAGGAAGAAGCCAGGACAGGCGCCGCCGGGCGGCCGCTGTGGCCCATGATCATCCTCCGCTCTCCCAAGGGCTGGACCGGCCCGAAGGAGGTGGACGGCCGCAAGACCGAAGGGTTCTGGCGCTCCCACCAGGTGCCGCTGGCGGACATGCAGGGCAACCCCGAGCACGTGAAGCAGCTGGAGCGGTGGATGAAGAGCTACCGTCCGGAGGAGCTGTTCGACGAAGCCGGAAGGCTCATCCCCGAGCTGGCGGACCTGGCTCCCCGGGGTACGCGCCGCATGGGGGCCAACCCGCACGCCAACGGCGGGCTGCTGCTGCGCGACCTGGACCTGCCGGACTTCCGCGAGTACGCGGTGGAGGTACCTTCCCCGGGAGGGGTGAAAGCCGAGGCCACCCGCCAGATGGGGCGCTTCCTGCGGGACGTGATCCGCCGCAACATGGACACCTTCCGCCTCATGGGCCCGGACGAGACCGCCTCCAACAGGCTGGATGCGGTCTTCGAGGCCACGGACCGCGTGTGGGAGGCCGATCTGCTCCCCGAAGACGAGAACCTGGCGCGCCAGGGGCGGGTGATGGAGATCCTGAGCGAGCACACCTGCCAGGGGTGGCTGGAAGGCTACCTGCTGAGCGGCCGCCACGGCCTGTTCGCCTGCTACGAGGCGTTCATCCACATCGTGGACTCGATGTTCAATCAGCACGCCAAGTGGCTCAAGGTCACCAGGAAGGAGATTCCCTGGCGCAGGCCCATCGCCTCGCTCAACTATCTGCTGACCTCCCACGTCTGGCGGCAGGATCACAACGGCTTCAGCCACCAGGACCCGGGGTTCATCGATCACGTGGTCAACAAGAAGGCCGACGTGGTGCGGGTCTACTTTCCGCCGGACGCCAACACCCTGCTGTCCGTCACCGACCACTGCCTGCGCAGCAGGGACTACGTCAACCTCATCGTGGCGGGCAAGCAGCCCCAACCCCAGTGGCTCGACATGGACGCGGCGGTGAAGCACTGCACCTCCGGAATCGGCATCTGGGAATGGGCCTCCAACGACCGCAGCCAGGAGCCTGACGTGGTGATGGCTTCGGCGGGGGACGTGCCTACGATCGAGGCGCTCGCCGCCATCGACCTCCTGCACGCTCTGGTTCCGGACCTGCTGATCCGCATGATCAACGTGGTGGATCTCATGACCCTGCAGCCCGCCGAGGAGCACCCCCACGGGTTGTCCCACCGCGACTTCGACGCGCTGTTCACCACGGACAGGCCCATCATCTTTGCCTACCACGGCTATCCGATGCTCATCCACCGGCTGACCTACCGGCGCACGAACCACCACAACCTGCACGTTCGCGGCTACAAGGAGGAAGGGACCACCACGACGCCTTTCGACATGCTGGTGCGAAACGACCTGGACCGCTATCACCTCGTGCAGGACGTCATCGAGCGCGTGCCGAAGCTCGGGGCCATGGCGGCCTACGCCAAGCAGGCGGTGCGGGACAAGCTCATCGAGCACCGGGAGTACATCCGCAGGTACGGCCACGATATGCCGGAGATCCGCGAATGGAGCTGGAAGAAGGAGCGCTAGCGGCCGCCCCTGCAGGGGTAGGGCGCCGGGCAGCTCGACGAACGGAGCGGGCCTGATTATCTTTGTCTACAGGCTCTTGTGTCAAAAGGAGATGCCGTGCATGACCCCGTAGATCGTGAGTTCCACGTTGCCCGTTCCGCCCGCGACCTCTATCAGTTCGACCAGGCGTTGTTCGGTCTGCGGGGAAACGTGGTTTTCGCCGACTTCCACGCCGCGCGCCTGTTTGCTCAGAAGATAAACGACCGGCGAGACCTGGTCCGCTACCCGGAACGGGCCGTGAGGGCGGGCCAGATCAACGCCATGGGCCTGATCGACGAGATCCTGCACCTGGTGGTGCGCCTGTACCGAGACCAGAAGAACGCCGCGGTGCTGGCCGACGCCCTGGAGCACCTGGAACGGTCGGTGGGGCGGGAGCCGCTGGACCGCCTGCTGCTGCGCTTCGTGCGGGAGTTCCCGCCCCTGCCTGTGTACCGGGGGGAGCTGTCGGTGGAGGAGTACCTGGCCGGGCAGACCGGGAATGCTCCGCACCGGCAGGCGGTGCTGGAGGAGCTGGTGCTGCTCTGGCTGGCCAACGCCAACCCCGCCTTTTCCCCTTTCCTGGAGCTGTTCGACGACGATGTTCTGGAGAAGGAGGCCTACCCGCGGGTGGTGGAGGCGCTCCACGAGTTCTTCGCCGGGCAGCCCCCGTTCGGCCCGCAGGAGCAGAACCTGCTCGCCATGCTGCGCAGCCCCGCGGTGCAGGTGCCGCATTCGCTCACCGGGCAGCTGGAGTACATCCGCAGCCGCTGGGGATACCTGCTGGGAGACTACCTGTACAGGCTGCTGTCCAGCCTGGACTTCATCCGGGAGGAGCAAAGAAGCGCCTTTCTCGGTGCCGGACCCAGCCAGGTCTACGAATACGGACATCTGGAGGCGGAGGCGGAGCGGTTCAGCCCCGACAAGGAGTGGATGCCCCGGGTGGTGATGATGGCCAAGAACGCCTACGTTTGGCTGGATCAGCTCTCACGGCGCTACGGCCGCCCTCTTTCGAGGCTGGATCAGGTGCCCGACGAGGAGCTGGACTCCCTGGGTCGGTGGGGTTTCACGGGTCTGTGGCTCATCGGCGTGTGGGAGAGGAGCCGCGCCTCCCGCCGGATCAAGCAGCTGTGCGGCAATCCCGACGCGGTGGCCTCCGCATACTCCCTCTACGACTACCGGATCGCCGACGACCTGGGCGGGGAGGAGGCCTTCCATCGCCTGAAAGAGCGCGCCTGGCAGCGGGGCATCCGTATGGCCGGCGACATGGTGCCCAACCACATGGGGATCGACTCCCACTGGGTGGCCGAGCACCCCGACTGGTTCGTGTCCCTGGACTACAGCCCCTTCCCTTCCTACAGCTTCGGAGGGCCGGACCTCTCCGAGGAGCCGGTCATGGCGATCCACCTGGAGGAGCACTACTACGACCGCACCGACGCCGCAGTGGTCTTCCGGCGCACCGATCGCGCTGCGGGCGGGGCGCGCTACATCTACCACGGCAACGACGGCACCAGCATGCCCTGGAACGACACGGCACAGCTGAACTTCCTGCTGCCGGAGGTGCGGGAGGCGGTGATTCGCACCATCCTGGACACCGCCCGGCGTTTCCCCATCATCCGCTTCGACGCCGCCATGACCCTCACCAAGAAGCACTACCAGCGGCTCTGGTTTCCGGAGCCGGGCACCGGGGGCGACATTCCCTCCCGGGCGGAGCACGGCATGAGCAGGGAGGAGCTGGACCGGCGCATGCCCCAGGAGTTCTGGCGGGAGGTGGTGGACCGGGTGGCCCGGGAGGCGCCGGACACACTGCTGCTGGCGGAGGCGTTCTGGCTGCTGGAGGGCTACTTTGTGCGCACCCTGGGGATGCACCGGGTGTACAACAGCGCCTTCATGAACATGCTGAAGAACGAGGAGAACTCGCAGTACCGCAGCGTCATGAAGAACACCCTGGAGTTCGACCCCCAGATCCTGAAGCGGTTCGTCAACTTCATGAACAACCCCGACGAGGAGACCGCCGTCGCCCAGTTCGGCAAGGGGGACAAGTACTTCGGTGTGTGCACCATGATGGTGACGCTCCCGGGGCTGCCCATGTTCGGCCACGGACAGGTGGAGGGGCTCACCGAGAAGTACGGCATGGAGTACCGCCGCGCCTACTGGGACGAGCAGCCCGACGGCTTCCTGGTGGAGCGCCACCAGCGGGAGATCTTTCCCCTCATACGCCGCCGCTACCTGTTCGCCGAGGTGGACAACTTCCTGCTCTACGACTTCTTCAGCCCCGAGGGGACCGTCAACGAGGACGTGTTCGCCTATTCCAACAGTAGCGGCGAGGAACGGGCCCTGGTGGTGTACAACAACCGCTACGACGGGGCCCGCGGGTGGATCCGCACCTCCACCGCTTCCCTGGAGCGCTCCGGCGACGGGCGCCGCCTGGTGCAGAGGAGCCTGGGCGAGGGGCTGGCCCTGAAGCGGGAGGAGGGGTGGTTCACTGTCTTCCGGGAGCAGCGTTCCGGGCTCCAGTTCCTGCGGCGCAGCGGGGATCTGCACGAGCGGGGCCTGTTCGTCGAGCTTCCCGCCTACGGGTGCCAGGTGTTCCTGGAGCTCCGGGAGGTGCAGGACGATCGGTGGGGCCAGTACGCACAGCTGGAAGCCTACCTGGACGGCCGCGGAGTGCCGGACCTGGATCAGGCCAGACGGGAGGTGTTCCTCCAGCCCCTTCACGCTCCGCTGCGGGAGCTGGCAGGCTCGGGGATGATCCGCCGGGTGACCGCGGCGCGCCTGCTGGAGCCCGGCCAGGTCCTGGAGGAGAAGCTGCTCTCCGAAGTGGAGGGCCGGCTGACGGAGGTGCTGAGGCAGCTGAAGAGGCTCTCCGCCGGAGCGGAAGAGGAGGCGGCCCTGGCCCGCCGGGTGCGCTCCGAGCTGGAGGCGCTGCTGCGCCTGCCCGCCGGCGCGAACGGCCGGCGGGCAGGCGGCAGGCAGCTTTCCGCTGTGGTGTCCTTCCTTGCCCAGGAAAGCCCCTGGCCGGAGCTCTACCACTGGCTCCTGGTCCACGCCCTGGGGGCCATCGCCGGCCGGGAGGGATTCGCCCAGCGCAGCCGCAGCTGGATCGACGAGTGGCTCCTGGGCAAAGTCCTGGGCTCGGCGCTGCAGGAACACGGCCTGTCCCCAGAGGAGTCCTGGTCCGAGGTGGCGTGGCTCAAGGTCCTGACCACCCATCAGCGCTGGTTCGACGACGCCCGGCAGGTGGCCGCAGCCCCGGCGCCCGGGGCGCGCGCCGGGCGCCGCCGGGAGGCCGGGCTGGAGAGGATCGCTCCCCCCTCGCCGGCGCGGGTCCTGGAGACGCTGCTCAGGGACGCGGAGCTGCAGTCGGTGCTGGGGGTCAACCGCTACCAGGGCGAGCTGTGGTTCAACGCGGAGGCGTTCCAGCGCCTGGTGCTGTGGCTGGAGATCCTGGCAGTGGTGGAGGCCTCCGCGCGGCCTGAAGCAGAGCCGGAGGCTGCGGCGGCCCTGAAGGCCCGCCTGGAGGTCGCCGCGGCCCTGGGCCGCGCCGCGGAGCGCTCCGGCTACCGGGTGGAGCGGCTTCTGGAGGCGGCCGGAGAGGAGGGGGCACGATGAGCCCCCGCCGCCAGGAAGCCCCCCGCTCCTCCCTGGACGCTTCCCGCCCTGAAGTGGGCAGGTCCAGGGTCGTGGTGGAGCGGGTGAGCCCCGAGGTCGACTGCGGGCGTTTTCCGGTCAAGAGGGTGGTGGGGCAGGCGGTGGAGGTGCAGGCGGACATCTTCGTCGACGGCCACGATCGGCTGGCCGCCTCCCTGCTGCACCGTCCCGCCGGCGGGCGGTGGGAGGAGACGCCCATGGAGCACTTCGACAACGACCGCTGGCGCGCCTCCTTCACCGTAGAGGCCTTGAGGGAGCACGAGTACACCGTTCGGGCCTGGGTGGATCCTTTCGCCACCTGGCTGACGGAGGCAAGGAAGAAGCTGGCCGCCGCTCAGCTGGGGCCGGTGGACCTGAAGGTGGGAGCTCTCCTGTTGAGGGAGGCCGCCGAGGCGGCCCCGGCGGCCGCGGCGGCGCTCCTGGCCGGGCAGGCGGAGGCGCTGGA
>CAZBDU010000063.1:27755-32347 GCA_964490725.1 uncultured Spirochaetaceae bacterium | reverse complement strand
GCCTGACGGTCCCTCCGCCTGCCCGACGGGCCGGCGCCTGACGGGGCAGGCCGCCTGACGGGCCGGCGCCGCGGCGGACCCGGCTACTCCAGGACCGCGCGGATGCGCCTCACCCCGGCGGAGGAGGACTGCTCCTTGGCGATACGGAAGGTGCCCAGCACGCCGGTGTGCTCCACGTGGGGCCCGCCGCACACCTCCCTGGAGAACTCCCCGATGCTGTAGACCTTCACCTTCTCCTGGTAGCGCTCGCCGAACAGGGCGATGGCGCCGGCCGCGCGCGCCTCCTCCAGGGTCATGGTCCGAAAGCTCACCGGCAGGTCCCGCCGGATCTGCTCGTTCACCAGCTCCTCTACCCGGCGGATCTCCTCCTCCGTCATGGGGGCGGGATGGGAGAAGTCGAAGCGCAGCCGCTCGGGAGTGATGTTGCTGCCCTTCTGCTGCACGTGCTCTCCCAGCACGGTGCGCAGGGCCTGGTGCAGGAGGTGCGTGGCCGTGTGCAGGCGGCGGGTCATCTCCGAGTGATCCGCCAGCCCTCCCTTGAAGCTCTTCTCCGCGCCGCTCTTGGAGAGCTCCTGGTGCTTGCGGAAGGCCTCTTCGAAGCCCTCCACGTCCACGGACAGCCCGTGCTCGGCGGCCAGCTCCCTGGTGATCTCCACGGGAAAGCCGTAAGTGTCGTAGAGCCGGAACGCCACCCGTCCCGGGACGATCCTCCTGGGGTTGCGCTCCAGGTTCGGCAGAAGCTTCTCGAACTCGTGCTCCCCTTTCTGCAGGGTCTGCAGGAACTTCCTCTCCTCCTGCTCCAGCTCCCCCAGCACGGTGGCCCGGTTGCGCTCCAGCTCCGGATAGGCCTCCCGCTGCGTCTGGATGCAGGCCCGGGCCGGGGCGCTCAGGAAGTCGCGCTCCACCCCCAGCTTGCGGGCGTGGCGGATGGCCCGCCGGATCAGCCGCCGCAGGATGTAGCCCTGCCCCAGGTTGGAGGGCTTCACCCCCTTGGCATCCCCCAGGATGAACACCGCGGAGCGAATGTGGTCCGTGATGATGCGCGCCGAGCGGTCCAGCTCGGCCGATGCGCCGTAGCGGTAGCCGGCGGCCTCCTCCAGCGCCTGGATCACCGGCCGGAACAGCTCGATCTCGTAGACGCTCTTCTTGCCCTGGAGCATGGCGCAGGTGCGCTCCACCCCCATTCCGGTGTCCACGGTGCGCTGCTCCAGTGGAAGGTAGCGGCCCTCGGCGGTCTTGTTGTACTGCATGAACACGTCGTTCCAGATCTCGAAGTACTTGCCGCAGTGGCAGCCCGGCCGGCACCCCGGGGAGCAGGGCGGAAGGCCGGTGTCGATGAACATCTCCGTGTCCGGTCCGCAGGGCCCGGTCTGCCCGGCGGGGCCCCACCAGTTGTCCTCCCTGCCCAGGAAGTGGATGCGCTCCTCAGGAATATCCAGGCTGAGCCAAATGTTGGCGGCCTCCATGTCCGCCGGCACCTCCTGGTCGCCGCCGAACACGGTCACCGAGAGGCTGTCCGCGGTGAAGCCGAGCCAGTCGAGAGAGGTGAGAAACTCGTAGCTGAGGCGGATGGCCTCCTCCTTGAAGTAGTCCCCCAGCGACCAGTTGCCCAGCATCTCGAAAAAGGTCAGATGGCTCGAGTCGCCCACCTCGTCGATGTCCCCGGTGCGGATGCACCTCTGCACGTCCACCAGGCGGCGGCCGGCCGGATGGGGCTCGCCCAGGATGTAGGGAACCAGCGGGTGCATGCCGGCGGTGGTGAACAGGACCGTGGGGTCGTTCTCCGGGATGAGAGAGGCGCCGGAGATCTCGGCGTGCCCCCGGGAGGCGAAGAAGTCGACGTACCTTCGCTTGAGCTCCTTGGCGGTCATGGCGCAAGCATACTACGGGGGGGAGGGGGGAGTGTCAACTCGAGGAGAGCTGCGCTGCGCGCTACTTCACCACCAGGATCTTGCGGAACTCGTCGATCCCCGGCCCCACCAGGCGCACGATGTACACCCCGCGGGCCACCGCCTGCCCGGCGCGGTTCCTCCCGCCCCAGGAGGTGGTGTGCTCTCCGGCGTCCTGGGTGCCGCGGTACAGCACGTCCACGATATCCCCGGCCAGGGTGAACACCTGGATGGTCACGTAGCCCGACCCGGTGAGGCGGTAAAAGAGGCTCGCGCTCTCGCCCCGCAGGGGGTTGATGACGTTGTTGAGGATAGTCACCGTGCCGCGCTGCTCGATTACGTCGTGGATGTCAAAGGACCAGGGGCGCACCTTGCGGTACCAGTCCGTGGCGTAGTAATCCTGGAGCCTGCCTGCGTACAGCGGGATGGCTCCGGGCAGCCGGAAGAACAGCTCCACCGTGGCCCCGTCGCGGAGGGCGGGGTCCCCTGCCGGCAGCGTGAAGTCGCGAAGCTGAGTGGAGACCGCCGAGCCGGTGGCCGAGCGCGCGCCGGTGTCGGGGTAGGGCACCAGCCCGTTGTAGTCCGAGGTCGTGAAGGTGGGCAGCCACAGCCCTCCGGTCTTCAGGCCGGCATCGACCCCCGAGTCCCAGTGCACGGTGACCGTCGGGTTGGCGGTGATGGCGTTGTTGATGTGCGCCTGGAGCGTGATCGTCTGCGCCCGCAGCCACTCGCTGCCGTCGAAGGAACGGATCATCCCGATCCCGCCCCGGCTGGCGTCCCGCAGGGTCTCATCGTGCGCCCACACCGGCTCCACGATGCCGTCCCCGCGCGGTCCCAAGGCGACGTCGGTCACCCGGTGGGAGGTGGAGAACAGAGCCAGGGCGGCCGGAGAGAAGTCCTCCATGGAGGTGGTGTTGAGCGGCTGCTGGGCGTAAACCTCCGCCGCGGTCACCGGGCCGCTCAGAGTCAGCAGCGCCTCCGTGGTGCCCGCGCCGGCGCCGCTCACCTTGGTGAACCCCGTTACCGAGGCGCCGCCGCTGTAGGTGAAGTCGGTGGCGTCGATCTGGCCTCCCGCCAGGGGCTTCTGCACCGGCTCGGAGAAGGCCACAAAGATCTGGCTCCAGCCGGCCACGGCCAGCGTGTACCCGACGGTCGGGGCAGCCTGGTCGCGGGGCGATTCGCCGGCGATGGGGTTGTTGAGCACCACCAGGTAGGTGCCCGTGGCCGAGTCGCGCAGGGAGGTGTTGTTGTCGATCCACCACTGCGGGGTGGCGTCCGTGTCCAGGCCCGGCTTCTCCTGCAGCAGGATCCAGAACTCGTCAGCCGCCAGCGCAGGGTCGGTTCCGTCGTAGGCAGGGGAGGCGAGCTGGTAGCCCTGCACACGGGCGGTGAAGTCGCTGAAGTCGTCGTTGATGTTGGCCTGGGCCTGCACGCGGATGCGGTCGATCTTTCCGTTGTTGTCCCAGTCCTCGGTGTAGCTGTCGATCACCAGGATCGTGTTCAGCCAGCCGTCACAGTTGACGCCGATGGTCACCAGCGCCGGGACGGTGATGTTGTAGGGGGTGGAGTTGGACCAGTTGACGGTCACGTACTGCATGTCCAGCCCGGCCATGGGGTTGAGGGTGAACAGCCACTGGTCGCCCGGGTAGGCCGCCGGCGGCGCCGCCGGCGGAACGAAGGAGGTGAGGGTGACGTTGTTGCCCAGGGCGCCGTGCACCCGGAAGGTCGCCGCGGCCACGTTGACCATGGTTTGGGTCCGGGCCGCCTCGAAGGCGATGGTCAGCCCCGGCACCATGCATTCAAACACGTACCAGTTGTTGCTCCCCCAGACGTAGACCGTGCCCGCCGGCTTCGCGAAGACCACCGTCCCCTGGCGCGGGACGAACGCCGCCGCTCCGGCGGTGTTGATCCAGTCCCCGTACACCGTGATCTGGTGATTGGCGGCGGTGACGTCGAGAACTCCCGCCGTGATGGTAAGGTTCCCCACGGCGGCTGCAGTCCCGGTCGTGATGGGTTGGCCCAGGGTGAAGGTGCCCGCGCCGTTGATCGTCAGGTCGAAGAAGGAAGCGATCCCGATCACGCCTCCAGCAGCCCCGTTGTAGAGCACGGTGCCGCTGTTGGTGTCCATGGTCGTGACCGCCTGAGTCTGCGTGCCGTCCAGCTCCAGGGTGCCGTTGTTCACCAGCGTGCCAACGGTGAGGTTCACGGCGTTGACGTCCACGATGTCGGTGGCCGTGCCGATGGTGAGCGTCCCGGTAACCGCCAGCGCCGCCAGCGCGGTGAGGCGGGAGCCTCCTTGCTTGATCAGGTTGTTGAACGCCGAGGTTCCCGGGTGGACCGTCTGAGCACCGGTGCCGTTGAACGTCACGGTCCCCGCTCCGGCTGTGAAGGCGCCGGCGGAGCCGTCCCAGTTGCCGGTCACGGTAATCGCCTGGCCTCCCGAGTCCAGGGTGCCCCCGGCGATCGTCAGGCTGCCGGCCACCGCCACCGCCCCGAGCAGAGTGGCTGTGTTGGCCGCGCCGGCCTGGACCGTGAAGCTCCCGCCGGTGGTGAATCCGTTCAGGCTCAGGTCATTGGCGTCGCGGATACTCAGGTCGTTGGCCCCGGAGTTGGAGAGCGTGACCGCGCCGGTGAAGTCGTTGCCGGCGTCGGTGAGGGTGATGGGGAAGCCGCCGGTGGTGAAGCTGCTGGCGCCCCCCACCG
>CAZBDU010000063.1:24900-27655 GCA_964490725.1 uncultured Spirochaetaceae bacterium | reverse complement strand
CCACGGGGTTGGCCCCGGTGTTGGTGAAGCTCACCGCCCCGGTGAAGTCGTTGGCCGCGTTGTTCACGGTGATGGGGGCGGTCCCCGCCGAGAAGGTCGATGCACCGCCGACGGTGAATGCGCCAGTCTGGGTGATGGCGCCGGTGGTGGTGACGGCGAGATTCCCAGTCACGCTGATCGCCGGGAGGGCGAAGGCGCCCGCCACAGAGAGGGTGAAGGAGGCAAGCGGAGTGGTGCCGCCGATGGCGCCGCCCAGCGTGACCGTGCCTGAGGTGGAAGAAATGGTCAGCCCGTAGGCGCCGTCCACCGTGCTTCCCAGAGTGATGCCGCCGGACCCGGTGCTCAAGCTGGCCGCGCCCGTGAGAGTCACGGGGTTCGCTGCGGATATGGGACCGGTGGTGGTGGTGACGGTGGCCCCGATGCCGGGCGTGACCCCTGTGAACGTGACTGCGCCGGCGGTCCCGGTGATGTTGCCGCTACCGGTCAGGTTGCGGCCGATGGAGATACTCCGGGCTGCGGTCTGGGCCGTGGCGTCGATGGTGCCGTCCAGGAGGAGGTCGCGGCTGACGGGCAGGTTGCGGTTACTGCTTATGGTCAGGATCGCGCCGCTCTGCACGGAAAGCGTTCCCACCGTTGTGTTTGTGTCGAGCGTGGGCATGAAGGTGACGCCTGTGCCTGGTATGACCACATCGGCCCCCGCGGCCGGAGGTCCGGCCGGAGTCCAGTTGCCGGGGGTGCTCCAGAGTGCGTCCGAGCTCCCGTTCCACGTGTAGGTTCCGCTGGCGTTGACGATGGTGATCAGCTTGTCGTCCGTGGAGACGGCGACACCGTTCAGAGACAGCTGCAGGCGCCCGGAAGAGGCCGTGTTGGCTGGCGTGAAGGCGAGCCCCGAGATTGTCAAAGAGCTAGTGGGCGAAAAGGCGGTGGTCACGTCGAACCGCGCCACCTTGTTGCCGCTCTCGTACGTCACTCCTCCCACCGCGCCGGCGCCGCCGCTCACAGCGGGCGTGACCGAGGCAGTCGGCTCGAACACAGCGTCGAGCCCGGCGGGGATCGAGACACGCACGGCGGTCCCGAAGGTCATGTCCGGGAGCCCGGAGTCGGCGACGGTGATCATGGGCAGGGTGGCGGCGCTGCCTTCGGTGAAGGTGAGGTTGCTGGCCGAGGAGATCACCGGCGGCGGGTTGGCCTGGAAGAGGATGCTCGCCGACTGGTTGGTCCCCGGCAGGTTGGCCTCCTGGCCGTCGGTGCCCGGGGACGCGGTGCCGTTGGTGGTGATGGTGACCGCCACGGTCTCTGCGGTCAGGTCGGTGATCCCCACCGTGGCCAGGCCGCTGCCGTCGGTGTCCACGTAGGCGGCGGCCGGCGGAGAGGCTCCCTGGTCCACGTTGTTGATGTACTTGATGAGCCCCGAGCCGCTGGCCTGCACGTAGAGGCGGTAGGGGTTGGTTGCGGGGGTGCCCGTGGCGTCCACGACCTGCAGGGTCACCGTCTCGTAGTCGACGCCGTCGTTGACGGCCACTCCGTCGGTAACAGAGACCGCCACGTGGTCCGCGGTGGGGGGAGTGTAGGGGGCGGCGTAGGCGCGGTACACCTCCAGGTCGGGAGGAAAGAAGGGGGGAGCGAGAGGGGAGGTGGAGTTGGTGAACCAGACCTCCGCCGGATTCTCGTAGCCCGGCAAAGTGTTCTCCGTGATCCGCAGCCGCCAGGTGCCGTTGGTCAGGGCCCCGATGGCGAAGCCGGAGCCATCCTGGTCACCGGGATACGTGACGCTGCTGCCGGAGGCCGTGACCGCGAACGGGCCCGCACCGCTCTTGTCGAAGGCCTCCCAGACGGCCCCAGCATCGGCGTCCCAGTTGTAGTAGTTGACGTACCCGGTCGCTCCTGAGGGTACGAAGGCGTATATGTTCCAGATCCAGCCGCTGCGATTGCTCTGCAGCCCCAGGGTCCAGCAGTAGGCGAAGGCCCTGACCCCGGACACCCCGGTGGGGGTGCCGCTGTTGGCGTAGGAGACGTCCAGCTGAAAGGCGTTCTTGTACACCAGGTTGGTGGTCGTGACCACCACCTTGAAGTAGTACTTGTTGCCGATGTGCTCGCCCTGGGACGGCGACACACCGGTGAAGTAGTCCCAGAGGAGGTAGGCCTCGCCGTACGGCTTTTGGTCCAGTTGGGTGCCAATCTCGGCATCTGCAGCTGATGCGTAGTACTGCTGGCGCGAGCGCGGGTCGCTCAGGGCCCCGCCGCCGCCGATCAGCGTGTACGTGGTCGTTCCAGGACCGTTCACCGTATCGAGAACATCCGGGGCCCCCGTCCACGAGGGATTCGTGGTAAGTTCTTCACCCGGGCTTCTGATGGCCACATAAAGGGTCTGGGTGACTGTGTCCGGGACCTCGAAGAAAACCACCTGGATCGCGTCGCGGTCGCCAAGGTCCGGGGTCCCCACCGCGTAGAAGTAGTTGGTGGGGTCACCGGGGATGCGGCTCTGCGCGGACAGACCGGTGGCGGCCGCCAGGAACGCAAGAAGCGCGAGCGCCAGGGTTTTCGGCCTGCCTTTCCAGCTCATCGTCACCTCAATCCGGTGGATTCAGTCACAAATATAGCCCGGGGCCGCCCTTTCCTCAATGGAAGCGGGCCGTCACTCCCTCGAGGTTCATGGCCGTCCCATAACCCTGTCCGGGCGGGGAAAGCGCCTCCGCAAGGCCTGTAGACGAGTCGGGGGGGGCCCCCACGGGCGGCCCCCCCCCCCGGGGGGGGG
>CAZBDU010000063.1:0-24890 GCA_964490725.1 uncultured Spirochaetaceae bacterium | reverse complement strand
GGGCCGCCCTCAAAGGGCGGCCCGACGCCTGCTTGGGCGGCTGGAACTCTCAGCCTCCCACGATGGTGAACGTCACGGTGTACGGGGAGGCGCTGGTGCTGGCGCCTTTGACGTCCTGGCTCCAGAAGTTGATGGCCGCCGTGGTTCCCCGCGGCGTCAAAGGGGCGATGGTCACCAGCCCGGTAGCGGCGTCCAGGGTCATCCATGCCGGCAGCGGATCCGACTGGATGGTGACGGCGTCTCCGTCGGGGTCGCCCGGCACCTGGAGCTGGTAGTAGTAGGTCGTGTTGGAGTAGACGTAAGAAGGCGTCTGGGTGACCGTCCCGCTGGTGGTGCCGGGTCCGGAGGCGATCCAGCCGGTGGTCACCGGGTCCGGCGGCTGGTTGGCGGCGCCGGCTGGATAGAGATACCAGTCCGGGCGCTCGGCGCCGAAGCTCTTCCGCCAGGTGTCGAACAGCGGATAGACCGTCTCGATGCGGGTGCACTCCGGTGGGTGCTGCCAGTCCGCAGGCACCAGCAGCGCCCAGGGGAACCCCTTGTCGTCCAGGAAGGTCTCCTCCGGCGGGCTGGGATCCGGCGGGTTGTTGGAGCCCGGCAGCGGCTGTTCACCGATCAAGTGGATGTCGTAGCCGGTGTCGTACACGTACAGGTACGGATCGAACGGGGAGTGGTCCACCCTCTCCGGCGAGAGGGACGGGCTGAAGGTGATGGTGAACTCCTTGAAGGTCCCCACGGAGTCTTTGGTGCTGTCGAACAGCCTGACATCCACGCCCCCGTCCGGGAACGGCCCGGTGAGTTTGCTCAACTGCGGCGCTTCAAGGGGCAGACCGTCCTGATCGACGCGCTGCAGCTTGACCGTCACCGTCGGCGGCTCGGGGAGCAGGTCGGAATAGGAGAAGCGGAAGAAGATCCCGAAGGCGTGGTTGTAGCCGGCGATCTTGTCCACCGCCTCCACCACACCGTGCAGCTCCTTCAGGCTCCCTTTGGCGTTCACGTTCCTGGTGACGGTGTAGTGCGCCACGAAGTCGTTGTAGTCCGCATCCCCCGCCCCGGCTCTCAGGAACAGGTCCTCGAAGGCCACCGTCAGGCCGTCCGGCTCGGAGGTGTAGCTGAAGGCCAGGTTCTCGTTGTCGGGGAAGGCGTCGTAGAGGTCGGGCACCAAGTCCCCATCCCTGTCGGGCAGCGCCGGGCTCCTGGAGCTCACCCCCTCGGACATCATGCCCATCGTGCGGACCACTTCCGCATAGCGGACCATGTCGTCGATGCGGATCTCCCGGTCCTGGTAGCCCTCCGCCTCCAGGGTCATTGTCATGGCCTCTGGTGCGGCCGGCAGCGTTAGCGCCGCCTGCAGATTGCCGTCATCCGGGATGCGAGCCCGGTAGACCACGTTGCCGCGGGAATCCGTCAGTGTCAGGATGATGGGCGGCCGGGAGCCATCCGGGGGGACCAGGGACGCCGCCTGCCCCGACTCCGGGGTGTACAGATTGACGGTGAGGTCCAGCGCCACCGGCAGCAGCGTCTGATAGGCAAAGTCCCCGCCGTAGGTGCGCAGCGTGTCCGCCACGATGTCGGGCGGAAGCGTCGCCGCCGGGTCCGCGCCCGAATACTCCCATGGCTTATCCAGAGAGCACCCAAGCACCAGAGCGAGCGCGACGAGCGCGACCGCAAGCCACGATAAACGTTTCATTTCCTACCTCCCGCACGCGAGTCGAAACAGCAACTTGGCTCTATGGTACTTGGATGGTCTGCGCTAGCGACTATACTATACCACACCGGAGACAACATTTCCAGGGAATCTCAGTATTTTCCGGCAGGCCGCTCGCCTCTCCGGCCCGCGCCCCGCAGTCGCAAGCGCCCCGGCTCTCAGCCTCCTACGATGGTGAACGTCACCTGGTACGGGGAGGCGCTGGTGCCGGCGCCCAGGGCGTCCTCGCTCCAGAAGTCCACCGCCGCCGTGGTTCCCCGCGGCGTCAAACCGGCGATGGTGACCAGGCCGGTAGCGCCGTCCAGGGCTAGCCAGGCGGGGAGCACACTGGACTTGATGGCGACCGCATCCCCGTCGGGGTCGCCCGGGACCTGGAGCTGGTAGTAGTAGGTCGTGTTGGAGTAGACGTAAGAAGGCGCCTGGGTGACCGTCCCGCTGGTGGTGCCGGGCCCGGCGGCTTTCCAGCCGGCGGTCACCGGCTCCGGCGGCTGGTTTGATGGCGGCTGATCTGTCGGCCCATCCAACGGGCACCCCAGCAGCAGAAGCGTCACAGCAACCACGCAGACCACTGCGGCGAGCCGCAGAAGACGCTCCATTTCATACCTCCCGCACGCGAGTCGTCAAAACACAACTTGGTTCTATAGCACTTGGATAGTCTTGGCCGGCGATCCTAGTGTAGCGCATCGCCGGCGACATTTCAGGCAGCTAGGATCCGGCCGCCCCGGGCGCGGCCAGCGGCAGGTCAGAGCTCCTCGTAGCCCTCCTCTTCTTCGCCGAACTCCGGAAAGACGTAGGCGATCACCCCGGACTTGCGGATGCGCATCTCCGCGTAGCCCTCGCTCACCAGCTTCTCCAGCGCTTTTTTGGCCTGATCGATGGGGATGTCCCCCTCCAGCGCCACCTCTCCGGGGGTGACCGCGCCGCGGTTCTTGCGGGCGGTGCGCAGGATCACCTTCTCCAGGGATTCCTTCGCCGGCTCGGCTCCGGCCGCCGGGCGGAACGCGGGCTCCCCCAGGAGCGCCTGCCGGTAGCGCAGCCTCAGGTTGGAGTCCCGCACCATGGTAGGGATGTAGAACAGATCCACCAGGCCGCCGATCCCGCCCAGGCCTACGGTGAACATCCACAGCAGCCCGGTGCCGATGCGGCCCAGGTAGAAGCGGTGAAAGCCCAGACAGCCAAACCCCGAAACCAGCCACAGCAGATAGGCCGTGGACGTCCTGTACATCGCACCCCCCTGGACCAATGCATATCACAGGATCGCCGCCCCAGGCAACCGGGCGGTCTCCGCCCCCCGCCTGCGGTCCCGGCGGCGAGGCTTCTTTAGGGGTAGAGGCGGCTCAGGGTGCGCGGGAAGGGGATGGCCTCCCTGATGTGGTGAATCCCCGTCAGCCAGGTCACGGTGCGCTCCAGCCCCAGGCCGAACCCCGCGTGGGGCACGGAGCCGAAGCGCCGCAGCTCCAGGTACCACTGGTAGGACTGCTCCGGCAGCTTCTCCTCCCGGATGCGGGCCAGGAGCTTGTCCAGGTCGTCCTCGCGCTGGGAGCCGCCGATGATCTCCCCGTAGCCTTCCGGGGCCAGCAGGTCGGCGCACAGCACCGTGTCCGGGTTGTCGGGATTTTCCTTCATGTAGAAGGCCTTGGCCGCCCTGGGGTAGTTGGTGATGAACACTGGCCTGTCCTGCTGGCTGGCCAGGTAGGTCTCCTCCTCCGCCCCCAGATCCGAGCCCCACTGGCTGTCGTAGCCAGCCGCCCGCAGGCGCTCGATGGCCTCCCCGTAGTCCAGGCGGGGGAAGGGCAGCCGCACCGCCCGCAGCTTCTCCACGTCCCGTCCCAGGGCCGCAAGCTCCCGGGAGCAGCTTTCCAGGACCTCCTCCACCACGGAGACGATCATCTCCTCCTGCAGGTCCATGTTGCCGGCGTTGTCCGTGTAGGCCATCTCGGCCTCCAGCATCCAGAACTCCGTGAGGTGCCGCCGGGTCTTGGATTTCTCCGCCCGGAAGGTGGGCCCGAAGTTGAACACCTTGCCGAAGGCCATGCAGGCCGCCTCCAGGTAGAGCTGCCCGGTCTGCGCCAGGTAGGCGCTGCCCAGGTCGAAGTACTCCAGGGAGAACAGGGAGGAGGAGCTCTCGCCGATCGCCCCCGTCAGGATGGGAGTGTCCACCAGGATGAACCCCTTGCGGTCGAAGAAGGCGCGCAGGGCGGCGGCCGTGCGATGGCGAACCCGCATGATCGCCTCCTGCCTGGAGGAGCGCAGCCACAGGTGGCGGTTCTCCAGCAGGAAGTCCACGCCGTGCTCCTTCTTGGCGATGGGAAAGTCCTCTCCGGGGTTCTGCACCACCGTCACGGAATGCACGGAGAGCTCGTAGCCGCCCGGCGAGCGCTCGTCGCGCCGCACGGTGCCGCGCGCCAGGAGGGACGCCTCCATCTTCAGGGCCTGGATGGCCTGAAAGGCGGACGCCTGGCATTCTCCCTGCACGGCCACCCCTTGGATGCGGCCGCTGCCGTCGCGCAGCTGCAGGAAATGGATCTTGCCCTTGGAGCGGAGGTTGTAGAGCCAGCCGGCTATCTCCACCTCCTGACCGACGTGATCGCCAACCTCCGCAATGAGCACTCTCTGCATGATTCGTCCCGTTCCGTGTAGGTCTGCCGTGCGCGTTCAGCGCACCATCTGGTCGTCGTCCCCGGCGATGCTGATGTCGCCCCGATCGCGCCGCGCCCGGATGTCCGCCAGAAACTCCTCCACCGCCCGCTCCACCTCCGAGCGGAAGACCGCCCCCAGGGAGGCCGACTCTTCCTGGACCATCTCCCAGCGGCGGCCGGAGACGCCCGCCTTCAGGCGCTCCACCTGCGCCTGGCTGAGTCCCTTGCACAGGAGGGCGAGCTCCCGTTCGGAGTAGTCCCGCAGGACAGCCTGCAGGTCGCGGTCGGTGAGGCTGAGCAGGACGTCCAGGGTGAACAGCTTCTTTTCGATCTCCGCGGCCAGGGCCTCGTCGTGGCTCTGCAGGTCGGCGAGGATCCGGGATTCGCTCGCCGAACCCATCTTTTTCAATATCTCGGCCAGCACCTCCGGCCCGTCGATCTCCTGGGTGACGATCTCCCCCTGCTCGCGGATCTTTTCTTTGAGGGCGCCTTCGGCGCGGCGCAGCACCTCCGGGGAGATCCGCTCCAGCCTCGCCATGCGCCGCACCACCTCCTGCTGGAGCTCGTGGGGCATCGATTCCAGGATCTGGGCGGCCCGCTCCGGGCTGAGGTGCGGCAGAATCACCGACAGGACCGGGGCAGACTCCCTGCGGAGCAGGAGCCTCACCTGTTCGATGTCCAGGTCCATGAGAAAGGCGAAGGGATGGGGAGCCGTGCGGGCCCTGATCCGGTCCACCATGGCGGCGGCGCGCTCCTCCCCGAAGGCGTCCGTGAGGATGCGCTCTGCGAGCTCCACTCCGCCTCGCGCCACCAGGTCGCGGGTCTTCATCAGGTAGCCGAACTCTTCCAGAATCCGCGCCGCCTCCCGGCTGTCCACCTTGTCGAGCCGGGCGATCTCCTCGCTGATGCCCGCCACCTCCTCCTCGCTGAGGTGCTTCATCACTGAGGCGGCCTGCTCCTTGCCGAGCAGGGTGAGGAAGCGGGCGGCCTTCCCGTAACCCTTGTCCCGGGGATCGTCGGCCTTCATGGCTGCCCATGATAGCATCGGCCCCCTGGAGGGTCAATTGCGGGGGGGCGGTGGCCTCCGGCTCAGGCGGAGCGGCTGGAGGCTGCCTGCTCGCGCTGCCGGTACAGCTCGTCGATCAGCTCGGGGAGAGGCAGGGGATCCGAGTAGCGCAGGGTGCAGGGATCCGTGGCATCGAAGCCGCTTCCCAACGACTCGTTTCCCACCAGGGATTCAACCGAGGGGGAATCGGCCGAGGGGGAATCGGCGGCGCCTCCCCGGCGCAGGATCTCCGCCAGAGAGCGAAGCATGGGCACGGCCCGCTCCAGCGCTTGCTCGTAGAGCTCCAGGAAGCTGGCCTGCGAGCGGATCCGGTCGCTGCAGGGATGGCACCACTCGCGCCCCTGCAGGTTCAGGAAGTCCACGTCTGCGGGAATAGAGCGAGGGTGAAACAGCGCCAGCCGCCGCCGGTGGTCGTCGGTGGTGTCCCGCAAGTAGGCGATGCGGCGATACTCCTCCGGGGCCTGCGGGTCGCTGAAGGTGTAGAAGGAGATCGTGTCCGTGTAGGCGTTGTCGATGCGGCGGCGGTCCAGGGACTTGTAGTGCATCCTGGGGTAGCTCGCCTGCAGGGCCTTCACCAGCGCCTTGACGACGGTGTAGGGGAGCCGCTCGCCGCAGCTCACCAGAGGGAGCACCGAGTAGTCCGCGATGTCCGTGCCCCGCCGGTGGCGGAGCAGAAGCACGTCCAGGATGCGTTCCAAGAAGGCGTGGCAGCGGTAGTACCTGTGGCTGTCCGGCCTGGCGTCGGTCCAGCCGGAGAAGTAGTTCACGAAGGGGTGGGTCTTGCGATCCAGCACCGCATGGGTGGTGAACCCCAGGATGTAGGCCTCCAGAGAATCCAGGGCCGCGCCGTCGGACTGCTCGCGCAGGTGGCGGGCCTCCGCCACCATCTGCGCCACCACCCTGCCGAAGCCCTCACGGTGCACGGCAATGCCGAACTTCAGCCCGGAGGGACGGGTGCGCTGGTTGTGGTAGAAGAAGTCCGGCCCCTGGGCCGCAAAGCGAAAGACGGCGCCCCGGGAGCGCAGGATGCGCTCCGCCTCCTCCCCAAGCGAGGCGCGGAGGGAGTCTTCCGCAAACAGGATGTGGCTGATCTGCGCGGGCATCGCATGTTCAAGGTACTAACCCGTCGGGGTGCGGACAAGACGTGACTCCGCCGGCTGCTCCAGGGACGGCCGCCGGCGGCCAATCGGGCGCCTCGACAAGGCAGCTCAGCGTGGATCGCGCTCAGCGCGGGTTGTCAGCGCGGGTTGAAGGAGGACTCCCGGGCCAGCCGCTCATACAGCTCCCTTTCCAGGGGCGTCAGCGTCTGGGGCACCACGATCTTGAGGACGGCGTACAGGTCGCCGCGGCCGCCGTCGCGCCGCTTCAGTCCCTTGCCGCGCAGGCGCAGCCGCCTGCCGCTGGGGCTGCCGGCCGGGAGGGTGAGCGCCGCCTTGCCGCCGACGATGGGCACCTCGATGCGCCCCCCCAGGGCCGCTTCGGCCGGAGTCACGGGCACCTCGGCCTCCAGATCGGGCCCGTTGACGCGGAAGACCGGGTGCGGAGCGATGTGGATCTGCAGATACAGGTCCCCCGGCCGTCCGCCGGGTGCGCTCGGGGAGCCCTGACCCCGCAGGCGCAGGCGCGTCCCGTCGGTGGTCCCCGCCGGGATGGTCACCTCCAGGGTCCTGGTGCTCCTGGAGGGGCGCCCGTTGCGCCGCGGCTCCCGGGCCTCCAGGGTGATGGTCCTCCTGCCGCCGTTGTAGGCTTCCTCCAGGTTGATGGTGATTTCCGCTTCGTGATCCTGGCCGGCCGCACCTCGCGGGCCGGCCCCGCGTGGGCCCGCTCCGCCGGATGCGCCGAAGCCGCCCAGGCCGCCGCCGAAGAGCATCTCGAAGAAGTCGCTGAAACCGGTCCCGCGGAAGGCGTCTCCCACGTCGCCGAAATCGCGGAACTCGAAGACACGGCCGCCGCCGCGGGAGCCACGCGAGCGCCCGCCGAAGAACGACTCCCAGCCCGGCGGCGGGCTGAAGTCCTGGCCCTGCTGCCAGTTCTCGCCCAGCGTGTCGTAGCGTTTGCGCTTCTGCGGGTCGCGGAGCACCTCGTAGGCCTCGCCGATGCGCTTGAACTTGTCCTCGGCTTCGGGGCTCTTGTTCACGTCTGGATGGTATTTCCGCGCCAGCTTGCGGTAGGCGGACGCAATGTCGTCCTGACTGGCCGTGCGGGGCACGCCCAGGATCTCGTAGTAGTCTTGAAACTTTACTGCCATCGGCCGTTATCCCATCATCTAGTGTACGAACGGCTGGAGGCGCGGTCAAACCTAAAACCGCGCCGCTGCCGCCGCCGCACTTACTGTCGTGCAAGAAGGATACCACGGTCCGTCGTGCAAGTCATTCCCGGGAGATGCTTTGGGGAAGGAGCCGGCTTGCCGTCGGAGCCCCGGGGCCGGCGGCGGGGCTTGTTGACCCAGCCGCGCCGCCGAGGTGTGTCATGCTGCCCCACTGAGCTGAGCGACCCCGAGCGGCGTCACCGAACGCGGCCGAGGCGCCCGGCCCGGGGCTTGCGCCTCCGGCCAGGGCCGCGGCCCGCACACCACCGCTTCCTGACTGAACCGGCGGCCGTCAGCTCTTGGCCACGATCACCTGCGCCGCCGACTCCACCTCCCCGCTGCGCACGTTGAGGAGGCGCGAAAAGATGACGTAAGTGGCGGTCATCTCCATCACCGCGCCGGTGAGTATGTAGTCAGCACCCAGCGCCCGGCCCACCTCCAGGGCGTTGAGCTTGTCCCCCAGGTCGGCGGGGGTGAAGCCCCTGCTCCCCAGTGCGGCGGCCATGGCGCCCGGCCGCACCAGGCGGACGGTCCGGACCTGGGTGATCTCGAGGGAGACCCTGTCGGACAGCTCCGACAGCAGCCGCGGGGACACCGCGCCCTGAACCGCGAAGTCGCTCACGGCCACCACACCTCTGGCTTTGGCGCGCAGGTCCAGGGCGATCTCTTTGCAGAGGGTGACGAAATGGTCCTGGATGGACCGCTGCGGGGCGGGCGGCGCCGTCTCGGCGCCCCGCCTTCGCGCCTGGATCTCCTCTGCAGCCATCCTCAGCTCCCCTCCCAGGGTCTGTGCGTAGCTGTCGAGGATGGCGATGGGTTTGTCGAAGCCCGTGTCGTCGAGGCGCATCCGGGCGTTGGCCAGCTCGTTCCTGCTCTCCAGGGTCAGCCCCAGCGCCCGCTCGAGACCGGCGGGGCTCTTGTCGGAGTAGTACAGCTCTCCGATGGCCTTGAGGCTCTGAGCGAAGTGCAGCATGGTTCCCGAGTGCAGAACCATTCCGTCGGAAAAACCGGCCACCGGCGGCCCCGTCACGAAATCGGCCTGCAGGACGTGAGGGCCGGACTGCTGCGGGTTGCCGTAGAGGTCTTCGTAGCGCACGGTGAAGCGGGCCACGTCCATCACGCCGCTGAAACGCTGCCGGGGGATGCGCACCTGGACCAGGATCGTTTCGTAGTCTCCGTGGTGCAGGGTGGGCAGATAGTAGCGGACCGTGTTGCCGCTTCTGCGGTTCTCGTAGCCCCAGGTACCCAGAATGTCCGCGTCCACCAGGAGCTCCAGGGTCATGTCCAGGTTGCGCGCCACCGGCACCACCATGCGGTCCAGCTCGGATCCGAAGGTCTTCTCCATTTCCTCGCGGCCGGAGATGAAGCGGGAGCTTCCACCGCCTGTCTTCCCCATCTGCACCATGAGCTCCAGGTCGAAGCTCCGGCCCAGCCCGATGGTGGAGAGGGTGACCCCCTGGGCGTGGAATCTGTCGGCCACCGTGAGGATGTCCGCATGGGTGTTTCCGCAGGTGTCCTGCCCGTCAGAGAGGAACATCACCCGGTTGGTGTACTCCCGGTTCAGGTTTTTCATCACTTCCAGGCCACCCAGCTCCAGCCCGCCCCGGATGTTCGTGTTCCCCTCCGCCCGGATGGAGTGGACCGCGGCCCGGAAGCGCTCGCGGATGAGCCGGGAGTCCATCCTGGTGGCGGGAAACACCACCTCGGCGTTCTGGTTGAAGATCACCAGGGACACGTAGTCCACCGGCCGCACCCGCTCGATGAAGATGTCGAAGGAGCTTTTCACCCAGGCCAGCTTGTCCGCTTCGGCCATGGAGCCGCTGTGGTCAATGACGAAGGCCAGGTTCATGGGAGGCAGCTTTTCAAACTCCATCCTCCCCGCCTGAATGCCGATCTGGATGATCTCCTCCTGACCCTGGGTGGAGATCTGGCGGTTGCCGCAGTACATGGTCACCCCGAGGGAAGACTCGGGCGTGGGGTAGTGGTAGTCCACGCTGGCAATGTGGGAGTCGATGTGGATCTCCCCCGGCGGCACGATGAGGCCCCGCTGGGCCAGGTAGATGCTCCGTGCGCTGGAAGAGGCGGACTCGGCCGCACCTGCGCTCCAGGAAGAGGCGGGCGCCAGGACCGCGCACACGATCAGAATCGAAAGCAGGTGTTTCATTGCACTTCTCCTTTTCATATACATTCCGGTTTCCGGGGGCCTCACGGGCTCCCCCAGCGTGCATTTCAAGAAGCGAGCCATTCCCGGCTGGATCGTCAATTCGTTATTGGAGAACGAATTGCATAGAAATCATTCCGGAAGCGGCCCCGCTCAACCCTCTCCCCCGCCGTCCTGCGCCCGGGAGGGCCGCGGGGCCGGCGGACGAAGGTTGACGGGGGTCGGAGGCCGAGTCCGTGGGGTGTGGACGGACCGGCAGCTATTGACAGGTTTCGGGCGAACTGTTAGGCTTTGCCGACTTGCCGCTGTAGCTCAGTCGGTAGAGCAGAGGACTGAAAATCCTCGTGTCAGCAGTTCGATTCTGCTCGGCGGCACTACACAACATCGGTAGGTGGTTACTCCGTAAGGAGTAACGGAACGGGTCCGGCGGGGAGCTTCTCACCACGACTGCCGGCCCCGGCAAACGTTGACGATACGTTGACGATATTCCGGGGCCAGAGAAGGAGCCTGCCATGGGAAGGATCAAGAGCGCATTCCGCCTCTGGAAGCGGAAGGACTGCGGGGGCATCTACCACTGGTGCTCACCCGAAAGCCCCAACTGGAAGTCGACTGGCGAGACAGTCAAGGAGCTGGCCCGCCAGCACGTCCTCGGGGAGCTGAATCGGAGGACCCTGGACACGGAGACCGTCCCGCTCAGGGAATTCCTCCGGCCCTACTTCACTGAGAACTGCCCGCACTGCACGCGGTTCCTGGCCGAGGGGAAGAGCATCGGCGAGGGCCACGTCAAGCACTCCCGCGGGCTCCTCGACCACCACATCCTCACCGACCCGATTGCCGACATGGTGGTGGGGAAGATCAGGCGGGCGGACATCCTCGACCTGCGGCAGCGCCTCATCGACAAGAAGGGTCCGGGGGTCGCGAACAAAGCGCTGACCGCCCTCCGCACCTGCCTCCGCGAAGCCTACTATCGGGAAGAGCTGAGCCGGGACCCGTGCCTGGGGGTCGGCAAGATCAACGTCCCGAAGCCGGAGGTGGGTACCTTCACCGCGGCCGAGCTGGCGAAGCTGTTCCCCAAGGAGGGCCTCGGACCCTGGAAGGACCGCCAGGACTACGCTTGCTTCCTCGTGGCCGCCTCAGTGGGGATGAGGATGTCCGAAATCCTTGCGCTCCACTGGCGGGACATCGACTTCGAGGAGGGCCTGATCCGGGTGCAGCACGCCTGGAAGTTCAAGGCCGGGAAGGTCGGACCACCAAAGTGGAGCAAACTGCGCACCGCCCCGCTGCCCGACCGAACGGCCCAGGCGCTCCGGGAGCTGCGCGCCGAGAGCACCCACGTACTCCCAGACGGGCTGGTGTTCTGCTACGAAGACGGCAGCCGACTCGGAGAGACATGGTGGCGGGACCGGTTTCAGCGGGCCATGAAGGAGGCCAAGATCAACGTCCAAGCCCGCAACCTCAAGCCGCATGCCTTCCGGCACAGCCTCAACACGCTCCTCCGCGACCGCGGCGCCGCGGCGGAGAAGGTTCGGGCGGCGTTGGGGTGGTCGGATTCCGGCATCCAGGAAGTCTATACCCACTGGAGCGCTGCCGATTTCTCTGAACAGGCCACGATGATCGACAAGATGTTCAGTGGCAAGAAAGCCCAGGGGATCTGATTCATCAGAGCTGCTCTTGGGGAGGCCAAGACGATGAAGTTGGTCAGTATCATCGAGAAGGTGACCCTACCTCTGAAGTACAAATTGATGCTTGTGATCGGCAGCGGGTGTGCACTGTTCGCCCCGTCGGCTTGGTTGCAGCAGTATCTTGGACTGCAGATCGAGGGCGCCGCCCGAACAACATTGGGCATAGTGTTCATACTGTTCACGTCCTTCTCTGCCGCGGAGATCCTGATAAAGCTCTTCGGCGCTCTCGGAAAACCAGTGATCGACTGGGTGAAGGAGCTCGGTCATAGGCGCGCTCTCCTTCGAAATCTTCGGGGCCTTTCCAGAAGAGAAAGGGAGTACTTGGCCACCTTCTTGGACCAGGACACAATCACGCATGATATGCCAGTGAATGATGGAATCACACGATCCTTGATCGAGAAACAGATCATCTACGTCTCCAGCGAGATTTCCAAGACAGGTGTCTATTTTCCGTGCAACGTCCACCGCTTCGTGTGGAACGAGTTGCAGAAGCACCCCGAGCTGGTACACGTGCAGAAGGGAAAAGGCGCACAAGGGGGTCGGAAGACTTGAGGGACTTCTGGAGCAACATTCCCTGGGCCGCTCTGGCCGCCGGAGCAGTCGGGGGACTCCTGAGCGGGACTTTGGTGCCAGCGGTACTTCAGCATGTTCGTTGGCTGCGTGAGCGACGCGACCAGAAAAGCGCTGGAGAGAACCTATCGTTTAGGGAGGGGGTCTACTGGCAGCGCGCGCGCGGGACCATGGTCGGTCCCTTCTGCCCTCGGTGCTTCGATAGCGACGGCAAGCTGATAAGGCTGCATCAGGGGTACATGCCAACCTACCGTTGGTACTGCCTGGCGTGCCGCACGGGATTCGGACCAAAGCGCTGAAGGGATTCCTGCTCGGACTAGCGCAAGACTTCGCGCCGTTTTATTGCGGCGCGGTCCGCCGCTACTCAGCGGGGCGGCCGTTGCTACGGCGCTGATGAGGCAGGAGGGAGGTGCCTTTGTTGAGGTGGAAGAACGTGGTGACGGAGCGGACGGACTACGCGGCCAACAGCTCTGGGCGGATCTCTGATGAACCTACGTGATCCAGCCATATCTGCCACTCTTGGTTTTTTCGTGGGCTTTCTGCTGACCGGCTTCATCGGCGTGTTGGACAGGCGGTCACGGAACAAGCAAGAAGAAAAGGCGCGCAAGCAGCGCAAACTCGATGCCGGAATGCGGCGTTGGCTGCGAGAGCAGGAGACTCGGGAGCGGATGCTTGAGCTAATCGACGAAGTCCGGGAGTTAGCTGAAAAGGGCGATACGCAGGGGATCGAGCGTCTGCGGGCCAGAATCGAGGCGGGAACCTGAGACCTTGCAGAACCTTCCCCCAGGACGCGCGTGGTAGTCCGGCTGGCGGGGATCCAAGCTTGGCCGCGGCCTGAGCTTGTGCGGGAGGCGCTGCGGACCGGCAAGTCCATCGAGCCCCCGAAGGTGCCGTCCGGCATCGTGTTGGGATAGTCGAGAGCTATGGATGGTGTTCAGGTGACGGTACGAGCTTTGCGGAGTTTGTTGGGGTCAATACTGTGAAGAAAGGCCCTAATCCATTCCATCGCGGCCACGAGTGACGACTGCCACTCTGCTCGCGTAAGCGTTCGATCTTTTGACGGCGAGAGATGTTTTTCCAGGAGATCAGCGCAGCGACTCGCGAGGATTGCGATTTCTTTCGGGGTTGTACTTTCGCGCGCACACTGGCGACCTAGTGATAAAACCTTCTGGGCGGTATTGCCGGCTTTCTCTTGCCGCGGTCGCCGCCTCAGCAAGTCTGCCAGGATATCTAGGATACAGCTCCTCATCGGGATAAGAGAGGTTATTGCGGCGTTGTACGGTTGCACCGTGGTCTCGAAGGCGGCCTGTGCCGTATTGAAATGATCCAGGGGCGAGCACTTGCTCCCTTGAGCGCGAGCCATGCCGAACTTCTTGAGTAGTTCCCTCACCTCTTCTTTCTCTTGGGGCCGCGAGGCAAGATCCAGTACGTCCTGAGCAGCAGCATCTCGACGAATATCGGTTTTGTCCGGAGTTACGATCCACAACAGCTGAGCGACCGACGCGACAGAGGCCAAGGCAGACATACTGCTGGCGCTCCTCAGGGTTGAGATGTCGATTGAGTTAATGCCCTGGATAAAGATAGTGCCCGAACCGACCGCCTGCTCCCAAGAGGAACCTACCGCGTCGAGCATCGGACCCTCGGGGATAAAATCAACTACACCTCGTGTGGCCCGCGACCAATCCAGCATGGCCTGGCCGTAGGTAATCAACTCGCGTCCGGAATTCACGAGTTGCGTCCCGATGGACTCTGCCTCATCGAGAGTCAGTTTCACCTGCTCGTGCGATTTGCTTTTCACCTATACTTCCGCCAACGGACTGCGGCTCTATAAAGTTGCGGACCAGCTTCTTCGCCAGTTCGTAGACGTCGTCTTTGTCGCCCTGCTTGCGAAGTGCGACGGCGATGATGAAGACTTGCACTTCCTCCCCTACGACGCGGTAGACCACACGATAGCGGCTGACGTGGATGCTCCGGTGACCGCGCAAGGGCCCCAGCAGGGCCTTGCCCTGCTCTTCCGGGTCCGTGCTGAGCTTGGCGATCCTGTCGAGGATCGTCCCTCGTTGCGGCCGCTGGATTTGACGGAGCATCTCCAGGCAGGTTTTCGTGTACTTGATCTCGTACACCATGTTCCCTTCCCTACTTTTTGTCCCCGCCAGCCGGCTTCAAACAACGAGGAGGTCAGCCTAGCTCGCGCAAGACCTCCTCGTGGGAAACGAGCTCGCCCCGGTCAGCCTCAAGCATGCTCTTCTGTAGCTGTCTAAAGAGTTCGGGATCGCCGAGAATGTCGAGAGTCTCAGAAAGGCTCTCGTAGAGATCCCAGGGCATGAGCGCGTACACTCGTCTTCCCCGGCTAGTAACAGCAACAGTTTCCTCCCGGTTCAGGTCCAGCGAAGTGAGCTGCTTTCGCGCATCACTAATCGTCATATCCCTGACCACGGAACACCTCCTGTACAACCACGCCCCCATGTTGACACGGGGGGGACCCTCCTATTGTACAGTTATGCCTTTGCCTCCTGTACACCTTCGTACGTACATCAAAGTGTACACCGCTATGTACAAACCGTCAAGTATTACCTACCCCATATTGTGGGGGAGGGGTAGGGGGGCACCGCCGCCATATAAAGGGCCGTCTCTAGTGTGGTGTCCCGGAAGTTCGTGTCCCAGAAATGACTGCACGTATGTCTAGCAGAATCAAGTCCCTCCTAGCCACTATAATGGCTGCGGGAGGAAGCTAATGCGAGAGGTCAGTCCTGAGAAGACCGTGGTGCTGGATCAACAGCAGCGGGCCCAGCTGGAAGCCTACAGTCGTTCCCGGGCTCTGCCCCATGCCCTGGTGGTCAGAGCCCAGATCGTTCTGTTGGCCTCAACGGACCCGTTTTTCATCGAGAAGCTGCGGGATATCGTGGGATTGTGCCTAAATCCACCGGAAAACGCCGTGGTCTTGTGCGTGGATCGGAAAAGTCAGTGCCAGGCCCTGGAGCGCAGCCAGCCGATGCTGTCCATGGGACTGGGGTACGTCGAAGGGGTGACGCACGACTATGTGCGCCACGGGACAACGAGGCTGTTCGCCGCGCTGGATATCGCCAACGGACAGGTAGTGACGCAGAACCGTCCCCGTCATCGACACCAGGAGTTTCTGGGGTTCCTGCGTCGGATCGACAAGAACGTCCCCGAGGAGCTGGAGGTGCACGTGGTGTTGGACAACTACTCCACCCACAAGCATGCCAAGGTCAAAGGGTGGATGGCCTCGCATCCGCGGTTTCACTTTCACTTCACCCCGACCTACGCCTCATGGCTGAATCAGGTGGAGCGGTGGTTTGGGCTTATCACGCAGCGGGCGATTCGTCGAGGTTCCTTCGGCAGCGTGAAGGAACTCGTCCAGAAGATCGATCGGTTCGTCACGGCCTACAACAAGGACGCCACGCCGTTCATGTGGCATGCGACCGCCGACTCCATCTTGGAGAAGCTCAGCCGTTTATGCCAGCGCATTTCGGGGACGGACACTAGCGCGCCCTAGGCATACCCCCTCAGTAACGGGTAGGGGGGGAGCGGGGGAGGTAAGATGGGGAGGGACGAGGGTCACCCATCCGCAGGGTGGCTTCTCGCTTTGGGTGGAGCTGCCAATGCCGGCAGATTCCCTGAAGCTGTACCGCAGAGCGCGCAAGCGGGGGATCTCCTTTGTGCCAGGCCCTCTGTTCTCTGCGCGGCGGAATTACGGCAACTTTCTCCGTCTCAACGCCGCCATGTGGTCGAAAGAGGCGGAAGAAGCCGTCCCCACAGTGGGCCGCCTGGCCGCCGGAGCCTAACGGGAGCGGCGGGGCCTGCTCCGGGGCACGCGGGAGGCGCTGCGAGGGACCCAGGCCTCAAGGGGTCCAAGAGTAGGGCCCGGCCACGGCCCCCACCCCGCGGTCGGGGTGGTAGGTGTATACCCGGAAGCTGAACCCCTCGCGCACCCGGGGCTGGGCGGCGGCGAGCTGGTCCACCGTGATCTCGGCGGCGGGCGCCTGGTAGGCGCTGAGGTAGCGGCCTGCCCTGTCGTACAGCCACAGAGTGAAGGGGCCGCTTCCCCGCAGGCGGATGCGCCCCTCCTGGAGCTCGGCCCGGGGCAGCAGCCGGCGCGCGCTGTCCAGGGAGGGCGGCTTCAGGTAGACGGTGTCCTCCACGGTGTCGCCGCCTACGTCCAGGAGCACCACCCGGTACCCCCCCGACGGCAGCGCCCTGCCGTCGGGCATGGAGATGCCGTTGCTGCCGATCCAGCGCTCCTCCCCGCTGCCGCTCTCCTGCCAGCTCTCGCTGTCGAGCTTCCAGAACAGCTCCCTGTCGTCGTTGATCAGGTACAGCTCGTCCAGGTCCTCGAATCCGTCCGGGTCGTAGGGCTGGAGGAAGAAGCTGAGGCTTTCGTAGGTGATGTCCTGCTCCCGGTCCTCCACCACGTTCACCTGGGTGAAGACCCTGCGGATCTCCGGCGGTTTGCCGGTGCAGGCGGCCAGAAGGAGCAGGAAGGCGGCTGCGAGGGCAGAAAGGCACCCCGGCACGGTGCGGCGGGCCGCCCCGGAGCCGGCTCCTGCGCGGCCCTTCACAGCGTCCGCCCGTTGTCGTGAAGGCGCCGGGCCAGGTAGTCCCGGTCCAGCTCCAGCTCGGAGGCCAGATCCTGGAGCTGGTGCCGTCCCAGCAGGTTCTGCTCGGTGTGGAGGAAGATCAGCGCCTTCTCGGCGACGCAGGGGACCTGGAGGGCGTTCATCATGATGGGCCGGGGCTGCGCCGCCTCCAGGTATCGCTCGCGGAAATGCCGGCACAGCAGGCTCTCTTCGGGAGCGAAGCGAAGGCGCCGCAGCTCCTCTTTCAGCGGTGCGAGCTCCCCGGCGGCGGCCTTCTCCCCGAGGGGCTTCAGGATCAGGTAGGTGTACTGTTTGCCTGGCAGGTGGTGATGCCGGTCGCAGCGGGTGCAGTAGTTGGGCTCACGGGGATCGGTCTTCTGTTGATCCCCCCCGATGATGATCAGTGGATCGAAGTAGAGGGCGGGGCACTCCCGGCCTTCCCGGGTGTAGTAGCGGTAGGTGTTGAGGGAGTCCTCCAGGCAGTCGGGGTGCTCGCAGTAGGCGGTGAGCGGAAAGATGTCCGTGGCGGTCTCCAGGAGAAGCCGCGTGGTGGAGTTGAAGATCTCCCGCCGGAAGTTCAGCACCAGCGTGGGGAAGATGAACACGGTGCCCCGTCTCAGGGAGTCGTTTTCCACGACGTAGGCCAGCCGTTCCTCGTAGAAGGAGGCCTCGTCGATGATCCACGTGCCCACCCCGGGGTTGGCCTTCATCACCCGCTCCAGATCGAAGGAATCGGCGATCTCGGCGATACTGCCACCGCAGCGCTCGTACCCGCCCCGGTAGGGAAGCGCGTCGGCCGGATAGCCCGGAAAGCGCCCCCGGTCCAGTGCCGTGCGGATGAAGAACACCCGGCGCCGGTCTGCCCCGGCGGTTGAGGTGAGCTCCTCGGCGGCGGCTGACTTGCGCCGCGCCACCAGGGAGTCCCGCCACACCCGCGCAGAGTACTCCGTCTTGCCGCTGCCCATGGGCCCGATCACCAGGATGCGCCGCCCGGGACGCGTGAAGTCGAAGTGGTTGAAGGGTGTGTGGAAGTTGAGCTCCGGGAATCCCAGGCTGCGGAGAAGCCGGCTTTCGATCTGCATGGCCTGCCTTGAGGCATTCTATGGGCAGCGGCGGGGTGCGTCAATTCGCGGCCGCGACCCCAAGGCCCCAGGCCAGGAATCCACCCCGACTCGACGCTCTTGCCACGCGGAGCGTTTTGTGTAAGTATATGCGGCTGGAGTTCGATAAACATGCAGGAGAGAACCGTGGAGCGGGCGGCTCGGCTGGCGCGCCTGCGCCAGATCATCCAGACCAGAAAGGTGGACAGCCAGGAGATGCTCCTCAGCCTGCTGGAAGGGGAAGGATTCGTGATCACCCAGGCCACTCTCTCCCGGGACCTGAAGTACCTCAAGGTGGGGAAGATCCCCGACGGGCGGGGAGGCTACGTGTACACCTTCTCCGACGCCGCCAACAAGGTCGGCTCGGACCGGAGCCTGGTGGAGGATTTCCGCAGGGGTTTCATTTCCTTGGAGTTCTCCGGCAACCAGGCGGTCATCAAGACGCTGCCCGGGCACGCCAACACGGTGGCCTACGCCATCGACAACCTTAACGTCGAGGAGGTGTTGGGTACGATCGCCGGAGACGACACCATTCTGGTCATCCCCAGGGACGGGGTGAGCCGTGGCCTCCTGCTCGAAGGATTGCAGGCCCGCATCCCGGGCCTGGAGGAGGGACGCTGATGCGCGTTGCGGTGCTGGGCGCCACAGGATACACGGGACAGCTGCTGGTCCGCCTTGTGGCCTCCCATCCGGCCGTTCGGGAGGTCCTGGCGGTCTCATCATCCCAGGCCGGCCGGCGCTTCTCCGAGGTCGATCCCGGGTGGTGCGGTCCCGGGGAGATCCTGGCCGACGGAGGCACGATGGCCACGATAGAGGAGGCGGCGGGGCGGAAGCCCGACGTGGTGTTCGCGGCGCTGCCGCACCTGGAGTCGGCGCGGCTGTGCGAGCCTTTCTTCGGCGGCTCCGTTGTGATCGATCTTTCGGCGGATTTCCGCTTTCGCAGCCCCGAGGCCTTCCAGCGCGCCTACGGGGCAGCGCCCTACCGGGCGGACCTGCTGCCCGGGGCGGTGTACGGGCTGGTGGAGTGGTACCGGCGGCGGCTTTCGGGGGCCGATGTGATCGCCAACCCGGGCTGCTATCCCACCGCGGCGCTGCTGCCGTTGCTGCCCCTGGTGAGCGCCGGCGTAGTGGGCGGGACGATCGTGGTGAACGCCATCTCGGGAATCTCCGGGGCCGGGCGCAAGGCGAAGGCGGAGTACCTGTTCTGCGAGCGCAGCGAGAACGCCGGGGCCTACGCCCCGGGGCGCAGCCACCGCCACATGCACGAGATCGAGGCGGAGCTGCAGGCGGTCTCCCGCGAGGCCAGGGTCCTGTTCACGCCGCACCTGGCGCCCCTGCGGCGGGGGCTGGCGGCCACCACGGTGGCGCCGCTGGCGCGGGGTCTCACCGCCGCGGAGGTGGGAAAGAGGCTGGCGGGCGCCTATGGAGACTCGCCGTTCGTGGTGCTCACCGGGGAGAGGATCCCCCAGACTGCCGACGTACGGGGCAGCAACCGCTGCGACATCGGCTGGCGCGTGGAGGGGGATACCCTGATGCTCTTCTCGGCTATCGACAACCTGGTCAAGGGGGCCTCGGGGCAGGCCGTGCAGAACATGAACGTGCGCTTCGGCCTGCCGGAGACCCAGGGTCTGTCCCTGGCGGCCGAGGTGTGAAGAGGGCCGCGCAGTGAAGCCGGGCAACGCGGGCACCGCGGCGGCGGAGGCGGCCGGGGGGGAGCCGCCGGTGATCGTCAAGATCGGCGGCAGGATGGCGGAGCAGCAGGAGCTGGTCCGGGCGCTGGCCCAGGAGGTCCGCCGGGCGGGCCGTCCGGTGGTGCTGCTGCACGGCGGCGGGGCGGAGCTTACCCGGATCAGCCGCCGGCTCGGAGCGGAGCCGGTGTTCCGCCAGGGGCTGCGGATCACCTCCCAGGAGGAGATGGACGTCGTCGAGATGGTGCTGTCGGGCCTGGTCAACAAGCGCCTGGTGCGCTTTCTTGGCGCAATGGGCCTGCCGGCGGTGGGGTTGAGCGGCGCAGATGGAGGGCTGTTCACCGGCAGCGCCATCGCTGCGGTGGGGGAGCGGGAGACCCGCACCGGGCGCATCGACGCGGTGGACCCCCGGGTGCTGCGCCTGCTGCTGGCGGGAGGCTACCTGCCAGTGGTATCGCCTGCCAGCGCGGACCGGGAAGGGGGAGGGTTGAACGTCAACGCGGATACCGCCGCCTTCGAGCTGGCCGGGGCCCTGACGGGTTCCACCCTGCTGTTCCTCTCCGACATCCCCGGGATTCTGAAGGACGGGCGCGTCCTGCCGCGGCTTGCTCCCGAAGCGGTGCAGCAGGAGATCGACTCCGGGACCATCACCGGCGGGATGATCCCCAAGGCCGTCGCCGCGCGGGAGGCGATGGAGCGGGGCGTGCGGACCGTGGTGATCGGCCAGTACCTGCAGGCCGGCGACCTGGCCAGGCTGCTGGAGGGCCGCTCCGGCACGCGCATCGGCGGCCGGGGCGAGTGGCGCGCGGCCGCGGAAGGAGGGCAACGTGTCTGACGAAGCTGTGGTAAGCGGACATCCGCTGGCGAACTGCTTTGCCCGGGAGCTCCTGGTGGTCTCCCGCGGGGAGGGAGTGTGGCTGGAAGACCGCAGCGGCAACCGCTACCTGGATTTCACCGGCGGCATCGCGGTGAACGCGCTGGGCTATGGCAGAGAGGACCTGGCCAGGGTGGCCTACGAACAGATGAAGCGACTGGTGCACATCTCCAACCTCTACATGACCGAGCCGGTGCTGGAGCTGTCCGCCAAGATGGTGGCCTCCGGTCCCTTTCAGGCCGTGCAGTTCCTCTCCAGCGGCTCGGAGGCCAACGAGACGGCGCTCAAGTACGCCAGGCTGTACGCGCACCGCACCCGCGGGGAAGGGCACCACAGGCTGCTGTGCTTCTCCGGAGGCTTCCACGGCCGCACCATGGGCGTGCTGTCCCTGACTCCGACGCCGAAGTACCAGCGGCCCTTCGAGCCGCTCCTGCCCGGGGTGGAGGTGGCTCCGTACAACGATCCAGCCGCCCTGGAGCGCGTCCTGGACGGCACCTTCGCCGGGGTGATCGTGGAGGTGGTGCAGGGCGAAGGAGGCCTCGCGCGCATGAGCGGTGATTTCGCCGCGGCCCTCAACCGCTCCTGCCGGCAGCACGACGTGATCCTGATCGCCGACGAGGTACAGACCGGCCTGTCGCGCACCGGTACGCTGTTCGCTTCCGCCGCGGTCGGCCTGGAGCCGGATATCGTCACGCTGGCAAAACCCCTGGCCGCGGGGCTGCCCCTGTCGGCCGTGCTGATCCCGGGAAAGGTGAACGCGCTGGTCCACCCGGGGGAGCACGGGTCCACCTTCGGCGGCGGACCGGTGACCACCGCGGTGGCCTCCCGGGTGTGGGACATCCTGGCCGAGCCCTCCTTCCAGGCGGCGGTGCGCAGCAAGGGGGAGGTGCTGCAGCAGGGGCTGCGGGAGCTCGCGGGGCAGTACCCCTTCCTGGGCCAGGTGAAGGGGCTGGGGATGCTCGCCGGCGTGGAGGTGCTGGAGGAGGGGCTCCCCCCCGGACGGCGGGGGCCGGAGTTCATGGGTGGGCTGTTGACGGAGCTGCGCCACGGAGGAGTGCTGGTGCTGCGCTCGGGGGAGAACGTGCTGCGCATCGCCCCTCCCCTGGTGATCAGCCGGGAGGAGCTGCTCCAGGGGTTGACGCTGGTGGGCAACACCTTCCGGCGCCTGGCCGCCGAGGGGTAGCCCTGGGCCGTGAAGCCGCGCAGCCCTTTTCTTCTCTCTTCTTTCTATGGAGGATACTGGAGGACGCTATGGATCAGAGCGGTGACATCAAGAAGATCGTACTTGCCTATTCGGGGGGCCTGGATACCTCGATCATCATTCCCTGGCTGAAGGAGCACTATCCCGGGGCCGAGGTGGTGGCCATGTGCACCAACGTCGGGCAGGAGGACGACCTCACCGGCCTGGAGAAGAAGGCCCTGGCCTCAGGCGCCTCCCGGCTGCACGTGCTGGACGTGCGGGAGGAGTTCGTCCGGGACTACCTGTTCCCGGTGATCCGCGCCGGGGCCATCTACGAAGACAAGTACCTCCTGGGCACCTCCATCGCCCGGCCGCTGCAGGCCAGGCACCAGGTGGCGGTGGCGCTGAAGGAAGGGGCCGACGCGGTGGCTCACGGGTGCACCGGCAAAGGCAACGACCAGGTCCGCTTCGAGCTCACCTACAAGGCGCTGGCACCGCACCTGAAGGTGATCGCTCCCTGGCGGCTGTGGAACATCCGCAGCCGGGAAGAGGCCATCGACTACGCCCGGGCGCACAACATCGATCTGGGCAAGATCACCAAGAAGAGCATCTACTCCCGGGACGGGAACCTCTGGCACCTCAGCCACGAGGGCGGGGACCTGGAGGATCCGTGGAACCGCCCCAAGGAGGAGATGTTCCAGCTCACCCGCAGCGCCCGGCAAGCCCCGGACCGGGAAACCGAGGTCACGGTGGGCTTCGAGAAGGGCTTTCCGGTGTCCGTGGACGGCAAGCGGTTGGGGCCGGTGGAGCTGCTCCAGACCCTGAACCGCATCGGCGCGGAGAACGGCATCGGCAGGGTGGACATGGTGGAGACGCGCCAGGTGGGGATGAAGAGCCGGGGGGTGTACGAGACCCCCGGGGGCACGATCCTGGTCACCGCCCACCGCGAGCTGGAGATGATCACCCTGGACGCCGACGCCCTGCACTACAAGCGGCAGGTTGCCATGCGCTACTCCGAGCTGGTCTACTCCGGCAAGTGGTTCACCACCGTGCGGGAGGCGCTGGAGGCGTTCATGGCCAAGATCTCGGAGTACACCACCGGGGAGGTGCGGCTGGTGCTCTACAAGGGAAACGTCATCGTGGGCGGCCGCAAGTCCCCCTACTCGCTGTACCTCCAGGACCTGGCCTCCTTCGGGGCCAGCTCCTACGACCATGCGGATGCTACGGGGTTCATCAACCTCTTCGGGCTGTCGACGGGGGTGGCGGCCATCGTGCACCGCGGCATCACCGAGGACACGGGACAGGCGCCGGAGATCAAGGAGATGGCCGGGTTCCACAAGAAGTAGCCTGCGGCCGCGGGGGCGGCGCGCCGGCGGGCCGGGCGGGCCCGAAGGCCGGCCGGTTGCGCGCTCCGAGCTTCAGCGCCACCTCTTCCAGGCGGCTATCAGCGCCTCCACCCCCTCCCAGGGGGTGTCCGGGAAGATGGCGTCCACGGGATGGAGGATGAAGCGGCCCGTGGGGCCCAGCACCTGCAGGGCATGGCGGGCCTCCGCCTCGATGCGGCTGGAGTCGCCGGAGCCGAGGGTGATGGCGTTCGTGCCCCCCACCAACGTCATGCGCTCGGAGAGCAGATCCCGCAGGTGCTCCAGCGAAACCTCATCCAGCAGCGGATCGACGAAGTACAGGACATCCACACCGGCCTCCGCCAGGCGCTCTCCCAGGAGCTCCACTCCCGTGGTCATGGCGTAGGCAAACTTCTTGCCGCCCCGGTGCGCCGTCTCCGCCACGGCGCGCAGGTGGGGAGCGACGAAACGGTCGAACAGCTCCGGGGACCAGAAGTCCGTGGAGGAGTACCAGCCCCGCATCACGATCATGTCCACCCCCGGGTGGGAGGCTGCCAGCTCGGTGCGAGCCACGTCCGTGGCCGCGACCGCCTCCGCCAGCCTGCCGAAGGCCTGCGGCTGGTCCATGGCCATCAGGATGGCGCTCTGCGTTCCGGCCAGCCAGACCACGGCGTCCATGCCGAACGCCGACCACGCCTGAACGGGTACGGCCAGCTCTCCGGCCAGGGGCCCCACCGCCGCCATCCGGCGGGCGAACCACTGCCGCGCCTCCTCGTCCGGGGCGGCGTAAAGGTAGGGAACGCGCTGCACGTCCTCCGCCGAGCTCACCGCGTGCTCCACCGCCCGGGGGATGGTGAAGTCTTCGAACAGCGGCACGTGGTCCGGCTGGACCACCCAGCCTTCCCCCTGCTGCTCCCCGGTGCGCCGGACTGCGTGACGCAAGGGGCCGGCGGGGGTGCTGTACTCCCGCACCAGTACGGGGTAACTCTCGCCGCCGCCGGGGGCCAGCTCGGTGTCCTCCCAGCTCACCTCCGGGTGGGTGCTCCAGGGAATCGACACCTCCAGCAGGTCGTCCACCTCCAGGGACTGCCATCCCCGCACCCGGTTCGCCTCGTCCTCCAGATCCCACCGCTGCGGCAGAGTGTGGATGTGCTCCAGGCGCAGCGAGTACCAGTGGGCCACCTCCCGCCCGTGGCGCTGCCAGCGCAGGGTGGGGGGGACAGAGTTGCCGAAGCACCAGAAGGTCAGGGGGACCCGATCCGCGGGCTTTCCGCTCCACGCGGCCAGGATGCGCTGGCGACTGGTCATGTTCTCCTCCGTTCACCGTAGCATAGCCGCTGCCGCGGCGCTGTCAAGAAGGCGCGCCGGCGCTGCCCCGGGCGCAGCAAATTGACGCGATGGCCGCAACTGAGTACCATTACAGATGATGCACGGGGAGCACCGAGCGCACCATCGGGACCACCATCACGGGCAGAGGCATTCCGCCGAGGCGTCCATCACCACCGGCCTGGTGTTCGCATTGGCCTTCGGCATCGCCTGGGCGGTCACGGGTATCTGGCCGTTCGTGTTTCCCATGGTGTTTGCCGGGGTGCTGCCCGCCCTGGAGGGGTTCCGGCGCCTGCGCGCCGAACGAGCGGCGGGGCGGGTGGGCGGGCCGGCCGGGGAGCAGCGGCGCCTGCCCTCGGCGGAGAAGCAGGTGCTGCAGGCTGCCAGGGACGAGCAGGGGCGGGTGACGCCGGCGCTGGTGGCGCTCAAGACCGAGCTGTCTATCGGCGAGGCCGAGAAGATCCTGGAGGAGATGGCGCAGAAGGGGTACGCCTCCATGCAGGTGAACGACGACGGCCGCATCGAGTACCATTTCCCGGAGTTCCAGGGGCGCGTCGGACAGGGTCCGGCCACCTGAGCTCCCCGCGCTCCGCGCCAGCAATTCTAAATTTGGCCGGACTGCATTGTGGGCCGGAGACGTGACCGCGGAC
>CAZBDU010000062.1:0-33659 GCA_964490725.1 uncultured Spirochaetaceae bacterium | reverse complement strand
GGAGAGACCCCCGCGGCGGGCCCGTCGCCCACCGGGAAGGAAGCCGCTCCCGGAGCTGCCTCCGCGGGGGCGGGCGACTACGGGCTGCCGGTGGCGGGGCTGCTCAAGGACTACGCCGACGGAGAGTACTGGCAGATCGACGAGGACACGCGGCGGGCTGCCGAAGTGCTGATGTCCACTCTGGAGGAGTTCAAGATCAGCGCGGAGGTGACGGGAATCCGCAAGGGGCCGGTGATCACCATGTTCGAGGTGCTGCCGTCGCCGGGGGTGAAGATCTCCCGCATCGTCGCGCTGTCGGACAACATCGCCCTGCGCCTGGCGGCTTCCCGGGTGCGCATCGTGGCCCCCATTCCGGGAAAGCACGCGGTGGGCATCGAGGTTCCGAACCGCAAGCGGGCCATCGTCTCCTTCAAGGAGATGGTGACTCTGGAAGAGTTCCAGAAGAGCCACTTCGAGATTCCCATCGCCCTGGGCAAAGACATCGCCGGGGATGCACAGATCGTGGACCTGACCCAGACTCCGCACCTGCTGATCGCCGGAGCCACCGGCAGCGGCAAGTCCGTATGCGTGAACTCCATCATCTGCTCGATGCTCTACCGCAAGTCGCCGCAGGAGGTGCGCTTCATCCTCATCGACCCCAAGATCGTGGAGTTGAAGGCCTACAACGACATCCCTCATCTGCTCACCCCCGTGGTCACCGAGGCCAAGCGCATCTTCCAGGTCCTGCAGTACTGTCTCACCGAGATGGAGCGCCGCTATGCGATGCTGGACAGGATGGGGGTGCGGGACATCCGATCCTACAATCGCAAGGTGCGCAAACAGCGCCTGGTGGCCGAGCGGCTTCCCTACTGGGTGATCGTCATCGACGAGTTTGCGGACCTGATCGCCACCACCGGCAAGGAGATGGAGGCCATCATCGCCAGGCTGGCCGCCATGGCGCGGGCGGTGGGGCTGCACCTGGTGCTGGCCACGCAGCGGCCCTCCATCGAGGTGATCACGGGCCTGATCAAGGCCAACATCCCCTCACGGGTGGCGTTCATGGTGGCCAGCAAATTCGACTCGCGGATCATCATCGACACCGTGGGAGCGGAGAAGCTCCTGGGCCAGGGGGACATGCTCTTTGCGCCGGCCTGGGACCCGGTGCCGGTGCGCATTCAGGGGGCGTTTCTGTCCGAGGAGGAGGTGGAGGCCATCACCGGGCATGCCCGCACCCTCGGCGAGCCCGAGTATCTGGATGAGGAGATCTTCTACGACGAGGAAGAAGAGGAGTTCGGAGGGCTGGGCTCCGACGATCCCCTCATGGACAAGGCGCTGGAGATCGTGGTGGCCTCCGGCAAGGCCTCCGCTTCCTACCTGCAGAGGCGGCTGAAGATCGGCTACAACCGGGCGGCGCGGCTGGTGGAGGAGATGGAGATGCGGGGCATCGTCGGCCCCGCGCAGGGCAGCAAGCCCCGGGAGATCCTGCACCTGCCGGAGCGCTAGCGAGGGCCGGAGGTCCCCCCCGGCGGGGACACCTGCCCGAGCGCTAGGCCGCGCCCTGGCCGTCCCTGGCCGGCGCGGCGCTCCCGACCTCCTGTCGGGAGCGAGGGCCGCAAGGCCTGCGCGGGGACATCTGCCCGAGATCCTCTCGGCGGGCACTTGACAAGCGTCGCCCAGCGGAGCAAATTGATAATCGTTCCGAGTATTGAGCGAGAGAGGCGTTCCATCAACCACGGCAAGCACAAGCGCAGCAGGCAGCGGGACCGGATTCTCCAGCTGCTGCAGAGCACCGGAAGGCATCCAACCGCCGACTGGATCTACAACAGGCTCAAGGAGGAGTTTCCCAACCTCAGCATGGGGACGGTATATCGGAATCTGAACGTACTGGCGGAACAGGGGTTGCTCGGGCGGATCGATTTCGGAAGTACCTTCGATCGCTTCGACGCCAACACCAGACCCCACTACCACTTCATCTGCGAGAGGTGCGATTCCATCATCGATCTGGATCTGCCCGTCGACGCCGGGCTGGACGAACGGGTTCGCAAGAGCACCCCTTTCGAGGTGCACCGGCACCGGATCGAGTTCTACGGAATCTGCGAACGTTGCAGGAAGGAGCGAAAGGGGTAGGAGAGGGGGCGTTTTTTTTCCGCTAATGCTGAGAATCGCTCCGATTATTGTTTCTTGGCAGCAGACGTGATGTCATCACGCTGACCTATCTTTGGTTACTTGAGGAGGCCATAGCCATGGCACGAGTCGCACGAGAGATGGTGGAACGTGCGGGAGTCAATCTGGATCAGCTCGTCGAGCTTCTGGTGAAGAACGCTTCCGCAGAGCTGACGACCTTCTACTACTACACCATACTTCGGGTCAACCTGATCGGGCTGGCGGGGGAAGGAATCAAGGAGATCGCCGAGACGGCGCGCATCGAGGACCGTAACCACTTCGAGGCCCTGGTCCCCCGCATCTACGAGCTGGGCGGAAAGCTACCTGACGACATGAAGGAGTTTCACGACGTGGCGGCCTGCCCCCCCGCCTCGTTGCCCAAGGATCCCGGGAACGTTCAGGAGCTGTTGAAGGTCCTGGTGGAGGCGGAGCGCTGCGCGGTGCGCGGGTACACCCAAATCTGCAACATGACCGCCGGGAAGGATCACCGCACCTACGACCTGTCTCTGGCGATCCTGAACGAGGAGGTGGAGCACGAGTCGTGGTTCTCGGAGTTCCTGGGAGAAGGACCCTCGGGACACTACCTTCGGAGGGGCGACACCTCCCCCTTCGTGTCGAAGTTCCTGAAATAGGCGCGACCTGCGGCAGAAGGGGGGGGCCGCTGTGCACCGGCCGGCGGCTCCCCCTTGCCGCTCTCCCACGGCGAGGAGTTGCTGCAACGCGTCCCCGTGATCGGAACGCTGGCAGCTCGCTGACCTGCCGACGAGCTCTCGTTCGAAAGTTTGGGCCCACAGGGACTTGAACCCCGGACCAACGGATTATGAGTCCGCCGCTCTAACCGACTGAGCTATGGGCCCCTGGCTCTAACCTAGCGGGCAAAGCCGCGGGCTTGTCAAGACAGAGGGGCTGGAGCTGGAGCACCGGACGGCCCGGCGCCTGGACTGTCCCGGGCGGGGCTGCTTGACTCCTCGAGGGCAGCGGCGGTACGGTATCAAAGGCGATCAGTTTACTAAGATACAAGGAGCACCGCCGGCCGGAGCACCGCCGGAGGGGCCCCCGGCTGGATGCGGACAGGTGACATGACGGAGGGGACAGGCAGCCTCATCAGGGACGCTCTTGACAGGCCGCTCCGGGACCTGAGGATATCCGTGATCGACAGGTGCAACTTCCGCTGCACCTACTGCATGCCCGCGGAGATCTACGGCGAGAGCTACGCCTTTCTGCGCAGGGAGGAGCTGCTCACGCTGGAGGAGATCGGGCGGATCGCGAGGCTGTTTGCGGCTCTCGGCGTGAGGAAGGTCAAGATCACTGGCGGGGAGCCGCTTTTGCGGGAGTGGCTCCCCGAGCTGATCCGCGACCTGGCGGGCATCCCCGAGATCGAGGACCTTGCCCTCATCACCAACGGAACCCGGCTGGCGGGAATGGCGCAGCGGCTGAAGGAAGCCGGCCTTCACCGGGTGTCGCTGAGCCTGGATTCCCTCTCGCCACAGACCTTCGCCAGGATCAACGGCCGGGGATACCGTGTGGAGCGCGTGCTTCGGGCGATCGAGGCGGCGCTGCGGGCCGGTCTGGCTCCTGTCAAGATCAACATGGTCGTGATGAGAGGAGTGAACGACCACGAGGTCGTGGATTTCGTCCGCCGTTTTCGCGGAACCTCCTGCATCGTGCGCTTCATCGAGTTCATGGACGCGGGCACGCACAATCGCTGGGATCGCTCCCAGGTGGTGCCCTCGCGGGAGCTGCTGGAACGGATCGCTGCGGTGTTTCCCCTGGAGGCCCTGGAGGCGAGCTACCGCGGCGAGGTGGCCCGCCGCTATCGGCTTCTGGACGGCGGCGGCGAGGTGGGCTTCATCTCCTCGGTGAGCCAGCCGTTCTGCCGCGATTGCAGCCGGGTGCGTCTGGCGGCGGACGGGACCCTCTACACCTGCCTCTTTGCCGCCCGGGGGACGGACCTCAGGGGACCGCTGCGCGCAGGGGCGAGTGATCGGGAGCTTCTGGAGCTTATGCGCGGCATCTGGCGGGGCCGCTCGGACCGATACTCCGAGGAGCGGCAGCGGATGCGCGGGAAAGCAGGCTCAACGAAGAAGGTGGAGATGTACCACATCGGGGGATGACCCACACGGGGGGATCGCGATAAAAAGCGAAGCCAGGACAGTACACCTTCAGTATTTCGCCGCGTTCAGGGACCTGCGCGGCTGTGAGAAAGAGACCCTGGAGACCACTGCCGCCACCGCCGAGGAGCTCTACGGCGAGCTCGCCGCCAGGCATTCCTTCCCCTGTCCGCCCGGGGGCATCCGGGTGGCGGTCAACGGGAGTTCGCCTCGTGGGACACGAAGCTGCAATCGGGGGACCGCCTGGTCTTCCTCGCGCCCTTCGCCGGAGGGTGAGGTGCGGGACAGGCCGGTTGGCCGGGCAGTCGAATCGTGCAGGCCGGAGCGGCGGGTTGCATTCCGGCTGGAGGATCGACCCCTGGATCCCCAGCGGGAGGGGTCCCTGCTGGCCGACCCGCGTGCCGGGGCTCTGGTGGTCTTCGCGGGTTGGGTTCGTGGTGAGAACGAGGGCCGGACGGTGACGTCCCTGGAGTACCAGGCCTACCGGCCGCTGGCAGAGAAGGAAGGGCTGAGGATCGTGGAGGAAGCGCGGCGCCGTTTTCCCGTTCTCTCCGCCCGGTGCGTCCACGGGGTGGGGCACCTCACGGTGGGCGAGGCCGCCGTCTGGGTGGGCGTGACCGCCGCCCACCGCGGCGCGGCCTTCGCGGCCTGCCGCTTCATCATCGACGAGCTGAAGGCGAGGGTCCCTATCTGGAAGAAGGAGCGCTACGCCAGCGGTGAATCCGGCTGGATCGGCTCCGGCCAGTCCCCTCAGAAGTAGACCTCCGCGAAGAGGTGCTCCCGGGGGACACCCTGGGCGCGGAGGATATCGAATGCCTCGTAGATCATGTCGCAGCTGCCGCAAAGGTAGCAGAGCGTTTGCGGGTGCACGGGGTTCTCCCGGAGCAGATGGGTGACCCGCCCGCGGTAGTCCCCGCCCTGCCCACGGGTCACGCAGCCGGTGAAACGCCGCGGATCGAAGGTGTCGCGCTCGTAGAGCTCCCTCGAGTAGCGAACCCCGTGAAGCAGCTGGTAGTCGAGGCTCGGGTAGCTCCTGATGAAGCAGTGGAAGGGCGAAACCCCCGTGCCGGTGGCCGCGAAGAGGAACGGCGCCCCCCGGGAGGCCCTGCCGATCGTGAAGAAGCCCAGGGGGCCCTGAACCTGCAGCCTGTCTCCGGGCCTGCACCGGCGCAGGTCCCTGGACACCGTGCCGCCCGGCACCTCCTTCACCAGTATCTCCAGGAAGTCCTCCTGCGGGGCTGAGTAGATCGTGTACTCCCGCATGTCGATCCTGTCCGGAAGGCCTACGACGAGGTACTGGCCGGGCCGGAACTGAAGCCCCTTCCTCTGGAAGCGCAGCACGTAGGCCGAAGGGGTAAGGTCTCGAACGGAGAGGACCCGGTGCTCCCTCCTGCCGGCGCTCACGGTGTCACCCATCCCGACCAATGTAATCAGACGCGCCCGTGGGCGTCACCGCGGCGGAACGGAACGGGAGGCGCCGCCCTGCGGCGGGGCTCGCCGGCAGACCGGGAAGAGCGGTCTACTCGCCGCCGGGCCTGCTCCGCGAGGGCGACCGCGGCGGGAGCTCGGAGTCCAGGCGATACTCCTTGATCTTGGCGATGATCGTCCGGCGGCTGATCCCCAGCTCTTTGGCCGCCCGGGTGCGGTTTCCCTCCCAGCGGCTCAGCGCCTCGATGATGGAACGCCTCTCGATGCCCTTCATGGTGGGGGCAGCGGCCGGAGCCGGGCGGTCCTGCAGCTTGATGTCGATGCTTCCCTCCTCCAGGATCCCCGACTCCGAGAAGATGAAGGCCCGTTCGATGATGTTCTCCAGCTCCCTCACGTTTCCGGGAAAGCGGTAGCTTTGGAGCTTGCGCATGGCCTCCGCCGAGATCCCCTCGACCGTCCTGCCCATCTTGCGGTTGAGCTTCTCGATGAGGCGGCCCACCAGCAGGGGCACGTCTTCCGGCCGTTCCCGCAGGGGCGGGACATCGATCCGCGCGACGTTGAGCCGGTAGTAGAGGTCCTCCCGGAACCTTCCCTCCCTCACCAGCAGCTCCAGGTCCCTGTTGGTGGCGGCGATGATGCGGGCGTCGATGGGGAGGTCCTGGGTGGCACCCAGCCTGCGTATCTTCTTGTCCTGCAGCACCCGCAGCAGCTTCACCTGGAGCGCCGGCGCCATCTCCCCGATCTCGTCCAGGAACAGGGTCCCCATCGAAGCCAGCTCGAACAGACCCACCTTGCGGCCCGCCGCCCCCGTGAAGGCCCCCTTCTCGTACCCGAACAGCTCGCTCTCCACCAGCGTCTCCGGCACCCCGCCGACGTTCACGGCCACGAACGGCCCGGAGGCCACGGCGGAGCGAGCGTGGATGGCCCTGGCCACCACCTCTTTTCCCGAGCCGTTCTCCCCGGTCACCAGCACCGTGGAGGGCACCGAGGCGATCTGGTCGATGCGCTTCCTCACTGCGAGCATCGGCGCGCTCTGTCCCACCAGCTCGCTGTCCGTGGAGCCGGAGCGCCTCCCCAGCTCCACGGTGTCCTTCAGCGACTGCTCGTCGATGAGCTTCCTGAGCCTGAGCAGCAGCTCCTCGGCATTGAAGGGCTTCACGACGTAGTCCTGGGCACCGGACTTCATGGCCTCCACCGCGTCATTGATCTCCCCGTAGGCGGAGATCATGATGACTGGCACCCGCAGGCCCTCGGCGCGGATCCACCGGATCAGCTCCAGGCCGTCCATGCCGGGCATCTTCAGGTCCACGATGGCCGCGGAGTAGAGCTCCTGCCGCAGGCGACGCTGAGCGGAGAGCCCGTTTTCGGCGCAATCCGCCGCCATGCCCTCCAGCTGCAGGTAGCGCTGAATCGACTCCCGGATGTCCCGCTCGTCGTCCACCACCAGGACCTTCATGGCCGCGCCTGCCTGAGGACGATCCGCGCCTCCGCGCCTCCGCCCTCCCGCCGGCTCAGGGTGAGGGTTCCGCCCGCCGCCTCCACGAAGCGGCGCGCCATGGAAAGCCCGATGCCGGACCCCCGGGTCTTGGTCGTGAAGAATGGATCGAAGAGCCGGTCCAGAATCTCCGCGGGGACCCCGCAGCCGCGGTCCAGAACGGAGACGATGGCCCTGTGTCTGGCCGTCTCCAGACGCAGCACCACCTCTTCGGGGGGCGATTCGCTCTCCCGGGCGTTCTGCACCAGATTTTCGATCACCGAGTGCAGCCGGTCCGGGTCGAAGGCGATCGGGCAGGGCCTCTGCGCTCTGTCTTCGAAGCGCACCTCTGCGCTCATCCGCGCGCACAGCTTCTGCAGGAACGCGGAGAGGTCCAGCACCTGCTCGTTTCCACGGGAATCGCGCAGGAAGTCGCCGATCCTCTCGGTGAGCAACCGCAGCCGGTCCACCTCCCTCTGAATGGTCGCCAGGTCCTCGGCGCCCTGCGGTGAGGTGAAGCGCTGCAGGATGTCCGTGCGCAGGCGGATGGCGCTCAGCGGGTTCTTGATCTCGTGGGAAAGCGTCCGGGCGGCCTCGCCCAGGCGCACCAGCTGCTCCTGATCCTGGAGCCGGCGGCGGTACTCTGCGCTCCTGCGGTAGCTCACCTGAATGACGGTCAGGGCCGCCGCCAGCAGGCCGATGAGCACGACCATGGTGGCGGTGAGGATGTCCTGTCTGCGCCAGTAGCGGGCGGTGCTGATCTCCACGAAGAAGGTGCGCGGGAATCGCCCTGCCCGCGCCGCCTGGGCTTCGAGGGCCTGCCCTGCCACACCGGCGGGCGGCTGCCCGGCTCCAGCCGCGACCACCTGTCCCGGAGGCGCAGCCGGGTTCTCCGGCGGCGGGAGGGGGGGCGGCTCCCCTCTGGGACGCAGCCGGGGTCGGGGCTCGATGCGGAGCATCCAGACCAGCACCAGGCTGCGCTTCCTCCTGTCGAAGGTGAAGCCGTGGCCCGGCCCGGCGGCCTCGCCGGGCCGGATCCTGTCGGGGGCGGACCCCCACCGCAGGATCGCCTCTCCCCCCGCGTCGTAGGAGCCGAAGCCCAGTACCTCCTGGCCGACTGCTTCCTGAGGGTCCGAGCCGCGGCGCATCGCCTCTCCGGCGGCGACGATGGCCTGCTGCGCCTGGTACTGGCTGAGCAGACGGTTGTTGCGCTGCTCCCCCCGGATCAGCAGCACCAGGGGGACGCCCAGAGCCAGGAACAGCGCGGCGGGGGCAAGGTAGGAAAGGATGCCGCCCCGGAGGGCCCTGCGAATCCGCTCCGCCACCATGACCGTTGAAGTGTACCCCTCCCGGCGTCCCAGCATCTACCGACCCGCCGCTATTCGAAGGCCAGGGCCGCCACCGGGTCGAGCCTGGAGGCCCGCACCGCCGGATAGAGGCCGAAGAAGATCCCCACGGCACTGGCCACCGCCACGGCCACGGCGAAGGCGGACAGCTGGGGAGCGAACACCCACTTCAGAAACAGGGTGCCCGCATAGCTGAGGCCCGTGCCCAGCACGATCCCGATCACTCCTCCCACCAGGGTCAACACCACGGCCTCGGTCAGAAACTGTCCGCGGATCACCCCCGGAGAGGCCCCCAGGGCCTTGCGGATGCCCACCTCCCTGGTACGCTCGGTCACGGAGACCAGCATGATGTTCATGATTCCGATCCCCCCCACCAGAAGGGAGATGGCGGCCACCCCCGTGAGAAACAGATTGAGCGTGCGGGTGACGCCGGTGAACACCTCCGCCATGGTGGCAGGCGAGATCACCCGGTAGGAGTCCTCGTTGCCCGTGAGCTGGAGAAAGTATCGGTCCACTCGATCGGCCACCTGGAGCACGTCGGCGCCGCGGCGCGCGCCGATGAAGTAGCGCTGTACGTTCTCGGCCGGCTCCACCCGGCGCGTGTAGGTCTGATAGGGAACGTAGACCGACGCGTCGAAGTCCATCCCCATGGTGGCGGTCTTGCTCCTCATCACGCCTACGACCTTGAAGCTTCTGGCCACGTCCTTGCGGGACAGGCGCACGTACTGGCCCATGGCCTGCCCGCCGGGGAAGAGCTCCTGCGCGACCTGAGCCCCCAGCACTATCACGGTGTTCCTTCTCTGGTTCTGCTCGGCGGTGATGAAGCCGCCTTCCGCGGGGGCGTAGTCGAAGAGGTCCGCGAAGGTCTCGTCCACCCCCACGGCATTGGCCTGGGTGGTCTCCCGGCCGCGCTTCAGGAGGTAGCTGCCGGAGTTGATGGGCACCACTTCCCTGACCCCCTCCACCCCGGCCGCAACCTTGCGGGCAAGCTCCGGGGTGAACAGGCGCCGGACCTCCCTGGCGCTGTCCCGGCCGGGAAAGACCGCGATCACGTTCAGCCCGGCCCGGGCCACCTCGGCCTGGACGCTGGCGGTGGCGCTGCGGCCCAGGGTGGTTATGGCGATCACCGAGCCCACGCCGATGACGATGCCCAGGATCGAGAGAAAGGTCCTGAGCTTGTTGGCTCCGAAGTCCTTGAACGCAAGCCTCACGTTTTCGAAGAACATCTTCCCTACTCCAGCAAACCGTCCCGCAGGCGGACGCTGCGCCGGCAGGCGGCGCCCACCTCGGGGTCGTGGGTCACGACAACGATGGTCCTGCCCTCCCGGTTGAGGTCCCGGAAGAGCTCCAGGATGGTCCAGCCGGTGTCGGTGTCCAGGGCGCCGGTGGGCTCGTCGGCCAGGATGATCGACGGCCCGGTCACCAGGGCCCTGGCCACGGCCACCCTCTGGCGCTGGCCTCCCGAGAGCTGCGCCGGTCTGTGGCGCAGCCGGTCGGCCAGACCGACCCGGGCAAGCGCCTCGGTGGCGAGCCTGCGGCGTTCTGCTCCCGGGGTCCCGGCGTACATCAGCGGGGTCATGACGTTTTCCAGAATGCTGATCCGGGCGAGGAGGTTGAATTGCTGGAACACGAAGCCGATCTTGCGGTTGCGGATCCGCGCCAGCTGCCCCTCGTCCATCCGGGATACGTCCTCCCCATGGATGTACACGCTGCCGGCGGTGGGCGTATCCAGGCAGCCGATCAGATGCATGAGCGTCGACTTGCCCGAGCCCGAGGGGCCCATGATGGACAGGAACTCCCCGGCCTGGACTTCCAGGCTGACGCCCCGCAGCGCCTGCACCACGGTCTCCCCAAGCACGTAGTCCCGGCGGACCTCCGCGGCCTCCACGGCGGGAACGGGGCTCACCGGCGTGCTCCTCCCGCAGACGGGTTGAGGCGGATAACGGGAGCCCTGCCGGGGAAGCCCAGCAGGCGCAGCGGGCTGGTGCCGCCGGAGCCTCCGGAGGCCTGGCTCTGCGGGTTCGCCACGACCACCAGGTCCCCCGCCGACAGCCCGGACAGTATCCTCACCTTGCCTCCGCCGTAGGCGGCCGTCTTCACCGGCGCCGGCACCGGCCGGCCCCCGGGCTCGGCCGGCGCCCGCAGGACCATTTTCGCGCCGCCGCGCTCCAGCACCGCCTGCTCCTCCAGGACCAGGATCTCCTGCGGCTCTCCGGCCTGGATCTCCGCCGCGAAGGAGTAGCCGGCCACCAGCCCCGGCGGCGGAGCGTCGATGATCACCTCGGCGTCCACCACGGCGATCCCGCTTCCGGTCACTCTGGCCTGAATGGGCAGCGCAGAGACCCTTCCCTGGACCTGGAGGTCGGGGAGGGCATCGAAGAAGAAGGTGACCTTCTGGCCCACCGCAACGCGAGGGGCGTCGATCTCGTCGATCTCCACGTCCGCCTTCATGGCCGAGAGGTTGCTGACGTGCATGACCGGGGTGATGTCGTTCACCGACTTGACCAGCTCTCCGCGGCGGATGTCCACCGAGGTGACCACTCCGGAGATGGTGGTGTAGAGCTTTCTGTCCTCCAGCGCCGTCAGCTGGCTCTGCCTCTCCAGCTCCAGCAGGGCCAGATCCTGCTTGGAGCCGGCGATCCTGGTCTTTTCGATCTCCGCGTCCAGGGCCGCCAGGGCGTAGACCTGGTCGCTGTTGTCCAGCTCGGCCACCAGCGTTCCCGCCCTGACCCGGTCCCCTTCCTTCACGTAGACCCTGGCCACCTTGCCGCTGGCGGAGAAGCCCAGGTCCTCCTCCTCGACGGGTGCGATGTTGCCGGAGATCTCGATGGTGTTGCTCTCGGTCACCGCCTGCACCCGATAGGTGGTGAACCGGGGGGCGGTTGCACCCTGCTGCCTGGCAGAGCCGAGGACGAAGAACAACGCCCCACCGGCGGCTGCGGCCGCGACGGCGGGCACGAACCAGCGGACCCAACGGCGCTTCCTGGTGTTGCGGGTCATGTGTGCAGAGCCTCCTTGGGGAGCAGATCCCTGGGAATCATGTGCAAGGTGTATGCCACAGCCGGCGCGAAGGCGGAGGCCCTGTCCGCCCTGTGCCGGGCTTGAGGAATGCGGGTGGACGCGCCACGGGTGTGCAGAATCTGCGCACCCCCTCCCGGGTGTGCAATTTCTGCTCAACTGCCGCCCTGCGGCGCCCTCCGCCCTACGGCCGCCTTCCCGCATCCGCCCCCTCAAACGGCCGCCGGTCTCCCGCAGCAGAGATGTGGCATTCTTCTTGCTTCGCCCACAGCAGCGATCACTCAGGGAGGCAGGATGAGGATACCAACGATCTGGCTCGCCGCGCTGCTTCTGGCGCCGGGAACCTTCCGGGCCGCCGCCGAGCCCCTGGTGCTGAATCTGGCGGCCGCCCAGGAGATGGCCGCCCGCAACAACCTCGCCATCCGGGCGAGCGAGGCCGAGCAGGACATCAAGAAAAGGCAGCAGAGCACCGCCTGGAACTCGCTGCTGCCCTCGCTGAGCGGGCGAGCGGGGCTGAGCTACTCGCCTGCCGCCTCCGACTCGCTGGTGGCGCAGAGCGCGTCGGCCCTTTCGGCGAGTCTGAGCGCGGGGTTCTCCCTGTCCGCGGCGCTGGCGTTTCAGATCCGCGATGCGGCGCTGCAGTACGAAGCGGGAGCCATAACCCTGGAGACCGCGCGGAAGCAGCTGGAGCGAGACGTGGGCAAGTCCTTCTACAACCTGCTGCTCATGGAGGAGAAGATCAAGCTGATCCGGGAGACCATTGCCACGGCCCAGAAAAGGTACGATCTGGCCGACGCGAAGTACCGCAAGGGCCTGATCCCCGAGCTGGATCTGCTCAGCGCCCAGGTGAGCCTGGAGAACCTGAGACCGGAGCTGGAGGACGCGGAGGTGGGCTACCAGACGGCGCAGATGCAGTTCAAGCAGTCACTGGGCGTGGAGCGCCAGGCGCAGATCAGCCTGCAGGGCCAGATCGAGGCGCCCCCTCTGGCCCTGGACGCCGAGGCGCTGGTCAGCCAGTACCTGGGCGGCAGCCTCGGCGTCCAGAGCCGGGTCAAGAGCGTCCAGGTGCTGGAGAATCAGAATAAGCTCCTGGACGCCCAAAAGTACGGCCCTACCGTGTCGGTCTCCGGCTCCTACAGCGCCGGGGTGGAGGCTCCCTTCGCGGCCGACTGGTCGGACCCCCGCGCCTACTCTCTGCGCGGGTCCCTCGGAGTCACCCTGAGCGTGCCCCTGGACGGCTGGCTGCCCGCCTCCCAGGCCCGGGTGCAGGCCAGAAACCTGCAGGATTCCATCACGGCCGCACGGCTCCAGCTGGCCCAGACGCTGCGCGAGACCGAGGACCAGATCGTCTCCCTGGTGCTCGACCTGCAGAAATCGGTGCGCAAGATAGCGGTTCTCCAGCAGAACGTGACACTGGCGCAGAAGAGCTACGACCTGACCGAAAGGCAGTACGAGGCGGGAGTGTCGGAGGCGATCTCGGTGGACGATGCGTTCAACGCCCTCCTGCAGGCCCGTCTCAACGTGCTGTCCGAACAGTACAACTACACCAGCGCGCTGTTCGACCTGGAGTACACGCTGAACGCAAAGCTGCGCAGCTGAGGGGCAGAAAAAAAGCCCGGCCCCGCGGGTCCGGGCTGTATTGAGGATATGGTCTGTGGGGCGCTATTCGACGATGATCGCTTCGGCCGGGCAGTCCTCGGCCGACTCCTTGACAGCCGCCTCCAGGTTGGCCGGCACATCGGCCTTGATCACCTTGGCGATGTCGTCGCCCATCTCGAACACGTCGGGCACGCTGTCGGAGCACAGCGCACACCCGGTGCACAGATCAGGATCAATCCTAACCTTCATGGAACACTCCTTGGTAGTATGGATTGGACAGCGATAAGGTAATTCATATTGGCCGTTCCTGCAAGTCGCTGCACGCCGTCGGTTTTTCGTAGTTGACAGATCCCTACAAATCGTTATCTTTTCAAGGAGTTACGGAACCCAGGTAGGAGGAATTCATGATCGCCCTGTTGATCGGTGTACTTCTTGTCCTGTTCGCAGTGTACGCGGTGCTGCCCTTTCCCTGGGCGCTGCACTGGTGGCCGGAGGTGATCCGATTCCTCAAGGGTGGTGTGCCGATTCTGGCGGTGTTCATCGGCCTGATCTCTTTCTTCGTCGGCGTGGCGGACATCAAGGACAAGATCGAGAGCCGCAAGGAAGAGGAGGAGGAACGCCAGGCCGAGGCGGAAGAGCAAGAGGCGGGCAAGGACAAGTAGAGCCAGGGACGGCGGGAGCCCGAACCCCGCGTGCTTGACAAAAAACCCCCGCTGTGCCAGGATGGCGCTCCGTTGTCCGCAAGCCGGCAATCAAGGATCAGAGAATGAGAACGATATTCGTGAAGCCGCAGCAGGTGGAGCGGAAGTGGTGGCTCATCGACGCCGAAGGGCAGGTGCTGGGCCGGGTGGCCTCGCGCGTGGTGACGCTGCTGCGGGGCAAGCACAAACCCATCTTCGCGCCCCACATGGAGACCGGAGACATGGTGATCGTGGTCAACGCCGACAAGGTAGCCATCACGGGCCGCAAGCTGGAGCAGAAGCGCTACATCCACCACACCGGCTATCCCGGCGGGCTGAGGTCGGAGACCCTGGCCGCCAAGATCAAGCGCATTCCCACCTACCCGCTGGAGGCGGCCATCAAGGGAATGCTGCCGAAGGGCAGGATGGGCCGCAAGCTGTTTACCAACGCCAAGATCTATGCCGGGCCGCGGCACCCGCATGCGGCGCAGAAGCCCGAGAAGCTCGAGCTGTGAGGAGAGGGGGAGGATTCAAACCTTGGTGAAGAATCTGGCATACGGAACCGGCCGCAGGAAGACCGCGGTGGCCCGGGTGTTCCTGCGCGAGGGCGAAGCGATCACGGTCAACGGCAAGAAGCTGGAGGAGTATTTTCCCTTCTCTCTGCTGGTCAACAACCTGATGACGCCTCTGAACGTGACCGACCTGCAGGGCAAGATCGGCCTGTACATCACCGTTCGCGGCGGGGGGGTGGCCGCGCAGTCGGACGCCATCAAGCACGGCATCGCCCGGGCGCTTCTGGCTTACGACGAGACGAACAAGTCCCCGCTGCGGGCCAACGGGCTGCTGACCCGGGACGACCGCATGGTGGAGCGCAAGAAGTATGGACGGCGGGGTGCCCGCAGAAGATTCCAGTTCTCCAAGCGCTGAGACTGCTGTTCGGCGCGTGCGCAGGCGGGGAACCGGAGGCGAGCTCCTGGTGGTGGAGCTGGCCGACGGTTCCTCCTTTTTTTCCACCCTCCAGCTGCTGGCCGGGGAAGGGCTCACCCCCGCGGACCTGCGGGAAGGCGCGCCGCTGGGCCAGGAGGCCCTCCAGCGCCTGGTGGAGGGGGGCCGGGAGCTGGCCTGCCGGCTGAAGGCGCTGGACCTGCTGGCGGCGAGAGCCCACAGCAGGCGAGGCCTGGGGGTGAAGCTCCTGCGCCGGGGGTTCCCCGCCGCAGTGGTGGAGGGCGTCCTGGACAGGCTGGAGGAACAGCAGCTGCTGGACGACCGGCGCTTTGCGGACCAGTGGGTGGAAAGCCGTCTGCGCCGCCGCCCGGAGGGCCCGTTTCCGCTGATCGCCGGACTACGGCGCCGGGGAGTGCCCCGCGCCGTCGCCGAGCAGGCGGTCCGCTCCCGCCTGGGTCCGGAGGAGGAGCGAAGGAGCGCCCGGGAGGCTCTGCGCAGGCTGCGGCGCCGGGGGATGGAGGATCCCTCCGCCCTGATCGCCCGGCTTGCAGCCCGAGGCTTCCGCGCTTCCCTGGTTCGCGCCCTTCTCGAGGAGGAGAACGCCGCGGAATAGCCGCCGGCGGATCGCGGCCGTTCTCAGCCGCGCACCTGAAGCTCTTCCAGAGCCGGTATGCAGGCTCCGTAGCTCCTCTCCAGCACCTCCCTGGCCAGGTCGAAGACCGCCTCCACCCCCGGCCGGTCCACGATGGTGGAATCGGAGGTGGCCACCACGCCGGGGAAGGATTTCAAGGGGAAGTCCGCCGAGGGATGCACGGATACCGTGAAGGGAGCGCGCAGATGGCGCGCCAGGCTGCGGCGCAGTCGCTCGGCCATCGCGCCGGAGAAGGAGATCGGCGCATCCAGGAACACCTCCACCCGGTCGGCCCGCAGCGTTGCCAGGATGCCGGAGATGCGGTTTTCGGCCTGCCGGGTGACCGTTCCGGTGCGGTAGCTGCCGTGGGTTGCCGAGGCGTCACGGAGAAGACCGTCGTCGGCCAGAAACACGGGGAAGCCCTTCAGATAGCTTTCCACCGTGATGAGCACGTTGTACCAGTCCACGCCCAGGGGCCTTCCCTCCACACGGGCTGCGCCTACCAGCTTGGCCAGGCGCCGCCGGCTGTCCCCGGCGGCCATAACGCCGCGAAACAGGCAGTTGCGCTCCACTCCGCCGAGCCTGTAGCGGTCGCTCACCAGCTTCAGCGCCGCCTTGTCCGGGTAGCCTCGATCCTTGAGGAAGCGGTAGTCCCTGATCGCCTCGTGGAAACTCATTGACCTTGCAGGCGAATGCACTATACTGAAACGTAGCCGGCCGCTCTTTGCGGTACCGTGAGGGTACCAGCAAAGCCCCGGAAAGAAAAGGACGGAGCCATGGCAGAGGAGCAGCGCTGCATTCTCATCGTGGAAGACGAGGATTCCATCCGGCTCACCCTGCGGGACTATCTGAAGAACAAGGGTTACAACGTGGTGGTAGCCTCCGACGGGGTGGGCGCCATCAAGCAGCTGCTGGACCACGACGTGGAGCTGATCGTCTCCGACTACCGGATGGACATCCTGGGGGGAGACTACTGGATCCGCTTCCTGAGGAAGCACTGCGGCGACAAGAAGGTGATCATCACCAGCGGTTTCCTCAAGCCCGAGTTCCCCATCACCTTCCCCGTCCTGTACAAACCGTTCGATTACTCCGATCTGGAGAAGCTGATCGCCGAGACGCTGACCGCCCAATGAGCGAGCGAAAGACGCTGCATGCCCGGGTGAGCGGGATGGTCCAGGGGGTGGGGTTTCGCTACTCCACGCTGATGCGCGCCCGACGGCTGGGACTGCGCGGGTACGTGCGCAACATGCCCGACGGCAGCGTGGAGGTAGTGGCCGAGGGGGAAACGGAACGCCTGGAGGCCCTCAGGCGCTGGCTGTCTCAGGGCCCCTCCGGCGCCTACGTGCGCAACCTGGATGCCCGCTACGCGGACTACCAGGGCGTGTACCGCGACTTCTCGGTGGAATACTGAAATCAGGCGGCGGCCGCTAGCGGCGGATCGACGTGAAGGTCCCTCGCCCCGGATACTTCGCCACGGTGTCCAGCATGTCCTCGATGCGCAGCAGCTGGTTGTACTTGGCCAGCCGGTCGGAGCGGCTCATGGAGCCGGTCTTGATCTGTCCGGTCTCCAGCGCCACCACCAGGTCCGCGATGAAGCTGTCCTCGGTCTCACCGCTCCTGTGGCTGACAACGGCGGTGTAGCCGGCGCGCTTGGCCATCTCCACCGCCTCGTAGGTCTCGGTGAGCGTCCCGATCTGGTTGACCTTGATCAGAATGGAGTTGGCGACCCCCTGCTCGATTCCCTGTCGCAGGCGAGCGGTGTTGGTTACGAACAGGTCGTCCCCCACGAGCTGGACCTTCTTCCCCAGCCGGTCGGTGAGCTGCTTCCACCCCTCCCAGTCGTCCTCGGCCATCCCGTCCTCCAGGGAGATGATGGGATAGCTGTCCACCCAGGAGGCCCAGAAGTCCACCATCTCCCCGGGGGTGAGCTCCCGCTTGTCGGACTTCTTGAACACGTACCTGCCCTTCTCGGGGTTGTAGAACTCGCTGGCCGCGGGGTCCAGCGCGATCAGCACGTCCTCCCCGGGCTCGTAGCCGGCTTTCTCGATGCTCTCCAGAATGACCTGGATCGCCTCCTCGTTGCTCTTCAGGTTGGGCGCAAAGCCCCCTTCGTCTCCCACGGCGGTGGAGTAGCCCCTGCCCTTGAGCACGGTCTTCAGGCTGTGGAAGACCTCGGCGAGGGTGCGTACGGCCTCCCGGAAGGTCGGCGCCCCCACCGGCATGGCCATGAACTCCTGGAAGTCCACGGAGTTGTCGGCATGCGCGCCTCCGTTGATGATGTTGGCCATGGGTACCGGAAGCAGGCAGGCATGGTAGGTCCCCAGATACTTGAACAGCGGCAGGTCCAGGTAGCTGGCTGCCGCCCGGGCCACCGCCAGGGAGACCCCCAGGATGGCGTTGGCCCCCAGCACGCTCTTGTTGTCGGTGCCGTCCTTGGCGATCATCGTCCGGTCCACGTCCACCTGGTTGAGGGCGTCCAGACCCACGATCTCCGCAGCGATGATGTTGTTGACGTTCTCCACCGCTTTCAGCACGCCCTTGCCCAGGTAGCGGCCCTTGTCTCCGTCCCGCAGCTCCACCGCCTCGTGCTCGCCGGTGGAGGCCCCGGAGGGCACCGCCGCCCGCCCGATGCAGCCGTCTTCCAACTGGACCTCCACCTCCACCGTGGGGTTGCCTCGCGAGTCCAGAATTTCCCGCGCTTCGACCCATTCGATGATACTCATGCCTGCTCTCCTGATTTTCCGATTTGAGGCGCCGCTTTAGGGTAATATGTGGACAAGCGCCGCGGGGTGTCAAGGAAAAAGGCCCGGGCCGCCGGGGCCGCTGGGGCCGAATTTTGTCTGCCCGAAGGCGGTGGCGGGCAGACAATTGTTCTTGACATGCCCCACAAAAGGATCGACACTATGGCTTGTGCAGAGTTTCTGCAAGATCTATCTATAATTCATTCGTGTACCTCAGGTACAAAGGAGGAGGGACAATGAAGAAGTACCTTGTCGTCCTGCTGGCGCTGGCTGTGGCATTTGCAGCCTTCGCAGGGGGCACCAAGGAGCCGGCACCAACGACGGAGGAGAAGACGGAGGCGCCCAAGGCGGCCGCCGCTCCCACCATCAAGAACCCCGACACCTTCGTGTACTCTACCATCGGCACTATCAACAGCCTGGACCCGGCCATCGCCTACGACAGCGCCTCGTGGACCGTGCTGGCCACCATGTACCAGAACCTGGTGAACTACAAGGGAGCGGCGGTCGACCAGTTCGTCCCCGTTCTGGCCGAGCAGGTGCCTACGGTGCAAAACGGCGGCATCTCCGCCGACGGACGGACCTACAAGTTCATCATCCGCAAGGGCGTGAAGTTCCACAACGGCTACGACCTGACGGCTGAGGACGTGGCCTACAGCATCAAGCGGAACCTGGTGGTGGACCAGGAGGGCGGCCCGGACTGGATCTGGTTCTTCGTCTTCTTCGGCACCTACAGCTCCCGCGATGGAGAGGGCAACATCAACGTCTCTTTCAAGGATATCGACAGCACGGTGACGGTGGACGGAAATGTGGTGACCTTCCACCTGAAGGACCCCTTCCCGCCCTTCCTGAGCGTGCTTTCGGGACGCTGGGCCTCCATCATTTCCAAGAAATGGGTCACCGAGATCGGCGGCTGGGACGGCACCGAGGCCACCTGGAAGAACTACAACAACCCGGAGCAGGGCAAGGAAACCCTCTACGACCAGGAGAACGGGACCGGTCCCTACAAGCTGGCCCGCTGGGAGAAGGGCGTGGAAATGGTGGTGGAGAGCGCCGACAACTACTGGGGAACCAAGCCCGCTCTGGCGCGGGGAATCTACCGGGTCGTCTCCGAGTACACCACCCGCAAGCTCACCCTGCTGCAGGGTGACGCCGACTGCGCCTACGTGGATCCCATCTACTACAACGAGATGAAGAACGAGAGCGGCATCAAGGTGTACGAGGACCTGCTGGAGCTCACCGTGCACGGGATCAACTTCAACCAGGACATCAACGCCCAGGACAATCCCTACATCTACTCAGGACAGCTGGACGGCAACGGCTTGCCGGCGGACTTCTTCTCCGACAAGAACGTTCGCCTGGGCTTCATCTACGCCTGGGACGAGCAGACCTTCCTGAGAGACGCCTACCAGGGCAACGCCATCGACCCGGTGACCCCGATCATCGCGCCGCTGCCCTTCAAGAACGATCAGCTCAAGAGCCCGCCCCACGACATGAAGAAGGCCGAGGAGTACCTGAAGGCCGCCTGGGGCGGCAAGGTCTGGCAGAACGGCTTCAAGGTGGACTTCCTCTACAACTCCGGCAACGTCCAGCGCGAAGTGGGCATGAAGATGCTGGCGGAGAACCTCCGGGCGCTGAACCCCAAGTTCCAGATCAGCGTGCGGCCTGTCGAGTGGGCGGAGTTTGTGAACCTGAACCGCAACCGCAGGCTGCCGATCTTCTTCATCGGTTGGCACGCGGACTACCCTGATCCCGACAACTTCGTGTTCCCCTACATGCACTCCGAGGGCACCTACGCCGGGCGCGCGGGCTACAAGAACCCCGAGGTGGACAGGCTCATCTCGGCGGCGGCCGTGGAGAGCGATCCGGCCAAGCGCAAGCAGATGTACTACCGCCTGCAGGACATCTGGCTGGAGGACGCCGTGGGGATCATGACCCACCAGCCCATCACCAAGCGTTTCTTCAAGGACTGGGTGAAGGGCTACTACTTCAACCCGATGAACTCCCACGAGTTCGACATCCTGGCGCAGTACACCAAGGGATACTAAGGGCGGTTGGCCGAAGAACGCTGAAAAGACAGGGGCTCCGGCAGCGGCCGGAGCCCCTTTTGTGAGGCCCGCTCAGGCGTGGTTGACAAGTTGGAGCTTTTTTCTTATATAAACACTCGTACACATCGGATCGCGCAGAACGAATTGGCAGAGATTGTTCCCCGCCATCTCCATCAAACGCGTAGGACGGAAACGTGAGTCTTCTCAACTATATCTTGCGCCGGCTGCTGCTCATGGTCTTGGTGCTGTTGGGCGTGTCGCTCCTCGTCTTCTCGGTGATGATGATCATGCCGCCGGGAATGCGGGTGGCCGCCTACGTCCGCGACGAGCGGGTGACCCCGCAGCAGATGGAGGCGCTTATCCAGCAGTACGGGATGCGGGACCCGGCCCCCGTCCAGTACCTCCGCTGGCTGGGAGGCATCCTCCGGGGTGATTTCGGCTACTCCATTACCGCGGACGCCCCGGTGGGCCGCGCCTTCAAGCTCTATTTTCCCGTCACCCTGGAGCTGGTCCTGTACGCCACCCCGCTCATCGTGCTGGTGGGAATCCTGCTGGGCACCCTGGGAGCGGTGCACAAGGACACGCCCATCGACCACGGGACCCGGGTGTTCGCCATCATCGGCTACAGCCTGCCCACTTTCTGGCTGGGGCTGATGCTGCTCATGATCTTTTACGGCTACTTCGGGGTGTTTCCTCCCGGGGTGATCTCCAACCAGGGTAAGGACGTCCTGTACAGCGGGACCTTCCACCGCTACACGCGCCTGATCACCGTCGACGGTATCCTTAACTGGCGGTGGGACATCGTCTGGGACGGGCTGTACCACCTGATGCTGCCGGTGATCAATCTGGTGCTCCTCAGCTCCGCCCTCATCATGCGCCTGATGCGCTCCAGCATGCTGGAGTCCCTGGGCCAGGACTACATCCTCACCGCCCGCGCCAAGGGGGCGGACCGCCGCACAGTGTACGGCGTGCACGCCCGGCGCAACGCGCTGATCCCGGTGGTGACCATCTCCGGGGAGCTGTTCGCCGGGTTGATGGCCGGAGCGGTCATCACGGAGACGATCTTCGTTCGCCAGGGGATCGGCTACTGGATGGCCCGGGCGGCTCTGCAGCTGGACGTGGCCGCCATCATGTTCAACGTGCTGTTCCTGGGGCTGGTGTACGTGGGCGTGAACCTGCTGGTGGACGTGCTGTACGCCTACATCGACCCCAGGATTCGCTACACCTGAAGCGGGGGAAACAGGAGACCTCAACCATGTCGGAAGTCATCACCAAGAACCTGGAAAAGGAGGCGCTTCAGCAGGATCTGAAGGGCTTCTCGCGGCATCCTCGCCTGCAGGAGTTCCTGTTCTCCCTCAGGCGCTTCCTGAAGAACCCGCTCAGCATCATCGGCATGGTGATCATCCTCTTCTTCGCCTTCGTGGCGGTGTTCGCGCCGGTGCTGGCTCCGCCGCAGTATCCCAGCGATCCGTTCCGCATCCCCCACACCGGCTGGAAGCTGAACCCATCCGCACCCTCGGCCGAACACCCCCTGGGAACCCTGGAGCAGCAGTACGACATCCTCTACGGGCTGATCTGGGGCGCCCGCAGCGCCTTCCGCATCGGCTTCGTGGTGGTGCTGGCCAACCTCCTGATGGGAGGGATCCTGGGCGCCCTGGCCGGGTACTTCGGCGGGGCGGTGGAAGAGATCATCATGCGGATCACGGACATCTTCTACAGCATCCCGTTCCTGGTGATGGCGATGGCGCTGGTCGTGGCCATCGGCCGGGGGCTGCAGTCGATCATCCTGGTGCTGGTCGTGCTGGGCTGGCCTACCTACACGCGCATCCTGCGTGGGGAGATCCTGTCCCTGCGGGAGCGGGACTTCGTGCTGGCCGCCCGCGCCTCCGGCGCCTCGCACCTGCGCATCATCTTGCGGCATATCCTGCCCAACAGCATCTTCTCGGTGCTTATCGTGGCCTCGATGCGGGTGGGCATCACAGTGCTCACCGCCGCCGCCCTGTCCTTTCTGGGCCTGGGCTCGGAGACCGGCTACGCGGATTGGGGACAGATGGTGTCCATGAGCCGCAACTGGATCGTGGGACCCCCGGACAACCGGCTGGCCTACTGGTACGTGGTGTTCATCCCCGGCTTCACCATCGCTCTGTTCGTCCTGGGGTGGAACCTGCTGGGCGACGCCGCACGGGACGTGTTCGACCCCCGGGTGAGGAGGAAGTAGTGCAGAAACTGGTGGAAACGACAGACCTGTACGCCAACTTCTACACCTTCGAGGGGGTGGTGAAGGCGCTCAACGGCGTCAGCGTGGTGGTGAACCAGGGGGAAACCTACGGGCTGGTGGGGGAGTCCGGCTGCGGCAAGAGCGTTACGGTGCGCTCCATCATGCGCATCGTCCCGGAGCCCGGCAGGATCGAGGGCGGCAAGATCCTGCTGTTCATGAACGCCCAGGACCGGCGGCTGGGGATCGACATCCTGCAGCGCAGCGAGGCGTTCATGCAGTCGATAAGGGGCGGCGACATCTCCATGATCTTCCAGGAGCCCTCCGCTGCGCTGAACCCGGTGTTCACGGTGGGCCGCCAGGTGGGCGAGAGCTTTCATTTCCACCGGCTGGACGACATCCTCTCGGACACCATCGCCCGGGTGGAGGAGGAGCTTCCCCGTGCGGGATTCTTGCTCACCCGGTTGTGGAAGCGCTTTCAGCTCGCCATGTACCGCGCCGAGCTGGCGCGCCTCCAGGAGTACCGGCGCCAGGTCGGGGTGATCGACGCGCGGGTGACCGGGCTGGAGGACCGCAACGACCCGGAGGCTCTCACGGAGCGCCGGTCGCTTTCGAGGCTCCGGGAGCGCCTGGGGTGGAGGGACCCGTGGGTCGAGGTGGTGAAGAAGCTGCCGGTGCTCCGGCGCTACCAGCACCGCCTGGAGCGTACCGTTCGCTCCCAGGTGGTGAAGCTCCTGCAGCAGCTGGGGGTGCCCAACGCCGAGACCGCCGTGGATCGCTACCCCCACGAGCTGTCCGGCGGCATGCAGCAGCGGATCGTCATCGCCATAGGGCTGGCCTGCCACCCGCAGCTGCTCATCGCCGACGAGCCCACCTCCAATCTGGACGTCACGATCCAGGCACAGATCACGGAGCTGATCAGAGAGCTGAAGGAGACCACCATCAGCTCGGTGCTGTTCATCACCCACGACCTGGGGCTGGTGGCGGAGATGTGCGACCGGGTGTCGGTGATGTACGCAGGAGACGTGGCGGAGACCGCGGAGGTGAGGGAGCTGTTTCGCCATCCGCTGCACCCCTACACCCAGGGGCTGCTGCGCTCGGTGCCGAAGGTGGAGCAGCAGGGAGAGCTTCAGACCGTTCCGGGGACGGTGCCCAACCTGGTACGACCCCCCTCGGGCTGCCGCTTCCACCCCCGCTGTCCGTTCGCGATGGAGATTTGCAGCAGGCAGAAGCCGACCGTGGTGGAGGAGCGGGAGGACCACTGGGTGGCCTGCCACCTCTACCCGCCCGGCGGAGGGCGCCCCAGGGGCGTGCCGGTCTATCCCCACCCGGAGGAGAGCCCCGGAACCAACGGCAGGGACGGCGTGAGACGGCAATGAGAGAGACACCAAGCCAGGCGGCGGCACGGCGGCAGGCGGCGCTGGGAGAGAGCCTGATCGAGATCCGGGAGCTGAAGAAGTACTACCCGGTGAAGGGAGGCGTGTTCAAGCGCCACGTCGCGGACGTGAAGGCGGTGGACGGCGTGGATCTGGGCGTCCAGAAGGGGGAGTGCCTGGGCCTGGTGGGAGAATCCGGCTGCGGAAAGACCACCCTGGGGAAGACGATCCTGCGCCTCCACGAGTCCACCAGCGGCAGGATCTACTACGATCAGCCGCCGGAGCAGATCCGGGAGGTGGAGCGGCTCCTGCACGCCGAGGATCCCGAAAGCCGCCGCGCCGGAGAGGAGAAGCGGCGGTCCATGGACATCACCCGGCTCGGAGGCAGGGAGCTTCTGGCACTGCGGCAGAAGATCCAGATCGTCTTCCAGGACCCGTCGAACTCGCTCAACCCGCGCATGCTGGTGAAGAACATCGTGGCCGAGCCCCTGGTGACTCAGCGACTGGTGAGGCCCAGGGAGGTGAACCGCAGGGTGCTGGAGCTGCTGCAGACCGTGGGCCTGGCCAGCGAGCACATGTTGCGCTATCCCCACGAGTTCTCCGGCGGCCAGCGGCAGAGGATCGCCGTGGCCCGCGCCCTGGCCACCAACCCCGAGTTCGTGCTCATGGACGAGCCCACCTCGGCGCTGGACGTCTCGGTGCAGGCGCAGATCCTGAACCTCCTTCGCGAGCTGCGGGAGCGGCTGCATCTCACCTACCTGTTCGTTACCCACCACCTGCTGGTGGTGAAGTACATCGCCAACCGCATCGCCGTCATGTACCTGGGCAGGATCGCGGAGATCAGCGCCACGGCGGACTTCTTCGACAATCCCCTGCACCCCTACACCAAGGCGCTGCTATCGGCCATCCCGATCCCCGATCCCGACGCCAAGCGCGAGCGGATCATCGTGAGCGGCGACGTCCCCAACCCGGTGGCTCCGCCTCCGGGCTGCCGCTTCCACCCGCGCTGTCCCTTCGCCAGGGAGTTCTGCCGGCAGGTGGAGCCGCAGCTCGAGGACGCAGGCTCCGGCCACCTGGTGGCCTGCCACCGCTGGCACGAGATTTGAGGAGGCCCGCTGCCCCGACGGCGGCGGGGAGGGCGGGCGGTCATGTTCGAGAGCCGGACCAGATGGATCGCCAGAAACGCCACCATCGCCTCGATCCTGCTGCTGCTGTGGGGCACGGTGGCGGTCACTCCCCTGCGGGTGCTGGCGGTCTTCTTCCACGAGATCTTCCATGCGCTGGCAGTGCTGCTCACCGGGGGAGGGGTGCGGACGGTGGAGGTGCTGTCCTACCGGCACGGGGTGACCTCGCTTTCCGGAGGGGTGCCCGTGCTGGTCTACAGCGCCGGGTACCTCGGCACCGCGTTCCTGGGGAGCGTGCTGCTGCTGTCCGGGCGGCGCCACCCGTTCCGCCGCACGCTGTACCTGGTGCTGGGGCTGCTCCTGCTGGCAGTCACCGTGGTGCTGGTGCGCAACCCCTTCGGCTGGGCGTACGGCATTGCGGCGGGGCTGCTCTTCCTGCTTCTGTTCGCCAGGCAGTACGGGTGGCCCTTCTACCTGACGGAGATCATGGGGCTGATCCTCATCCTGGACACCCTCCGGGACCTTCTGGGTCTGCTGGGAAATCCGCAGGGAAGCGACGCCAGCATACTGCAGGAGATCACCGGATTGCCCTATGCTCTCATCGTGGCTCTGTGGCTGGCGATGAGCCTGTTGTTTGCAGGCTCCGCGGTGGCGCTGACCCTGATGGATCTGGCCCCCGAGAGGAGTGAGCGGCTGCTTCTTCGCGGCGGCCAGGATTTCTGGCAGAGACTGTTCGCGACCAGGAAGACCACCATGAAAAGAGTCGACGAGTACCGAAGGCGCGCGCGGCGCACGATCCTTGCCTACATGTCCGTCCTGGGGATCATCGCAGTTGGGGTGCTGTTTGCCTCCCGTTTCGTGCTCTTTCATCCCTGGACCGCCAGGGACTGGGTGTCCGCCGCCGCCGTGGGAAACCGCATCTACGTCGTGGGCGGCCGGGACCGGCAGGGGCAGATCTACGACGAGATTCTGCGGGTGGACCCGCGGGTCCGGCGCATCCGCGCGGTGAGCCACCTGCCCTCCCCGCGCTTCGGCAGCGGGGTGGTCTCCTGGGGGGGGAAGCTCTACATCCTGGGGGGCTTCGACGGCAAGGTGTGCTTCGACCAGGTTCTGCTCTACGATCCCGCCACCGGGCAGGTGCAGGAGCTGGGGAAGCTGCCCAGGCCCGCAGCCTTCGGAGGGGTAGCCCTGCTTCAGGACAGGATCCTGTACCTGGGCGGGTGGGATGGGCTTCAGCAGCGGGAGGAGATCCTGGCCTTCGACCCGTGGAGCGGCGAGACCGACCCCATCGGACGGCTGCCCTCACCGCGGGAGTACACCGCGGCCTCCGTCGAGGAGGGGCGGATCTACCTGGTGGGAGGCTCCGACGATCGGGGCAGGTACCTGGACGAGGTGCTGGAGCTCGCCGGGCAGGACGGAACGCTTCTGCGCAGCGGGAGGCTTCCTTCCCCGCGGACGCGCAGCGGCGTAGCCGCCCTGGGGGGGCGGATTTACGTGGCCGGAGGATGGGAGGGCACCCGCAGCGACGAGCTGCTCGTGGTGGACCCCCGTCCCGGCCCGCTGGAGGTGCGGGAGCTGGCGCGCCTGCCCCGGGGGTTCTCCGACGCTGCCCTGGTTCCGCTGCAGGGTTCGCTGTACCTGCTGGGCGGCGCTCACGAGCGGTTCCAGCGCCAGCTCCAGGTGCTGCGGATCGATCCGCAAACCGGGCAGGCCGCCAGCCTGCATTTCCGCAGCTTCCTGTTCTGGTAGCCCGCCCGGCTCGCCGCAGCCCGCCCGCCGTCGCAAACTGGCGGGCCTGCGCCGCTGGAGCCGCCGGAGGGTTCACCTTGACCGCTCGCGGGCGCCGCCCGTACAATGCAGAAGCCATGCGCTACTCCCGCCTTCTGGGCAAGACCATGCGGGAAGACCCTCACGGTGTGCGCACCCGAAGCCACGCGCTTCTCCAGAAGGGAGGCTTCGTGCGCTCCATGGGGCAGGGGTTGTTCTCCTTCCTGCCGCTGGGCATGCGGGTGCTGAAGAACATCGAGCAGGTCATCGCCGAGCAGATGGAGGCCCTGGGCGGCCAGGAGGTGTACGCACCTGTGATTACCTCGGCGGTGCTGTGGCGCCGCAGCGGCCGCTACCCCTGGATCCGGGAGGAGCAGATCCTGTTCAAGGACCGCCGGGGACGGGAGCTGGTGATATCGCCCACCCACGAGGAGGCCTTCGTCGAGCTGGTGCGCTCCTCGCTGGCCTCCTACAGGGACCTGCCGATCCTGCTCTACCAGTTCCAGCTCAAGTTCCGCGACGAGGAGAGAACCCGCCAGGGGCTGCTGCGGAGCCGGGAAATCCTCATGCACGACGCCTACTCCTTTCATCGTTCCTACCACGACCTGAACAACTTCTTCCCCCGCATCTTCCGGGCTTACGAGACGGTGTTCGGGCAGTGCGGCGTGCCTGTGATCGCCGCCGAGGCAGGCACGGGATTCATCGGCGGCGAGAAGTCCTACGAGTTTCTCATGCCTCACGAGGAAGCGGGTCACGCCTTCATGCGCTGCCGCAAGTGCTCCTACTGCGCCAGCAGCGAGATTGCCGTCTCCGGGAAGCGGTATCTGACCGAAGAGCCCGCCCCGGCGCAGAAAGTCGCCACCCCGGGCTGCATCACCATGGAGCAGCTGGCCGGGCGTCTGGAAGTGCCCAGGCAGCGTCTGGCCAAGAGCGTGGTGTATGCCACGGGCGCCGGGCTGGTGATGGCGGTCGTCCGGGCGGACTACGAGGTGAGCCAGGAAAAGCTGGCCGCCTACCTGGGGGTGCCGGTGCACAGGCTGGCAGCCAACGAGGAGCTTCAGGCCCTGGGCCTGGTGCCCGGCTACCTGTCCCCCGTGGACCTGGACGCCGGCATCCGGGTGGTGGTGGACGACTCGGTGGCCCGTTCGGCGAACCTGGTGTTCGGCGCCAACCGGGAAGACTACCACGTGCTCAACGGCAACTTCGGGCGGGACTTCGCCAGCGCCGATGTCACCGACATAGCGCTTGCCGGAAGCGACGGGATCTGCCTGCAGTGCGGCGGCCGGCTGGAGCAGGTTGCGGCCGTCGAGGTGGGTCACATCTTCAAGCTGGGGGACATCTACACCCGTTCCATGGGGCTGCTCTACCAGCGGGAAGGAGGCAGCGCCGCCTACCCGCACATGGGCTGCTACGGGGTGGGCCTGGGGAGGCTCCTGGACGCAGTGGTGCGGGCCAACCACGACGAACAGGGGATCCTCTGGCCGGCCCGCCTGGCGCCCTTCGCGGTCTTCCTCATGGGCATCGGCAGCTCCCTGGCGGTCAGGCGCCAGGTGGAGGCGCTGCACGACCAGCTGGCGGAGATCGCCCTCTACGACGATCGGGAGGAGTCGCCGGGGGTGAAGTTCAAGGACGCCGACCTCCTGGGGCTGCCGCTGCGCGTGGTGGCTTCCACCAAGCAGGCCGCCGAGGGCAAGGTGGAGGTGCGGGAGCGCCGCACGGGCAGAATGACTCTGGTGGAGGCGGACAAGGCCGCCGGGAAGATCGCCGCCATGGCGGGGGGGCTCCTCTGAGATGGACTTCGTACTGACCGCAGAGATCATCAGCCAGATCATATTCGCCATGGAGGACCAGCAGCACCGGCTCCTGGTGGACCGGCGAACCGGAGAGCTGGTCCGAGCCGAGGAGGCCGGGCCGGCCGGTGAGGGAGGGGAGAGCGCCGCCTACGTGCCGGTGCCGGACTGGCGCCCCATCGACGGCTTCAACCTGATGGAGCGGTTCACCTCGCGGCTGCGCAATCCCTTTCTGCGTTCCCAGCTGCGCGACGCGCTGGCCTCCAGGAAGGGGGTCTTCCGCCGGTTCAAGGACATATTGAAGGGCAGCCCGGAGGTGGAGCGCCTGTGGTTCACCTTCAAGGAGCGCGAGATGCGGCGGCTGGTCTGGGAGTGGTACAACCAGCAGCGGGAGCTGGCCCATCTGGAGCGTCTTCCCGTGGAGCCGGACCAGCTGGAGGACAACGAGGAGCTGATCCTGACGGACTTCGCCGTGCGGCCCGGCCGGGAGCAGGACCTGCCGGCGCTTCTCCGCCTGGACCGCAGCAGCTTCGTGGAACGGTTCCCCCAAGCCGTCCCCGCCAGGGTGCGCCGCCTCTACCGGCGGCTGCGCGCCCGCCTGCAGGCCCCGCTGTCCGCGCCGAGCGTGACGGTCGTGGCGGAGACCCCGCAGGGAGGGTTCGCCGGTTTTCTTTGGGCTCTGCGCCGGAGGGACACCCTTTCCGGGCGCCCCTGCCTGCGGATCGTCAACCTGGCGGTGAGCCCGGAGTACCGTGGACTGGGCATCGGGGCGCTGCTGCTGCGGGAAATCGTGCGCATGGACCGGGAGCGGGGCTGGGGTACCGTGCGGGTGACGCTGGCCGGGCAGTCCTTGAGGATGAGCGAGTTCGCCCGCCGGCAGGGCTTCACCGTGCGGGCGGAACGTCTGGAGCTGGACGTGGACGCCCTCGACGGGCCAGGATGACCTGCACCGCCTCCGCAAACCCCGCCGCCGCTGCTCGGCTCGTTACGTACCGCGGCAGGCTGCGCATGCCGGACAGGAAGGGGCGCACGTTGGCCACGGCGATGGAGTGGGCCAGCGCGCCGAAGATCGGCTCGTCGTTCGGGGAGTCGCCCACGTAGACACTTTCCTCCATCGCTTGCCGACCGGCTCCGCGGTCCTGGAGGTACCTGCGCAGGCCGCTCACCTTGTCGTAGCTTCCGTACCAGCAGTTCACGTGGATGCTGGAAACCTTGCAGCTAGCACCCTCCTCCTCTCCGATCCGGCAGATCCGCTCCGCGGCCTCCTCCCCCAGGGGCGGCACGTCTTCCCGGTAGTCGATGGCCAGGTCGGTGGAGCGGAAGGGCTGGTCTGCGGCGACGGCGCAGCCGGGCACCTCCCTCAGCACGCGGCGGCGCACGGCCTCCAGGCGCCTCCTGCCGTCCTCCCGCTCCTGCGGGGAGATTAGCTCGACCCGGTGCATCCTGCGCCGCCTCCGGTGATAGCTGTAGTAGAAGGCGCCGTTCTCGCCGATCACAGCCGCCACCGGCCACATGCGGGCGATGTGGTCGCACCAGCCCGCCGGCCGGCCGGTGACCATCACCACCTCGATGCCGCTGCGCTTCAGGGCCCAGAGCGCTTCGAAGGACTCAGGGCGGAGCAGGCCGTCCGTGGTGACCGTGTCGTCGATGTCGCTGAAGAGGAACCGCAGGGAGGCGCAGAAGGCAGCCGGAATGGTGTCGATGGGCGCCGGGAGAGCCATGGCCCACCGTACCGCGAGGCCCCGGAGCGCGTCAACGGCGGCGGCCGGTCGCGCCGGAGCGAGTGGCCCGAGGTGAGGCCGCTCACGATGTACTTCTGGGCGAACACGAGGAAGAGCATGAGGAACTCGATCCGGGTCCACAGGAAGGTGATGATCGCCACAGCATCGATCCCTTTGGCGATGACCGGAACCACAACCCGGAACATCGCCCCCAGGCGGGAGCTGCCGTCGATGAGCGGCGAAGCGTCGCAGTCGCACGGCGTGTTCTTGATATCGGAGCAGGCTCTCCGTTAGTGTGTTGCATGGATCTCGGTCAGGCTCCACTTTTTGCACGGCTCCGTGTCGCGAGCACCCCCATTCCCTCTCTTCGAGATTGATGGCGGGCCTCTTCATCGTCGCGGTGGCTCTATGTCTCTCCTTCACCTTCACGAACGGCATGAAGGACGGATGCAACGTCTTCGCCACCGCCGTGTCCTCCGGCTCGCTCGGCTTCGGCTGGGCTCTGCTGGTCGTGGCGCTGGCCGAGCTCGCCGGACCGTTTCTCTTCGGCATTCCCGTGGCCCTCACGGTGGCGCGCGGGATCATCAGGGTAGACGTCCTGCCGCGGAGCCTGGATTCGCTGCTGCTCATCCTGAGCGGCGTGGCAGGCTCGATCCTCTGGAACCTGCTGACCTGGGCTGCCAAGCTACCCACCAGCTCGTCGTTCGCCCTCGTCGGCGGGTTGATCGGGCCGGTGCTCTACCGGCACGGCCTTGCGGGAGTCCCCTGGACCGTGTTCCTCCTGAAAGTCATCGGCGCCATGGTGCTCTCTCCTCTGCTGGGGATGCTCGTCGGGATGCTCACCTACGGCCTCCTGAGGCGGATCCTGGGCAACGCCACCTGGCGGGCGAACCGGTACCTGAAGACCTCCCAGATATTCAGCCTGATCGTCCTGGGAATGAACCACGGCACCAACGATTCGCAGAAGACCATGGGGCTGATCGCCCTGCTGTTGTTCCTCACGAGGCAGACGGCGCAGGTGGAGGTTCCCCTGTGGGTCATGCTGGTGAGCATCGCCAGCCTGGTCGCCGGCATCACCATGGGAGGCGCCCGGATCATCAAGACCGTGGGCTACGGGATCTTTCGCATGCGCCCGATCCACTCGTTCGCGGCGCAGCTGTCTGCCTCGGCGGTGCTGCTGGGATCGAATCTCGCAGGCGCGCCGGTGAGCACGACGCAGATCATCAGCTCCTCGGTGATGGGCGTGGGCAACTCCTACCGCCGGGGAAGCGTCCGCTGGCAGGTGATCGTCAACATCGTCTTGAGCTGGATCTTTACGATACCGGCGGCCGGGGTCCTGGGCTGGGGCGTGTACCTGGCTCTCTCCCGGCTGATCGGACTGGTTTAATATGGAAGCGCGAGGAGGCACGAGGTGAAGGGGATTTCTCTCTTTCGGAAGAAAAGCGGCACCGACTTCTACGGTCTGCTGGTGGAGCACGCGGAGAAGGTCTACCAGGCCTACAAGATCCTGGTCGAGAGCATGGAGGGCGGAAATGGGCAGGCCGCCGAGAAGATCTATTTCCTGGAGCGGGAAGCGGACGACCTGCGCATGGTGCTGATCGACGGGCTGAACCGCACCCTGATCACGCCGTTCGATCGGGAGGACATCTTCGCCCTCTCCCGGGCCGTGGACGAGGTGATCGACGCCGCCAAGCGTACCGTGGAGGAAATCGACATCTTCAAAGTGAAGGCGAACGAGGAACTGGCCTCCATGGCGAAGGTACTGGAGAAGGGCACCCTGGAGATCTACGACGCTCTCAAGAACATGAAGAAGTACCCGGCGGTGGCGCTGGAGCACGCCAAGGCCGCCAAGGCCACGGAAAACCAGATCCACCACATCTACCTGAAGTCGCTCGCCGACCTGTTCGACGATCCGAACAACTCGGCTGGCTACATGCTGAAGATGCGCGAGATCTACCGGCACCTCAACCGCTCGGCGGACAACTGCGACGAGGCGGCGAACATCATCTCCGACATCATCATCAAGACGAGCTAGAGAAAGCCTCCGAAACCGGGCTCGCGCACACGGAGGGGCGGACCGGGCAGCCGGCCGGCCGGTTCGCGAGGATCCTGCCCCCGTGGCCTCTACACCGATGGAGTAGGTAATTCCCTGAGACGAGCATCAGGAAAAAGATGAGTCGATTAGCCTTGCTTGCCCCGGCCGCGCACTCTATCACTGTCCGTTCAACGAAGAGATTCGCTGCGACTTGCGCTGCGGCCGCCGAGGGGTTCCCTTCTAGCGGAGGTGTTTTCGTGAGGCGCGAAGCCCGCGAAGCGGTCTTCATCACCTTGTCAACGACCGACCAGCGGTCGGGACGGGCGCAGCGACATAGCTGGCCGGCACGTCGTTCGCCTCTCCAACGCGCCGGAGCGGCGAAAAGACCTCGCCAACCGTGCCGACGTCGCTCGAAGTGTGTCCACCTCAATACGAGCTGTGGCCGGACTGGGCCGCCGCGAGCTTCGAGTCTGTCATTCAACCCGTCCTTCGCAACATCGAACCCACCTCAGATGCCTTCAATCTAGCCTGGGAAGCCCGGAAGGCGGCCGATGAAGCCGAAACGGATGACCGTCGCGTAAAGGCCTATTTGGACTACTACAAGACTCTGTACGAGTCATGCGCTCCTCGCGTGCTCGCCGCGCTTATCGCGGCGCTCGTCGCACTGGGAAAGATCCCAGCGACATCATTCGTCTTGAACATAGACGGGAAGGCCAATTTGTCGGCTATCCACCGGCTTCCCTCGTGCGTGGCGGCGATCACGGAACGATTAACCGTGGGTCTTGACAGTCACATCCGGAATGCCTTTTCCCATGACTGCTACCGGCTGCTGGATCACCAGATGGTCGAGCTGTGGGACGTGAACCCCCAGACAGGAAGGCACAGTTGGGGTCCGGAAACTTGGCCCGCCAGTCGTCCCGCCAGTCGTGTCGCTGATCTTTGCGGGGAGCTGTGGTGCAATTGCCTTGCGGCCTACGTTGCGGAGATCGTGTTCTGCGTAAACAATCGCGAAGTGATCCAGGCTGGCCGCTACTATGATAAGTTCGGACCCCGGCCCCGGAAGCGCCGTTCCGGCGAGATCAAGGAGATCGTCTCGCGCCTATGCGGGGAGCTGTCGTTTCGTCTCTTGGACTGCCACGTATCGGAAGCTGTCGTTAGAGTAGTGCTTGGCACTATGCAGCCCGCAATGCCTCAGGATAGCCAGATTTTCGTTGGATTCAAAGGCAGGGCTAGAAGATACCGTCAGACCATTCGTAACGACACCATCCTCGTCGCTGAACCGGTCATAGGCCTCCTGCAGCACCTGGAAAATGAACATGCCGAGCGTTGCGACTGACGGCGATAATGCGGTCTTGGACTGCCAGCGACACACGTTGCGGCACTAACTGACTAGAATCGGCGCCGCAACTTAACCGCGCGTTGGTGCGCCAGGCGCAGCTTGGCGCCTCTTGTGGGGTGAGAGTCCCCACTG
>CAZBDU010000061.1:33207-34174 GCA_964490725.1 uncultured Spirochaetaceae bacterium | reverse complement strand
CGCCGAGGGCCTGGCTCTGGCGGCCGCGGCGGCCTCGGCGCGCCGCGCGGTTCTGGTGGGGGCGGGCTTCATCGCCCTGGAGGCCGCCTCGGCGCTGCGCGGCCGGGGTGTGGAGGTGGCGGTGGTGGCGCCGGAACCGTTGCCCCTGGAGGGTGCCCTGGGCGCGGCGGTGGCGCGGCGCCTCCTGCTGCTGCATCGCCGCCGGGGTGTGCACTTTCACCTGGGACGAAGCGTGGTCGAGATCCGGGGCGCCGCGCGGGTGCAGTCGGCGCGCCTCTCGGACGGCAGCCTGCTGGAGGCAGAGCTGGTGCTGGTGGGGGTGGGAATAGAGCCCGCCGCAGACTACCTGGAGGGCACGGGGCTGGTGTGCCAGGGGGCGGTGCCGGTGGACCGCGGGCTTCATACGGCGGCCCCGGACGTCTTCGCGGCAGGCGATCTGGCGGCGGTTCCAGACCGTGACGGCGTCAGGGTGCGGGTGGAACACTGGGTGAGCGCCGAACGGCAGGGACAGCACGCCGCGGCGGGCATGTTGGGGCGTCGTCGTCGTTTCCTGGACGCTCCGTTCTTCTGGACCGAGCAGCACGGGCTGTTCCTTCAGTGCGTCGGTCTGCCCGGCGCCGCCCCTGAGGTGGTGTTCCGCCGCGGCCGGGAGACCGACAGCGGCGAGGAGCCTTTTCTGGCGGGCTACTATCGTGCGGGCCGGCTGGTGGCGGCGGCGGGGGCGGGCAACGAGCGGGAGCTGATGGCCGTTCGTGAAGCTCTCCTGGCCGGCCAGGCCGTGCCGCCCGAAGTGTTCGCCGATCCCGCGGAGGATCTGCCGTGGGTGCCGCCGGCCCGGCAGTCGGGCCGCTCCGCCGACGCGGGCCCTACAGGCCCGTGAGCTCGGCGCTCACCCGCCACAACCGCTCCTGCAGGTCCCGGTCCCGCGCCTCCGGTGAGGAGGCGCGGGGCCGGTGGCCCCCGAAGT
>CAZBDU010000061.1:0-33197 GCA_964490725.1 uncultured Spirochaetaceae bacterium | reverse complement strand
CCCCCCCCCCCCCCCCCCCCCCCGCCGGCCCCCGCCCCCCCCCCCGGGGGGCGGCCCCCGGGGACCGGCGGCCCACGAAGTAGCGGCCCGTCACCCCTTCGACCTCCGGGGAGACCGCCAGGAACACCGGCGTTCGCGCGCCCTCTTCCGGCGGGCTGCCGCCGGAGAAGTTCACGCGGAGAAGCTTGGTCCCGATCACCCCGGGATGCAGCGCGTTCACGGTCACCCGCTGAGGTTCCAGGCGGCGCGCCAGCGCGTAGGCGAATAGCAGGTTGGCCAGCTTGGAGTTGGCGTATGCCTGGTAGCCGTCCCAGCGGCGTTCCAGCTGCAGGTCCTGGAAGTCGATTCGCCCGCTGGAGTGGGTCATGGAGCTCACTACCACGATGCGGGCCCCGGCGCGGCGCTGCAGGCCGTCCAGGAGCAGGTTGGTGAGCAGAAAATGGGCCAGGTGGTTCACCGCCAGGATGAGCTCGTACCCCTCGGCGCTCCTCTGCCGCCTCTTCAAGGCCACGCCGGCGTTGTTGACCAGAACGTCCAGCCCGTCGAAACGCTCCCTCACCTCCCGGGCCAGGGCGCGCACCTGTGCCAGGGACGCCAGGTCCCCGGCCACGGCGGACACCGCCTGGCTGCCGGACTCCCGGGCCACCCGCTGCCGGGCGGCCTCGGCCCGCTCCCGGCTGCGTCCGTGGACGATCACCGCCTCTCCCCTGCGGGCCAGCTCCCTGGCCGTGGCCTCTCCGATTCCATCGGTGCTGCCGGTGATGAGGATCTGCTTCATTGCTGCCTCCTCGGCCAAACATAACGATGGGTGGGCACGGAAACAAAAAGCAGGGAGCGACCTCGCCGGGCGGTCCCTACAGCCGCACGCGGGCGCCAGCGGCGCGGAGCTCCTCCACCCAGCGCTCCTGGGCCCGGGTGAGGCGCAGCGGATTGGCCTGCAGATGGAGAGTCCTCAGCAGGCGCAGCCGCACGATCGAATCCGGCAGAGCCTGCAGGGCGTTGCCGTTCACCACGAAGAACTCCAGGCTGGAAAGTGCGCCGGCGGTCTCCGGCAGTGCGGCCAGACGGTTGTGCTGCAGGTTGAGCTCCCGCAGGAGACGCAGCGACCCGATCGAGGCGGGCAGCGTCTGCAGCCGGTTGCGGTAGACGGACAGCTCCGAGAGGAGGCCCAGCGCGCCCAGGGATTCCGGCAGGGAGCCGAGCTCGTTGTCCCCCAGGGTGAGCTCCTCCAGATGCTCCAGCCGGCCCACCCAGGGGGGCAGCATCTGGAGCGCATTGCGGTACAGCACCAGACGTCTGAGGTGCCCCAGGCGCGCGCACCACTCCGGCACCTCCCGGAGCCTCAGGTCGGCCAGGTACAGCTCCTCCAGCCCCGCCAGCGTGCCTATCCAGGCGGGGAGGGCCGCGAGCGGGTTGGAGGAGAGGCTCAGGGAGTGCAGCCGCGGCAGCCTCTCCAGGAACCGCGGCACCTCCCGGAGCTGGTTCCTGGCCAGGACCAGCTTCTCCAGGCTGGCCAGCTCCGGCAGCCACCTCGGGAGCTCCCGGAGCCGGGTGCCCGTCACGTTCAGGATCCGCAGGGCCGGCAGGGCCGCGAGGGAAGCAGGAAGCGCCTCCACTGCCCTGCCCAGCAGCTCCAGGGCGGCCACGTGGCCGTCCTGCGCCAGAAAGCCGAAGTGCCTCCAGTCCAGCCGCCGCAGCTCGGGCATCTCTTCACCCAGCACGCCCTCCAGCTCCGCCAGGGCGCGGCGCTCCCGCGGGGGAAGCCCCGAGCGCAGGCTCCGGCCGCTCCGTCCTTCGGTCTGCTCTCCGCCCAACGTTTCCTCCCTCCCCCCCGGGCAATGTTACCTTAGAGCATACCGATCATGAGCAGGAAGAGCACATCCGCAGCGGAGGGGCCGCGGCGCCGCGGGTACCACTGGATCCCGCCTGCGAGCATGGAGGGGGCCGGGGCGGGCCGCCTGGCTTCCCGCAGCCCTGGCCGCGCCCCCGGCAGCCCCGGCGCCGCCGGAGGGCAGCCGGCGGTCCTGGAGTGGCTCGTGGTGGGCGCCGGCGTTCACAGCAGGTGCAGACCCGGCGGGGCCTTCCTGGAGGGGGCGATCCGGCGGCTGGAGCTGCTCCCTGCGGGTTCCCGGTTCCGGATCGCAGCCTGCGCCGGCGGGAGGGGCTACACGTGAGCGGGGCGCTCGCGGAGCTGGAGCTGGGGCCCGCGGCCGCGAACATCTCGGGTGCCCAGAGAGCGGGGGCGCGGCTCGCGTACTTCCTGAGCCCCGGCGCCCCTGCGCCGTGAGATCGGCGGCCGTGGGCGGGACCGAAAAGGCGGGGTACTGGCCGGGAAGCGGCAAGGGCGGGCGCGGGGAAGGCGCTCCGAGTTGCCCCGCGGCCCCGGTCTGAATATGATTGTGAAAGCAGATGAAGTGGAGGACATCATGAAGGACCTGCAGCAAAACGGCGGCGCGGAGGAGCGGCCGGAGGTGGCGAGGCAGGAAGAGAGGCCGGCCGGCGGACCGCAGGGGCGAAGGAAGCCCGAGTGGTTCCGCATCCGGCTGAACACCAACGAGAGCTTCCGGGAGCTGCGCAGCCTGGTCCGCGATCAGGGCCTGCACACGGTCTGCGAGGAGGCGCGCTGCCCCAACCGGCACGAGTGCTGGGGGACCCACCGCACGGCCAGCTTCATGATCCTGGGGGACACCTGCACGCGGCGCTGCCGCTTCTGCGCCGTCAAGACCGGGCTGCCGGGAAAGGTGGACGTGCTGGAGCCGCTGCGCGTGGCCGAGTCGGTGCGGCGCATGGGCCTGCGCCACGCCCACATCACCATGGTCAACCGCGACGACCTGGAGGACGGCGGCGCATCCGTGATGGCCGCCACGGTGCGGGCCATCCGGCTGAAGGCGCCGGCCTGCTCCATCGAGGTGCTCTGCTCCGACTTCATGGGCGGCCGCGACGCCATCGGCGCGGTGCTTGCGGCGCACCCGGACATCATGAGCCACAACATCGAGACGGTGCGCCGGCTGACGCCGCTGGTGCGCTCGCGCTCCACCTACGAGCGCTCGCTGCAGTTCCTGCGGCTGTCTTGCGAGTTGGACCGGGATGTCATCACCAAGTCCAGCATGATGCTGGGGCTGGGAGAGAGCTTCGAGGAGATCCTGGAGGCCATGGACGACCTGCGGGAGGCCGGGACGGACATGCTCAATCTCGGGCAGTACCTCCAGCCCACGGGCGGGCATGCGCCGGTGAAGCGCTACTGGCATCCCCGGGAGTTCGAGCAGCTGCGTCAGACCGCCCTGGACAAGGGATTCCTCCACTGCGAGGCCGGTCCGCTGGTTCGCTCCTCCTATCATGCCGAGGGACAGTTCGACGCCTACCGGCAGAGCCTCCTGGCGCGGCGCGAGCGCCGGCAGGGCGCCGCGAAGGGCCGGGGCTGACCCGCCCGCCGGCGGCCGGACCGGCCCTGCGCCTTCAGACCATGCGGCCCCTGGTGCTCACCACCAACCCCGGCCTGGAAGACGTGGCCGGACGGGAGCTCGCCGCCGCCTTCGCCAGAGCGGGGCTGCCGGCCCCGCGGGTGGAGTACCGCCCTTTCGGCATGAACGGCCACGTGATGCTTCACTGCTCGGGGCGGGAGGAGAGCGTTCTGGCGGAGCTTGTAGGGCTGCGCTCGGTCTATCACCTGCTGGGCCACCTGGACCACACCTGGCTGGAGGAGGAGGATCCGGCCGGCTCCATGGAGAGAATCTGCGCGGGCCTGGAAGTGCCGGAGATGGAGCAGGCTGCCAGCTTCAGGGTGACCTGCAACCGCGCCGGAGATCATCCCTTCACCAGCATGGACGTCCAGCGGCTCGCCGGGGCGGCGCTTCAGCGCCGCTACGGCACGCCCGTGGACCTGGAGCGCTTCGCCATGAACGTGCGCATCGACATCGTGGGGCGCCTGGTGCTGATCCGGCTGCAGCTCACCCGGGAGCCCCTGGATCGCCGCCATCCCAGGGTGTATCACCCCCGCATCACCCTCAAGGCTCCGGTTGCCTACGGGCTGCTCTGCCTTGCCGGGACGGAGCGCCTGCGAGGGGCGGTGCTGGACCCATTCTGCGGCTCCGGCACCATCCTCATGGAGGCCGCGCAGGTGCTGCCCGACACGGAGCTGTGCGGCAGCGATCGGGACGCCGCGGCGGTGGCCGGTGCGCGGCGGAATCTGGAAGCCGCGGGCGCCGCCGGGAGGGTCCGGCTCCTCGAGGCGGACGCCCGCGACCTGGCGGAGGTGCATCCGCCGGGGAGCTTCACCGGCATCGTCACCAACCCGCCCTACGGGATCCAGCTGGGACGGAACACCGACTTCCGGCGCCTGTACAGCCGCTTGCTGGAGGGGGCGCACGCGGTGCTGCGCCCGCATGGCCGGGTGGCCCTGCTGGTGGGACGGCGGCGGAGCCTCTTCAACCGGGTGGTGGCCGCCCAGGGGAGCTTCCGCATCGTGCACGCCAGGGTCATCGAGACCGCCCGGGTGTATCCGGGGCTTTTCGTGCTCGAGCGGACGGACTGACCGCCCGCGGCCTCAGGCCAGAAGCTCGCGGCGCACCATCTCCAGCACCTCCTCCACGGCCTGGCCGATGATGCGCTCCCCCCAGGAGGGGTCCGTGTGGCTGCGGGGGTCGCTTTCCGGGCGGAGCGTGTGATCCGGGGTGGGCCGGCCGTCGAAGGTGTCGCCGTCCACCACGGCGTGCTCGACGTTCCTCAAGGGGCCTTCCCCGGGCAGACGGCTCAGGTCCACGCAGTGGGGCCAGGTGGCGGCCAGCATGGAGCTCTCCTCCGCAGCGGCGTGGCCGATGGCGCCGGCGATCAGTGAGCGGGGAAAGCCCGGGTACACCCAGGCGATGCGGCGCTCAGCCGCGGCAGCGTTGATCTCGGCGCAGAGGCGGTCCAGGACCGCCCGCTGGTTGTCGGCTCCGTGACCGTTGACGATCAGCACCCGGCGGAACCCCAGCCGCTGGAAGAGCACCCGCACCGTGTCCCGCACCACCAGCGCGAAGGTTTCTTCCCGCAGGTAGGCGCTGCCCACGGGATTGGCGGGGAAATCCATCCCCTCGATGTGCTCACCGGCGCTGAAGCCCAGGGACTCCAGGGTAGCGCCGCCTCGTTCCCGCTCGGTCCCTACGAACAGAGGCGGAAAGTACGGGCAGGCCAGGCGCCGGGCCAGCCGGCGCGCGAAGGCGTGGGCCAGCAGGGGATCGCAGCCCATGGCCAGGTGCGGGCCGTGCCACTCCACCGGCGCCAGAGGCAGGATCACCAGACCCACGCGGTCGCGCGCCTCCGCCACCTCGTGGGGAAACAGATACGCCAGGTTCCAGTCCCCCTCCGCCAGGGGGCGCCCCTCGACTCGCTTCACATGACGCTCCTACCCCAGGATCGTGTCCGGAAGGGGCACACCCGCCCCCTCCTCCCTCGCCCGCTCATACACCCGGCGGGCCACCACCACGTCCTCGGCGGCGATCCCCAGGGAGTTGAAGAGGGTGACCGCCGCCCGGCCGCTGCGCCCGAGCGCCTTCCCCGCCACGATGGCGCCGAGCTCCACCAGGTCGTCCCATCCGAGCCGTCCTTCGGCCACCGCGGGCAGCAGGTTTCCCGCCTCCAGGCGGGCCTGAGCCGCGTCGTCCACCACCACCAGGTCCGCCCTGCCTACCAGGTCCACCCCGATCTCCCGCGCCTGAATCCGGTTGGAGCCGGCGGAGCTCACGTGCGTGCCCTCCGCCACCCAGGCCGCCTCGAGAACCGGCTCGCTGGCGGTGGTGACGGCGATCACGATCTGCGCGCCCTGCACCGCCTCCCTGGCGGTGCCGACGGCGCGCACGGGGACCCGCAGGCGCTCGCTGGCGCTGCCGGCGAAGCGCTCCCGCCGCTCGGCGGTGGGGCTGAACGCCAGAACCTCGCGCACCCGGCGGACCCGGCAGACCGCCTCCAGCTGGGCCTCGGCCTGGCCTCCGGTGCCGATCAGCCCCACCCTGGAGGCGTCCTGGCGCGCCAGGTACCGGGCGGCCACGCCGGTAGCCGCCCCGGTGCGGAGCTTGCCCAGCCGGCCCGCCTCGATCACCGCCTGCAGGTCTCCACTGGCCGGGTCCCAGAGCAGCACCACGAAGCGCGCTCCCTTGGCCGTCACGGTGTAGGCCTTCAGACCCAGCCCGTAGCCGGGGACCGCGGCGGGCATGACCTGGAGCACGGCCCCGGGCAGGCGCGGGCGCTGGCGCGGACGGTTGTCCGCCTCGCGGCGGCCCAGCAGCCGGAAGCAGTCCTCCACGGCCTCGACGGCCTGCGCCATGTCAAGCAGCTCCGCTACCTCGGATTCACGAATGAACAGCGGCGGCATGGGCTCCTCCTATCCGGCGCTCCAGGGCAGCCCGTCCAGATCGACGTTTCCCCCGGAGAGGATCACTCCCACCCGCCGCCCCTCCAGGGCTCGGGGATGATCCAGCAGGGCGGCCAGCGGCACCGCCGCGGAGGGCTCCACCAGGATCTTCATGCGCTCCCACAGGAGGCGCATGGCCGCCACGATGGACTCCTCGGCCACCGTGAGGATCTCCCTGAGGTGCGTGCTCAGCACGGCGAAGGTGAGCGGACCCAGCGAGGTGCGCAGCCCATCCGCCACGGTCTGCGGGTAGGGGGAGGGCACGATCCGTCCTTCCTGCAGGGACCGGAAGGCGTCGTCCGCCGCCTTGGGCTCCGCGCCGTATACCGCCACCGCCGGTGCGCGGTAGCGGGCGGCCAGGGCGGTGCCGCTGGCCAGCCCTCCGCCGCCCACCGGGGCAAGCAGCGCCTCCAGATCGGGCAGGTCCTCCAGAAGCTCCCAGGCGGCGGTGGCCTGGCCGGCGATCACCTGCGGATCGTTATAGGGGTGCACGAAGGCGGCTCCCGTCTGTGAGACCACCTCGGCGAGGGTGCGCTCGCGATCCTCCTGGGTGGGCCTGCAGAAGACGATGCGGCCGCCGTAGCCCCGCACCGCCGCTACCTTCACCCGGGGAGAGGTCTCCGGCATGACGATGTGCGCCTCGATCCCCCTCAGGGCCGCCGCCAGCGCCAGGGCCTGGGCGTGGTTGCCCGACGAGTGGGTGGCCACGCCGCGGCGGGCCTCCTCCTCGCCCAGGGAGAAGACGGCGTTGACCGCGCCCCGAAACTTGAAGGCCCCGACCTTCTGCAGGTTCTCGCACTTGAAGAACAGCTGCGCCCCCGCCAGTCCGTCGATGCTCCGGCTGGTGAGCACGGGCGTGCGGTGGGCGTAGGGCCGGATGCGAACGGCCGCCTGCTCGATGGCGGAAGCGCTGATGTCGGGGAGCTCGCTCATCGTCGTCCGATGGTACAACACCTTCTAGAGGAGCAGCAAGCCGCTCTGGATGCCCACCCGCACCGCCTCGGCGCGGTTGCTGGCGCCCAGGCGCGCGTAGATGGCGGAGGTGTGGAACTTCACCGTGTGCTCGCTCATGCCCAGCTCCCGGGCGATCTCCTTGTTGGCCAGGCCCTTCGCCATCGCCTCCAGGACCTGGATCTCCCGGGGCGAGAGGCGCGGCTGCGCACCGGCGGGGCCCGGGGCGTCCCCCGGGGGACGGCGCAGCAGGGGGTCCAGCAGCGTCCGGGGAGCGCACACCAGCCCCGCCGCCAGGGCCGCCACCGCGGCGGTCAGCTCCTCCGCGGAGGCGTCGGGGGGCAGCACCCCCCAGGCGGCGGGAGCCAGCCTGCGCAGGGTCTCGGCCAGCCAGGGTCCCGCCCCGATCAGGAGCACCGCCGGGGGAAGCCGCGTGGCGCGGCTCAGCCAGTCCGGCTCCCCGGCAACCACCAGCACGTCGGCGCGGGTTTCCAGCAGTTCCGGCCGGACCTCCAGGGCCGCCGCGACGGCGATACGGGGATCGGTCTCCAGCAGGCTCTTCAGCCCGCTGCGCAGGACCGGCGGCCCGGCCACGGCTACGCGGATCACAGGGGTAAAGATACCGAGTCAAGGGCGCCGCCGGCATCCCCCGTTCGGGCAGGGGCAGGGCGGACAAAGCGGCAGGGTGCGAAGAGTTTTCCCGCTTTTGGCGCCTGGGAAAGAATTTCCCGGTCGGCCCCTCTCACGGGAGACCCGGGCCCCGACGGAGCGCCCGGGTCGCGCCGGAAAGCGGGGCATGCCCCGCTTCGTTTGGCACGCGATGTGCATAAATCAGTCCGTACGGTAAGTACCAACAAAAAACCTTCACGGAGGGTGTCATGAAGAAGCGATTGATGGCGATGCTGGTCGTGGCCCTGGGCCTGACCGCAGCGATGGGCGTGTTTGCCGAAGGGCAGCGCGAGGCCCCCTACGGACCGGGGTGGCGAGGCCAGTCCCTGCAGGAGGCGGAGAAGCTCACCCTTACCGGCGAGCTGTACTTCCAGAACCGGATCCACCCGGAGCTGAAGAGCGGCGGCGAGGAGTACGAGCTGCTGGTGCCCCGCTACTACACCTACGGGGCGGACCTCAAGGAAGGCCAGACCATCACGGTGGAAGGCTACAAGGTCGATTGGGAGATGCCCTGCGAGGGCGACGAGGAGGGGGAGGCCCACCTGTGGGTGACCAAGGCCACCATCGACGGCAAGGAGTACGACCTGGAGCGCTACGGACCGCGCTACGGCATGATGGGCGGCTGGGGCGGCCACGGCATGATGGGCGGCTGGGGACCCCGGCGCGGCTGGTAGTCGCCGGAAGCTCGATCAACGGAAAAGGCTCCTTCTGGGAGCCTTTTCCTTTGTCCGCCCCTGCGCGTGTCCGCCCTGCACGGCTTTCCCCCCCCGGGGAGAGGGATTACACTTGAAGGCGGAGGCCCGAAGGAGGCGCCGGAGCGGCACCGGCCGCCTGGCGGGCTTTCCCAGGTAAGAGGAGACGCTGGTGAAGGAGAAGAGGAGGCCCCGGGAGGAGGCGGTCATCTACGCGCTGCTGGCCGCGCTGTTCCTCACGGTGACCCTTCTGGCGGTGTTCCTGATCCGGGCAGAGCAGAAGCGGGACCGGCTGCTGATGGAGTATCAGGCCGAGCGCAACGCCGCGGCCCTGCTGGAGTACTTCCAGGAGGCGGGCGCCCTGCCGCCGCAAGGGGTGAAGGGCAGCGTCCTGGGCTTCGGCCTGTACGGGTTTCAGGGCGAGCCGCTTCTGCGGGTGGGGACGGCTCCGGCGAGCCTGCCGCCGACCGAGCGCCCTTCCGGGCGGGCCAGCTTCCGCTTCGACGGGCAGCGCGGGAGCCTGCGCATGGTGCGGGAGGTGGGCTTCGCTCCGCCCGGGGGATCGGGCATGGCCCGGCGGATGCAGCGCATGATGGGCCGCATGGCGGGGCCGCAGGTGGTATTCCTGGAGATGGACACCGCAGGGTTCGTGCAGCGCCAGCGGCTGATGCAGGCCGCCGCGCTGGGGGTGCCGGTGATGGTGTTCGGCGCCATCGTGGCTCTGGCCTTCCTGTACCGGCGGAATCTGGAATACCGGCGCCGCATCGCCTCCCAGGAGCAGCTGGCCCGCCTGGGAGAGGTCACCCGCACGCTTTCCCACGAGATCAAGAATCCCCTGAGCGCCATCCGCATCCAGACCGGCCTGCTGAAGAAGACCCTGCCGGGGGCGCATCACAGGGACCTGGCGATCATCGAGGAGGAAATCGGCCGCCTCAGCGTCCTGACCGACCGCATCGGGGATTTCCTGCGCGATCCCCGGGGCAGCCCGGAGCTGCTGGATCTGGGCGAGTTCGCGCGCAATCTCCTGCGGCGCTACCCCCAGAGGGCGGTGCTGCGGGATTCCGAGGAGGCGGAGATCTGGGTGCGGTTCGACCGCGAACGGCTGCGCTCGGTGCTGGAGAACCTGATCGGCAACGCCCTGGAGAGCACGGAGGAGAAAGGGATCGGGGAGCCCGTAGAGGTGCAGGTCGCGGCGGGCCGCAGCCGTGCGGAGCTGGCCGTCATGGACCGGGGCGGCGGGATTCCCCGGGAGGCGCGGGAGCGCATCTTCGAGCCCTTCTACACCAGCAAGACCAAGGGATCCGGGATCGGCCTGTCCATCGTGCGGCGGTTCGTGGAGGCGGCGGGGGGCACGCTGAGCTACGCCGACCGCAAGGGCGGCGGCACCACGGCCACCGTCAGCCTCAAGCGGGAGAGGATGGAGGGCGCATGAGAATATTAGTGGTGGACGACGAGAAGAACATCCGGGAATCCATCGCCCGTTTTCTCCGCCTGGACGGGATGGAGCCGGTAATCGCCGAGAACGGCCTGTCGGCGCAGCGCCTGCTGGAGGAGCAGACCTTCGCGGCCGGGATCATCGATCTGAAGATGCCGGGCATGGACGGCCTGGAGCTGCTGCGCTGGATCCAGAGCGAGGGGCCGCGGCTGCCGGTGATCATGATCTCCGCCTACGGCGAGATCAACGATGCGGTGGAGGCGATGAAGCTCGGCGCCCAGGACTACGTGGTCAAGCCCTTCGATCCGGAGGAGCTGGTGCTGCGGCTGAAGAAGATCATCCAGAACCGCCGCCTGCAGGACCAGGTCACCCTGGGCGCCCGCCGGGAGGCATGGGAGCTGATCGGGGAGAGCGCCCCGATGCGGCGGATCCGCCAGATGGTGGACAGGATCGCCGCCACTCCCTCCACGGTGCTGATCACCGGGGAGAGCGGGACGGGCAAGGAGGTGATCGCCCGGGCGATCCACGCCCGCTCCGACCGCGCCTCCGGGCCTTTCGTCCCGGTCAACGTGGGCGGCATCCCGGACACTCTGCTGGAAAGCGAGCTGTTCGGCTACGAGCGGGGCGCCTTCACCGGCGCGGACCGGCGCAAGGAGGGGATGTTTGAGCTGGCCTCCGGGGGGACCCTGTTCCTGGACGAGATCGGGGAAATGCCCCCTCACCTGCAGGTGAAGCTGCTGCGGGTGCTGCAGGACCACAAGGTGCAGAGGCTGGGAGGCACTCACGTGCTGCCCGTGGACGTGCGGGTGGTGGCGGCCACCAACCAGGACCTGGAGGCGCGGGTGGGGGAGGGCCGCTTTCGGGAAGACCTGTTCTACCGCCTGAACGTGATCCGCATCGAGGTGCCGCCCCTGAGGGAGCGCCCGGAGGACGTCCCGCTTCTGGCCGGTCACGTGATTGCCAGGCTCAACAAGAAGCTGGGCAGGGAGATCGCCGGGATCGATTCAGAGGCCCTGCGCGCGCTCGCCGAGCACATTTTTCCAGGCAACGTGCGGGAGCTGGAGAACCTGATCGAGCGCGCCTTCATCTTCGCCGAGGGGGACACCATCACCGCCAAGGAGCTGAGCCTGCCGCAGAGCTCGGCCCCGGCGCGGCCCCGGCCGGCAACCCTGGACAGCATGGAGAGGCAGGCGGTGATCGAGGCGCTGCACCGCTGGGAAGGAAACCGCACCCGTGCGGCGGCTGAGCTGGGCATCACCCGGCGGACGCTTCTGAACAAGATCAAGGAGTACGGGCTGGAAGAGCTGTAGCCTTCGAGGAGGAGCCATGGACGCGGACAAGAGCCTGAGGGAACATCTGCTGTATCTGCTGGGACGAGGAGGGGCGCACATCGGGATCGACACCGCTTTAGAGGGGTTTCCGGTGGAGCTGGCGGGGAGAAAGGTTCCCGGCATCGACCACACCGCCTGGCAGCTGCTGGAGCACATGCGGATCGCCCAGTGGGACATCCTGGAGTTCGTGCGCAACCCGCAGCACGTCTCCCCGCAGTACCCCTCGGGGTACTGGCCCAAAGAGGACGGTCCCCAAGACCCGGCGCAGTGGGGACAGACCGTCGACGCCCTGCAGCGGGACCTCCAGGACCTGATGGAGATGGTCCGCAACCCCGAGGTGGACCTCCATGCCCGCATCCCCCACGGAAGCGGGCAGACGCTTATCCGGGAGGCCCTGCTGGCGGCGGACCACAACTCTTACCACATCGGCCAGATGGTGGACCTCCGCATGCTGCTGGACGTCAGGGTGAGGGACTGGTAGCGGGGGAAGCGGCCCGGGCCGCAGCGGCGGCTGCCGGCGGTCTAGCCCGCGGCTCCGCCCTCTCCTTCCACGCGGAAGCGGCGGACCTCCTGAGTGAGCTTGACGCCCACGTCCCGGTCTTCCTCGCTCAGGGACGCGACCTGATCGATGGCGGAGCTGATCTCCGCCGTACGCTGCGCCACGTCGTCCACCGCCTGTTTGGATTCCCCGGAGATGTGGGTGATCTCCACCAGGGCGCGGTTTATGTCCTCCGCGCCCTGCTTCATCTCCGCGCTGCCGCCGCGGATCTCCTCGGTGATCTGCAGCAGGGAGCCGGAGGCCTGGAGGATTTCCCTGCCGCCGTGGGCCAGCTCCTGGGTGCTGCCGGCGATCTCGGTGAACGCCCCCACCACCTCTTTCACTTCCTCGTCCAGGCGGGTGAAGGCCGCGGAGCTGTCGGTGCTGGCTTCCAGGGAGCCCTGGATCTTGGTGATGATCTCCTTCAGGGTGGCGGTGATGCGCTTGGAGTTGGTCGCCGTGGACTCGGCCAGACGGCGGATCTCCTCGGCCACCACCGCGAAGCCCTTGCCGAACTCCCCGGCGTGGGCGGCCTCGATCGAGGCGTTCATGGACAGCAGGTTGGTCTGGGCGGCGACGCTGTTGATCAGGCTGATCATCTCGCTGATGTCGTCCACGCTGCGGGAGATGTCGGTGATCAGCGTGTTGACCTCCGAGACCTTCTGCCCGCCCGAACGGGTGATGTCCTGCAGCTCATCCGCGGCGGCCAGCTTCTGGTCCGCGATGCGGGCCACGCTGTCGATGGAGGCGGACATCTCCTCGATGGCCGCCGAAGCCTGGGCCACGGCGCTGGCCTGGCTCTCGATCCTGCCGGCCAGGCTGGTGACGCTGGCCAGGATTTCCGCCACCGAGGCGGAGGAGGTGTTGTTCTGCTCGTTCAGGTGGCCCAGCTGGGCGCGCATTGCCTCGGTGTTCTCCTTCACCGCCACGGCTGCCTGGCGGGTCTGCTCCACCGCCGCCGACAGGGACTGGGTGAGCTGGGCGTTGGCGGCCGAGTAGCCCTTGATGTTGCGCACGATGCCGTGGATCTGCTCGATGAAGGTGTTGATCCACTGCGCCACCTCCCCGATCTCGTCGCGGCTTCGAACTTTCACCCGGCGGGTGAGATCCCCCTCCCCCTGGGCGATGTCGATCATCAGCGCCCTGAGGCGCCGGATCGGCCGGATCACGATCAGCCGCACCGCCGCCCAGACCATCACCAGCACCGCCAGCCCGGCCCCCGCGGCCAGGGCCACGGCCAGGGTGACGAACCGCCGGAGCGCCGCCTCGGCGTCCTCGTGGGAGAGGAACATGCTGGTGACCGCCACGGTCTGGCCGGGCTGGATGCCGGCGTGGCAGTTCAGGCAGGACTCCTGGGCGACGATGGGCTCCGAGATGCGGAATACCCGCTGGTGCTCGCCGAGGCTCTGGTAGGCCTCCATGGCCTGGCTGGTGGAAAAGATCCTTCGCTCCACCTCATCGGGCGGCGCTTGCTCGGTCCCGGTCATGACGTCCAGGGGCTCCAGGCGGAACTCCAGGATCTCCTGGAAATCCCGCAGGGCATCCTCCAGCGGGGTCACGTCGACCACCCCCTCGTTCATGGAGAAGGTCAGGGCCTTGATCAGGAGCTGCGACTGGGCGTGCCCATGCTGGCGAAGCAGCGAGTCCTCGCGGCGGGTAAGCATCATGGACAGGAGCACCACTACCGCTGCGAACGCCACCACCACGACCACGGCGATAACAACAGTAAACTTTCCGGTCAGAGACTTCATGCGTTCCTTCTCCGCAGAGTTTCGCCCAGCGCGCGCCCGGCGCTGAAGCCCTGTACTTCATGTATCGGCCTGCTGCCGGGGGAAGTGTAGACCGCAGGGGGGAAGGATATCAACCGTTTCCTCGCCGGAGGAGCCGCGGGTGGCCAGGCCCTCAAAGGGCTCTTGACCGTATCCGGCGCCCTGCATACCCTTGAGCCCTGCCACGACGGAAGGAGCCTATGGACAGACCCACTCTGACCCCCTCCGCCCGCATTGGAATCCTGAACCGCGGGGAAGCCGCCCGGAGATTCGTTCGCGCCCTGCGGGAGCTCAACGCCCTGGAGGGCTCCTCCCTGCAGAGCGTGGCGCTGTACGTGGAGGCGGAGGAGTCCGCTCCCTTCGTGCGCGAGGCGGATCTGGCCTTTCCGCTGGCCGGGCTGTCCGAGCCCGCCGGGGCGGGCGGGGTGGCCTACATGGACCGGGACCTGCTGCTGCGCGCGCTCGCCCGGACCGGCTGCAGCGCCGCCTGGGTGGGGTGGGGGTTTCTGAGCGAGGAGGCGGAGCTGGTGGAGGCCCTGGAGGAGCGGGGAGTGGTGTTCCTGGGGCCCCCGTCGGCGGCCATGCGCCTGCTGGGGGACAAGATCTCCGCCAAGCGGGTGGCGGAATCCGCGGCGGTGCCGATCCTGCCCTGGAGCGGCGGGCCCGTGGCTTCCCTTTCGGAAGCCGTAGCGGCGGCCGGGCGCATCGGCTATCCCTGCATCGTCAAGGCCGCCTCCGCCGGGGGCGGGCGGGGAATCCGCTTCGCCCGCAGCCGGCAAGAGCTGCCCGCGCGCTACGCCTCCGCCCGCGAGGAGACGCTGAGGATCACCGGCGGGGAGCTCCTGTTCCTGGAACGCCTCGTGGAGCGGGGCCGGCACCTGGAGGTGCAGGTCCTGGCGGACCGGCACGGCGGCGTGCACACCTTCGGCGTGCGGGACTGCTCGGTGCAGCGGCGCAACCAGAAGATCATCGAGGAGACCCCCCCTGCGGGCCTGCCGCCTTCGGTGATGGAGGAGGTGGAGGGAGCCGCGGCCCGGATGGTGCTGGCCTCCGGCTACGAGAGCGCCGGCACGGTGGAGTTCATCTACGACCTGGAGGCCGGCCGGCCCTACTTCATGGAGGTGAACACGCGGCTGCAGGTGGAGCACCCCGTGACCGAGCAGGCCTGGGGGGTGGACCTGGTCCGGGGCCAGCTGGAGGTGGCCATGGGCAGGCCCCTGGGCGAGCGCCCGCCGCGCCCGCTCGCGGCGGCCATGGAGGTGCGGCTGAACGCGGAGGACCCGGAGCGGGACTTTTCCCCCGCGCCGGGGCGGGTGGCGCGCTTCGAGCTGCCCGCCGGGCCGGGAATCCGGGTGGACGCCGGGGTGGGCGAGGGCAGCTCCATTCCCCGGGAGTTCGATTCGATGATTGCGAAGCTCATTGCCTACGGTCCGGACCGGCCGACGGTGATGGCCAGGCTGGAACGGGCGCTTCAGGAGCTGCGCGTGCGCATTCAGGGAGGCACCACCAACCGGGCCTTTCTCCTGGAGCTGCTGCGCCGGCCGGAGGTGGTGAGGGGAGGCGTGCACACACGCTTCGTGGAGGAGCTCCTGGAGCGCGAGCCGCGGCTGATCCGCAAGCGGCGCTGGGATCTGGCCCTGATCGTGGCCGGCATCGAGCAGTACCTGGGCTTCTACGCGGAGGAGCTGGCCAACTTCCGGCAGCAGCTGGCAAGCGGCGGCTACCCCCGCAACATCACCTCCGGGAGCGGCCGGGAGGTCAGCCTGCGGGCCCAGGGGCGAGCCTACCGGCTGCTGGTCCAGGCGGTGGGGCCGCACCATTTCCACCTGAGCCTTGCGGGGACCACCGTCTCGGTGGAATACCTGCGCGGAGACCGCGAGGCGGTGCTGGTGGTGGGGGAGCGCCGCTACGGCATTCAGACCGTCGACCGAGGCACGGCCCTCCAGGTGGAGGTGGACGGCGTCCCCTACGCGGTGGAGCCGGAGGAGGGCGGCACGGTCAAGGCCCCCTCACCGGCGATCGTGCTCAGCCTGCCCGTGCCCCGGGGAGGGGAGGTGGCCGCCGGAGAGATCCTGGCCACCCTGGAAGCCATGAAGATGGAGATGGTGGTGCCCGCCGCCCGCGGGGGCACCGTGCGGGAGATCTACGTCCGGGTGGGGGAGCAGGTGGCGGCGGGGCAGCCGCTGCTGCTGCTGGAGGCGGGCGGCGGCGCCGGGGAGAGCCCGCCCGGCGCACCGGGGGCGGGCGCGAAGGGTGCCCCGGAGGCGGACCGGGAGGCCGTTTCCTTTCGACTCGCCCCGGAGGAGCTGGTGGAGGACGAGTGGCGAATCCTGGAGCAGGCGCTGGTGGCCCCCTTCCTGGGCTACGATCACGAGGGCAGCCCCCAGGAGACCCTGGAGCGCCTGGTCGGGGAGGCCGGGGAGGCGCCCGAGCGCAGGGCGGCGCTGGCCAGGCTGCTGCGGGACACCGTCAGGGCCTACAACGACGTGGAGCGGCTGTTCGCCAGCCCGCCGATCCAGGCGGAGGGGATGACCCGGGCCGCCAGCTACCAGGAGCTGCTGGCGCACTACATCCGCCGCCGGGTGGACAGGGAGCGGGGGCTGCCCGACGCGTTCGTCCGTCACCTGCGCCGGGCGCTCGCCTGGTACCTGCCCCGGGATACCGCGGGGGAGGCCAGTGACGAGGCGCTGCTGCGCCTGTACAAGTCCCACGCCCGCCTGGAGGGCAAGCAGTCGCTGGTGCACCGGGCCCTGTTCGCCCTGGAGGGCCTGCCCCTGCCCGAGGAGCACCTGCGCTCCCTGGCGGACGCGCTGGACGAGCTGGCACTGCTGAGCCAGCCGAAGAATCCTTCCCTGAGCGACGCCGCGGTCCACGCCCGCTACCAGCTGGTGGACCGGGCCATCCTGGGGGGGTGGCGGGCGCAGAAGCGGGCCAACGTGGACAAGATCCTGGGGCTTCTGGACCGTCACCGGAATGAACCGCGCATCTTCGGCCGACTCATGCGCAATCTGGTGGACACCGGCTACCACGTGCTGGACGGCCTGGTGCGCAGGGCCCTGGAGGGCGGGGGGAGCGAGCGGGAGCTGGCGATGGAGGTGATCGCCCGCAGGATGAACCGGGACCGGGAGACTGGGGAGACCCGGACGCTGGACCTCCAGGGGCTGCCGCTTGCCAGGGTGCGCTGCCGGCTCGGGGAGGCGGAGCTCCTCACCCTGATCGCCGCCGCCCCCGCGGAGCGCCTGCGGGAGGCCCTGGCCGCGCTGCAGGGGGAGCTGCGGGGCGCGGGGGCGGAGGAGGCGGAGGTGGTGCTCCTGGCGGCCGGAGGCTGGCAGCAGGAGGAGGAGCTGGCGCGGGTGCTGGCGGAGCATCCTCTCCCGGCGGCCTGGGCCGCCCTGGGGGTGCTGGGCGGCCGGGAGCGGGAGGGATTCCGCACCTTTCGCAGCGTGGAGGGGCGCTGGCAGGAGGACACCAACCGCCGCGGGTTCAACCCGCGGGCCTTCAGGGAGCTGCGGGTTCATCGCTTCGCAGCCTTCCAGCAGGAGCTGCTCTACGAGAGCGAGTCGGTGCACCTGCTGCTGCTGCGGGCCAGGGACAATCCCCGGGACGAGCGGCTGTTCGCCCTGGTGGAGGTGCCCACGGCCAGGATCCAGCTCGACGGCGCGGGGCGGATTCAGCGCATGGTGGGGCTGGAGGAGGTGTTCAACGAGGCGGTTTTCGCCATGAGGGCCGAGCAGGCCAGGCGCAAGAGGCGCCTGTACTGGAACCGCATCATCGTCCACGTCAACGCCGTGCTCAACACCACACTGGAGCAGAACCGCGATTACGCCGGCCGGCTGGCGGCGCGCACCGCCGAGCTGGGCATGGAGCGGCTGGTGGTGTACTCCCGCCGCCCCGCGGCCGGCGGCGGGACCGAGGAGGTGGAGCTGATCTTCGAGAACGTGTCGGGATCCAACTTCACCATGCGCAGCCGTCCGCCCTCGGAGGCTCCCCTGGAGCCCGTGGACGCCTACGTGAGCAAGGTGGTGCGGGCGCGGCAGCGGGGCACCCTCTATCCCTACGAGATACTGAAGATGATCACCCGCCCCGGCTATCAGGTGAAGGAGCCGTTCCCCCGCGGGGAGTTCGAGGAGCACGACGTCCGGGTTGACCCGGACACGGGCGACCAGGAGGTGGAGTCCGTTCGGGGCCGGGCGCCGGGGCGAAACGAGGCCAACGTGGTCTTCGGGATCATCACCCACCACCTGCCCGCCTGGCCGCGGGGGCTGAAGCGGGTGCTGGTGCTGAGCGACCCGACGGCGGACATGGGCTCGCTGGCCGAGCCGGAGTGCCGGCGGGTGATCGCGGCCATCGACCTTGCCGAACGGTCCGGCCTGCCGTTGGAGTGGCTGCCCGTCTCCGCCGGCGCCCGCATCGACATGCAAAGCGGCACCGAGAACCTGGACTGGACGGCCCGGGTGCTGCGGCGCATCGTGGAGTTCACTCAAAGAGGCGGGGAGATCAACATCATCGTGGCGGGGATCAACATTGGCGCCCAGTCCTACTGGAACGCCGAGGCCACCATGCTCATGCACACCCGGGGATTGCTGGTGATGACCGAGGAGGCGGCCATGCTGCTCACCGGCAAGAAGGCCCTTGACTTTTCCGGCAGCGTCTCCGCGGAGGACAACGTGGGAATCGGCGGGGTGGAGCGCGTCATGGGACCCAACGGCCAGTCGCAGGTGCGCGCCGCCACGCTGTACGAGGCTTACATGAGCCTCTTCCGCCACTACGAGCTCACCTATCGCGAGCCCGGCCAGCCCTTTCCCCCCAGGCAGAAGAGCTCGGATCCTCCCCGGCGCGACATCTGCCTTACCCCCTACCGGGACACCCTGGGCCAGGGCTTCGCCACGGTGGGGGACATCTTCTCGAGGGAGCTCAACCCCGAGCGCAAGAAGCCCTTCGACATGCGCCAGCTCATTAGGGCGCTGGCGGACCAGGACGCCCCGGTGTTCGAACGCTGGGCGGAGATGAAGGACGCCGAGATCGCGGTGGTCTGGGAGACCCGCATCGGCGGCTACCCCTGCGCGCTGATCGGCATCGAGAGCCGCCCCCTGGCCCGCATCGGCGAGGTCCCGCACGACGGGCCGGAGAGCTGGACCGGCGCCACCCTGTTCCCCCTTTCCTCCAAGAAGATCGCCCGGGCGGTGAACGTGGCCAGCGGCCGGCTGCCCCTGGTGATCCTGGCCAACCTGAGCGGCTTCGACGGCTCCCCGGAGTCGCTGCGCAAGCTGCAGCTGGAGTACGGGGCGGAGATCGGGCGGGCGGTGGTGAACTTCCAGGGCCCTATCATCTTCGTGGTCACCGCGCGCTACCACGGAGGAGCCTACGTGGTCTTCTCCCGGGCGCTGAACCCGGGGCTGCACGCGGTGGCGCTGGAGGGCGCCTACGCCTCGGTGATCGGCGGCGCCCCCGCCGCGGCGGTGGTCTTTCCCGGCCAGGTGCTGAAGGAGACCTATGCGGACCCGCGCATCCGGGAGGCCCAGAGCCGGCTGCAGGCGGACCGGGCGGGCTACCAGAAGGAGTTCGACGGCCTGTTCCGGCAGGTGCAGGCGGAGAAGCAGAGCGAGCTGGCCCGGCGCTTCGACGGGGTGCACTCGGTGGAGCGGGCCCGGCAGGTGGGCTCCATCGACGCCATCATCCGGCCGGCGGAGCTGCGGCCCTACGTGATCCGCCGCCTGAAGGAGGGCCTGAGCGGCCCCTCGGCGGGATAGAGGAAGAAGGACCCGCAGCGGGTGCGGCCGGGCGCCGCGGCCCTGGGCAGCGCCCGCTTGGGACGGCGCCCCGTCGGGGGAGGGGCCGCCAGGCGGTACCAGCGCCGGCCGCGCCGGGCCACCCGCCGTCTGTCCAGCGCGACCTTCCCTCCTCCCCCAGGGCGATCCAGAGCATAGACCGGCAGCTCCTGCGGGGAAAGCTCCGCCTTCAGGGCGCGCATCAGGGCCAGTCCCCGGCCCAGGGGCACCCGCAGGTGCCCGGTGCCGGCGGCCAGGTCCCCCTGGAACAGGTAGTAGGGACGCACGCCGGCGGCGGCCAGGCCGCGCATCAGGGAAGCCAGGACGTCCAGGCGATCGTTCACCCCCCGCAGCAGCACCGTCTGGCCCAGAAGCGGCAGGCCGCGCCTCCGCAGCCGGCCGAGCGCCGCCACGCACTGCGGCGAGAGCTCCCGCGGGTGGTTGACCTGCACGGCCACCCGCAGCGGCCGGAAGGCGGCCAGCAGGGCAGCCAGTGCCCGGCTCACCCGCGGAGGCCAGACCACCGGCGCCCGCGTGTGGATGCGCAGCGCCAGCTCCGGCCTGCCGGCTCGGATCCGTTCCAGCACCCTGCCCAGGCTGCTGTCGGCCAGGGTCAGAGGATCGCCGCCGGAGAGGATCAGCTCCCGTACCTCGGGGTGCTCCTCCAGGTAGCGCACCGTGGCCTCCAGCTGGGCCGCCGAGAGGCGCCCCCGCGGCGGGGGAGCGGCCCGGCGGAAGCAGTGGCGGCAGGTGGACAGGCAGCGGTCCGTCAACAGCAGCAGGGCCCGGTCCGCGTAGCGGTGCAGGAGCCTTGGGCCGGCCCTGACTGAGCCTTCCCCAAGGGGATCGGCCAGCTCGTAGGACAGCCGGCGGGCCTCATCGGTTCTGGGGATGCACTGCCGCCGGATGGGGTCCTCCGGGTCGGTGGGATCGGCCAGGGACAGATAGAAGGCGCTCACCGCGAAGGGCGGCCCCGATCGGCTGGCGCTCTGGAAGTAGAGGCGCTCCGCGGGGGTCAAGGTGAAGCCGGCGGGCAGCTGCCGCGGATCGGTGATGAGGCGCACCGGGGCTTCAGCGGCGTCCGTTGCCGCCGCCTGCCGGGCCCGCCGCCACCGGGCCTCCCTCGTCCTTCACCACCTCACACAGCAGCGCCTTGTAGGCGGGGAAGCCGGAGATAGGGTCGCGGTCCCAGAAGTCGGTGAGCTCGTTCACGTTGCATTCGGCCCAGCCGGGGCCCGCCTGCGGGCCGCCGCCGTGGGCGTCCGCCTCCACCACGCCCTCGATGATGGCCTCGTTCACCAGCGCAGTGAAGGGCACCCGCCCGCGGGGGCCGATCACGAACACCCGGTCCCCGTCACGGATGCCCCGCAGCTCGGCGTCCCGCCGGTTCATCTGCACCAGCGGGCGCGGGCGTTCGGCCAGCAGGCCCGGGATGTGGGTGTACTGGGAGTTGAAGAAGGCCTTGTTGCGGCTGCCCGAGCTGAACACCAGCGGGAAGTGCTGCAGGAGGTCACCCCTGTAGAGCGGACCCTCCCTGGGGGGGAAGTACTTGGGCAGCGGCTCATAGCCGTGCGCCGCCAGCACGCTGGAGGCGATCTCCAGCTTGCCCGACGGGGTCTGGAAGCCGGGCTTCCCGTCCCGACGCAGCAGGCCCAGCTCCCACTTGCGGTAGCGAAGCGGCACCTCCGGCAGCTCGATCCCCTCCGGGTGCTCCCGCAGCTGCTCCACGGTGACCCCGGTGCCTTCCAGGGCCCAGGTCAGCATTTCCTCGCTGGAGTGCGGGTAGAGGTGGCCGTAGCCCAGCCGGTCGGCCAGGGCCGCCACGATCTGCCAGTCGCTCCTGGCCTCGCCCAGGGGCTCGATGAGGCGGCGGCGCAGCTGCACCAGCCGGTCGTAGGCCAGATAGCTCTCGTACTCGAAGGCGGTGCAGGCGGGGAGCACGATGTCGGCGTAGCGCGAATCTCCGGTGGGGAAGCGGTCCACCACCATCAGGAAGTCCAGCGCCTCCAGGCTGCGCCTCCACAAAGAGGGATTGGGATAGGCGGTCAGGATCGAGGCGCCGAAGACCAGCAGAGCCCGCACCGGATAGGGGTGGGAGTTGAGAATGGCCTCCGGCAGCTCCATGGCCTGAGCTTCCTTGCGATAGAGGTGGTAGAGGGGATAGCGGTCCTTGCCCACGGGATCCACCCCGGAAGGGGGCGGGAGGCGCCGGTTCTGGTTCACCCGGAACGTGGAGCCGGGCATCTTGATGACGTTTCCCCCGGGTACGTCCAGGTTCCCCGCCAGGGCCCACAGGATGAGCACCGCCCGGATGTTCTGGGTGGCGCTGGAGGTGTACTCGAGGCCGGAGTAGTGCAGCAGCGCCGCCCCCCGGGCGCGGGCTACCTTCCGGGCGGTGAGGCGAATGGCGTCGGCGGGAACCCGCGTGATGGCCTGGGCCGCTTCCGGCGTGAACTCCTCCACGTAGCGGGCCAGCTCCGGGAAGCCCACCGTCCAGCGCTGGGCGAACTCCTGGTCATGGAGCCCTTCCCTGATCAGCACGTGGATCATCGCCAGCGCCAGGGCGCCGTCCGTTCCCGGGCGGATGCCGATCCACTCGGCGCCGGTCATTCTGGCCGTCTCGGTGCGGCGGTGGTCGATCACGATCACCCGGGCCCCCCGGCGGCGCGCCTGCTGGATGCGGTGCATGGTGAGGGGAGGCGAGCCGTTGGCGGGGTTGCTTCCCCACACCACGATGAGCTCGCTATGCTCCAGGTCCGCGAAGGTGTCGATCTTCCACACCCCGTAGGTGGTCACGGGGGCGATCACGCCGTGGCAGACGTAGCAGTTGGAGCCGGCCCCGGTGGTGTTGGGCGAGCCGAAGGGAAAGAGGAGGTTCCAGGCGGAGGTCTCTCGCACCCCGGCGGGGGAGAGCATCTCCCAGAGGGAAAGCTCGAAGGTTCCGCGGCCGGTGTACAGGCACACCGCCTCCGGCCCGTGGGCCGCGGAGATTTCCAGCATGCGGGTGGCCACGGTGTTCAGCGCCTCATCCCAGCCGACGCGCTCGAAGCGGCCCGAGCCCCTGGGGCCCACCCGCCTCAGCGGATGCAGCAGCCGGTGAGGCGAGTAAATGATCTCGGCGGCATGGCGGCTACGGCGGCAGAGGATCGACTGCGGGTGGCCGGGCAGCGGCTTCAGGGAACGGATGCGTCCCGCCCGCAGGCTGATGCGCGCCGCGCAGCCGGCCTGACACAGGCCGCAATGCCCATCGATGGTCGACCCGCCTGCGGCCGCCGAGGGACGGGAGGAACTGCTCATAGATGTGCGAAATTCTACCCGAGGGCGCATCGCAGGATCAAGCGGTCCTCCCCTTCCCCTTCTTGACGGTGCGGCCGGCGGGTGGCTAAGCTGTCCTACGCCGTATGATCGCGGAACGAAAGACCCTCCTGGACCTCTTCGGAGTGCCCGACCTCACCCCCTCGGTCCTTCCCTGGCTGGAGAGCTTTCTCGACCCCCGGGAAGCGGAGCTCGCCCTGGCGATGGGCCACGATCCGTTCACCGCCACCCGGGCGGCGACGGTGCTGGGGTTGTCCCCCGCGGAGGCGGAGGCCCTGCTGGAGCGGGCGTATCGGCGGGGCGTGTTGGATCGGGAGCCTGAAGTGCGGGGGGAGGAGCCGCGCTACTGCCTGAGCGACTTCTACCACCGCCTGGACGTGCTGGCCGCCTTCGAGGATCCCCAGCGCTGGCAGTCCATCCCGGCGGAGGTGCGGGGCGCGCTCTGCGACTGGAGCCTGCGCCGCTACGCGGAGCTGAAGCGGGAGGCGGTGGAGCGCATCCGTTCGGGCGCCTCGGACCCGCCGGGCGAAGGCACCGAGACGATCGTGCTCCTGGAGGAGGTTCCCGAGATCATCGAGGCGGCGGAGCTGATCGTGCTCACGCCGTGCAACTGCCGCGCCACCCGACTGGCCTGCGACAGGCCGCGGGAGGTCTGCCTGCGCATGAACGAGGCCGCCCGTGAAGCGGAGCGCCGCGGCTGGGGACGGCGGATCGGCCGTGAGGAGGCCCGCCGGGTGGTGGAGGAGGCCCACCGGCGGGGGCTTATGCACACGGTGGCGGCGGACTGGAGGAGGCGCGGGCCGGAGGGGATCTGCAACTGCTGCGCCGACGACTGCTACCCCTTCCGGGCGGGGGAGCTGTTGGGAGCGGCGGGGCTGTTCCCGGCAGTCCGCTTCAGGGCGGAGCTGGACCGGGAGCTGTGCACCGGCTGCCTGCGCTGCCTGAAGCGCTGCCACTTCCAGGCCTTCTCGAAGCGCCCGGACAGCGGGGCGGAGGCCGCCGGCGCTCCGGGCGCCCGTCCGCCGGTGGGCTACGAGCCGGAGCGCTGCCGGGGCTGCGGGCTGTGCGCCGGAAGCTGCCCGGAGGGGGCGCTTTCCATGCGCAGGCTGCCGTGAAGACCGACGGAAACGACCTGGCCGCAGCCTTCATCCGCTCCTTGAGCTGGGAGGAGCTGCCGCGGGAGGTGCGGGAGAAGGCGCGGATCTGCCTGCTGGACGATCTGGGCGCGGTGCTGGCCGGGACCGCGGCCCCCGTCAGCGCCCTCACCGCCCGCTATGCCGCGGAGCGGCTGCCCGGCGAGGAGGCAGCTATCCTGCTGCAGGACTTGCGGGCTTCGGCGGCCGGAGCGGCCATGGCCAACGCCTACGCCGGCAACGCCCTGGACATCGACGACGGCAGCGCCTACACCCGCGGGCACCCCGGCGCCCAAGTCTTCCCCACCGCCCTGGGGCTGGCCGAGAAGACCGGCGCCGGAGGACGGGCGCTCATGGAGGCGCTGGTGGCCGGCTACGAGGTGGCCCTGCTGGCGGGCCGCTGCTGGCACCGGCACCACCGGGTCTACCAGGCCTGCGGCTCCTGGGGCTCGGTGGCCTGCGCTGCGGTGGCCGGCAGGCTGCTGGGGCTGTCCCACGAGCAGCTGAAGCACGCCCTGGGCATCGCCGAGTACCACGCTCCCAACCTGCCGATGATGCGCGACGTCGACCACCCTGCCATGGTGAAACACGGCATCGGCTGGGGAGCCATGACCGGCGTCATGGCCGCCGAGCTGGCCGAGCGCGGCTTCACCGGGGTGCCCGGTCTGCTGGGCTTCCGGGAGTTCCAGCCCTGGGTGCGGGAGCTGGGGCGGCGCTTCCTGATGATGGACGGCGTGGCGGTGAAGCGGTGGTGCTCCTGCGGCTGGGGGCACCCGGCCATGATCGCCGCGGAGCGGCTGGCGCGCGAGCAGGCCATCGACGCCGCCCGCATAGCCTCCGTCACGGTCTACACCTTCGAGCAGGCCCGGCGCCTCTTCAGGGGCAGGCCCCGCAGCACCGAGGAGGCCCAGTTCAGCCTTACCTGGCCGCTGGCGGCGCTGCTGGTGGACGGAGAGGTGGGTCCCGGGCAGATCCTGGAGGACCGCCTGTCGGACCCGCGCATCGGGGAGCTCGCCGGGCGGATCGAGGTGCTCCTGGATCCGGAGATCGACCGGCGGTTTCAGCTGGCCCACGACGGGGTGGACAAGCCCGAGGCCTGCTGGGGGAGCCGGGTGGTGATCAGGCTGGCTGACGGGCGGCAGTACGACTCCGGGTTGGTGCGGGAGGAGCCCGGCGGTCCCGGGACGGCCACCGCCGCTTCTCCCTGGGACCAGGCGGCCATCCGGGAGAAGTTCCGCTGGATCACCGCTTCGGTGCTGGCTCCGGCGGCCGCCGCCCGTGTGGCCGATCTGGCCTGGGGCCTGGATGAGGCCGACGGGCAGGATCGGCTGGGCCAGCTGGTGCGTTGCTGTTCCGTGAAGGAGGGGCCATGAGCGTTGCCGTGCCGGCGCTGCCGGCGTTCACCCGGGCTCAGTGCGAGCGGATTCACGGGGCCAGCCTGGAGATCCTGCGCCGGACCGGGGTGAGGGTGCACCACCCCGAGGCGCTGCGGCTGCTGAAGGAAGCCGGGGCGCTGGTGGAGGAGGAGTCCCTGGTGCGCCTGCCTGCCTGGCTGGTGGAGTGGGCCCTGGGGCAGGCGCCCCGAGAGGTCACCCTCTGCTATCGGGGGTCCGCGGAGCCAGCGGTGCGCCTGGAGGGTGCGCGGGTGCACTTCGGCCCCGGCTCGGACTGCCCGAACTGGCTGGATCCCCGGGAGGGGCGCCGTCCCTGCCGCCGGCGGGACCTGGCCGCCGCCTACCGGCTCGTGGACGGACTGCCGGAGCTGGATTTCCTGATGTCTATGGGCATCCCCGCGGACGTGCCCGCCCGCGCCTACCTGGTCCAGTTCGCCCTGATGCTTTCCGCGAGCCGCAAGCCGGTGGTGTTCGTGGCGGAGGACGGAGCCGACTGCCGGGCCGTGGCCGCCATGGCCGCCGCCGCGGCCGGGGGAGCGGAGCGGCTGCGGCTGAGCCCGACGGTGCTGCTGTACTCGGAGCCCAGCACGCCGCTGCAGCACAGCGCCACGGCCACCGAGAAGTTGCTCTTCATGGCGGCGCAAAAACTGCCGGTGGTGCACTCGCCGGCGCCGATGATGGGTGGCACCGCGCCGCTGTCGCTGGCCGGCGGGCTCGCCCTGGGCAACGCTGAGGTCTTGAGCGGCCTGGTGATCCACCAGCTGCGCAGCCCCGGCTCGCCCTTCGTCTACGGGAGCGGCCTGCACCACATCGACCTGAAGACCTCCATCAGCGTCTACGGGGCCCCCGAGTTCCAGCTGGCCCGCTGGGGGGTGGCCTCATTGGGCGGCTACTACGGGCTTCCCACCTGGGGCTACGCCGGCCACACGGACAGCCCTCTGTTCGACGGGCAGGCCGCCGCGGACTCCGCCGTCTCGGTGCTGGTGGCGCTGCTCACCGGTACGAACCTGGTGCACGACGTGGGCTACGTGGAGGCGGGGCTCACCGCCTCCCCGGAGATGATCGTCTACACCTGCGAGGCCATCGGCATGGGGAGGAGGTTCGCCGCCGGGATATCGCTCGCCGAGGAGGACCTTGCCCTGGAGGTGATCCATCGCGTCGGTCCGGGAGGCAACTTCCTGGCGGACGATCACACGCTGGAGCATTTCCGCCAGTGGTGGCAGCCGGAGCTGCTGGAGCGCCGCCGCCACGACCACTGGCGCGCCGACGGCTCCCGCTGCCTCCGGGAGCGGGTGAAGGAGAAGACCCTGGCGGCTCTGGCCTCCTCCCGGGGCAGCCCCGCCGGGGAGGCGCTGGGCCGCGAGATCGCCTCGGTGCTGCACGACAACGGCGTGCCGGTGGACGTGTCGGAGGGGTGAGGCGCGCGACGGAAGCCGCGATTCGCCTTGTCAGGCCGCTTCGATCCTGTATACTTTGTAGTATCAAGCTGACGGAGGTGAACGATGATCAAGAAAGTTGCCCTCGCGGCTCTGCTGGCGGCGGCGGGGCTCGCGGCGTGGGCCGGAGGAAAGACGGAGGAGCCCACAGCGCCCGCCGAGCCCGCCGCGCAGAGCATGTACGGGGGGGTGCTGCGGGTTGGCAGCCAGCCCGTGAGCAACCTGGACCCGCATTTCGCCACCAGCATCGCCGACATCCTGCTGCTGGAGCAGGTCTACGAGCACCTGACCTACATTGATGCCGACAACCGCGCGGTGCCGGACCTGGCCACGGAATGGTCCTCCCCGGATGGGAAGGTGTGGACCTTCACCCTGCGTTCGGGAGTCAAGTTCAACGACGGCCGGGACCTGACAGCCGCCGACGTGGTGTTCACCTTCGACAGGCTTCGCGATCCGGACGTGGGCAGCCCGGTGGTCAATCTGTACAAGAACATCGAGTCCGTGGAAGCGGTGGATTCCACCCACGTGCGGTTCACCCTCAAGGACACCAACCCGGAGTTCGCCGCGGATGTGGGTGACTACCATGCCTCGATCATCCCCGCCGGCTCCAAGGATCCCGCCACCCAGCGGGTGGGCAGCGGCCCCTTCCGCATCGACGCCTACTATCCGGAGGACCGCATCATCCTCAAGAAGAACAGCTACTTCGACCTGAAGGACGCCTCCGGAAACGCCCTGCCTTACCTGGACGAGATCCAGCTGATCTTCTCCCCCGACCTGGGCGGCCAGGTAGAGGCACTGCGCGGCGGGCAGCTCAACTTCGTGGGAGGGCTCACCACGGAGTTCGCCGACACCCTGGAGGCCGATCCCGGCACCCGGGTGATCACCAACGACTCCAACATGCACTGGGCGCTGCACATGCGCTCGGACGCCGGGCACCTGGCCAGCGACAACCGCATCCGCCAGGCCCTGAAGAAGGGCACCGATCAGCAGGCCATCATCAACGCGGTGCGCCCCGGCCTGGCGGCGCCCGGCAACGGCTTCACCCCCGTGGGGCCGGCCTACGCGGACTACTACCTGGACAGGCCTCCGGTGCGGGACGTGGCGGGGGCCAAGAACCTGCTGGCCGAGGCGGGCTACCCGGACGGGCTCACGCTGACGCTGGTGGCGCAGAACCAGTTGGACGTGGTGCCCATCGCCACGGTGTGGAAGGAGCAGATGGCGCAGATCGGGGTGACCGTGGACATCCAGGTGGTGCCCTCGGATGTGTACTACGGGGACGGTCCCCAGAGCTGGCTGGTGTGCGACTTCGGTATCACCGACTGGGGGGCGCGGGCCACACCGGTGACCTACTTCAAGCTGGCCTACGAGACCGACAGCCCCTGGAACGAGAGCCACTGGTCCGACGCCGAGTTCGACCAGGTGGCCGGACAGATCGACCGGGAGATGGACAAGGCCCGCAGGGTGGAGCTGTACAAGAAGGCCCAGGAGATCATGATCGAGCGCGGTCCCATTATCGTCGCCTATTTCGAGAAGGCGGTGGCCGGGATCAGCGCCAATCTCGAGGGCGTGGCTCTCTCGGCCGACTGGGCCAGGACCCGTTTCTGGAACGCCCGTTTCAAGTAGGATCAGCGAGGGAACGTGAAGCGCGCGGTACCTCCGGGGCCCGGCCCCGGAGGGGCCGCGTTTTTTTCGCCATGCCGCAAGCCGTGAGCCAGCAACCCGCCTCCCAGCTCGCCGCCACAAGCCGCCCCGCGCGGATGCTGACGGTGTGGCGGCGCCTGCGGCGCAACCCGCCGGCCCTGGCGGGCACCGTGATCTTCGCGGCGTTCCTGCTGATGGCCTTCATCGGGCCGGTGGTGGCTCCCTACGGCTACCAGGCGCAGGACATCGCCTCCAGGCTCCAGCCTCCCAGCCGGGAGCACCTCTTCGGAACCGACCAGTTCGGGCGGGACATCTTCAGCCGCATCCTGGCTGGCAGCAGGGGCATCTTCCTCCTGGGCGGGATCGGCACGCTGCTGGCCGCCCTGGCGGGGACCACCGTGGGGCTGCTGTCCGGCTACTACGGCGGGCTGGCCGACGAAGTGCAGATGCGCGTCCTGGACGTGCTGCTGTCCTTCCCGCCGCTGCTGCTGGCGCTGGTGCTGCTGGCGACGGTGGGCCCTTCCCCGGTGAACCTCGTGCTGGTGGTGGCGGTGCTGTACCTGCCGATGCTGGCCCGGGTGATGCGCAGCATGGTGCTGGATCTGAAGACCAAGGAGTTCGTGGAAGCCGCCAAGGTGCGGGGCGAGCGGGACCTCTACATCCTCTTCCGGGAGATCCTGCCCAACGCCCTGGCCCCGCTGCTGGTGGAGATGTCCATGCGCTTTTCCTACTCCATCTTTCTGGTGGCCTCGCTGGGCTTTCTGGGCCTGGGAGTCCAGCCTCCCTCTCCGGACTGGGGGCTGCAGATCAATGAGGCCCGCAACTACTTCTCCACCGCCCCCTGGATCCTGCTGTTCCCCGCCGGAGCCATCGCCACCCTGGTGGTGGCCACGAACCTGATGACCGACGGGCTGCGGCACGTGCTGCAGCCCGGGGTGGGGAGACGGTGATGCCGGGCCGCCAGCCGGCGGGGGAGGCGCCGGCCCTCCGCATCGCGGGGCTTACCATCGGCTACCAGACCGAGGGCGGCCTGCTGCAGGCGGTGCGGGAGGTGAGCCTTTCGCTGGCGCCCAACGAGAGCTTCGGCCTGGTGGGAGAGTCCGGCTCCGGCAAGACCACCCTGGCCCTGGGAGCCATCCGCTATCTGCCCGCCAACGGGCGTGTCCTTTCCGGCTCTGTGCGGCTCCATGGGCGGGAGCTGCTGGCGCTGCCGCGGCGCGACATGTTCACCATCTGGGGCAAAGAGATCGGCATGGTGTACCAGAACCCGGCCACCGCGCTCAACCCCGCCATGACCGTCGGCGCCCAGCTGGCCGAGGCGTCCCGCATCCATCTGGGCCTGGGCCGCCGCCAGGCCATGGAGCGCGCCGCCTCCATGCTGTCGCGGGTGGCCATGCCCGACCCCGCGGCGGTGATCAGGCAGTATCCGCACCAGCTCTCGGGGGGCATGGTGCAGCGCTGCGTGGTGGCCATGGCCCTGATCAACAATCCCAGGCTGTTGATCCTGGACGAGCCCACCACCTCCCTGGACGTAACCACCCAGGCAGTGGTGCTGGACCTGGTGGCCGACCTGAAGCGGGAGTTCGACGCGGCCATCCTCTACATCACCCACGACCTGGCGGTGGTGGCGCGGGTCTGCGACTGCATCGGCGTGATGTATGCCGGGGAGCTGATGGAGGTGGGGGACAAGCGCGCGGTCTTCCGCCGGCCGCTGCACCCGTACACCTTGAGCCTCCTGGGCTGCATCCCTCACTTCGAGCCCCGGCGCAAACGGCAGCCTCTGGCGAGCATCCCCGGTTCCATTCCCCGGGCGGACGAGCTGCCGCCGGGGTGCATCTTCGCTCCCCGCTGCCCCCTGGTGGAGCCGGCCTGCCGGGCGGCGCGCCCCCCCCTGGTGGAGGCCTCCCCCGGGCGCTTCACCGCCTGCCGCCGCTACCAGGCGGTGCCCGAAGCGTGGGAAAGCGGCCGTGCAGGGACTGAGTACAGGGTGCCCCGGGACGCCCAGGTGGTGCTGCGGGCGGAGGGGGTCACGAAGCACTACCGGGCCCAGGAGCGCCTGTTCGGCGGCGGCAAGGGCCGCGTCCGGGCGGTGGACGGAGTGAGCCTGGAGGCCCGCGAGGCAGCTACCCTGGGGATCGTGGGAGAGAGCGGCTGCGGCAAGACCACCCTGGTGCGCACCCTCATCGGGCTCACCGCCCCCACGCGGGGACGGATCACCCTGCGGGGCAGCGAGCTGGCCGGCACCACCGCGCGGCGCACCCCCTCGCAGCTGAAGGCCCTGCAGATGGTCTTCCAGAACCCCGACGCCTCCCTCAACCCGCGGCGCACCGTGGCGCAGGCCCTGGAACGGCCCGTCATCCTGCTGGGGGGTGCGGAGCGGCGCAGCCTTGCCGAGCGCGTGGAGGAGCTGCTGAAGCAGGTGAGCCTGCCGGCCGGGTACGCCAGGCGCCTGCCTGAGGAGCTCAGCGGGGGAGAGAAGCAGCGCGTGGCCATCGCCCGCGCCTTCGCCGCGCATCCGGAGGTGATCCTCCTGGACGAGCCGCTGTCGGCCCTGGACGTCTCGGTTCAGGCCTCCCTGATCAACCTCCTCTTCGAGCTTCAGAGCAGGGCCGGAACCACCTACCTGTTCATCTCCCACGACCTGGCGGCGGTGCAGCATCTCTCCGACTGGGTGGCGGTGATGTACCTGGGGCGGGTGATGGAGTGGGGGAAGGCCGAAGAGGTGTTCGCCCCTCCCTACCATCCCTACACCGAGGCCCTCCTGTCGGCCATCCCGGTTGCGGACCCCGAGGTGGAACAGGAGCGAATCAGGCTGGAGGGTTCCGTGCCTTCGGCTCAGGAGGTGCCGTCGGGCTGCCCATTCCAGACCCGCTGTCCCCGCAAGGTGGGCAGGATCTGTGAGGAGCAGAGCCCGCCGTGGCGTGAGGCGCCGGGGGAGGATCGTATCTTCTGCCACATCCCCCTGGAGCGTCTGGAGGCGCTGCAGGCCGAGGTGCTCAGGCAGCGGGGCGACGGCCGCGGGGGGCGACAGTGATCCGCTTCATCGCCCGCCGCCTGGGCTTCGTCCTGGTCACGCTGTTTGTCTCCTCGCTGCTGATCTTCGTGGCCACCCAGGTGCTTCCCGGCGACGTGGCGCGGATGATCCTGGGGCGCTTCGCCACCGAGCAGGCCCTGGACAACCTGCGGCAGCAGCTGGGCCTGGACAGGCCGGGGGTGGTGCAGTACCTGGCCTGGCTGGGGGGGTTCCTGCGCGGGGACTGGGGGGTCTCGCTCAGCACGGCAACCCCGGTGGCCCCGCTGGTGATGGCGCGCCTGGCCAACTCGGCCATGCTGGCGCTGGTGGCCTTTTTGATGTACGTGCCCCTGGGCATCCTCCTGGGGCTGGCGGCGGCGCTGCGGCGCAACAAGGTGATCGACCAGGTGATATCGGTAGGCTCCCTGGCCTTCATCGGGCTTCCGGAGTTCGTCACCGGGGTCATCCTGATCAGCCTCTTCGCCATCCGGCTGCGCTGGTTTCCCGCCAGCGCCTCCATCGAACCGGACAGCACCTTCTTCCAGGCTCTGCCGCGGCTGATCCTGCCGGGGATCACGGTGAGCCTGGTGAGCCTGGCTTACGTGACCCGCATGACCCGCTCCAGCACCGTGGAGGTGCTGTCCACCGACTACGTGCGCACGGCGTATCTGAAAGGCCTGCGCCCGCGCAAGGTGATCTTCGGCCACGTGCTGCGCAACGCCCTCCTGCCCACGGTCACCGTGGTGGCCATCGGGGTGGGCTGGCTGATCGGCGGGCTCATCGTCACCGAAAGCCTGTTCAGCTATCCCGGCCTGGGCCGGCTGCTGCTGTTCGCCATCCAGCGCCGGGACCTGCCCCTGATCCAGGCCAGCACGATGCTGCTGGTGGTGATCTTCAGCCTCTCCAACCTGCTGGCGGATCTGCTCTACGCAGCGCTCAACCCGCGCATTCGCTACCGCTAGCGCTAATAGCATACTCGCATTGGGGCTGGCAACCGCTGTGATGAAAAAAGATTACAAAACGCTGCGGTATTCCAGCCTCTTGTGGGCACTCCAGAAATCGATGCCCTGCAGGAGAAAGGAGAACTGCTCTCGGGTGATCTCCGTGGCTTCGGCGGCCTTTATCGGCCAGGGGAACTTGTCTTTCTCCAGACACTTCAGCCACAGGCAGAAGCCGTTTCGGTCCCAGTAGATGACCTTCAGGATACGCCGCTGCTTGTTGCAGAACAGGAACAGGCTGTCGTCCAAGGGCTCCATCCCCAGCTCCTCGGCCACGATGATCGACAGGCCGTTGATCTGCTTGCGCATGTCGGTGGGACCGGGTTTCACGAACACCCGCACCCGGCTCCAGTCCAGGATCACGCCAGGCCCTCCAGGGCTTTCACCACCTCAACAAGGAGCTGAGGATCAAAGCCGTTGTGGACGCAGAGGCGATATTTGCCGGCAACGATGATCTCCAGGGGGCTGCTGACGCGTGGCGCGGCAACGACGTCCACCTTCACCCTGTTGGGCGAGTTGTTCTCAGCTTTGCGAATCCGCGTGAACCAGGAGTCCAGGCTGGATTTGTTGATCCCGTTCTGCTGACAAAACGCCTTGCGGCTCAGACCGCTCTTCCGGTATTGCTGGGCCGTCCGTTTTCAGAATGCCAGGTTGTCCTCGTGGATCTTCGACACTTCTCCGCCGCCCGATCGGAGCCCGGATCCATCAGCCGATGCAGCACGGTGA
>CAZBDU010000060.1:0-34606 GCA_964490725.1 uncultured Spirochaetaceae bacterium | reverse complement strand
GAGGGCGGCCGCGGCGCGATTCACAGCGCTGCGCTCCCCCGCCCCCTCCGCCCCGCCGGTCATACCCGCCCACCCCGGCTACATGCTGCGCCAGAAGCGGAAGCTGGCCCTCTCTATCTCCCGCAGCGACGGCATGGGGTAGAAGCGGGTGCCCCCCGCGGAGGCGAACATGAACCCCCCGCGGATGAGCTTGTAGGAGACGGTGTCCAGGCTGTTGTGCAGGCTCAGTCCCTTGGTGCTCTTGTAGGTCACGGAGCTGAGCTCCTGCACCGCGTCCCGGAGGATCGAGGTGTGCAGGTTCGGAATGGGGGAACGCAGCAGCGGGTTTGCCTCCAGCTGCCGCAGGTAGTCCTGCAGGTCCAGGTCCAGCTGCGTGTACAGGAAGGTGGGGGCGCCGATGGGGTTCCCCGGCCGGGTGAGGAACTCCCCGAACTCGGCGAATCCCAGGCGCGACAGCACCAGCATGCGCAGCGGTGCGATCTCCGCATAGACGGACAGCTCCCCCTCCCGCCGGGCCTCCTGGAAGGGGCCGCTTGAGAGCTCCAGGCATTCCCCTTCCGGAGAGGTGAGGTACAGACCAGCGAGGGTGTCGAAGTCGATGTGCTCCAGCACGCGGTAGCTGGCGATGAACTTCGTGGCCTTGGGGCGCCCGTCTTCGTGTGGTCGCAGCTCCCGGACCGCCGAGTCGATGTCGAAGAAGGGATGGCGGAAGCCGATGTCCACCTCGGCAAAGACCACCTTGCCCATGTAGTGACGGGTCGGGCCGGCGGTGTAGTGCCTGGCCAGGCCGGCCGGCTCGTACTGAGAGCCGATCAGAGCCACCGTTGGATGCAGCATCAGGTACAACCGTTTCGTGTAAGCCACTATCCCCCCCAGGTTCTTTTCAACAGCGGTGCGACCACCAGCGAGATGATGCTCATCATCTTGATGAGAATGTTCAGCGACGGCCCCGCGGTGTCCTTGAAGGGATCCCCCACCGTGTCTCCCACGACGGCCGCCTTGTGGGGCTCCGAGCCCTTGCCGCCCCCGATGCCGGACTCGATCATCTTCTTGGCGTTGTCCCAGGCGCCCCCGGAGTTGGCCATGAACACGGCCAGGATCACTCCGCTGGCGGTCACCCCCACCAGCAGCCCCGTGAGCATCTCGATGCCCCCCAGGAAGCCGGTGGCCAGGGGCGCGGCCACCGCCGCCAACCCCGGCACCACCATCTCCCGCAGCGCCGAGGAGGTGCTGATGTCGATGCAGCGGTTGTAGTCCGGCTCCTCCGCCCCGTCCAGGATCCCCGGCCGCTCCCGGAATTGCCGCCGCACCTCCCGGATCATGGCGAAGGCCGCCCGGCCGATGGCGCCGATGGCCATGGAGGAGAAGAAGTAGGGAATTCCCGCTCCGATCAGCACTCCGGAGAGCACCCTGATGTCGGTGATGTCGATGGCCTCCAGGCCCACCTGCTCCTTGAAGGCGCTGAAGAGGATGATGGCCGTCAGTGCCGCCGAGCCGATGGCGAACCCCTTGCCGATGGCCGCGGTGGTGTTGCCCACCTCGTCCAGGCGGTCGGTCACCTCCCGCACCTCCGGAGGGAGCTCGGCCATCTCGGCAAGGCCGCCAGCGTTGTCGGCGATGGGTCCGTAGGCGTCCACCGCCAGCTGGATGCCCAGGGTGCTGAGCATCCCCAGGGCCGCAATCCCCACCCCGTACAGTCCCGCCAGCGAGTGACTGCCCAGCAGAGCGGCGGCCACCACGATCACCACCGGCAGGCTGGACAGCATCCCCATTCCCACTCCGGTGATGAGCGTGGTGGCGGCTCCGGTCTCCGCGGAGCGGACGATCGAGCGCACCGGCCCGCGGCCGGCGCCGGTGAAGTACTCCGTGAGCAGGCCTACCACCACCCCTGCGGCCAGACCCAACAGAAAGGCCCCGTAGACCTCCAGCACTCCCACCCCGCCGTTGAAGCTCCGGCCGCCCAGCAACAGCCGGAACGCCGGATAGGCCAGCAGGGCGGTGAGCAGCGCCGCGACTCCGGTTCCCACGGTGAGCGCCCGCTGCGGCGAGCCTCCGGGGCGCGTGCGCACCAGGGCCGTGCCGACCAGCGAGGCGACCACCCCCAGGGTGCACAGGACCAGGGGGAGCCCGGTGAGCCTGATCCGCAGGGCGGCGGAGGCCGCGACCCCCTGGCCCAGGATCATGCTTCCCACCAGGGAGCCCACGTAGGACTCGAACAGGTCCGCTCCCATGCCGGCCACATCCCCGACGTTGTCCCCCACGTTGTCCGCAATGGTGGCCGGATTGCGGGGATCGTCCTCGGGGATGCCCGCCTCCAGCTTGCCCACCAGGTCTGCGCCCACGTCGGCCGCCTTGGTGTAGATCCCGCCGCCCACCCGGGTGAACAGGGCTATGGAGGAGGCCCCCAGGGAGAAGCCCGAAAGCAGCGGCAGGATCACCCGGGTGAAGGCCTCCACCTCCCCGCCCAGGAGACCTACCGCCACCACGATCACGGCGAAGATCCCCAGCAGCGCGAAGCCCACCACGGCCATCCCCATCACCGTGCCGCCTGCGAAGGAAATCCGCAGCGCCCCGGGCAGGCCGCTGCGTGCCTCGTGCGTGGTGCGCACGTTCGCCGCCGTGGCTACTCTCATCCCCACGAAGCCGGCGGCGGCGGAGCAGGCGGCCCCCAGCGTGAAGGAGAGAGCCTGAAAGCTCGCCGCGCCCCGGTTGGCGACGGCCAGGAAGCCGGCCACTACGAGCACGAAGGGAACCAGCACCTGGTACTCCCGGGAGAGAAAGGTCATGGCCCCTCGGGCCACGTAGCCGCTGATGCGCTGCATTTCCGGCGTGCCGGCCGGCCGGCGGTAGATCCAACGAGCCCGAAGGAGTGCGTAGCCCAGCGCCAGAAGGCTGCCTGCAAGTACAATGATGAGACCCAGCTCCAGCTCCATGCGGCATTATAGCGACAGTGCCCCAGATGCGCCAGACTTCCGCGCAGCCTCTCACAGCCTCCAGCAGTTCTCAATGTGGCCGAGGGTGGTTGCGTGACATGGATGTTGTTACCGGACCGCGGGACGAGCTGTCGATGAGGGCCCATCGGAAAGTAGCGAAGACATGGCCTGGAGTCCAGGGCAGTCTGAAGAACGCGGAGGCTGCGATGCTGCAGAACACCTCTTCGTGCCTACATAGGCATGGCCGTAGCCTGGGGCGCGTCATCCCAGAAAACGGAAGGCCCCTTGGCGTCCTTCCACTCGATCCAGGTCTCCATGAGGTGACCCTCGTGCTCGTCGTGGATCTCGACCAGCTTCCCCGGGGCCCCGGTGTCCAGGTTGTCGAAGACCGCCTCCAAATCGACGCCCCGCTCGGCCAGCTTCGCCCGTTCCGAATGTGGGGTCATGTCCTTCAGAAACGCACGATCCCCGCTGGCACCGCGAGGTTGACCTTCACCGCTCCTGTGCTTCCGTCCACTCCCAGACTGCGATACTCCAACACGTCCTCCTTTTTCCGGCGGCTGGAGCGGCTGCCTTAGGGCCGGGCCGTCGGAGGTGCCACTACGATTGGCAATCAAGCGCTTGTTCTCTCCTCCCTCATTTCTTCGAGAGTCTTCTCGCAGGCTCGTAGCTTTTTCTCGAACAGACGATGCTCGATCCAGCGGAACTCCTCGCCGGTCAGGAGCATTCGCCGCATGACGCTGCACACTTTGCGGATCAGCGCGACGCAGGCTCTTCCGCAGCCTCGCTTCTCCGCCGGCTCCAGCAGAACCGTTTCGGATACGGCGAAGAGTTGGGCACGTGATGAATCCGCTGTGTGAGAATCGTGCGGGTGAGCTTGCGAGACTCTCGATTGATATGTCCGCCGGGCCGGCTCTTGCCTCCGCGTTCCTTTACCCTGGGAACCAACCCAAGATTGGCGTTCATCTTCCGCAGGCTCTTGAACCTCTTCAGGTCCCCCACATCCGCCAGAAAAGCCAGCCCCGTGAGCGGGGTGATCCCCTTGATGGTGGTCAACCGCTTGACCTCCTGCTCCAAGGGTTTCTTGCGGCCAGCGCCTGCGCGATCTGGGCCTGAGGCCTCCCCGGCGGCCGTTCGCGGGGTGGGTGCGGGCGCCGATCACAGCTCTGACCGCGGCGACAGCCGTTGCCGGAGCCTACTCCGCAACCACCGCAAGCTACGGCCCGGCGGCTCCCAAGACTTCTCCACCACCTCAGTGACGCGCTCGATGCGGAAACGCCCGTAGATCGCGTACTTGGCTTCGTGCCGATCGCCGAATCTCAATTGGCTGGCGTCCATGTACCGGTGGCGACGGACTCCACGGTATTGCTGCCCAGCTTCTTCGTGAAATCCACGACGACCGGCTGTCCGACCGTTGTCTGGTCAAAAACGTTCGCACCTGGCTCCACGCAGGTGAGAGACTCCCCGGCGTCCAGTTGTCCGTTGCTGTTGGCGTCGCTTCCAGCGAAGTTCAATACCGTCGCTGTCTGCCCGGCAAGGTGCGCAGTGATCTGAATGTCGGTCAATACGTACCCCTCCGGCGCCTTGGTGAGCGTCAGGATGAACAGATTGTCCGTACCCCCAGTCGTCAAGGCGTCAGAATGGTCAGAGATCGAGATCGTGGCACCTAGTCCCAATAGATTGCACCTGGAGAGTCCGAACAGGGCCAGAGTGACTACCCCAGCAATAAGCACAGCCTGCACGCTTCTCTTCATCTGTTTCTCCCTTCCGGCATCGCCTGGCCGGCTACCAGAAAGTGAGACGCGGGATGTCGTATATCGCACGGTTGTGCAGCAAAAGACCAAAGTCGAACACCCTCAATCGTTACTTCGGTTAGTTCGCCGCATTTCGAGGTGACATCGACGGTGCAGTCACAATTATCCGGTATTAGAATCGAGGCGTCAACTGCCACCACAGCTCGGCACAGCCTCCCGGCGGGCGCCGCCGGGGCCGCCGGACTCAGCCGCCGAAGAGGAAGCGGAAGATCAGGTACGCCGCCCCCAGCGCGATGGCCGGGGTGCCGATCCAGCCGAAAAGGATGCGCAGGAGGGTGCCGGCGCTGATGGTCTGCACCCCCTTGAGGATGCCGATCCCCAGGACGGCCCCGATGATCCCCTGCGAGGTGGAGACCGGCACGCCGACGAGGGCGTAGAAATGAACCACCAGGGCCATTGAGAACACGGCGATGAAGGCGCTGAAGGGGTCCAGCCGCACCAGCTTGCGCCCCACCGTGAGCATGACGTTGCGGCTGTAGGTGACCGCGCCCAGCCCGATGGCCACCCCGCCCAGCAGCGCGGCCTGGAAGGGGGTGAGGTGTCCGGTCTGGATGTACACCCCGGTGACGTTGGCCACGTTGTTGGCGCCCAGGGCGTAGGCGCCGTAGCACCCCGCCACGATCAACCCGGCCTTGATCAGGGAGTCACGGGTGAAAATGTTAAGGGGCAGCTTCTCCAGCCCCTTTCCCAGCAGGGGATAGAGGAGCAGGGAGGCCACGATCGTTCCCACCGGCGTGCCCACCCAGGCGGTCACCACCTTGGTGAGCCCGGCCAGGTTCACCTCCCCCTTCAGCACGCCGATGCCCACGATGGCCCCCACCATGGCCTGGGAGGTGGAGACCGGCAGCTTCAGCACGCTCATCAGGGTGACCGTGAGCGCGGCGGCCAGGGAGGCGGCGAAAGCGCTGTTGGCGGTCTGATGGACCAGGCCGCTCAAGGTGCGCATCCCCTGCTGCCCCTCCAGCACCGCCCCCACCAGCACGAACGCCGCGGTCAGGAGCACGGCGGTGCGGTAGCGGATCTTCTTGGAGAACACCGCGGTGCCGAAGATGTTGGCCGAGTCGTTGGCCCCCAGTGCCCAGCCCATGAAGATGCCGCTCAGCAGCCGGTACACGGATCAGATCTTTCTCTTGACCACGGCCAGGATCAGCCGGTCCTTCACGTTCTCGGCGTTGTCCGAGATGTCCCCGGTGTTGACCACGATCTCCTTGAGCAGGATGCGATCCGCCTTGTCGATGTCGCAGTCGAAGATGTCCCGGATGAGGGCCCGCTCCAGCCGGTCAGACTCGCTCTCCACCGCGTCCACCTGGTCGGTGAGCTCCTTGGAGTGCTGGCTGTGGAACAGGCCCAGCACCGCCTGGCGGATCACGTCGTACGCGCGCAGGTTGACATCCACCAGCTCCAGGTAGCGGCTGCGGAACTCCTCGGGAAAGCGCACCTTCTCCAGAAAGACCTGGTAGCAGAGGGACTGGAACATTCCCGGGATGGTGTCCAGGTTCTCCAGCAGCCCCAGCACGTCCCCCCGGGACTCGGGGATCAGCGCCCGCTGGTACAGCTCGTACTCAATGCCCCGTCGCAGGTCGTCCGCCTTCGACTCGGCGCGGTGCACCTCCTCCACCCGGCGGCTGTTCTCCGGGTCTTCCACGTCCCGGAGCAACCCCTCCATGCACTCCCGGAAGCGGTGGCGGCAGTCGTCCACCTGGTCGAGGTAGGCCTTGATGCCGTCGATCACCGCCTGCTGCTTCTTGAAGAAGATCATGGCAGCCCCTCCACCTCTCCGGGACGCACCGGGCGGTTCTCACGGCGGGACAGTCCGGCGGCCTTGCCCAGGGCCACCGGGACGCGCCCATCCTGCCCCGTCACGGGTGGCTGCGTGTCGTCCTCCACGCTGGAGAGGAAGGCCTTCATCTCCTCGATGTAGGAATCTGTGTAGCGCTCCAGGAAGAAGTACAGCGGCAGGTCCTCCCGCACCGCCTCGGCGGTGGCCACCCGGGTGCGGGTGGGGGTTTCGTTGCCCGCCGAGGCCATCCCCGCGGAACCGAACACCTCCACGCGCTGGTCGTAGCCGTAGACGGCCCGGCGGCTGTTGTCGATGGTGCCCAGGCAGCCGCCTTCGAACTTGAGGGTCACCACCGCGGTGTCCACGTCTCCAGCCTGGCCGATCCGGGGATCCACCAGCACCGCGCCGCCGGCGTAGAGCTCCTCCACCTCCCTGCCCACCAGGTAGCGGGCCATGTCGAAGTCGTGGATCATCATGTCCAGGAACAGTCCGCCGGACACCTTGACGTAGTCGATGGGCGGCGGGGCGGGGTCCCGGCTGGTGATGCGCAGCAGGTGGGGCTCTCCGATCCCGCCCTTCTGGACCAGCTCCCGGATGCGCCGGAAGTTGGCGTCGAAGCGGCGGTTGAACCCCACCTGGAGCTTCACCCCGGCCCGCTCCACCTTCTGAAGCGCCCGGTCGATCGCCGCCAGGTCCAGGGCAATGGGTTTCTCGCAGAAGATGTGCTTTCCCGCCTCGGCGGCGCTCTCGATCAGCGCCGCGTGGGTGTCCGTGCTGGAGCAGATCACCACCGCGTCCACCTCGGGGTCGTCCAGGACGGTGCGGGGATCACCTACGGCTTTGGGAATGGACAGCGCTGCGGCGCACTCCTGGGCCGCCGGCAGGCGCACATCGGCCACGGCCGCCACCCGCGCCCCGGGAACGCGGTGCGCCAGGTGCTCCGCGTGCAGCCTCCCGATGCGGCCGGCCCCCAGGATCGCAAAGTTTACGCTCTCGCTCACGGTTCTCTCCTTTCCCGGCTGGCGCCCGCCCGGGGGCGGGCGCCCTCTTTCGGCCGGGCCGCTTGTCAGCCCTTGTGGAAGGGACCCACCGCAGGCAGCTCGTACACCGACTTCCATCCCTTGCTGAACGGCTCGCGCAGGAACGGCTCCAGCTCCCTGGGGTCCCTGAGGGTCACCTTGTCCGGCGGCGGCACCTTCCCCGGCGGGAAGGCCTCCAGGATCTGATCGTGGAGCAGGGTGAGGTAGCGCAGGATGGCCGCGATGGGCCGCTTGGCCTTGCGCGCCGTGGCCAGGCTGGGCTTGCCCACCACCCCTTCCGGAGTGGCACTGCGCTCGATGGCGAAGTGCCCCTCCCCTTCGGACCAGCGGTGGGGACGCCTGAAGGGGTCCACGGCGGTGTCGAAGTGACCCTCCGGCAGGAAGGACTGACCCTCGGCGTCCTGCACCGCCGCCATGTCCACCATCTCGGGGAAGAGCAACAGCGCCACCGCGGTCTCGCTCTCGTCGGCGTGGACGAAGTTCGTCTCCAGGCCGTCGGCCCGGCCCACCGGGAAGAAGAACTCCCGCACGGCGCGGTGCCAGTCCAGAACCTGGAAGATCCCCGGAAGCTGGAAGCGCTTCATGAACTCCTGCAGGGCGGACTCCAGCATCCACAGGTGCCCGTGGTTGTTCACCAGCACCATCTTGCGGTAGCCGTCGTTCCACAGGCCCAGCATGGTGTAAATGAGGGTCTCCTCCACCACCTCCCTGGGCATGATCACCGTTCCCGGCATTCCCATGTGGTGGTAGGGATGCCCGCCGTAGTTGAGAGGCGTGAAGGCCAGGTTGCACTCGCGCCCCTGTCTGGCGGTGTAGCGACGCACCCCCTCCAGGATCTGCGTCACCATGAAGGTGTCCAGGCCGGAGTTGGCGTGCAGCCCGTGGTTCTCGGTGCAGCCGATGGGGATGAACACCAGGTCGTTCTTCCTTCGCTTCTCGATGCAGCGGGCGCGGGGCGTGTTCTGGATGTAGCAGCCCGCCTTGCCCAGCTCCGAAGGGGCCGGGATTCCGTATTCGGCCAGGATGCCGTCGATCTCCTCTTCGCCGGCGTCCCAGATCTGCTTCTTCAACCGGCCGACGGTGTTGTCTTCGAACACGACCGCCGGGTGATTCGTGGTCAACCACTGCTTGCTCATGCGAGCCTCCTGTTCTCGATCCGTGCACTCTTGGGACGAAAACGGCGGCATTGACGGCGCCGCCCACGCCCCCTACTCCAAGCCTACATCAGGCAGGTGATCTTTGCCTCCCGCCTGTCCGTGGCCAGCATGACGACATGCTCCGGCACCTGCTTCAAACCCACGGTCTTGGTGATCATGGGCAGCATGTTCATCCCCGAGGCCATGGCGGAGATGACCCGCGGAAAGGTCCCGTGTCCCGAGTGACCCTGGGAGCCCACGATGCGGGCGCGCCGAACCTGCAGGACCTCGCCGGTCACCGGAATCTTGGCGTCCGCCCGGGCCACCACCACTACGGTGGAGTTCAGGGTCCTTCCCTCCCAGATGCAGCGCTCGATCTCCGGGTAGACGACCGTGGGAAGCCCCGTGGCCTCCAGGTAGATCGAGGCGCCCATCCCCCGGGTGATCTCCAGCACCCGTTCGGCGGTGCTCTCCTTCTTGGGGTTGATCACGTGGTCGGCCCCCAGCTTGCGGGCGATCTCGGCCCTGCCCTCTTCGGGCTCCGCCATGACGACGTTGGCCGCCCCCTGGCGCTTCAGCACCGAGCAGGCGGCCAGTCCCACGGGACCCGCCCCCAGGATCACCACGTTGTCCCCGGGACGGATGCCGCCGCCCCGCTCCACCACCGCGTTGTAGGCCACGCTGGTAGGCTCCACCATGCTGCCCAGCTTGAACAGGTCCTGCTCGCTGTAGCGCTCCCTGAGCGGGTCCAGGCTCCAGAGCACCCGGTCGGGAACCACCACGTACTTCGTGAAGGCACCGTCCACGTTGAAGCCCAGCTCATCCAGGCGCTCGCAGTGGTTGGGCCAGCCGTCGGCGCAGGGCTTGCAGGAGCCGCACCAGAGCATCTCCTCCACGCACACCGCCTCGCCGCCCTTGAAGGGCTTGTTGGTCTCCTTGCTCAGGGCGCCGGGCCCGGAGTCCACCACGATTCCGGAAAACTCGTGCCCCAGGGTGCAGGGAAAGCCCGTGAGCCCGGGGTACAGCATGTAACCTTCCTTATCGGCCTGCGCCATGTGGACGTCGCTGCCGCAGATGCCGCAGGCCTTCACCTCGATGGTGACCTGCCCCGGGCCCGGTTTCGGAACCGGAACGTCCTCGATCTTCAGCGTGGGGTTCCGCCACACCCTGCTGCCCAGGTAGGTCTGCCTCTTGTCGATATCCTTGGCGCCGAGCTTGAACCCGGGCCTGGGATCCCAGTCCGCATACATGCGGACCGCCCTCATCGTGTCTGCCATTACGCCCTCCTCAGAGTGTTGCAGTTCCTCGCTTCTTCCGCCGGCCCGCCGGCCGGCGCGATCCCTTTCAAATGCTGCTGCCCCGCACCACCAGCTGCGGCTCCAGAAAGATCCGCTGGGACGGCTGCGCCGGCGCCGAGATACGCCCCAACAGGAGCTCCACGGCCCGGCGCCCCATCTCGTACTTCGGCTGACTGATGGTGGTCAGCCGCACCTCCGGAAAGCCCGCGAAGGGGATGTCGTCGAACCCGATCACGGCCAGCTCCTGGGGCACCCTCAAGCCCGCCTCCCGCGCACCCTGGATGACTCCCAGAGCCAGCAGGTCGTTCTCCGCAAAGACCGCCCGGGGACAGTCTCCGGCGGCGATCATGCGGCGGATGATGTTGTAGCCGGTCTGCTGCCGGAAGTCCCCCAGCTGCACGAACCGCTCCGGCAGCGCCAGCCCGTGCTCCTGGAGGGCCTGCCGGAACCCCTCCAGGCGCCCCCCTACCGCGATGGGGTCCTCCGGCGAGCCCACGAAGCCGAAGCTCCGGTAGCCGGCGCCGATCAGGTGCTCCGCTGCCAGGTATCCCCCCCGGACGTTGTCGATCACCACGAAACTGTGCCTCGTGTCCAGGGGCGCGGTGCTCACGTAGACCAGGGCGGTGCTCACAGCCGTCTCGATCTCCCAGGCGCTTTCCTCAACAGGCGCCAGGATGACCCCATCCACCCTCTTCTCCGCCAGCAGGCTGAGGTACTGGGCCTCACGCCGCCGCTCCCAGTTGGTGTTGCACAGGAACACGCTGTAGCCGGCCGCCGCGGCTCCCTCCTCGATTCCCCGCGCCACCTCGGGGTAGAACGGATTCGTGATGTCCGGGATCACGAGCCCCAGCGTCTGGGTCTGCCGCTTCACCAGGCCCCGGGCGATGGCGTTGGGGGTGTAGGCCAGCTCGGCGGCGATGCGCAGAATGCGCCGGCGCGTCTCCTCCCGCACCCCGCGCTTGCCGTTCAGCGCCCGGGACACAGTGGCGTAGGAGACGTTCGCCTTACGGGCAATGTCCTTGATGGTGACCTGGCCCCCGGTGATCGCGCCTTCGGCCTGCCTGCCGTCTCTCCCCTGCATTTCCTTCGCCCGACCGTCGTGTAAACGTTTGCAATGGTAATGCACCTCTGCGGGTTTGTCAAGCATGGCCGCGGCGGTGCGGCGGTGCGGCGGTGCGGCGGTGCCGGGCGGCCTGCGGAGGCTTGCGGCCTCAAGTCACGGCCTTGACAAGCGCTCCGACTCGTCTATCCTTTATGTATGGAGAAGCCTAGGGTGGCGCACGGACTGCAAACGTTTGCCCCACCACGACGCTTCAAAAAAACGAGGAGGGTTCTATATGAGACGAGTGCTTCCAGTGCTGCTGCTCGTGGCAGCGGCTGTCGCCGGATTCGCCTCCGGCCAGACGGAGCCCAAGGTGCTCCACATCTACACCGCCTTCGACACCGAGGAGGCCAAATACTACATCGACGCTTTCCAACAGGAGACCGGCATCAAGGTGGAGTGGGTCCGCATGTCCTCCGGGGAGGTTCTGGCACGCATCGAGGCGGAAGCGGGCAATCCCCAGGCCTCGGTGTGGCACGCCGGGTCCAACACCTCCCACATCAACGCCGCCAGCAAGGGGCTGCTGGCCCCCTACAAGCCGAACATCGACTTCACGCTGCCGCCACAGTTCCACGCCTCGGACTGGGCCTGGACGGGGTTCTACACTGGAGCCATCGGCTTCATCAGCAACAAAAACTTCCTCAAGGAGCACGGAGTCCAGGCGCCCACCTCCTGGAAGGACCTGCTCAATCCGGCCTTCGCCAAGAACGTGGTGATCGCCTACCCCTACACCTCGGGGACCTCCTACACCACCTACGCCACCCTGGTGCAGATGCTGGGAGAGAAGCAGACCCTGGACTGGTGGGCGCAGTTCGACAAGCAGAACGTCCTCCAGTACACCAAGTCCGGCACTGGCTGCATTCCCATGGTGGGCCTGGGGGAGGCGGCCGTGGGCATCGCCTTCTCGCACGACATCGTGTCCAAGGGGATCAAGGAGGGCTACCCGGTGGTGATGACCTTCCCCAAGGAAGGCACCGGCTACGAGGTGGGCGGCCTTTCCCTCATCAAGGGCGGCCCGGAGCCCGAGCTGGGCAAACAGTTCATCGACTGGTGCTTCACCGTCAAGGCCCAGAACCTGTTCCAGAAGTACAGCCGGCTGCCGGTCAATCCCAAGGCCACCGTGGCCGAGGGGGCAGTCACGCTGGACCAGGTGAACCTGATCGACTATGATGCCATCTGGGCCGGGCAGAACAAGGACCGGCTGGTCCAGGCCTGGCGCGACCGGATCGGCAAGTAGCCGCAAGGGACAACGCGGCATTTTTCGTCTGACGTCCCTGCCGCCCGCTCGAGGCGGCGGGGACGTTGCTTTGCCGGGAGGAGGCGGACACCATGAGGCGAGCAGCACGGCGCGGGCAGGCGACACTGGCCGGCCTCCGGGCGTTGTGGCGGGAGCCGCTCCTTCTGGTGGCCATTCTGGCCATCTTCTACTTCCTCCTTCTGTTCGTGGTCTTCCCGATCTTCCAGGTCTTCAAGACCAGCCTGGTGGTGAAGGGGCGCTTCGATCCGTCCAACTACCTGGCGGTGTTTTCCGCCACCTACTACTACGTTCCCTTCCTGAACTCCATGCTGCTGGGGACGATCACCGCCACCGCCGGCACCATCGTGGGCTTCGTCTTTGCCTACGCCATCACCCGCACGCCCATGCCCCTGAAGGGCTTCTTCCGCCAGATCGCCACCTTCCCCATCATCTCGCCGCCCTTCGTGGTGGCGCTGTCGGCGATCCTGCTGTTCGGAAGGGCCGGAAGCCTCACCCCTTTCGTCCAGAAGCTCATCGGGGAATACTCGATCTACGGCCTGGGCGGGCTGGTGCTGGTGGAGACCATCGCCTACGGGCCCACCGCCTTCCTGACGCTCTACGGGGTGCTGCAGGCCATCGACCCCGCCCTGGAGGAGGCCTCCATGGATCTGGGCGCCTCCCGGGCCAGGGTCTTCACCAGCGTCACCCTGCCCCTGTCGGTTCCCGGCATCGCCAGCGCCTGGCTGCTGGTGTTCATCCAGAGCCTGGCGGATTTCGGCAACCCCATGATCCTCTCCGGCAACTTCCGGGTGCTGTCGGTGCAGGCCTTCCTGCAGATCACGGGGATGTACGACCTGGCCCGGGGGTCCACCCTGGCGGTGCTGCTGTTCATCCCCGCCACGGCGGCCTTCTTCCTGCAGAAGTACTGGGTGTCCCGCAAATCCTACGTCACCGTCACCGGCAAGCCCAGCGCCGCCACCATCAAGCGCCTGGAGTGGTACATCAAGGCACCGGTGTACACCCTCTGTATCCTGTTCAGCGCCATGGTCTTCCTGTTTTACGGAACGGTGGTGTACGGGAGCTTCCAGACCCTCTGGGGGGTGAACCGCACCCTCACCTTCCAGAACTACGTGCAGATGTTCCAGGTGGGCAAGGACTACATCCTGGACTCCCTCACCCTCTCCACCCTGGCCACGCCCCTCACCGGCGTGCTGGGCATGTTCATCGCCTTCCTGGTGATCCGCAGGAAGTTCCTTGGCCGGGGGTTGATGGAATTCACCTCCATGCTGACCTTCGCCGTGCCGGGCACGGTGGTGGGAATCGGATACATTCTGGCCTTCAACCGTCCCTCGGCGCTGCTGCCCTTCGTGCTCACCGGCACCGCCTGGATCATCGTCTTCCTGCTCATCTTCCGCAACATGCCGGTGGGGATCCGCTCCGGCATCGCCGCGCTGCAGCAGATAGACCCGGCCATCGAGGAGGCCTCCACGGACCTGGGGGCGGACAGCCAGACCACCTTTCGCCGCATCACGCTGCCCATGATCGCCCCCGCCTTCTTCTCCGGCCTGGTCTACGGCTTCGTGAAGGCCATGACCGCCATCAGCGCGGTGATCTTCGTGGTGTCCGGCCGCTGGAACCTGATCACCGTGGCCATCCTGGGGTTCGTGGACAACAGCCGCTACGCCTCCGCCGCCGCAATGAGCCTGACTCTGATTGCCATCGTGCTGGTGGCCATGGGGATCATCCAGCTCATCGTCAGCCGCATCGGCAAAGGAGTGCGCACCGTGAGCGTGCTGGGTTGAAGGAGAGGTCATGAAAAGCGACTACCTGGTGCTGAAGGACCTGACCAAGGTATTCGGCGGCGGCCGCGAAGAGGTCACCGCGGTGGAGAGCTTCAACCTCCAGGTCCGGGAGGGGGAGCTGGTGACCCTGCTGGGGCCCTCGGGGTGCGGCAAGACCACCACCCTGCGCATGATCGCGGGCTTCGAGTTCCCCACCTACGGCCAGATCCTGCTGGACGGAGAGAGGATCAACGACATGCCCCCCAACCGCCGCCCCACCACCATGGTGTTCCAGAACTACGCCCTGTTCCCGCACATGACGGTGGCGCAGAACATCGGCTACGGCCTCAAGATTCATCGCGCCTCCTCAAGGGAGATCCGCAGGCGCACCGAGGAGGTGATGCGCCTGGTGGGCCTTTCGGGAATGGGCAGCCGATCCCCCGCGCAGCTGTCCGGAGGCCAGCAGCAGAGGGTCAGCCTGGCCCGTTCGCTCATCATGGAGCCCAAGGTGCTGCTCCTGGACGAGCCTCTGTCCAATCTGGACGCCAAGCTGCGCGAGTCCACCCGCATCGAGATCCGCAAGCTCCAGCGCCGCGTGGGGATTACCTCGGTGTACGTCACCCACGACCAGGAAGAGGCCATGACCCTCTCGGACAGAGTGGTGATCATGCACGGGGGACGGATCCAGCAGATCGGCACCCCGGAGGAGATCTACGCCCGCCCGGGCAACCGCTTCGTGGCTGATTTCATCGGAAGAGCGAACTTCCTGGAGGGCACCGTGTTGGAGGCCCCCGAGGCGGGCCACGTGGAGCTGGACGTCCTGGGCACGCGTCTCAGCGTGGCGCACCCCGGGGGGAGGTTCGACCCCTCCCAGCGGGTGGTGCTGGTGCTCCGGCCCGAATCGATCGAGCTGCAGCCCCGGCGTCCGGGAGGCATCCCGGGAACGGTGCGGGAGTCGGTCTACCTGGGCTCGGAGGTGATCTACGAGGTGGGCGCCGGGGACCGGGTCCTCACCGTGAAGGTGCCGGATCCCCGGGAGCGCACCGTCTTTCAGAAGGGCCAGGAGGTGAGCCTGCTCCTCAAGGAGAAGAGCATCCACCTGCTGCCTGCGGAGGAATAGGCCGGCCCGGCGTCGGCGGCCGGCGCCCGGCGGCAGAAGCCCCGCGCCCCGGCCAGGCTCTACCCGCCAGGCAGGATGAAGCGGCCGCGCACCTGCTCCCTGACCTCCTTCAGGGAGCGGAACAGAAGCGCCGGCAGACCCGCCTGAAGCGCCCCGGCCACGTTCTCCTGCGTGTCGTCCAGAAAGAGCGCCTGCTCTGCCTTCACGCGCAGCGCCTCCAGGCAGCCATGATAGATGGCTGCCTCGGGTTTCACCGAACCGACCTCGCAGGAGAACACCGTCGCGTCGAAGCGCGACAGCCAACCGAAGCGGCGCCGGATCATGGCCAGCAGATCGCAGGGCATGTTGGAGAGGATCGCGATGGGCACCCCGGCGCCCCGCAGCGCGAACGCCCACTTCAGCACCGGCCGGTTGATCCGCGTCCAGCTCTGGAAATCCATCCTCACCAGGGCCTCGACCCGTTTCTCCAGGTCCGCCGGAGCGCGGGAATCCAGGACCCGGGACCAGTAGCCCCTCCCGTCCAGGCAGCCGCGGTCGTACTCCCGGCGATGCCGCCGGTACCGGGAGGCGAAGCGAACCTCCTCCAGACCGGCCACGCGCTGCATGCGCGCCTTGTCCCTGGGGCGCGGGGGAAGGGTCAGGACGTTGCCGAAATCGAAGATCACGGCGCGCGGGATTTCCGGCATGTGCGGCAATGTAGCGCAAAGCCCCGGCCGGGACAAGCGGGCGCGGCCGTCTCAACCGGACCCGTACTCGCGCCGCATCAGCTCCTCCACCTCTTCCCGGGAGGCTCGGAAGGGGCCCGGGGTCTCCATCTTCAGGCTGGTGAGGGCCGCCGCCCACACGGTGGCCTCCTCCGGGCCGGCCTCCAGCCTGCGGGCGCAGTAGGTCCCCAGGCAGGTGTCCCCCCGTCCGCTGCGCCCGGCCAGGCTGCGGGCCTTCCAGGGCGCCTGATGGAAACCTCGCCCGTCGAAGACCAGCAGGCCGCCGCGGTGGGTCAGCACCACCTCCTGCGGCCCGTAGCCGGCCAGGCGGCGGGCGGCTTCGTGGATGTCCCGCTCCCCGCTGAGGCTCTCCGCCTCCACCGCGTCCGCCTTGACGACGTGCGCCAGGGCCAGCACCGCCCCGGCCTCTGGCCACTCCGCGTTCACCAGCACCCCGTCCACGGGCACGCGGAGGAACCCCTGGACGTCCACCGCCAGGCGGCCGCGGGCATGGAGGGCCTCCAGCACCGCCGGAGGGAACTCCCCGCGGATGGAGCCGCTCACCACGAAGCTGGGCGCCGCCACTGCCTCCACCTCCGCCACCGAGAAGGGACCGGCGCTGGAGCTCACGGTGATCACCCGCTCGTCCGGGTCCTCTCCGGGGTACTCCAGGCGCAGGCAGGTGGAGGCGGGGGTGAAGGTGGCGTGCACCTCCACCCCCAGATCCTTCAGGGCCTGAAGAACCTGGCGGTGCTCCGCGGCCAGGCGGGTCACCGCCGCCACCCTCAAGCTCAGGCGCGCGGCTGCGCTGGCTCCGTAGAAGAAGCCCCCGCCGTCCACGGTGCTCTCTCCCGCGGGGGTGGCGATGGTGTCCCGGGTGTAGTGGCCCAGGAAGGCGATGTCCCGGCGCCCCCCCGGGCTCACGCTGCGACTCCCAGCCAGGCCAGGCTTTCCCGCAAGCGTGCCGCCAGTGCGTCGGGCTCGAGCGCCTGCACTTCCGGGGAGAAGGGCTCGAAGGACAGGGGGCCCCGGTAGCCCCGGGCGTCCAGCCAGGCCAGCTGGCCGCGGGTGTCCATGCGGTCGCGGGAGTCCGGAAGGATGCGCTGGGGGTCGCGAAGCTCTGCCGCCGGCCGTCCCTCGGATATCCCGGACAGGTGCACCAGGCCGATCAGCTCAACCCTCAGCCGTCCCTCCAGGCCCTCGAGTCTGTCCGGTCCCAGGAAGTGATGGAAGGTGTCGAACACGATCCGGTACTCGCCCCGGCCGCTCTCCAGAATCGCCTCCTGCGCCGTCAGGGCCGAGGCCAGGGAGCTCTCCGCGAAGCCCAGCGGCTCCACCAGCCCGGACAGGCCGTGCTGCTGCAGCACCGGGGCCAGCTCCTTCAGCGCCCGCACCGTGTCCCGAAGCCGCTCCGGCCCGGAGCGGCGGTCCGCGGGGTCGTTGTGGGGGCAGAGCACGAGCGCCGGGCGGTCGAGGGCGCGGGCCAGCCGCGCCAGCTCCCCCAGCTCCTTAACCCGCTCCCGCTCTCCTTGGGGGAGATTGAAATGCTGCAGGGCGTTGATCGTGAGCACCCTCAGGCGGTAACGCCGGATCAGCTCCCGTGCCTCCTCGGGCGTCAGCCCGTCGATCACGCGGCCTCCGGGCAGGTCGTTGCGGAGCTCCACCGCTGAGAGCCCCTGCCCGGCGGTGAAGCGCAGAAACTCCTCCAGGGGCCAGCGGGGGCTGATGATTCTGTTCAGTGCGACGCGTGCCCTATCGATCATCCGTCTTCCTTTCCGCTGCGGGGGCCGGGCTCACGTGGTGCGCCCGCCCTCCGCCTGCATGCGGGCCAGCACGGCCTGCAGTGATTCCCGGAAGGGACCGGGGCTCTCCATCTTCATGCTGGTCAGGGCGGCGGCGTAGCGGACCGACTCGTCTGCCGGATGATCCAGCCGCCAGCTCAGGTAGGAGCCGAAGCAGGTGTCCCCCCTCCCCGTCCGGCCGCTGAGGTTGCGGGCCGTGAAGGGTGCCGCATGGAAATCCGACCCGTCGTACACCAGGACCTCGCTGGAATGGGTAACCATCACCTCCCGCGCTCCCCAGTCGTGCAGCATCCGGGCTGCCTGGCGGCGGTCCCGGCTCCCGGTGACCACCGCGGACTCCAGGGAGTCCGCCTTCAGGTAGGTGATGAGGGGCAGGTACCGCCTCTTCTCCGGCCAGTCCTCCCAGGAGAAGGAGCCCCCTCGGCTGGTGCGCAGCACCCCCTGCAGGTCCAGCGCCACTCTGGCCCTCTCCGCCAGGGCCGGGATCAGCTCGTCGGGGATCTCACCCCGGAACAGCCCCGTCAGGCTGTAGATCGAGGCGGGACGGTCAGGGATCTCCTCGAGGCGGAAGGGGTCCGCCTGGGAAAGGAGCCTCACCCGCCGTCGGTCCAGGTCCTCGGCTTCATACACGTTCTCGATGGAGGTGGTGGTCCGGCCCGGCAGAGTCACGGCGGCGATCCCTGCCGCCTGCAGCTCTGCCTCCGGCTCCGGATGCCCGGCGCCCATCCTGGTCACCACGAGCACCCGCGCGCCGGCGGCCCTGGCCGCGAACGCCGAGAAGTAGGCCCCCCCGCCGGTGAACCAGGTCACCCTCTCCCCGTGCTTCTCCACGTCGTGGCTGATGTGGCCTACCGCAACGATGTCGTAGCCGTTCCTCATAGCCTCTCCGTTCACCGCAAGTATAGCCGAAACGGGCGTGCGCTTCACCTCCCCCCGTGCGTTGGCGCTCCGATGCGCTTCGGGCTACACTCGGACCCGAGGAACCGGGAGGACCGCCGTGAACGCCGGGACGCTTCTCTGCTACGGAGACTCCAATACCTGGGGGTTCACCCCGGGAAGCGGGGCGCGCCACCCCCGAGAGGTGCGCTGGCCGGGGGTGCTGGCCGGCTGTCTTGGAGAGGGGGTTCGCCTCATCGAGGAGGGACTCAACGGGCGGACGGTCTGCACCTTCTTCCCGGAAGGCGACCCGCTGAACGGCGCAGAGCACCTGCCCGGCTGCCTGCGCGCCTACCGGGAGGTGGACACCCTGGTCCTCCTCCTCGGGATCAACGACCTCTTCTGCGACCCCTCCCTGCAGGCGGCGCAGGTCGCCTCCACCCTGGAAGGAGCACTGGCACTCCTGCCCTCCTCCTGCCGGGTGGTGCTCCTGCCGCCGCTGCCCGTGAACTTGCGGCACGCCCCAGCCGGCCTCTACGAGCGCGAGGCCGGCGCGGCACGAGAGCTGGCCGCCGAATACCGGCGCCTGGCGCAGCGGAGGGGCTGTCTCTTCTGGGACCCGGGGGAAGTGATCGAGGCCAGTGCCCTGGACGGTGTGCACATCGACGCGGAATCGCACCTGCGCCTGGGCCGGGCTCTGTGTGGATTCCTGAAGGGGCAGCTCCCGCCGGGACAGCGGTCTAGATCCGATCCGCCGGGTTGAAGGGAAGGCGGATGCAGAAGGTGCATCCCTCCCCCGAGCTCGACTCCACCCGCACCGAGCCGCCCAGGCGTCCTGCCGCCTTCCGCACCAGGGCCAGGCCGAGCCCCACCCCCTGCCCCTCCGACTTCAGGCGCCGAAAGGGCTGAAAGATCCGCTCCCGGTCCGCCGCGTCGATGCCCGGGCCGTTGTCGCGGACGATGAGCTCCCAGAGCTCCTGGTCCACGGGCCTCCAGCCCACCTCCACCAGCTTGTGCGGGGAGTCGTTGTGCCTCACTGCGTTGCCGATCAGGTTGGCCAGCACCTGCCGCAGCAGGGTGACATCCGCCGTCACCCGCGGCCACTCGTCGCCGCGGCGCACCTCCGCCTCCCTCGGCAGGTCCAGGGAGGCGATCACCTCCTCCAGCAGCGCACCCAGGTCCACCGGCCCGAGCTCCACGGAGCGGCCCAGCCGGGCCAACTTCAGAAGGTCCTCCACCATCCGCTCCGACTGGGTGATCGCCTCGTGGAGGTTTGTCACGTACTGGCGCACCTTCCGGTCCGGGTAGCCGGCCAGGTCCTCCGCCAGGAACTCCGCGTAGTGATGAATCACCCGCAGCGGGGCGCGCAGGTCGTGGGAGACCGCCAAGGCGTACTCTTCCAGCTCGGCGTTGGCCCGTTCCAGCCTCACCAGGGCGGAGCGCAGCCGCCGTTCGGTATCCTTACGGGCGGTCACGTCTTCGAAAACCACCAGGGCCCTGCGCCCGGCCTCTTCCGCCTCTGGCAGGACCCGCCCGCTCACCAGCAGGATCGCCCGGGCCAGCCCGGGAAACTGACCCTCCACCTCCAGATCGTCGAACTCCCGGCCCGAGACCAGCAGATGCTCCAGGGCTGAGCGCAGGGAAGGCAGGTCCCACCTCCCGCCGGCTATCTGGAAGAAGTCGCCCCCCTCCGTGGACGCCGGCGCGGCGTGAAAGGCGCGGTAGTAGGCGGCGCTGGCCGTGACCACGCGCCATTGCCCGTCCAGCACCACCAGGGGATGCCGGACCGTGTTGACGATGCGGTCGGCAAAGCGATGCGCCCGCTCCAGCTCAGCATGGGCCAGCCGCGCCTCGGTCACTTCCGTCATGGTGGTGCGCACCGACTCAGGCTCGCCTTTCTGCCTCTGGCTCTGCAAGCGCATGAACCGCTGCTCTCCGCCCTGCGGGTTCAACAGTCGCACCTCACAGGCGTGCGTGCCGTTCCGGCGGTCCCGGTAGACCCGGCGGAGGTGCAGGTAGAGCACGTCCTGGTCCTCACGGTGCAGATGGTCGTGCAGGTTGGCGCCCACCAGCTCCCCGCAGGGCCTGCCCAGGAGCGCCGCGCCGGTGAGGTTCACCTGCAGGATCTGCGCCTGGTGGCCCAGGGTGAGGTAGCCCACCGGGGCCAGATCGTAGAGATCCTGGTAGCGCCGCGTCACCTCCTGGAGAGCGTCGTTCGCGTTCCGCAGCTCCTCGTTCTGCATCTCCAGCTCGATCTGGTGAACCTGCAGCTCGTGAAGCAGCTCCTCCGGCGAGGTCCCCTTCGAGACCCGCCCTCCCAGCTCCTGCAGCCGTCGCTCGGCTTCCGCGCGCACCTCCTCAGGTCGATTCACCGGCTCCACCCTTCTCGTGATCCGTGGTGTCCTCGACCGCCAGGAGGATCAGGTCAGGCCGCCCGCCGCCCCGCTCGATGCGCCGGGCGTTCAGGTTGAGCACCCTCCTGCCGATCTGCGGGAAATCCAGCTCGACGCGGAAATCCGCAAGCTCCCTGCCCTCCGGCAGCACCTGCTCCAGCGCAGAGCGCAGCACGAGAATGTCCCACTCACCCGCGCCCAGCTGGAAGAGGCTCCTGCCTTCCGCCTCCTTGGGCGTCAGCCGGAAGGTGTGGTAGAAGGAGCGGTTGGCGGAGCTTACCTCCATGTTGCCCGTCAGCACCACCAGGGGCTGGCGCACCGTCTCCATCACGTTCTCCGCGTACAGCAGGGCCTCCTCGGTCCTGATCTGCTCCTTCTTGCGCTCGGTGAAGTCGATGAAGGTCAGCACCACGCCGGCGATGACGTTGTTCGCCGTGCGGTACGGCCGGACGTCCAGCAGGTACCACCCGTCCTCCCCGACCCGTACCGTGTGCTCCCGCCGCTCCAGGGAGTCCAGCACCTCCCGCGCCTCCCGGGCCACGTCCACCTCCTGCAGCCGGGTGGAGATGTCGGAGAGCTGCCGGCCTATGTCGGCTTCGATCAGGTTGAAGACGCGGCGGGTGGAGGGAGTGAAGCGGTTGATACGCAGCTCCGTGTCCAGGAAGATCGTGGCCAGATTGGTGGCCGCCAGCAGGTTCTGGATGTCGTCGCTTGCCCGGCTGAGCGCCTGGTTCTTGTTCTCCAGCTCGGCATTGACTGTCTCCAGCTCCTCGTTGGTGCTTTGCAGCTCCTCCCGTGAGGTTTCCAGCTCCTCGTTGGTGCTCTGCAGCTCCTCGTTGTTGGCCTGCAGCTCCTCGTTGGCGGACTTGAGCTCCTCGTTGGAGGTCTCCAGCTCCTCGATGGTGGCCTGCAGGTCCTGCCGCGTGGCGTACAGCTCGACCTGCAGCGCCCGTACCCGGGAGTCGGCGTCCCGCTCCTCTTCCGGCTCGGAAACCTCCACATCCGGGGGAGGGGTGCGCTGGTGGAAGGTCACCAGCAGGTACTGCTTGCGCCGCTCCTTGAAGGGAATCACCGCCAGGTCCGCCATCAGGAACCTGCCGTCCAGCCCGATGCGCACCCCCTCCTCGACGGCCTGCCGTCCGGTGCGCTGTGCCCGCAGCAGAATCTTGCGCAGCCGGTAGTGCACCTCCCGCCGCGCCATGCGCAGCAGGTTGAACTGCGGCTCTCCCTGGGGCGGCACCAGGTAGGGCTGGGTGTCGCCGTGGAAGTACAGGATGTCGAAGTTCTCGTCCACCAGCACCGCTGGCGGGCCGTAGCGCTCCATGATGGTGCGCTCCACCAGCCGGCGCACCTCACCCCGGCTCGAGGTCCGCTCCCGCTCCCCGCCGCCCCCGGCCGCCCCCGGGTGGCGGCGCTCCGGCACGACCTGCGACACGTGGAAGGTCTGGAGGTAACGCTCCGGGTCGGCGTGCTGCCCGCGAAAGATCTTCCACTTGGTGCTGACGGGGCTGAACAGGTCGGCGAAATCCCCCACCCCTTCGGAGGTGCCCAGGAAGAGCACGCCGCCGGTGACCAGGCTGTAGTACAGGTACGGGAGGATGCGCTTCTGCAGCGTATGGTCCACGTAGATCAGCAGGTTGCGGCAGCTCACCAGGTCCAGCTGCGAGAAGGGGGGGTCCCTGGGTACGTCGTGGACGGCGAAGATCAGCGTTTCCCGGATGCCGTCCCTGACCCGGTAGCTGGTGTCGCTCCTGACGAAGAACCGCTCCAGCCGCGCAGGATCGATGTCCGCCGCAATCGTGTCGGGGTAGATGCCGCTCCTGGCGCTCTCCACGGCGTCGGGGTTGATGTCGGTGCCGAACACCTTGATGTTCAGGTGCTTGTCCGCTTCGATCATGGCCTCGGTGAGCACCATGGCCAGGCTGTAGGCCTCCTCTCCGGTGGAGCAGCCCGCCACCCAGGCGCGAAGGTCGGAGCCCTCATTCTTGTGGGGGATCAGGTGGCGCTTCACCACGGCCTTCAGTTCCTCGAAGGCCTCCGGATCGCGAAAAAAGCGCGTCACGTTGATGGTCAGGTCCTTGAACAGGGCCTGCACCTCGCCCTCGTCCTTGCGCAGATAGTTCAGGTAGTCGTCGATCCCGTCGATGTGGTGGATCACCATGCGGCGATCGATGCGCCGGCGCACGGTGCTGCGCTTGTAGTGGGTGAAGTCGTGCCCGGTCCTGGAGCGCACCGTGGCCAGGATCTTCTGTACGGTGGTGTCCCGTCCCCTGCCCGGCTCCCGGTCCCGCTCGGCTGCTGGCGGCCGCATGAAGGGGTGGCGGGCGAAGCGGATCAGCTCCCTGGGCATCTCCTCCACCCTGAGGACCAGGTCCGCCATCCCCGTGTCGATCGCGCTGGTGGGCATACCCGTGTACTCCGCCTCATCCTCGGACTGCACCAGAGTGAGGCCGCCGGCGCCCTTCACCGCCTTCAGCCCCAGGGTACCGTCCCGGCCCGTGCCGGAGAGCACGATGCAGCAGCAGTTCTCCCCCCGCTGCTCCGCCAGGGAGCGGAAGAAGACGTCGATGGGCATGTGGGACTCGGTCCCCAGCGGCTTCAACAACACCAGCTTATCCTCGACCAGCAGGAGGTCGCTGTCCGGCGGCTTGATGTAAATTCGGTTTGGCTGCACCCGCATGCCGTCGGCTGCATTCACCACCTTGATGTGCGTCACCTGCCCCAGAATGCTGTCCAGGAGGCTGCCGTGCCGGGGGTCCAGGTGCTGGACCACCACGAAGGCCATGTTACTGGCCGGGGGCACCTTGGCGAAGAATTGCTTGAGCGGCTTCAAGCCCCCCGCCGAGGCGCCGATGCCCACCAGGAGGAACTCCTGATAGCCCTGCGCCGCCTGGACCGCCCGCGGGCGATGCTTGGCAGCTCCTTCCGGCTCCTCCGGCTGCCCGCCGCCGGCGGCGTCCCGGGACTGTTGGGCGCGGGGCTGCCCCGGCCGCGGCTCCTGCGCGGCCTGCTGCCCCTCCGCTGCATCCGGGAATTCCTCGACCGGGTCGCCCGGCTCGCCGCCGCGGTTTGTGCCGCTTCGCCTGGGCTTCCGGCGCTGAGCCATGTCTTTCTCCTTCACGAGGCGAGAATCCTCAGTCAAACCTGCATTCTAATGAGCCAAACAATTGTATCATGGCCTCTGCCGGGTGCAAAGGGCAGCCTGCGGGGGCGCCCAGCTGCGCAAGCAGGCGGTTCAGCAAGTCCCGCTTTGCGGGAGCTCCGGCAGCCAGGAGGCGCAAATGAAACGGCGGGAACCGGATGGCGGCACGGCGGGGAAGCAACGGCCCGGAGGCTCAACCAGCTGGGGAAGCTGTAGCCGCAGGGACCCTCCCCGCCTCAGGCGGAAGGGCCGCGCCGGCCCCTCTGCGGGAGCGGGCCGGCGCGGAGAGGGCCTGGCTCAGCGGGTGCGGGCGCCCCGGTACTCGTCGATGATGGCGCTCAGGTCCGCGTTGGCCCCGATGGTCCGCTCGATGGTCTCCACCATGGCCTCGATCACCCCGTCGCTGATCGACTTGCCGGACATGGAGCAGTACCCCTTGAACATGTTGTGAATGGGCACCGGGCAACCCTTCACCAGGATGTCGATTTTTTCCATGCTGTGTTCCTCCTCACGGCTGATAAGCAACAACCGTGCCAGACCGGCGCCATGGGCGGCGTGCGGCTAACTCACTGCGCAGCCCCCTGTTGCGGACGGAACACTCCCCGGGCCCCTGGGCTCGCTGTCCCGCGCGATGCCGATGCCGTAATCCGTCCCCGCGGGGATTACACTCTCGTCATCGGCGGCGGGCCGTCAGGCCGGACGGATCGCTGCGGGCCCCCCGGCCCGGCTGGACAGGGCATCGCATCGCTCCTATGCTGGTGGGCGTGTCAGCACAGCAGCAGACGGACATCGGCTGTCCCGGGCAGACCCCCGGGCATCCTCCCCGGGAACCGCTGACCCAGCGGCGCATCTTCTGGTTCTGGTTTCCCCTGGCCGCCATGTGGCTCATGATGGCGGTGGAGCAGCCGGCCGTCTCCGCCGTGGTGGCGCGAATGGCCGCCCCGGAGCGGAACCTGGCGGCCTACGGGGTCACCATGGCGCTGGCGCTGCTGCTGGAAAGCCCCATCATCATGCTGCTCACGGCGGGGACCGCGCTGCCCGCCGGCGCCACCTCCTACCGCCGCCTGATGCGCTTCACCCACGTGCTGATCGGCGCCTTGACGGTCCTCCACCTCCTGATCGCCACCACTCCCCTGTTCACTCTCATCGCCCGCACCATTATCGGCGCTCCGGAGGAGATCCTGCCCCACGCCCGCCTTGCCTTCCTGCTGCTGCTCCCCTGGACGGGGGCGATTGGCTACCGCAGGCTCTGGCAGGGGGTGCTGATCCGCTTCCACAGGACCGCCGTGGTGCCCGCCACCATCGCCACCCGGCTGGCGGTGAGCGGGACGGTCCTGGGAACGGGGCTGGCGATGGGGCGCCTGCCCGGCGTGGTGGTGGCCTGCGCCGCCCTGAGCCTCGGAGTGATCGCCGCCGCCGCCACCGCCTACCTGTTCTCCCGGCCGGTGGTGCGGCGACATCTGAGCCAGCCGGAGCCGGCGGGCCAGGCGCTGCGCTGGCACGATCTGGTCTCCTTCTACGCCCCCCTGGCGTTGACCTCCCTGATACTGCTGGCCAGCCGGCCCATCCTGACGGTTGGCCTGGCGCGTTCACCCCAGCCTCTCATGTCGCTGGCGGCCTGGCCGGTGATCGTCAGCGTGGTCTTCCTGGGCCGCTCCATCGCCATGTCCTACCAGGAGGCGGTGGTGGCCCTGGCCAGGGACCGCGGGAGCGTCGGGCAGCTGTCCCGCTTCACCGTTGCACTGGCCCTGGCGCTGGCCGCGGGCTTCGCCCTCCTGGTTTCCACCCCCGCCGCCCGGGTGTGGCTGGCGCGGGTGGCCGCTCTGACCCCGCCGATGGTGGAGTTCTCCCTCCCCCCCATGGCGATCATGGCCCTCGTGCCGGCCCTCACCGCCCTGATCTCCTGGCGGCGCGGTCTGCTAGTGCAGGTGCGCCGCACCGGAGAGATCACCCGTTCGGTGCTCCTCAACCTCTCGGTGCTGGTGGCGATCCTCCTCCTGCTGCGCTGGCTCCTGGACGCTCCGGGAACGATCCTGGCCTCCATCGCCCTCAGCGCCTCGGTGCTGAGCGAGTGGCTGTACGTGCGGGCCCGCGGCCGCGCCGCGTTGCTGGAGCTGGCCGGCGGCCCGTAGACCGCGGCGGCCGGCGTGGCCATCCTGGCCGGTGCTGCTCAGGACTCCAAGCGCACGCCGCTGCCGCTGGCCAGCACGTGTCCCCCGTAGAGGGAGGACACCTGGCGCAACGCCAGGGCCTGATCGAACTCCGTGAGGGCGGAGGTGCAGTCCGCCGGAAGCACCACGTGGTACCAGCGCAGCCCCGCGGAGGCGGCCGTGTGGGCCACGCAGATGTTGGCCACCGTCCCGGTGACCAGCAGATGCTCCACCTTCCAGATGCGGCCCAGAAAGTGCCCCAGCCAGGAGCCGTAGAAGCCGTCGTAGCGGTTCTTGGGGCAGACCAGCTCTCCCTGGCGCGGGGAAAGCTCGTCGATGATCTGCCATCCCCAGCTCCCCTGCAGGCAGTGCTCCGGCCAGACGTCGAACTCCGGGTCCCCTTCCACCTGGGTGTCCTGGGTGAAGGCCACCTTGGCCCCGCTGCGGCGCGCCTGCTCCAGAAGCGAGCGGATGTTGCCGACGGTCTCCGCCGCGGCCTCCACCCGGAGGCTTCCCTTCTGGTGCACGAAGTCGTTCTGCATGTCCACGACGACCAGCGCCGTACGCCGGGCCGGCAGTGTCACGGTCTCCTGGTAGGGGATCTCCGGGATCTGGACCGATCCGGAAGGTGTGAAGTTGAAAGCCATGGCTACCCTCCTTGAGGAATGATGCATTATACAGGTTCTAAGCCAAGAGCGCAGAGTCGCCGGCAGCCACAGGCGGAACGGCCTACGGGACCGCCAGCGCCCCGGCAGCCACAGGCGGAACGGCCTACGAGACCGCCAGCGCCGCGGCAGCCTGCCCTAGCGTCCCGCAGTTAGCGCCGCGGCAGCCGGCCTTGAACACCTGCGGCGGGGGCGTCTAGAATCGACACGGCATGGACAGCCAGCAGCCTGACCCGCGGGAGCCGATCGCAGACTTTCCCCCTGAAGGGGACTTCGGCCCCGGTTCGCGGCCACCCGGGAGGGAGGGAAGGAGCTTCTTCATGCAGGACGGGGTGAGCCTGGCCCGGTCCCTGGTGGGGCGTCTGCTGGTGCGGCGTTTCCCCGAGGGAGAGACGGTCTGTCGCATCGTGGAGACGGAAGCCTACATGGGTCCGGAGGACAGGGCGAGCCACGCCTACGGCAATAGAAGGTCCCGGCGCACCGCGGTGTTCTACGGTCCCGGCGGGTTTCTTTACATCTACCTGATCTACGGCATGTACCACTCCTGCAACGTCATCGCCAACGGCCCTGGGATTCCGCAGGCCGTTCTCATCAGGGCGCTGGAGCCCCTCTCCGGGGTGGAGCTGCTCCGCCCCGGCTCCGCGCAGGGGCGGACCCGGACGGCGTCTGCCTCGTCCGGGCGCGGCGGCGGAGGGGCCGCGGCGGGAAGCTCGGCGGTGCGGCTCCAGGCGCTCACCTCGGGTCCCGGCCGGCTCTGCAAGGCCCTGGAGATAGACCTGGGTTTCTACGGCTACGATCTGGCCACCGGAGGAACGCTGTTCATCGCCCACCACGGCGTCGCCCCTGAGGTGGCCGCCGCCCCCCGGGTGAACATCGACTACGCCGGACAGTATCGCAACGAGCCCTGGCGCTTCTATGTGGCTGGCAACCCCTTCGTCTCGCGCCCGCGCCCCGGGTAGCCCGCAGCGCCCGCGGGGGCCGTGACGCTTCCGGCGGCGCGGCATTCCCCGGCGCCGCCGGCACCAGGGGGGGCCAGGGGGGTTTGACCTTTTGCCGATCCCAGGTTAGGTTATAGGGGAGTTTTGACCTTTCGACGCCGCAAACACCCAACATACCCAAGGAGGACTCGCTAATGGCCGCAAGAGAAGGCGATGTTGTCAGAGTGGTCTGCCAGGGCAGGCTGGAGGACGGACGCGTTTTTTACGAGAACACGCGAGAGAATCCGCTGGAGTTCAAGCTGGGCTCGCACACGGTCCTCTCGGGGCTGGAGGAAGGGGTCGTGGGAATGGAGGAGTCCGAGACCCGGGAGCTCAGCCTGCCGCCGGAGAAGGGCTTCGGCCAGCCCCGCCCGGAGCTGGTGCGCACCTTCGAAAAGAGCATGTTTCCCAACAACGTCATCCAGAAGGGGGAAGCCTACCAGCTTCGCGACCCGAACGCCGAGCAGAGCGCCACCGGCTACGTGACGCAGGTGGGCCGCGACACCGTCACTCTGGATTTCAACAGTCCGCTGTGCGGAAAGACCGTGAACTTCCAGGTGGAGCTCGTAGAAATCCGATAGAAGAACCGACGCCGCGCGGCGGCGTCCGGCAGACATCCATCCACAGACTCAGGAGGTATTCGTGGAGCAAAAGACCAAAGCCAGAGAACAAGAGTTCGTCGAGTTCGAGTGCCCGCAGTGCAACGAGGAGCTGAGGGCACACCAGAGCAGCTCCGGCAAGAAGGGCACCTGCCCCAAGTGCCGGAACATCATCCGCATCCCCAGGACCTGATCCCGGGGATTCGCGCCCCGGCGGCGGCCAGGCCGGCCTCCCGGGCCGGCCTACGGAAGCCGGCCGCGGACCCGCACCGGAGCGGAGTCGCGGTCAGGAGCTGACGGGACGGTAGAAGCGGGCCAGCAGGTCATGGAGGCGGGCGTAGTCCGCCGCCAGGGACCGCGGCTTTTCGAAGAAGAGCTCGCTGGCCACCGCAAACAGCTCCGCTTCGCTGTCCGCGGCATAGGGGTCCAGGGCCGAGCGACGCCTCAGGCGGACCCGCCGGCGCAGCTCCGCCAGCGAAGCGCCCAGAACCCGGTCCCACTCCTCCGGGCCCAAGCCCGGATGGAGCGCCGGCCGGCCGTTCAGGAGCCCGTCGAGGAGGTCCAGCCGGTGGGCCGCCTCGTGAATCACCACGTTGTAGCCCTCCCCCCAGCCGGAGGCTTCCACGTCCTCCCAGGACAGGACCACCGGGCCGCGCTCCCAGGATTCCCCGCTCAGGCTCTCCGACCACTCGTGGACTACCCCGGCGGCGTCCACCTCCCGCTGCTGCCCCACGAAACCCCGGGGCACCAGCACCACGGTCCGCCAGTTCCCGTACCACTCCAGGCCCAGCTCCAGGACCGGCAGGCACGCCTGCAGCGCCACCACCGCCGGCATGTACTCTTCCAGCCGCAGGCCTTCGGCCGCTTCGAAGCGCTTCTCGTGGATGAACAGGGTGGACAGCTCCCGCAGCCGGGAAAGCTGCGCCCCATCGAGACCTTCCACGATCGGATGGTTCTGCACCAGCCACGACCACAGCTGGTCGCGGATGGGGTGCGTCTTCAGCACCCTCCGTCGTGCCAGAGCCCGCCAGCCGGACATACGGATCAATCCAGGCGGTCCAGCAGGCGGTCGATCAGCTCCGCCTGGGCGGGGTTGATCTTGCGCCGCGCGGTTTCCGGCGCGAAGAACTCGGCGCGATCCACCTCGGGGAAGCTCTGCCGGCGGCCCGAGCGCGGCGGCCATTCCATCTCGAAGGTGTTGCTCCGGGGCCGCACCGGCTCCCGCCGCTCCTGGGCCACCGCCCAGGCCCGCACCGTCTTGCCGCCCTTCTGACGGACCTCCCCCAGATCGATCACCTTCTCCCCGGCCCTGATTCCCACCTCCTCGGCCAGCTCCCTGCGGGCCGCATCCAGCGGGTCCTCCCCGGCCTCCACGACCCCTTTGGGGATGCTCCAGGCCCCTTCGTCCTTGCTACGGAAATAGGGCCCGCCGGGGTGGACGAGCAGCAGCTCGACACTCTTCCCGATACGGCGGAATACCAGCAAACCCGCACTCACGACGGCCACGACACGCTCCTGGCTCCGGGCGCGCACCCGGCGGCGCGGCTCACCCGGAAGATGAACCAAAGATACCGGCCTTCTTTCCCCTGCGGCAACTCGCCAGCCCGCAGCACCATGAGCTATAATGTAACTGGAATGACCGTCGACGAGCTCCTGCGTGCCATAGCCCAGGGATTCTACGAGTCCCCCCGGCAGATCCTCCTGGCGGCGTCCCTCTTCCTGGGGTTCGTGGTTCTGCTGGTGGCGGCCTTCTTCATTCAGCGGGCACGGCAGCGCCGACGGCTGGAAGAGCACGGTCTGGAGGTGTACGGGCATCTGGCTCGACGGCTGGGCCTTAGCAGCTCGGAGCGGCGCCTGGCGGATCGGCTGGCGCGCTACTGCCGTCCCGCCGAGAGACGCTATCAGGTGCTGCTGAGCCAGCACGTCTTCGACTCCTGCGCGGTTCGGCTGCGCAGGGAGGAGCCCGTGGATGAACGGACCCTGGCGGCACTGCGGATCAGGCTGGACTTCACCGCCGCCAGCCCCGAGGACGTACCCGCCTCCACATCGGAGCTGCCCAAGGGTACGCCGGTGCTCCTGCAGCAGCCCGGAGGTCCACGGCTTCCCGGCCGGGTGGGCAGCCGGAGGCCGGATGCCCTGGCCGTGACCCTGAGCGACGGGGGCGGCCGGCCGGCGGCGGGAAGCACCCTGACCGTCTACTTTCGCAACCGCGCCGGGATCTACCTGTTTCAGTCCCACGCCCTGGAGGTTCGCGACCGTCTGGTCCTCCTGGATCACTCCGAAAGCATCCGGCAGATCCAGCGCCGCAGGTTCTACCGCCGGGCGGTCCGCATCCCGGTGTCGGTGGCCGCCGCAGGCAGCCCCGCACGGCGGCTCCAGTCCACCTTCCGCGACCTGAGCGGCGGCGGGGCGAGCCTGCGCAATCCCGGAATCGAGGCGCAGCCGGGAGACGAGCTGATCCTCACCGTGCAGCTGGACTCCAGCTCTGCCGTCATCCCCGCCAGGGTGGTACGGCTGTCCGCCGAGGGGAGGGTGATGCACGTGCGCTTTCATGGCCTCTCCGAGCCCCTGCGGGACCGTATCATCGGGCTCGTCTTCCGCGCCCAGGAAGAGGTGTGGCGTTGAGGTGGGCGCGCTGCCCGGAGCGGCCGTGAAGGTCCTGATCGCAGACGGGCCGACCGTGGCCGCTCTTCTGCCCATGAAAGAGTGCATTTCACTCATGGAACGGACCCTGCTGGCGGTGGCCCGGGGTCAGGCGGTGCTGCCGCTGAGGTCGGCTCTCACCCTGCCCGGGGACAGGGGCCTGCTGTTCAGCATGCCCGCCGCCCTGCCGGAGCTGGAGAGCCTGGGCGTCAAGGTCATCACGATCTTCCCCGCCAACCGGGGCGCCGGTCTGGACCCGCACCAGGGAGTGATCCTGCTGTTCGAAGCCGGGCACGGCCAGCTGCGCGCCATCGTGGACGCCACCTCGGTCACCGCCATTCGCACCGCCGCGGTCAGCGCCGTGGCCACGAAGCTGCTGGCCCGCCCCGGGGCCGAACGGCTGGCCCTCCTCGGGGCCGGCACCCAGGCCCGCACCCACCTGGAGGCCATGCTGGCCGTGCGCCCGCTGCGGAAAGTGCGCGTGCACAGCCGCACCCGCGAAGGGGCGCTGCGCTTCGCGGCCGCGGAATCCGAGCGCTGGACCCTGCCGGTTGAGGTGAGCTCCTCGGCCCGCGAGGCGGTGGAGGGGGCGGACGTCGTGTGCACGGTCACCACCTCCCGCGAGCCGGTCCTGCGCGGAGCCTGGCTGCCCCCCGGAGCTCACGTCAACGCGGTGGGGGCCTACAGGCCGGAGGAGCGCGAGCTGGACAGCGACGCCGTGTCGGCCGCGCGCCTTTACGTGGACCGCCGCGAGTCGGCGCTGCGGGAGGCCGGGGAGATCCTCGTCCCCATCCGAGAGGGCCGCATCAGGGAGGACCACATCCAGGGAGAGCTGGGCGAGCTGCTGGCCGGTACGGTTGCCGGCAGGCAGGAGGAAGGGGAGGTCACCCTCTTCAAGTCGCTGGGGATCGCCGTGGAAGACCTGGCCGCCGCCGCGCACGTGCTGGAGGCGGCCGAAACGGCCGGGGTGGGCAGGTTTGTGGAGATCGGGGGCGCCCAGCTCGGCAGCCTCTGAGCGCAGGCGATCAGCCGGCCGGGGCGGCGCGCAGCACCCTCGCCAGCCGGCGCGCCCCCGCCGCCAGCTGCTGCGTGTCGTAGTAGGAGAAGCTCAACCGCAGGCAGGAACGCATCCCCCCCGTGGCCGAGAAGCGCGCCCCCGGGAGGAAGGCGACCCCCGCGGCTCTGGCCGCCGGAAGCAGGGCCGACGCCTCGGCGCCTTCCGGCAGGGTGAGCCACAGGAAAAACCCTCCCCTGGCCCGGCCGAAGCGCACCCCCGCGGGAAGCTCCCGTTCCAGAAGCTCTGCCATGAGCCGGGCCCGCTCTCCGTAGACGGCCTTCAGCGTCTCCACGTGCGGCGCCAGCTCGCCCCGCTCCAGGAGGCTGCCCACCACTGCGGCGGTGAAGGGATTAAGCCCTCCGCCGCTGTCCAGAACGCCGCAGCGCACCAGGGGACGGAGCAGCGCGGGGCCCGCGTGGATCCAGCCCAGCCGGAGGCCCGGCGCCAGGATCTTGGAGAACGAGCCCAGGGAGAGCACCTTCGCCTCGGGGACGAAGGCGGAAAAGGGGGCAGGCGGTTGCCCCCCGTAGCTCAACAGGTGGTAGACCTCGTCGGCCACGATCAGGAAGCCCAGCTCCTCGCTCAGGACTGCCAGCCTCCGGCGCCGATCCGCCGGCAGCGTGGCTCCCGTCGGGTTCTGGTGGGAGGGCACCGTGTAGAGGAACAGAGGGTGGTGCCGGCGGGCGGCCTCCTCCAGCGCCTCGGGAATCAAGCCGGACCGGTCCGTGGGCACGCCCACCGTCCGCAGGCCGTGGTCGGCGAAGATGCGCAGGGCCAGGAAGTAGGCCGGCTCCTCCACCAGCACCGTGTCCCCCGGGCGGGCGTACAGCGAGCACAGCAGGTCCAGGGCCTGGGAAACCCCGTTGGAGACGAACAGGTGCTCCGGGCTCACCGCCACGCGGCTGGCCTCTTCCAGGTACTGCGCCAGAGCCGCGCGGAAGGCCAGGTCCCCCTGCTCGTAGCCGTACTGGAGGAAGGAGCGATCCTCCCCGCCCAGGCGCCGCGCCGCCGCGGCGCGCAGCAACGCGAGGGGCAGGAGGGAGGGGCTGGGATGCCCGATCCCCAGGTCGATACACCCCTGCGGGACGCTCGTCTGTGTGCTCTGCCGGGTGCTCATACCCTATTGTAGCCGGAAAAACCCCCGGCGGTGCACTACACTCTTAGGCACCATGGAGAGCGCGGAGGAACCGTCATGAAGCGAAGCGTGGGAAGGCAGAGGCCGCGTGGAGCAGGGCTCACCCGGTTGGCGGTGGTGCTCTTTCTGGCCGCGGCTGCGTCCGTGGCGGGTGCACAGGTCACGGTGTACACCGGGGCCCTGGAGGCGGGCGACGACCGGCTGGGCCGCTACTTCGACACGTATCCGATCCAGCTGGGGGCCGGCGACCGTCTGATCCTGACCCTGGCATCCCCCGATTTCGACGCCCTGCTGCTGGTGGAGGCCCCGGACGGAACGGAGCTGGAGAACGACGACTTCGGCGAGGCCAGCGACGCCCGCCTGGACTTCATCGCCGCGGCGGCCGGCACCTGGAAGGTGAAGGCCACCTCCTTCGACGACTCGGAGGAGGGTAGCTACACCCTGAAGGTGATCCGCGAACGGATCGGCCAGCCCCGGCGCTACGCCGGAGCCCTGGAGGAGAGCGACCCGGTGGCTCTCAAGGGGGAGCACTACGACACCTACCCCCTCGAGGCGCGCCAGGGGCAGCGCATCGTGGTCTCGCTGCAGTCGGCGGAGTTCGACACCTTCCTGGTCCTCAAGACCCCTTCCGGAAAACGGATCACCGCCGACGACTTCCAGGACGAAGGGGAGTCACGCCTGGACACGGTGGTCCAGGAGGACGGCGCCTACGAGCTGTACGTGACATCGTTCAAGGGAGAGGAGTTCGGCGCCTACACCCTCACCGTCGTGCACGGCGGCAGGGCGCAGCTGTCCACCCGGGAAGGCACCCTCAGCGGGGAGGACCCGGTCCTGGAGGGATACGGGCACTACCACACGCACCCCCTCACCCTCAGGGCGGGCCAGCACGTCATCGTGGAGATGGTCTCTTCCCAGCTGGACACGTTCCTGGTGGTGCAGGGGCCCGACGGCAGCCGGCTGGAAAACGACGACTACAACGACGACACCTCGATCTCGCGGGTGGAGGTGTTTGCGGAGGCCGGCGGCCGGTACACCGTCACCACCGCGGGCTACGAGGAGGGAGCCACGGGAGAGTACGAGCTCAGGGTGTACGTGCTGAGCGGCGGTGCGGAGTCGGCCCTGCGCGGCCTGCCCGCCGGGGCTCTGAGTGAGATATAGCCGGGGATAGCTAGGAGTCCGTAGGGCATAGTTGACCGGTAGCCGGGCGTAGGCAAGGCGATCG
>CAZBDU010000059.1:0-34802 GCA_964490725.1 uncultured Spirochaetaceae bacterium | reverse complement strand
CTGCTGGTCACCGACCGGCCCGAGCGGGCGGGCCTGACCGCCGGCGGGCCGGTCCTCTACGACTGCTGGTACGAGCGCCCCCGCTCCGAGTGGGGCTCCATTGTCTACCGCGGCCGCTGGGAGACCCCTGACCGGATGCTGCTGACCCCGGGCCTGTTCGACGGGGCGGGGTTCACGCTGCGGCGCGGCAGCTTCAGAGCCTTCCGCGCTGCCTTCCTTCTGGCCGGACCGGAGGCTCACCCGCTGCGCTGGCGAAGTGAGGCTTCCCCGGGCCGGCGGGGGTTCTCGGATCACCTGCCGGTGCTGGTGCGCCTGGAAGCGCGCTGAGCCGCAGCCGGAGACCCGCCCACCCTCCGGAGCCGCGCGCCTCCGCCCATCCGTCCGTCCTCTCCGGCTCGCCCTGACCGCTCCGCGTTGTCAAAGGGGACAGGGGCGTCTATACTGGCTTCCGCCCGTGCCCGGAAATCCGGCATGTGGGGAGGTGCCTTTCGATGAGAACAGCTCTGGCGTTGCTGCTCGCGCTGCTGGCGGGCGGCCCCTGCGCCCGCGGTCAGGCGGCGGCCGTGGCGGCCAGTCTCTATCCCTGCGTCACGGTGCTGGCGGAGCGCTACCAGCGGGCCGGGGGGAAGCCTCCGGCGCTGGTGGTGGGCTCCTCTGGCCGGCTTGCCCGCCAGATCGAGGCGGGGGCGCCCTTCGGCCTGTTTCTCTCGGCGGACCTGGAGTGGCTGCGCTATCTCCAGGAGCGCGGCCTGGCGAAGGGCATCGAGCCTCTGGTGGCCAGCCCGCTGGTGCTGTGGTGGGACCGCTCCGAGCGGCCCTCCCCCGAGGCTCTCTCCGGGGGCGTTCGCGTGGCCCTGGCCGATCCGGCTACCGCACCCTTCGGCGGGGCGGCCCGGCGCTACCTGGAGGGGCGAGGGCTGTACCGCCGGCTGGAGCGGGAGCGGAAGCTGGTGATCACCGCCGACGTGCTGCAGGCGGGGCTGGCGGCCGCGAGCGGTGGGGCGGATCTGGCGCTGATTTCCGCCTCGGTGGCCAGGAGACTGGGCCGGGGGGCCTCCACCGTGCTGGCGGCGCCTGCGCTGGTGGAGGGCGGATGCCTGGTCCCCGGACGGGAAACCGCCGGGCTGCTCGCCTTCTGGGACTACCTGCGCTCCGCCGATGCGGCGCCGGTGTGGCGGGAGTGGGGCTTCGCGCCGGAGGCGGCACCGTGACGGCGGCGCTGCTGGTTTCCCTGAAGGTGCTCGCCGTGGACGTTCCGCTTCTGCTGGTGCTGGGAACGGCCCTGGGCTGGCTGCTGGCCAAGCGGAGGTTTCCTGGCCGGGAGGTGCTGCGCGTGGCGGTGCTCCTGCCCGTGGCTCTGCCCCCGTCGGTGCTGGGGTTGTACCTGCTGATGCTCTTCGGCCGCGTGCCGGTGCTGTCCCGGCTGCAGCTGCTGTTCACGTTTCCAGGGGCGGCGTTGGCCGCCCTGGTGCCGGCTTTGCCTCTGGTGATCCAGTCTGCCCGCGCCGGGTTCGCCGGTGTGCCGGAGGAGCTGGAGCAGGAGGCCCGCACCCTGGGGGACAGCGAGGTGGCCCTCTTCTTCCGGGTCACTCTGCCTCTGGCGCGGCGCCCCCTGCTGGCCGGGATGGCCCTGGCCAGCGCCAGGGCGCTGGGCGACTTCGGCGTTACCCTCATGGTTGCGGGCAACATCCCCGGGCTCACCCAGACTCTGCCGCTGTACATCTACGCCCGCATGGAGTCCCTGGAGCTGGCGCGCGCCAATCTGGCGGCGCTGCTGCTGGTGGCGGTGGGGGTGAGCAGCGTGGTGCTGGTGCAGCGCATGGAGCGAGGGAGGCATGAGCGTCCTTGAGGTCCGCCTGGATCACCGGCTGGGCCCTTTTCGGCTGGAGGTCGAGCTGGCGCTGGGCCGGGAGATCGGGGTGCTGTTCGGACCCAGCGGAGCGGGCAAGAGCCTGGTGCTGCGCCTGATCGCCGGCCTGGAGCGGCCCCGCCAGGGGAGGGTGGCGCTGGCGGGGAGGGTGCTGACGCAGACGCCCGGAGGGCCCTTCCTGGCGCCACGCCTGCGGCGCATCGGGCTGGTGCCGCAGCAGCTCGCCCTGTTCCCGCACCTGACGGTCCTGCAGAACGTGGCCTACGGCCTGCGCGGCTCCGGCCGGCTGGAACAGGCGCGGGGGTGGATGGAATGCATGCGCCTGAAAGGGTTGGAGGAGCGTTTTCCCGCCCAGCTGTCCGGAGGGCAGCGGCAGCGGGTGGCGCTGGCGCGGGCGCTGGCTCCCGGACCCGAGCTGCTGCTGCTGGACGAGCCCTTCAGCGCGCTGGACGGGCCTCTGCGCCGCAGCCTGCGCCGCGAGCTGAAACGCCTGCAGCGGCAGGCGGAGATCCCGGTCCTGTACGTCACCCACCAGATCGAGGACGTCAGCGCCCTGGGCAGCAGGGTCTTTCTGATGATCGAGGGCAGGTTGGCCGGCCGCCTGAGCCCGGAGGAGCTGTGGCGCAGCGCCTTTCAGGCGGAGGCCTGGTCGGTGCTGGGATGGGGCAACCTGGTGCGGGGCGAGGTGAGCCGCCGCTCGGGACAGACCTTCCTTCTCTGGCCGGGCGGCAGGCTGGAGCTGGCCGAGGAGTCCGCCCGGCCTGGCCCGGCGGCGGCGTTCGTGGCTCCCCAGGACGTGAAGCTCCTCTACCCCGACCTGCCGGTGGACCCGCAGCTGGCCGCCAACGTCATGGAGGGCCGCGTCCTGGAGCATCTTCCGGTGGGCCATGCCCACACCCTCTACGTGGAGGCCTGCGGGCTGCAGTGGCACATCGAGTTCGCCACCCATTCCTACCGGGGGCTGCAGCTCGAGGAGGGCTCGGCGGTGCGGATCGCCGTGCGGCCGGCCGCCGTCAGCGTGCTGGCGCCTGCTGGCCAGGAGGGACGCTGAGGGGGCAGGTGGGGGGTATCGTGTCCGCCGCTATGGGGAGGATTCGTCGAACGCGTGAGCCCCCCTGGCCTTCAGCTGCTGCTCGGGCCCGGGGGGGGCGTAGATCACCACGTAGGTCAGGTCCTCCCCTTCGTCCACCTCCACCTTGTGCAGCACCCCGGCTGGCGTATAGACCGCCATGTCGGGGCCGATCCTGCAGGCCCTGCCGGCCTGGGTGACCGTAGCCGTTCCCGAGAGGATGTACCAGCAGTGCTCCACTTCGTGCTTGTGCTCCTTGCCCCGGGCTCCGGCCCGGCTGGTGTTGACCAGCAGGGAAAAGTGGCGGGCGCCTGAGGTTTCCCGGTCCACCAGGATGCGGTAGGTGCCGATCCCACCGTGCAGGGGACCGGTGATCGCCTCCCGCAGGGGAACGATGTACCTCTTTGCCGTGTTTCCTTCCATGCAAACAACTCCTCGACTGCGCTTCGAATCAGGGCTTGCAGGCCTCCAGGGCCCCGGCACCCTACCACTGCCGCGCCGTCTCCTCCTGTACCTTCGCCGTGCCGTTCAGGATGGTCGCCCCGGCCAGCACGGCCAGCCCCGCCAGGTCCGCGACATCGGCCCGGCTTCCGGGGAGCTTTCGGATCCTATTTTAGGACAGAGATGCGATGTGTTGAATCGACTGGCCTGTAAACGTCTCATTCTCCGGCTGCTTTCCCCCCCGGACGGGGCCGGGAGGCCGCCCGTCGGCCTGCAGGGCCCGGCTGTGAGGCCCGCCTGCGGGGCGCTCGGGCGGCCTTGCACTGCCCGCAGCCTCTGTACTATAACTACCGGATGGCCTCCTACTCCTCCTCCTCCGCCTATCTGGAAGCCCTGGAACGCCGCTCGGCCCTGCCCGCAGGCTTCTCCGCTTCCACCGCGACGTTCTCGTTCAAGCCCCTGGAGAAACCGGAGCCACGAGCCATGAACCTGGGCCTGATCCTGCTGGAGAGGCCCACTGAGCGCGTTGCCGGGGTGTTCACGAGCAACCGCTTCTGCGGGGCCCCGGTGGAGATCTGCCGGCGGCGCATGAGCGGCGGGCGGGTACGGGGGATCCTGATCAACAACCGCATCGCCAACGTGGGGATCTCCGGCGGAGTGGAGGACGCCAACCTGGTGCTGCGCCGGCTGGCGGAGCTGGCCTGGGCGCACGAGGAGGAGCTCCTGCCGGCGTCCACCGGTATCGTAGGCTGGAGCCTGCCGGTGGAGGCGATGGTGGACGCGCTGCCGGAGCTGGTCTCGCATCTGCAGGCAGACTCGATCCTCCCGGTGGCCCGGGCCATGATGACCACCGACTCCTACCCCAAGGTTCACCGGGAGGCGGTGGGGGAGGGAAGCCTGGTCGGGGTGGCCAAGGGGGCCGGCATGATCGAGCCCAACATGGCCACGATGCTGGCCTTTCTGCTGACCGACCTGGCCGTGGACCGCTCCGAGCTGGAGGCGGCGCTGCGGGAGAGCGTGGAGGCCAGCTTCAATCGCATCTCGGTGGACAGCGACCAGAGCACCAGCGACATGGCGCTGGTGCTGAGCTCGGGCCGGTACCCCGCTCCCGGCCAGAAAGAGCTCCGCGGGGCGCTGACCCGGGTGTGCCGCCGGCTGGCCGAGGATGTGGTGCGCAACGGCGAAGGGGTGGGCCACGTGATGCGGGTCACGGTGCGGCATCCGGATCCCCTGGTGGCCAGGGGCACGGGCAAGGCCATCGTCAACTCTCCCCTGGTCAAGACCGCCGTGGCCGGCAACGACCCCAACGTGGGGCGCATCGTTGCGGCGGTGGGGGACCACTTCGCCTCGATTGACCGTCCTTTGGACCTGGGAAACCTGACCGTGCGCATGGGCACCACGGAGCTGTACAGGAACGGGGCGTTCGTTCTGGACGCGCACAGGGAGCTGCGGATGTCGCGCTACCTGCGCCAGTGCGGCTTCGACCCCGCGGTGAAAGGGTATCCCCAGAACGACCGCTGCGTGGAGATCGTGGTGGATCTGGGGGCGGGGGAGCCCGTGGAGGTGCTGGGAGCGGATCTGACCAGCGAGTACGTGCGGGAGAATGCGGACTATCGAAGCTGATGCCAGGGAGAAAGATGCGTAGCGGAAACGGCGGGGACGGCGCGCTGGCCGCGCAGGTCGAGGAAGCCAAGGTGGTGCTGGATCGTTGTTTCCAGGAGGTGGGCAAGCGAATCGTAGGCCAGCGGCCCATGGTCGAGGGGATGATGATCGCCCTGCTCGCGGGGGGCCACGTGCTCCTGGAAGGGGTGCCGGGGCTGGCCAAGACCCTGGCGGTGAAGACCATGGCGGAGGTGCTGGACGCCGGCTTCAAACGGATCCAGTTCACCCCGGACCTCCTGCCGGCGGACCTGATCGGCACCATGATCTACCGGCCGCAGGCGGGAGATTTCGTGCCGCGCAAAGGCCCCATCTTCACCCACGTCATCCTGGCCGACGAGATCAACCGTTCCCCCGCCAAGGTGCAGTCGGCGCTGCTGGAGGCCATGGAGGAGCGCCAGGTGACCCTGGGCACCGAGACCTACCGGCTGGAGGACCCCTTCCTGGTGATGGCCACCCAGAACCCCATCGAGCAGGAGGGCACCTACCCCCTGCCGGAGGCCCAGCTGGACCGTTTTCTGCTGAAGCTGAACGTGGCCTATCCCAGCTTCAGCGAGGAGGCGGAGATCCTGCGCCGCGTGGGCGACGGGGCCGCCATCCCCATCGGCCGCGTCCTGGGGCGCGACGACGTCGAGGGGCTGCGGCAAACCGCGCGCCAGGTGCGGGTGGACCCGCGCATCCAGGAGTACATCGTTGCTTTGGTGCAGGCCAGCAGGGAGCGGGACCGCAGGAAGGCCGAGTGGGTTCGCTTCATCGAATACGGCGCTTCCCCCCGCGCGTCGATCTTCCTCTTCCGGGCCGCCAAGGTGCGAGCCATGCTGGCGGGGCGGGCCTACGCGATCCCCGAGGACGTGAAGGCCTGCGCGCTGGAGGTGCTGCGGCACCGCATCGTGCTCACCTATGAGGCGGAGGCGGAGGAGATGAGCTCTGACCGGATCATCAACGAGCTGCTGAAATCCGTAGATGTTCCCTAGCGGATGCGCGACCCCGAGTTCTTCAAGAAAGTCAGACAGATCGAGATCGTGGCCGCCCGGCTGGTGGACCAGCTGCTGGGAGGCAACTACCGTTCCGTGTTCCGCGGCCAGGGGATCGAGTTCGACGAGGTTCGGGAGTACGTGCCGGGCGACGACGTGCGGGCCATCGACTGGAACGTCACCTCCCGCATGGGGGTCCCGCACACCAAGATCTTCCGGGAGGAGCGGGAGCTGATCCTCTTTCTGCTGGTGGACGTCTCGGCCTCCCTCGGCGCGGGCTCGGGGCAGGTGGGAAAGAGCGAGCTGGCCGCCCTTCTGTTCGCCATCCTGTCCCTCTCCGCGGTCAAGAACAATGACCGGGTGGGGGCGGCGTTCTTCTCCGACCGCATCGAGCGCTGGATCCCTCCCGCCAAGGGGCGCAAGCACATCCTGACGCTCATCCACGAGCTGCTCACCCTGGAGCCGGCCGGAAGAGGCTCCGACCTGGACCTGGCTCTGAAGGGAGTGTACAAGAACCTGAAGCGGCGCGGGATCTGCGTGGTGGTCTCCGACTTCCGCTGCTCCGGATACTGGGACACCCTCAGCCTGGTGGCCCGCCGCCACGACTGCATCGCGGTCAAGGTGATGGATCCGGCGGACACCGACTATCCGCCCACGGGTCTGGCCGAGCTGGAGGACCCCGAGAGCGGCGCCACGCTTCTGGCGCCCGGCTTCTCCGCCGTCTTCAGGCGCCGCTACAACCGCTTCTGGCAGGAGGAGCACGAACGCTGGATCGAGCGTCTCAGGCGCACCGGGGTGGAAACCCTTCCGGTAAACACCAGCGCGGACCCGGGGGAGGCGCTGCGGCGCTTCTTCCAGTCCAGGAGGCGGCGCCGGTGAAGGAGTTGAAGCTGTGGCTGGCCCTCTGCCTGGCGCTGGCCGCCGCCTCGGCGGCGGCCCAGGCCGGCTACTCCGTGCAGGACTGGGTGTTCCTGCCCCCCCGCTTCTACGTGGGAGACCGGGTGGAGCTGCGGCTGCGCCTGCTGGTGGAAAAGGAGATGGCCGTGGGGGAGGCTCAGGAGCTTCCCGCGGCTCCGTGGCTGGAGGTTCGGGAGGTGCAGGTGCAGGACCGGCGCCAGCCCGGACGGCCGGGAGAGGTCACGGTGCGCCTGTTCTTCACCCCCTACCGGCCGGGAACCATGACCCTGCCGCCGATCGTGCTGGGGGAGCTGGCCCTGCAGGGGCTGAAAATCAACACCTACTCCGCCCTGGAGGCAGAGGAGGACCCGCAGCTGCGGGGGCTGCGCGGGCAGCTGCTGCTGCCCTACACCGCCCTGCGCCTGGCCGGCATTGCGCTGGCCGCGCTGGGGCTGCCCCTGGCCGCGGCGGCCCTGGGATGGTGGCTGCTGCGCCTTCTGGCCAGGGCCGGGAAGGCGCGGCGCAGGCGGCTGCCCGCCCTGCGGGCGCGCAGGGCTCTGGGCAGGCTGGAACGCCTCCTTGCCGACCCGGACGCCTCCTCCTTCTACTTCCAGCTCTCCCGCCTGCTCAAGGGCTACCTCAGCGGCAGGCTGGAGGTCCCGGCCTTGAGCTTCACCACCGCGGAGCTCTCAGGCCGTCTCCAGGGAAGTCCTCTCCCGGAGCCGGTGAGGAGCCGGCTTCTGGAGCTCCTGCAGGAGGCGGACCTGGTGAAGTTCGCCGGCAGGGCGTGCGGCCGCCAGGAGCGTCTGGCCAGTCTCGGCGCCGCCCGCGAGGTGGTGGACCACATCGAAGGGAGCCTCAAGCGTGCTGCGTCTTGAGCATCCTCTGCTGGCGCTGCTGCTCCTGCTGGTGCCCGCCCTCATCTACCTGGCGCACTACCGCACCCGGCGGGGGGGCAAGCTCCCCTTCTCCTTCGCCATCTGGGGCGACGGCGCCTTCGCTGCAGGCGGCGCGGCCTACGTGCTGCTGGTTGCCGCCCGGGTGCTGTTCTGGGTGGGCCTTGCAGCGCTGCTGCTTGCGATCGCCGGCCCGGTGACGGTGCGCAAGCAGCGCACCTACCTGAGCCGGGGGCTGGACATGATCATCTGTCTGGACGTCTCGCCGAGCATGGCGGCGCGGGACTCCGGGGCGGTGAGCCGTTTCCAGGCCGCCAGGGAAGTGGTCCGCAGCTTCGCCACCGGCAGGACTGCGGACGCCCTGGGCCTGGTTGCCTTCGGCAGGGAGGCGGCGCTGCGGGTGCCCCCCACGCTGGACCACCGGTACTTCTTCCGCACCCTGGACGCCCTGAAGGTTCTGGAGCTCGGCGACGGAACGGCCATCGGCAACGGGGTGGCGGTGGCTGCCCTCCACCTCCAGGGAAGCCGTTCCCGGGAAAAGGTGATCGTGCTGCTCACCGACGGGGACAACAACGCCGGGGACGTCTCCCCCGAACAGGCGGCAACCCTGGCCGCGCGGCTGGGCATCCGGCTGTACACGATCGGTATTGGAGCCGAGGGAGAGACGACGCTGGAGTTCCAGGATCCCGAGACGGGCAAGCAGTACCGCGGCGTCTATCAGGGGCGTTTCAATGCGGGCCTGTTGAAAGAGATCGCCTCTCAGACGGGCGGACGCTACTTTCACTCCGGGAGCCTGGGGATCCTCAACGCGATTTTTCAGGAGATCGACGTCCTGGAGAAGAGCGATTCTCAGGTGACGGTGTACGTCGAGCGGCTGCCCCGGCATCGGGGCTTCGTCCTGGCGGGGCTGCTTGCCATCCTGGCGGGCGTGGCGATCTCCCGCTTTCTCCTCGGGGAGGTGCCATGAGCGTGGAGCGGCCGCTGGTGCTCCTCAGTCTGCTCGCCCTGATCCCCCTGGCCCTGCTCTGGAGGCTCACATTCTTGCGCGGGCGGCGCAGCCTGCTGGCCCTCGGCGGGAGGTGGCGGTTCGACGCCCTGGCCGACGTGTACCTGTTCAAGAGCTTCTTTTCCCTGCTCTTTCTGGCCCTCTTCGTGGTGTCGGCGGTGATGTCCCTGGCGGGGTTCCGCTGGGGGCAGAAGCTGGTGGAGGAGCGGCGCACCGGCCAGGAGGTGGTGATTCTCCTGGATGTTTCCCACAGCATGCTCGCCCGCGACGTGGCCCCCTCCCGCCTGGAGCGCTCTCTCCAGGTCGCACGTAGCGTCGTGGAGCAGTCCGCACAGGCCACCTTCTCCGTGGTGGTCTTCAAGGGTGATGCGGTGCACCTCATCCCCCTCACCGACGATCGCTACGCCCTGGACCTGTTCCTGCGCCGCGCCGGCACCGAGCTGCTTACCAGCCCCGGATCGGACCTGGAGAAGGGGATTGATGCGGCCATCGCCGCGTTCAGCGATCACCCCGGACGCTATCGGGCCATCCTCCTGTTCAGTGACGGCGAGTCCCTGTCGGGCAACCCCGTGGCCGCGGCCGGGCGGGCAGGCCGGCAGGGGATCCCCGTCTTCGTGGCTTCAGCCGGCACCGAGGCGGGAGCCCGGATCGTGCTGCCCGGGGGCGAGCCGGTGCGCGACGAGGAAGGGCGTCCGGTAATCACACGGCTGGATTCGGACGCCCTGGAGAGGGTGGCGGCCGTGAGCGGGGGTACGGTGGTCTCCCTGAACGCGGAGAACCCGGGCAAGAAGCTGCTGCAGGCGGTGCAGGGGTTGCAGCAGGAGGGAGTGACCCTGGGCTTCCGGCGGGAGGCCCGGGAACAGGACCGCCTGTTCGTCGTCCTGGCGGCGGTCTTCGTCTGCCTGTACGTCCTGATGAGAGCGGTGCGATGGCGAAACACGTTCTGAATCCCCTGCGGCGCCCGCCGGTGGCGCCGGTCCTGGCGGCGCTGCTGGCGGCCTCCAGCCTCTCTTCCTGCGGCTCCCAGAGCACCACCTTGCGGGTGATGCAGGGCAACCACCTCTTCGACCAGGGAGAGGAGGCCCTGGCGACCCTGCACTACCTGGAGGCGGGAAGAGAGCTGGAGGGGAGCCTCTGGAGTGCCTGGGTGAGCTACGACCTGGGCAACGTCTACCTGGCGCTGGGACAGCTGCGTCCCGGGATCCGGCTGCTGCGGCAGGCTCTGGCCGCCGTCCCTGCCGGGCCCTCCGGTCCGATCCCGCGCAGCCAGCAGGAGCTGGCCTTTCGCATCGCCTTCAACCTGGGGGTTGCACACTACGATCTGGGGGAGTTCACCGAAGCAGCGGCGATGTTCAGGCAGGCCCTGAGGGCAAGGCCGGGCAGCTGGGACGCCAAGGTCAACCTGGAGCTGACGCTCGCCTCCCTGATCAGACGGCCTGCCGCCAGGCCGAAGCCGCAGGAGGACCGGCAGCAGTCGGCGGCCACGGCGCAGGTGGAGGAGCTGCTGCGGGCGATCCACGAAGAGGAGGAGCCGGCGTGGAGAAGCTATCCGGCGCCGCAAGAGTATCGTTCCGACTGGTAGCGGCTGCGGTCCTGCTGCTGGCCCAACCGGTATGGTCTCAAGGACTGGACCGGCAGGCGCAGCGCGAAGGGGCTCCGCCTGCGGCGGTCCAGGCTGCCCGGGAGGGAACGCCCCAGGGGCAGGCAGCCGCGGCGCTGGAGCTGCGCGGCTGGCCCGAGGTGCGCCGGGCCGGCTGCGATCGCTTCTACCGCAAGCCTCGCTCCCTGCTGTACTTCCTTCCGGGACCGGTGATCCTGCTGATCTTCCTCTTCGTCGGGGCCCCCGCCCGGCCTCTGGCCGCCCTGCTGGCGGTGCTGCTCCTGGGGGCGGGTGGGGACGGGGCGGAGCTGCTCACGCGCCAGGCCGAGGCCGCCTACCGCCAGGGCAGCTACCGGGAGGCGGCGGAGGGCTACCTGGCGGCGCAGGAGCTGACCGGGTGCAACCCCGCCTTGAGCGTGGATCTGGCCCTCTCCCACCGGGCCCTGGGTGAGGCGGGCTATGCGGTGGGGTATCTCAGGCGTGCGGTGGCTGCACTCCCCGGGGACCTTTCCCTGCGCCGCACGCTGGAGAGCTGGGAGGAAGGCTACGGCCTGGCCAGCCAGGTGCCTCCTCCTCCTGCCGTCAACCCCGACCTGCCCTTCTTCCTGCTGGTGGGGATGGTCAACCTCACCAGCCTGGTGGGGGCGGCGCTGGTGCGGCTGCGGCGGGTGCGTCTGCTGATCGTGGTGGTGCTGCTGGCGGTGGCGACGGTGGGCTGCCTGGCGGCGTTCCTGGGGGTGATCTCCCGCCAGGGCAGAGAGGTGGCGGTGGTGGCCCAGGCGGGCACGGACCTCTTGAAGATTCCCGAGCAGGACAGCGGGACGTGGCTGGAGCTTCCCCCGGGCACGGCGCTGCTGATCCGGGGACGCAGCGGCCGGTACGCGCTGGTGGAAACGGGGCTCCGCCTCAGGGGCTGGGTGCCCCTGGACCGGCTTCTGCTTGACTGACCCGGCCCTTTTGAGTAGCTTTCGTGCGGATAAAATCCTCCGAGGGGAGAGAGGCGCTGCGGTTCGGGGCCGCGATCGGCAGACCGCGGGCAGCGGGCCAGACGCACCAAGGATGAGGCGAGTTGGATTTCGGGCGGATCCTGGACAGCTGGGAGAGACGCGAGCACGGAGGGGCCGACGGCGGGGTGGACATGGGAGAGGCGCTGCGGCGTTTCCCGCCCCCGGCGGAAGGCGAGGAGAGGGAAGCGCAGGAGCGGGAGAGCCCCGGGGAGCGGCTTCGCAGACTGAAGCGGCTGCCCCCGCAGGCGCAGCTGGACCTGCACGGGATGACTGCGGCCGGGGCCGGGAAGGCGCTCCAGGAGTTTCTCCGTTCCTCGCGGCAGCGCGGGCTGCATAAGGTGCTGGTGATCCACGGCAAGGGCAACCATTCGCCGGGAGAGCCGGTTCTGCACAAGGTTGTGCGTACTGTGTTGGAGCGTTCACCCCACGCGGGCGCCTTCGGGCCGGCTCCGCGCCAGGCGGGTGGGCGGGGCGCGACCTGGGTGGCGTTGCGGTGAGAGGCTTGCGGCCGAGACCTCTATCGTTCGCGAAAGATGATGCGGCCCCGGGTGAGATCGTAGGGCGAGAGCGCCACCCGCACCTTGTCGCCCGGAACGATGCGGATGTAGTGCTTGCGCATCTTTCCGGACAGATGGGCCAGGATGACGTGCCCGTTCTTCAGCTCCACCCGGAACATGGTGTTGGGCAGGGATTCCTTGACGATGCCTTCGACTTCGATTGCTTCTTCTTTGGCCAAGTGTTACTCCGGTGGGTAGATGGTACCGGGATGCCCCGGATTTTGTCAACCTGTTGACAAACAGGTGCTTATCATACACTATCGTGTCCCGATTCCGGGACCTGGAGGGGAATAGCCGAATGGACCGCGCGTTCAAGGAGAAGATGCGCAAGGCTCTTGTGGAGCTGAAGCAGGAGATCCTGGGGCATCTGGCCGCGGAAAGCCAGGAGTTTCAGGAGCTGATCGAAGATATGCAGCCAAAGGACCTGGCCGACATCGCCGCCGACGACATCGACCGCAAGACCCTCGAGGTGCTCGGCGCCCAGGAGGTGCGGCGTCTCCAGCAGATCGACACGGCGCTGGCCAGGCTCGAGAACGGGCACTACGGGATATGCATGAGCTGCGGTCAGAAGATCCCCAAGGAGCGCCTGGAGGCGATTCCCTACTCCTTTCTGTGCATCAACTGCAAGTCCACCGAGGAGCGCCGCAACCGGTGAAGCGCTTCTAAACGCCGCCCTCGTTCCGGCCGATATTGTCAGTAGAGGAGGCCGGTTCATGGTAGCTCCAGGCGGCGCGTTGCTGTTCCCCAGCATCATCAACCTCCAGGGCAGTGCCCGCATGGAGGTGCCGGTGCGGCCGGCGCACAGCGTCTATGCGCAGCTGCGCCACATCCAGGGGGTTCCCGATCCGGAAGGCGGGGTGCCGGTGCTGCGGCTGCGGGTGCTGGACAATCTGATCGACCGGCTGCTGAGCCACCGGGAACGGGTCGCCGTGCCGGCCAGCCGGCCCGCAGGGGAGGAGCTGGACCGGATGATCCAAGGGCTGAGCCGCCGGCTGAACGCGGCGGTACGCTCGGCCCCCTCTCCCTTCGGGGGGATGTTCCCCGAGACCGGGATGCTCGTCGATCTGGTGGCCTGAGTCCGAACCGCCCCCGGGCGGGCCTTCAGCGTATGAAAGGGTTGCCCACCAGCTCTCGCTCCACCGTGGTGGCCACACCGTGGCCGGGGAAGACCCTGGTTTCCGGCGGCAGGGTCAGCAGCTTGGTGCGAATTGCCTCCAGCAGGCCCTTCTCGTCCCCGCCCGGCAGGTCGGTGCGGCCGATGCCCTGGAAGAACAGGCTGTCGCCGGAGAAGACCAGCCCTTCCTTTTCGCTGTACAGACAGATCGATCCCGGCGTGTGGCCCGGGGTTTCGATCACCACCAGCCCGGTGTTGAAGACCTCCTCACCTTCATGCAGAATGAGGTCGGGATCGGGCAGGTCTGCGAACAGCTCCTCCAGGGAGGCCTGATCCGGCAAACCCAGAAAGGTCAGCGTCTCCCGATTGGTCTTGGCCGCACGTCGGCCCAGGAAGCGCCGGTCCTTCTCGTGAATGGCCACTCTCAGCGCAATGTCCTGCTCCCGGTAAGCCCGCTTCAGCTTGCCCACGGCGGCGGTGTGGTCGAAGTGGCCGTGAGTAAGGATGATGCCGATGGGTACCATTTTCAGCATGCTGATGCTGGAGATGATGGTATCCTCCTCTCCGCCCGGGTCTATGATCACGCACTCTTTCTTGCCGTTGGCGTAGATGTAGCAGTTGGTGCCCATCGCACCTACAACAATGCGCTCGATCATGGTAGGCTAACGGTACTCCATTTGTGCGGATTGCGCAACGTATGCAGCTCTGGACCCTCATCCTCGTAGTGTTCGCCACGGCGTTCCTCTTCTTCGGCCTGATTCCCGGAGTGGGCGCGTTCGCGGTGCGTGCTCAGTGGCGGGGCTTCCGCCGGCGCAGCATCGAGGCTTCGCTCCTGCCGCTGCTGCGCTACTCGGACCTGGCCGCCGGCTCCCCGGGATCGCAGAGTTATCGCATCTTCGGTGCCCTGGAGGCGATCCACGGGGAGAACCGCATCTGGCTCAACAGCGGCAGCTTTTCCGTGGAGGTGGAGCTGGGCGGGGTGAGGCTGTACTCGCTGCCCTCCTTCCCGGTTCCCGGAGGGGGCCTGGAGGCGCTGGAGCAGCGTCTTCCCGACGAGGTGCCCGGAAGCATGTCCTGGAGCCAGCTGTTCTCGCTGCCGGCGGGGACCCGGATGTTCGTGGGGGGCAGGCTCTTCCGGGAGCAGGGCAGGGCGGTGTTTCGCACGCAACCGCGGGAGCCGCTCCTGGTGGTCATCTACGACGGGCAGGAGCGGAGCTTCCTGCCCCGGGCCATCTGGGGAGGGCGGCAGCGCAACGAGTACTGGAACCAGTCCACCCTGGCCTCCCTGCTGACCGGCTCGTTCTGCCTGCTGCTGCTGGCCTACCTGCTGCTGCAAACCCCCGCCCTGGGTCCGGCCGCGCTGCTGGCCCTGTCTCTGGCCTTCTTCCCGGTGGCAGCGCTGCTTCCTCCGGGGGCGGCGCTGTATTTCCTGTACCGCTACTTCTGGCGCACCGCCAGGAGGCTGCGGGCCGAGCGCGACCTGCTGCGGCTGCCGCTGCGCTACTTCCCCGACCGCGCGGCGGAGCCGGAACGGCTGGTGAGGCTGCCCGGGGGAGAGCCCTACATTATGACCCGGGACGATTCGTTCGTCATTCAGGGGGAGCTGGACATCCGCGGATCGAGCCTGCCGAGGTTCTCGGGTCTGCGCAGCCGCGAGTACACGCTCTTCGGCCGCTACGAGGAGACACCGCACGCCCTGAGGGAGCCTGAGGACCCCATGGGAGAGCTCGTGCTCGTCCTGGGCAGCCCGGCCGAGCTGGCCGCTGCCTGCGCCCGCCGGGCCAGGCTTTTCGAGCTGCTCGCCGCGGTGCTGATCTTCTCCGCCATCGGCTGCAACCTGTTTCTGATTCTGCTCCTCTGGCACCAGATCATCCGCTGAAGCGGCGAGCGCGGCCGCCCGCAGCCGCCGTTCAGGGCGTTCGGCCGCCGGAGGAACGGGCCCTCCTGCGTGCGGCTACGATGTGGATCGACTTCCCGATGTCGCGGAACTTCTGGGCGTACAGGGAGAGGAACAGCTCCTCCGGGGGACGGTCTGAGGACAGCTCCAGCGCGGGATGCATGATGAAAAGCAGCTTGGCCTGCAGGAAGTAGTCGTAGAAGTCGGTGCTGAACACAATCGTACCACCCGGGCGCAGGGCGGCGGCCAGGGCATCCACATTCTCCCCGCGCAGGAAGCGCCTCCGCCGATGCTTGCTCTTGGGCCAGGGATCGGGGAAATAGATGTGGAAACGGTCCACCCCGGAGCGTGGCAGCGCCCGGAGCAGCTCTTCGGCCCGGCCGCGCAGCACCGCAGCGTTGGTCAGCCCTCGCTTCTCCAGCTTGGCCGCGGCCTTGAGGCAGCGCTTGTTCTTGATCTCTACGCCCAGGACGTAGGAGTCCTGCGCCAGGCAGGAGTACTCGGCCAGAAAGTGCCCGTTGCCGCAGCCTATCTCCACCTCCAGGCGCCGGTAGGCGGCGGCCTGCGCGAGGATTTGCGGGAGGGCGTCCGGGCCGCAGGGCTGCACGGGCGTTCAGGCTACCTGCGCTCTTTGCGGCGGGCGTAGTTGACGGTGAGCTGGCGCCCTTTGAACTCGGTTCCCGACAGCGTCTGGATGGCCCTGGCGGCCTGGCTGGCCTCGATATCCACGAACGAGTAGCCGTCCAGGATCTTCACTTCCCCGACCTGCGAGCGTTCCAGCGCCAGCTCCCTGGTGAACAGCCCCACCAGATCCTTGGGAAAAACCTTGCGGTTCTTGCCCATGCTGACGAACAGGCGGGTGAACTCCGACTTGCGCGGCCGGGAAGCTCCGTACAACGTCTTGAACAGGTAGGCCGCGAAATAGGCCCGCAGGGGCAGCGGGACATGCCTGCGCACCAGCCGGCGGAAACGGCTCAGCTCCTCCGGGTTCTCCTCGTGCCTGAGTCTCTCGACGATCCGCTGGATCGCACCGCTCAGGACCTCCTCCTCCTCGGGTAGCTCTCTTTTGCTCGCCTGCACGTTCATCTCCTCCAGCCGTGAGTGTTGCTCTTCGCTGCCCAGAGTGACCACCGTCTTCAGCACGGCTCCACCCCGGTCGTAGCTCTGGCGGTCGGGCGGCGGATCCAGGTTGACCACGTGTCCCATCCAGCGCAGCTTCCGATCGCTGGCCGTCTGGAAGGTAGCCACCAGAATGGGAATCTGTCCGGAGCTGAACGCCTGGATCAGCCGTGACTGTTGCGGCGGAGACTGTCCCTCCACCAGACCGTGGCCGCGCAGATGGCGGCGGCGGAGGGCCTTGAGGGCCGGCTTGACCGCCTGCGGGTCCCGGCACTGAATCAGGACGCCGTTCATGCGATAGGCATCGATCAGCTCGGGGAGGATGCGCAGCTTCTGCCGCTCCGGGACCAGATGGAACACCTTTTCCACCGGCGGGCGCTGGCCCTGCCACGCCGAGGCGGGCAACACCGACGGGCGCTTGAGCAGCGCCAGCAGTGCAGCCGGCTCGGCCTGGAGGGAGGGGACGAATAGAACTGTCTGGAGGCGCTGCGGAAACTTCGAGAAGATGAACTGGACATCTTCGTCGAACCCCTGGACCTCCTCGCGGCCGGCTGCGTCGATCACCACGATCGACAGCTCGGGAAACTGTACGTTTCCCCTGCGAATGTGGTCGATGATGCGCCGCGGAGTGCCTATCACCACGTCCGGGTTTCTCGACAGCAGCCGGTGCTCCTTGCGTTCGTTGGCCTCGAATCCGAACGCAAACAGCGAATGGCCTCTTGCAGGACCGGTGAACCTGCGGAACTCACGGAAAATCTTTCGGGACGCTTCCAGGCCGGAGGTCAGGACTAACGCCTTGATCCCGCTCCCGCCCTTCTTCAGCTTGACCAGTATCGGCAGGATGAAAGCGACAGTCTTACCCGCGCCCTCTTCCGCTTCCGCGGCCACGTCCCTCCCTTTGAGAATGAGGGGCACGACCTTTTCCTGCAGCGGCGTGGGACGCTCGAATCCGGCTTTCCGGACCAGCGGCAACGTTTCCGCACTCCAAAAAGGTTGCTTTCTTTTTTGCAGTGCCATAAGGGATTACAAAGAGCAAGTTTTGAAAGCTAGGATAGCGGAAAGGCCCGTCCTTGTCAACCTGGGCGGACCGGCGAAGCGGCGAATCCGGGAACCGCGCAGGCCGGCAGGCCCGGCAGGGCCGCGGGTGCGCCTCTACCGGCCGGGCGTCCTCGCTCCCCGGGGCGCGGTCGCGCCGGCCCGCTCACCGCAGCGAGCGGGCAAAGACGGCGCGATGGGCTATACTGTTGTGCATGATTCGCAAAGTCGCGCTGCTGGCAGCGCTGCTCGCCGCGGCGAGCGGCTTCCTGTGGGGGGAGCAGTTCCAGTTCAGCTACACAGCCGGGGAGAAGTACCGGCTGGTCACCGAGGTCAGCGAGACCGTGGCAGTCAACGGCGTGCTGTCGCACCGCGCGGACATCCTCAACAAGATCGCGGTGGAGACCCTGCAGGTGAAGGAGCAGGCGGGGCTGCTGTCCTGCCGGTTTCAGACCTCCGAGCGCGCCTACGGCACCGTGGGCTCCTTCTCCCTGAGCGAGGACTACCAGTCCCTGTTCTGGAGAGGCCCCCGGGGACGCTACGACATCGGGGCGCAGTACTTCATGCCTGTGGTCCGGGACGTCCCGCTGTTTCCCGACCGGGACCTGGCGGTGGGAGAGACCTGGAGCGCCTCCGGAGAGGAGGTGCACGACCTTCGCCGCAGCTTCGGCATTCCGGAGCCGGTGCACTTTCCCATCGATGTGCGTTACCGCTACGAGGGGACGGTGACCATGGACGGGCGGGAGCTGCATGAGGTGAGCATCCGCTACTCCGTGTTCCACCGCCTTCCCTCCCTGCGGGGCGGCGGTGTCGTCCCCGTCCGGATTACCGGCGAGTCGGAGCAGACCTACTACTGGGACAGCTCCATCGGACAGCCCCACTCCTACCAGGAGCAGTTCGACTTCATCTTCCATCTCTCCAACGGCGAGTACGTGGAGTACCAGGGCACCGCCAGGGGCCGCCGGCTGGACTCCCCCACCCTGAACCGCGATCAGGTGACCGAGAAGATCCAGAAGGAGCTGCGCCAGCGGGGCGTAGAGGACGCCACCGTCAGCGCCGATGAGAAGGGGGTGACCCTCACCCTGCAGAACATCCAGTTTCCGCCGGATTCGGCGCTGTTGCTGGATTCCGAGCGCCAGAAGCTGCGGCAGATCGGCGACATACTGAGGAGCTACTCCGATCGGGACGTGCAGATCTCCGGCCACACCGCCCGCATTCCCGGCTACACGGCGGAGCAGCACCAGCAGCTCTCGGAGGAGCGCGCCCGGGCCGTGGCCGACTTTCTGATCTCCCTGGGAGCCGTGCAGCCCACCCAGGTGGTGACCCGGGGCCTGGGCTACCGGCAACCCCTGGGAGACAATGCCACCGAGGAGGGGCGCCGGCTGAACCGGCGCGTGGAGATCACGATCCTGGAGAACTGAAGGCCTGGTCCTAGTTCTTGTCGCGGTCCACCATGCGGGTCTTGGCGATCCAGGGCATCATGGCGCGAAGCGCCTCGCCCACCTTCTCCATCTGGTGGTCGGCGTGCTCCTTGCGCATGCCCAGGAACCCGGACCGCCCGGAGCGGTTCTCTTCCATCCAACGTTTGGCGAAGCTTCCGTCCTGGATCTCCTCCAGGAGCCTCTTCATCTCCTCCTTGACCTGGGGGCCGATCACCCGCGGGCCGGACACGTAGTCGCCGTATTCGGCGGTGTCCGACACCGAGTAGCGCATCAGCGACAGGCCACCCTCGTAGATCAGGTCCACGATGAGCTTCATCTCGTGGATGCACTCGAAGTAGGCCATCTCCGGAGCGTACCCCGCCGCCACCAGGGTCTCGAAACCCGCCTGCATCAGGTGGGTCACCCCACCGCACAACACCGCCTGCTCGCCGAACAGATCGGTCTCGGTCTCTTCGCGAAAAGAGGTCTCGATCACTCCCGCCTTTGCCCCGCCGATGGCGGAAGCGTAGGACAGCGCCACCTCCACGGCCTTGCCGCTGGCGTTGCCCGCCACCGCGATCAGGCAGGGCACGCCGTAGCCGAGCTCGTACTGGCGGCGCACCGTGTGCCCCGGTCCCTTGGGAGCCACCATGCTGACGTCCACCTCGGGCGGAGGCTTGATCTGGCCGAAGTGGATGTTGAAGCCGTGAGCGAACATGAGGGTCTTGCCCTTACCCATCGTCGGGGCTATGTCGCGCTGGTAGATCTCACCCTGCAGGTGGTCCGGCACCAGCATCATGATGCAGTCGGCCCACTCCGCCGCCTCACGGGCGCTCTTCACGCTCAGGCCGGCCTCCTGGGCCTTGCGGCGAGAGGCGCTGTCGGGGCGCAGCCCCACGGTGACCTGAACGCCGGAATCGCGCAGGTTGTTGGAATGAGCGAAGCCCTGGCTTCCGTAGCCTATGACCGCCACCTTCAGGGATCGGATCAGCTGCTGGTCGATATCCTGCTCGTAGTAAATCTTCACGGGGAGCCTCCTTGGCTTTCTGGGTGGTATGCATTGTGCCGAAAAGCGCGTCGTTGTCAACATTCGCCCTTTCGCCTACACTTGCCGCCGATGCGCGCCCTTCCCGCCCGGCGTACGGCGCTCCTCTTTCTGGCGATCGGGACGATCAGCTTCGGCTTCTCCGGCGTGCTGATCAAGCTGTGCGCCTTCCCGCCCCCGGTCATCGCCTCCGGGCGGATGCTCCTGGCCGGGGCGGTGCTCACCCCCTTCTGTCTGCCGGGCTTGAAGCGGCTGGTGCGGGAGCGGGGGCTGGTGGGGCTCCTTCTGCTGGTCCTGCCGGGGCTGCTGCTGGGCCTGCACTTCCACGCCTGGGTGGCCGGCCTGAAGCGTACCAGCGTGGCCAGTGCCACCTTCATCTTCTCGGTCAACCCTGTCTTCTTCGCCCTCTTCGAACGCTTCCTGTTCCGCAAGACGGTTCGGGCCTACACCTACGTCTCCCTGGGGCTTGCTCTGGCAGGCGCCTACTGGCTGCTGGCCGTGAAGGGCGGGCGATTGGGGCAGACTGGTGACATCCTTTGCTTCATCGCCACTCTGCTGTTCGTGGTGTATCTGCTCGCCTCCAGGCGTGTCTCGGAGGGGGTGCCGCACCTGGTCTACATCCACCTCATCTACCTGTGGGGCGGACTGCTCACCCTGCCCCTGGCCTTCCTGTGGGCGCAGCCCGCCTCCCTTTCCCTCTCGGATACCCGCTCGCTCCTGGCTCTGGCTGCTCTGGCGTTGTTTCCGACTCTGGTGGGCCACACCTCGAGCAACTACGGGGTGCGCCACCTTCCCGCTCTGACGGTCTCCTTCTTTTCTCTCACCGAACCGGTCTTCGCCACTGTAAGCGCCGCGCTCGTTCTGGGAGAGATCCCGAGCCCCCGGGAGTTTCCGGCCTACTTCCTCTTCCTGGCCGCCGTGGTGTTCTATCTGTGGCGCTCCCGGCGGGGGCCACCGTGAAGCGCCGGCAAGCGCGGAAGCGGGCAGCCACCGACGGTTTGACGGCGCCGCGGCGTTCCGCTATGCTTCCTACCATGGATTTCGACCGCGGCTGGTTCGAGGGCCGCCTGCTGGAGCGCTTCCTGCGCTACGTGCGCATCGACACGGCTTCGGACCGGCACTCCCACAGCGAGCCCACCACCTCGGGGCAGTTGGAGCTGGCCAGGTTGCTGGCCGGGGAGCTTGCGGCGCTGGGGCTGACGGGGGTGGAGCTCGATCCCCGGGGGTTCCTCTTTGCGGTTCTTACCCCGCGGCTTTCCGCCCCGGGGTCCGGGCCGCCGGAGATCGCCCTGATGGCGCACCTGGATACCTCCGACGCGGCGCCGGGAGCGGGCGTGGAGCCGCAGGTGCACCCTTCCTACGACGGGTCGGTGATCCGCCTGAGAGACGGGGTGAGCCTGGACCCGTCCGAGTTCCCCGAGCTGCTGCGCTACCGCGGACAGACCCTCATCAGCTCCGACGGGGCAACTCTGTTGGGCGCCGACGACAAGGCGGGCATCGCCGAGATCATGACCGCTTTGGAGTATCTGCAGGGGCACCCCGAGGTACCCCACGGGAGGGTCTCGGTGATCTTCACCTCCGACGAGGAGCTGGGACTGAGTATGCAGCGCTTCCCGATGGAGAAGGTGAGCGCGAAGTACTGCTACACCTTCGACGGGGGCGAGGAAGGCACCATCGAGGCGGAATGCTTCGAGGGATACAAGGCGGAGGTGGTCTTCCACGGCCGCAGCATCCACACCGGGGTCGCCCGGGGGAAGCTGGTGAACGCCGTGGAGATGGCGGGCGCCTTGCTGGGAATGCTTCCCGGCTCGGAAAGCCCCCAGGCCACCGACGGTCGCTACGGGTTCTACTTCCCGCTGGAAATCTGCGGGAGCGTGGAGCGGGCCTCTCTTGAGCTGTACCTGCGGGACTTCGAGGAGGCGGAGGCGCTGCGCCGCGCCGAGGCCCTGCGCGCCATGGGCCGTGCGGTGGAGGCGGCCTATCCCCGGGGGACGGTGGAGGTGAACGTGCAGAAACAGTACGCCAATCTGAGGCGCACGCTGGAAAGCGCGCCGGAGGTTGTGGAGCTTCTGGAGGAGGCCATTCGCCGCACCGGTGTCGAGCCGCGGCACAGGATCATCCGCGGCGGCACCGACGGCGCCAGGCTCAGCGAGCTGGGCGTTCCAACGCCGAACGTGTTCACCGGCGGGTGGAACTTCCACAGCCGCCAGGAGTGGATCCCGCTGCCCGCGATGGTGAGGGCCGCACAGACGGCGGTCAACATCGCGCGGCTGTGGGCCGAGCGGGCGGGTGGAGCGAGCTCGGGAGGTGCGCGGTGATCCAGGTCAGGCCCGTGCAAGGCAGGGGAGACTTTCGCACGTTCCTCAGACTGCCCTGGTCCATCTACCGGGGGGATCCCAGCTGGGTGCCGCCGCTGCTCATGGACGTGAAGTCCACCCTGGACACCCGCAGGAACCCCTTCTACGCGCACGCGGAAATCCAGCTCTTCCTGGCCTTCCGGGACGGCCGGCCGGCGGGGCGCATCGCTTCGGTGGTTGACAGCAACTACGTCAGCTTCCAGGAAGACCGGGCCGGCTTCTTCGGGTTTTTCGAGTCGGTGGACGACCCCGCGGTGGCCGCCGCGCTGCTCGACGCCGCGGCCGGCTGGCTGCGGGAGCGCGGCATGGAGCGGGTGATCGGCCCGGCCAATCCGTCGACGAATCATGTCCTGGGCATGCTGGTGGATGCCTTCGACCGGCCCCCCATGGTGATGATGCCCTACAATCCCCCCTGCTACCCGGCCCTCTGTGAGGGGTGGGGGCTGGCCAAGGTGAGGGACCTGTACGCCTATCTGGCCGAGGCCACCCGCCCGCCCACGGAGAAGATCCAGCGGGTGGCGGCGCTGGTGCAGAAGCGCAACAACGTCACCGTCCGGTCCGCCGACACCCGGCACTTCGACCGGGAGCTGGAGCTGGTCAAGACCGCTTACAATGACGCCTGGGAGCGCAACTGGGGGTTCGTGCCCTGGACCGACCAGGAGATCGAACACCTGGGCCGGGACATCAAGACCATCGCGGACCCCAAGCTGGTGCTGCTGGCCTTCGTGGACGGGGAGATCGCCGGATTCTCGCTGTCTCTTCCGAACATCAACCAGGCGCTGAAGCACGTCAAGAGCGGCCGGCTGTTTCCCCTTGGTCTGCTGAAGCTTCTCTGGCATTCCCGGCGCATCGACGAGATCCGCGTGGCGGTGATGGGGGTGCGCCGCAAGTTCCGCGGCCTGGGGATCGAGGCGGTCTTTTACAACGAAACCTACTTCCGCGCGACCAGGGACGGCATTCGCCGGGCGGAGCTCTCCTGGGTTCTGGAGGACAACTACTCGATGCGCAACGTGGCCGAGCGCTGGGGGGTGCCCCAGTACAAGACCTACCGGGTGTATCAGCGCGACCTGTAGCCCCTACGGGCTTGCAGGCCGGTTGACCAGGGCGGCCACGTAGCCGGCTCCGAAGCCGTTGTCCACGTTTACCGCCGCCACCCCGGGGGCGCAGGAGTTGAGCATGGTGAGCAGCGCCGCGTAGCCTCCCGCACCGGTGCCGTAGCCCACCGAGGTGGGAACGGCGATCACCGGACAGGAGACCACGCCGGCGGTCACCGTGGGCAGCGCTCCGTCCATGCCGGCCACCGCCACGATCACCCGGCTGTCTTGAAGATCTTCCAGCTTGGAGATGAGCCGGTGAAGGCCCGCCACCCCGATGTCCCAGAAGGTGCGCACCCGGGCGCCCATGGTTTCCGCGGTGACCGCCGCCTCTTCGGCCACCGGAATGTCCGAGGTTCCGGCGGAGATCACCGTCACCAGGCCCGTTCCCGCCGGCGGCTGGCCGATGCGTATGGCGCCGCTCCTCTCGAAGTAGCGCGCCTCGGGGAAAGTGCCGCGGATCAGCCCGGCGGTGGAGGGCCGGGCGCGGGTCAGAAGGGCTACCCGGGAACGTGAGGCGATGGCCCGGGCGATGGCCAGGATCTCCTCGTCCTGCTTGTGCAGGCAGAAGACCACCTCGGGGAACCCCTTGCGGGCCTCCCGCAGCAGATCGACCTCGGCGAAGCCGAGATTGACGGCTTTCAGCTCCCGGACGCGCCGCCATGCCTCCTCCACGTCCAGCTCTCCCCTGCGCAGGGAGCGGAGAATGGCGAGCAGGGGATCGTCCACCGGAGACTACTTCCCGGCGGCCGGCACGTGCTTCTGATACAGCCGGTGGAACTCGTCCCGGTCCACCACTTCCCGGTCCAGCAGCAGCCCTGCCAGCTCCTCCAGCAGCGCGCGCCTCTCCTGGAGGATCGTGGTGGTTCGCCGGTGCGACTCGTCCAGGATGCGCTTCACCTCTTCATCGATCTCCGCGGCCACCTTTTCGGAGTACTCCTTCTCCGTGGATTGCCACAGATCGCCCTTGAGGAAGGGGTTGTGGGGACGCTCATAGGACATCAGCCCCAGCTCGCTCATGCCGTACTCCTTGACCATGGCCCGGGCGATGTCCGTGGCCCGCATCAGATCGTTCTGGGCCCCGGTGGAGATGTCCTGGAACACCAGCTCTTCGGCGGCTCTGCCGCCCAGCAGGACCGAGAGACGGTCCTCCAGCTGGCTCTTGGTCATCAGGTAGCGATCCTCGGTGGGTAGCTGCAGCGTGTAGCCCAGCGCCGCGATTCCGCGCGGCACGATCGATATCTTGTGCACCACGTCGGTGTTGGGAAGCGTCTCGGCCACGATGGCGTGCCCGGACTCGTGATAGGCCACGATCCGCTTCTCCTCGGGGCTGATGAGTCTCTTCTTCTTCTCCAGCCCCGCCACCACCCGCTCGATGGCCTCTTCCAGCTCCTCCATGCCAACCCCATGCCTGCCGCGGCGGGCGGCCAGGAGGGCCGCCTCGTTCACGATGTTGGCCAGATCCGCGCCCACGAAACCGGGGGTGCGGGCGGCGATCACGTGCAGGTCCACGTCCGTGGCCAGCCTGACCCCTTCGCTGTGGATCCTGAGGATCTCCTCCCTGCCCGCCAGGTCCGGCTTGTCCACCATCACCTGCCGGTCGAAGCGCCCCGGCCGCAGCAGCGCCGGGTCCAGGATCTCCGGCCGGTTGGTGGCGCCCATGATGATCACCCCGGAACGGGTGTCGAACCCGTCCATCTCCACCAGGAGCTGGTTGAGGGTCTGCTCGCGCTCGTCGTGTCCTCCCACGGGGTTGAACCCCCGGGCCTTGCCCAGCGCGTCCAGCTCGTCGATGAAGATGATGCAGGGCGCCTTGGCCTTGGCCTGGTTGAAGAGGTCGCGAACCCTGGCGGCCCCGACACCCACGAACATCTCTACGAACTCAGAGCCGGAGATGTTGAAGAACGGCACCCCCGCCTCCCCGGCCACCGCTTTGGCCAGCAGGGTCTTGCCGGTTCCCGGGGCGCCCACCAGCAGGATCCCCTTGGGGATGCGGCCGCCGAGCTCCTCGAACTTGCCCGGGGTCTTCAGGAACTCCACCACCTCCTGGAGCTCCTCCTTGGCCTCGTCGATGCCGGCCACGTCCTTGAAGGTAGTCTTTCTGGCCTGATCGTCCGCCACCAGCCTGGCCTTGCTCTGCCCGACGCTGAGGATTCCCGGCCCGCCCACGTTCATGCGCCGCATCAGGTAGTTCCAGACGGCGATCATGATCACCAGGGGCAGGATCCAGGACAGGATAGAGCCCAGGAAGTTGTTGGACTGCCGTCCGGAAAACTTGACCCCCTTCTCCTCCAGCTGGTTCACCAGATCCGGGTCATCCACCCGCGTGGTGACGAACTGCACGGTGTCTCCGGCAGAGCGTACCAGGGTGCCCCGGATGTCGTTCTGAGAGATCACCACATCCCGGACCTTGCCCTGCTCCAGGTACTGCTTGAAATCGCTGTAAGGGATCTCCGTGGACACGCCCCGCGCCATCAGGAACTGCAGCCCGAAGATCAGCAGCAACGCCAGGGCAACGTAGCCCAACGTGAACTGCGTCCGCCGGTGCTGGTCGTCGTTAATCTTCACGGCTTGCCCGTCCTCACCATATCCGGTATACAGAAACAGTCTCACCAACCGAGAGAAAGGTACTGTCGTGACCCGCCCTAGATCAAGTAAAAAGCCGTCGCCCCGGAGGGCCGGATGAGCCTGCATTTCGAGCTGACCTGCGGCGCCAGCGGCGACATGCTGCTGGCCTCGCTCGTGGATCTGGGCGTGCCCGTCCGCCATCTGCAGGAACGGCTCGGCGAGCTGCCGATTCCCGGGCTGAAGATCGCCTCCCAGCGGCCGCAGGGACCGGGAGGCGGCCTGGCCGGAGCCCGGGCGCTCCTGAGCTGGGACGAGGGGGCGCAGCAGGAGTACCGGAACCTCGAGGCGCTGGAAGGGTTGCTGGCCGGCTGCAGCTGGCCGCCGGAGGTGGTGGAGCGGACCCGGAAGGTGCTGACCCGCCTGGCGGAGGTGGAAGCCCGGGTGCATGGGGTGAGCCTGCATGAGGTGCATTTCCATGAAATTGGGGCGGTGGACACCATCGCGGATATCGGCGGCTTCTGCCTGGCCCTGGATTACCTGGGGGAGAGCAGCTTCAGCTACTCCACGCTCACCGTGGGCAACGGGTCCGTGCAGACCGCGCACGGGCTGCTGCCGGTGCCGGTGCCGGCCACCGCGGCGCTGATCGAGGGCAGGGTGGTGCGGCAGCTGGCCACGGACACGGAGATCCTCACCCCCACCGGGGCCGCCCTGCTGACCACCCTGGGTCGGCAGGACAGCACGGGATTCTTCGGGCGGATCGTGGCGGTGGGGGTGGGCTGCGGGCAGAAGAGCATCCCGGGACACCCCAACATCCTGCGGGTCTTCCGCCTGGAGGGCGCCGCCTCCGGCAGGGAGCTGGTGATCCTCCTCGAGTCGGACATGGACCACCTGTCCGGGGAGGCCATGGGCTTCGCGGCGGAGCGGCTGGCCGCGGCAGGGGCTCTGGACGTCTCCTGGGCGCCGATCTTCATGAAAAAGGGCCGCCCGGGCTACCGGCTGACGGTGATGTGCCGTCCTGGCCAGGAGGAAGCCCTGGCGGAGCAGATCGTGCGGCACACCCGGACGCTGGGGGTGAGAGAATCGCGGCTTACCCGCTACGTGGCCGCCAGAGACGGCGCCGAGATAGAGCTGCTGGGAGAGCGTGGGGCGGAGAAGGTCTGTGAGTACCGGGGCTACGTCTTCAGCAAGCCGGAATACGAGCTGCTGGCGCGGGTGGCCCGCCGCCTGGACCGGCCGCTGCAGGACGTGCTGGAGGAGTACATCCGCTCCCGGGGCCGTTGAGAGAGGGCGCGGGGGGGGTCAGCGGGCCGGGCTACGGTCCCGGCTCCGGCGGGAGATCCAGCAGGTAGGCGGCCGCCAGCTGGGCGGCCATCGCAGCTGCCCGTTCGTTAATATGGAGGAAATCCGTCAGGAGCTGGAAGCCGTTGCGCCGGGAGATGGCGGTGAAGCTTTCGCCCAGGAGGAAGCGTTCCAGCAGGGCCCGGTACATCAGGTAGGGCCGCTGCCTGTAGGAGTAAAGCGGCTGGCCCGGGTGGGTCTCCAGGAAGGCGCGCATCCGCTCGAACAACGGCAGGTAGGCGGCCCCACGGCGGTCGGCCACCCTGCGGATGATCGCCGCGTAGCGCCCGGCCTGGGCCGTGCCGGGTCCCTGGAGGTCCTCTCCGATGGGAGGGATGGACATCAGCGCGATCCGCGCGCCGGTGGCGGCCTGCAGGCGCTGGACCAGGGCGTCCAGGCTGGCCTGGAACCACTGCGCCGAAGGCAGCTGCGGCAGGTGCAGCCGCCGCGCTGTCCGCCGGCGGCCCGCCTCGCTGAGGCCGGCGTTGGCGTCCTCGGTACCGATCAGTACGATCACCACCTGCGGCCGGCAGCGTATGATCCGTTCCACCCTCTGGAGGGTCTGGAAGGCCAGCTCACCGTTGACGCCCGCGTTCACCAGGCGGTAGCGCCCCGCAGGCAGCCGCCGCTTCAGCTCCGCCACCCAGTCCGCGCTGACCCGCCCGCGGGTCAGGCTGTCCCCCAGAAGCACCACCACCCGCCGCCCCTGCGGCGCCTCCCCGCGGCGCAGCTGCCGGAGATACCCCCCGACAGCGCCCCGGGGGGGCCGCGCCACCTGGATGCCCACGTAGAGGAGCAGAATCATGAGCACGGCCACCACGGCCAGGCCCGCCGCGCGCAGCAGGCGGTTCACGCAAGGGCCTCCAGGAGCTGGTCGAGGGCGGTGAGGGTCAGGTCCGGCTTCACCCCTTCCAACCGGCGGTCTGCCTCCCGCAGGCGCAGGGCACGGCGATCTGCCGCCACGAGGGCCGTCTTCAGACCCAGGCGTCCGGCCGGCCAGAGATCGTTCAGCCGGTCGTTGCCCAGGTAGAGGACCTCAGCGGGAGCTACCCCTGCGCGGGCCAGCGCCGTAAGGGGGCCTGCGAAGAGAGCCGGAGAAGGCTTGGCTTCCAGCAGCCGGTACGACCAGGCGCAGAGGGAGGCGCGGAAGCCGAGGCGGGAGAGGGACTGGCCGAGGAGGGCCGGAAAAAGGGAGGGGGTGTAGAACTGCGCGTTGGACACGATTCCCAGGGCTAGCCGCCGCTCCCGCAGAGCCGCCAGGGTGGCGGCCAGGCCCGGCATGGGCCACACCGGGTTCGCGCGGCACTCGTACTCCACGGCCAGCTCCTCGACGGCCTGCGGGTCCGTTTCCGCCTCCCCGCGGACCATCCTCTCCGCGGCCAGGCGGCGGAGAACCTCGCCCAGCACCGCGCGCATCTCCACCTCCGGATGGTCGACCCCGACGGCGCGGCGGCTACGGTGAGCCTCCCGGATGCCCTCCGCGAGCAGCTCCTGCCCCCGCCGGCCGGCCCCGTCCGCGGGCCGCAGGCCGCAGGCTCCGAGGGCTTCTTGCAGCGCCTGCGCCGGCCCGGCGCCCGCGGCGCTGCCCGGCTCTCCGGAGGCGGACAGGAAGAGGGTGCCGTACACGTCGAAGAGCACCGCCCGGATCCCCGGCAGGGGGCCCAGGCCCGGTCTCAACCCCGTGGGCAGCGGGGTCAGGGGTGTGCTGAGGGCTCGGATTCTCTTGGCGATCCGGCGCGGATCCACGGGAGGGCGCTACCAGCGGATCAGGTTTCCCCCGTAGGTGAGCCCCGCGCCGAAGCCCACGGTGAGCAGCAGGTCGCCGCGCTGCAGCATGTGCTTTCCCTGCATCTCCGCCAGGGCGATGGGGATGGTCGCGGCGGAGGTGTTGGCGAACTCGTGGATGTTCATGTAGAAGCGGTCCATGGGCAGCTTCTCCCGTTTGGCCGCCGCCTCGATGATGCGAACGTTCGCCTGGTGAGGGACGATGTACTTGACCTGCTCCAGCGTGGTACCGGTCTTCTCGAGGATGGTGTTGATGCTCTCGATGATAACCTTGACCGCGAAGTTGTACACCTTGCGTCCGTCCATGTGCAGGCAGGCATCCTCCACGGGGGTCACACCGGCCTTGAAGGGGAAACGGCTTCCGCCCGCGGTCCGCTCCAGCAGGCGCGCCCCGGAGCCGTCGGAACGCATGTAAGAGTACAGCAGCCCCCGCTTCTCGGGGGAGTCTTCGGCGGATACAATCGCCGCCCCGGCCCCGTCGCCGAAGAGCACGCAGGTGTTGCGGTCCTGCCAGTTCACGTGCCGGGTCAGCACCTCGGTGCCGATGAGCAGCACGTTGCGGGCGAACCCGCTGGCGATGTACCCCCTGGCGGTCTCCAGGCCGTAGATGAAGCCGGTGCAGCCGGCCACGATGTCCATGGCCGCGGCGTCCCGGGCCCCGAGGCGATCCTGGACGATGCAGGCCGTGGAAGGGAAACCGACGAAATCCGGGGTGGCGGTGGCCACCAGGATCATGTCCAGCTCGCTCGCCTCCATCCCCGCGCGATGCAGAGCCTTGGCGGCGGCTTCCAGCGCCAGGTCCGAGGCGGCCTGCTCTTCGGAGGCGACGTGGCGGTAGCGAATGCCGGTGTGGGAGACGATCCACTCGTCGGAGGTATCGAGGTAGTGGGTGAACTCTTCGTTGGACATTCGCCGTTCGGGTACGTATGTTCCAGTAGAGCGTATGACAGCGTTCATGGCAAAGCTCCGATGACAGAATAGTGGTGCATTTTAGCGGCTTGGCACGGGGTGGTCAACGGCGCGATGCGGCGGTGCGGCGGTGGGAGACGGGGACGGGGTGGGCCAGCTGCGGGCGCTGCGGCGCGGTGGGCGGTGCGCCGGGCCGGGATACCAAGGCTGCCGAGGTGCCGCCTTGACAGCCTCAGGGTGATGTGCTATTTTTTGCGCTCCAAACTGGGCGACAAGGAGCCAGCGGCGTGAGAACCTGTTTCCTGTTTCCCGGCCAGGGTGCGCAGTATCCGGGCATGGGCAAGGATCTCTGGGAGGCGAGCCCGAAGGTGAAGGAGCTGTTTCAGAGGGCTTCCGACATCACCCGGATGGACCTGCGCCGCCTGCTGTTCGAGGGAAGCGAGGAGGAGCTGAAGGCCACGGACAAGACCCAGGTGGCCATCACGCTGGTGAATGTGGCCGCGGCCGAGCTCTGCCGGGAGCGGGGCATCGCGGCGGACGGGGCGGCCGGTTTCAGCCTGGGCGAGTACACGGCGCTGTACCAGGCGGGAGTGCTGCGGATGGAGGACCTGTTTCCCGTGGTGAAGGCGCGGGGAGAGCTGATGGAGAAGGCCAGCCGCGCCGCCGATGCGGCCGGAGGGCGCACCGGGATGGCGGCGGTGATCGGGCTGGGCTACCAGGAGGCGCAGAAGGCGCTGGAGGCGGCCGCAGCCCCGCAGGTGTACCTGGCCAACTACAACTCCCCGAAGCAGATCGTGCTCTCCGGCGCGGCCGCGGGCCTGGAGAAGGCCGAGGAGAGCTTCAAGGCCGCCGGGGCTCGCCGCTACATCATGCTGAAGGTCTCCGGCCCCTTCCATTCACCGCTGCTCGAGCAGGCCGCCTCCGGACTGGCGGAGGTGCTGGCGGGGGTGGAGTTCCGCGACCCCGAGAGGCCGGTGTACTCCAACGTCACCGGCGGCGCCGTCCGCTCCGGAGCCGAGGCTCGGGAGCTCTGTGTCCGCCAGGTCACCTCGACGGTACGCTGGGTGGACGAGGAGCGGCGCATCCTGGAGGACGGCTTTCAGCGCTGCCTGGAGGTGGGGCCCGGCTCCGTGCTGGCGGGGCTGTGGAAGTCCTTCAGCGACCAGGTCCCGTGTCTTCCGGCGGGGAAGCTCGAGGAGATTCAGAAGCTCTAGGGGGCAAGAATGCTGCTATCGGGAAAGAAGGCCATCGTCACCGGGGGCGCCCGGGGGATCGGCATGGAGATCGTCATGGCCTTCCTGCGGGAGGGCGCTTCGGTATACTTCATCGACCTGAAGCCGAGCGAGTTCCTGGCGGATATGGAGAAGGCCGCTTCGGCGGCGGGAGGCTCCGTGGAGTTCCGGCAGTCGGACGTTTCCCAGGAGAAGGCCATCGTTCCGGTGATCGAAGAGATACTGGAATCCAGCGGCGGGATCGACATCCTGGTGAACAACGCCGGCATCACCCGTGACGGCCTGATCTTCCGCATGCCCCTGGAGGATTGGGAGCGGGTGATGAGCATCAACCTCACCTCGGCCTTCCTGATCAGCCAGGTGGTGGCGCGGCACATGATCAAGCGCCGCGCCGGCTCGATCGTCAACATGGCCTCCGTCGTGGGAGTAGGGGGCAACGCCGGTCAGGCCAACTATGCGGCCAGCAAGGCCGGCCTGATCGGCCTGACCCGCAGCCTGGCAAAGGAGGCGGGACAGCGGGGAGTGCGGGTCAACGCGGTGGCGCCCGGCTACATCGACACGGAGATGACCCGCGCCCTGCCGGAGCAGGCACGGGAAGCCTTTGTCACCCAGGTGGCGATGCATCGAGCCGGGCAGCCTGCGGAGGTGGCCAAGGTCGTGCTCTTCCTGGCCTCGGACTTGGCCTCCTACGTGTCCGGCGACGTCATCCGCGTGGACGGGTGTATGGCCATCTAGGGCTGACCGTCGATCCTACTGGAGGAGAGTTGAGGGTTATGGAGGAAAAGAAGAGGGTCGTTATCACCGGACTGGGGACGGTCAACGCCCTTGGCAATACAGTAGAAGAGTTCTGGCCTCGGCTGAAGAACGGGGAGAACGGCATCACCCGGATCACGCGCTTCGACGCCTCGCAGCACAGCAGCCAGGTGGCCGGGGAGGTCAAGGACTTCAACGCCGGGGACTTCTTCGACGCCAAGGAAGCGCGGCGGATGGACCGCTTTACCGTGTACGCCATGGCTGCCTCCCTCCAGGCTCACAAGGACGCCGGGCTCGACAACGGGGGAGTGGACCCGGAGCGGCTGGGCGTGATGCTGGGCAACGGCATCGGCGGCATCGAGACCCTGGGGGAGAACTTCAAGAAGCTCTTCGACCGGGGACCGAAGGCGGTGCATCCGCTCATCACCCCCATGATGATCATCAACATCGCCGCCGGCAACGTGGCCATCAAGCTGGGCGCGCGCGGGCCGTGTCACACCGTGGTGACCGCCTGTGCCTCCGGCAGCGACGCCATCGGCGAGGGCTACCGCTGGATCAAGGACGGGGTGGCCGACGTCATTCTGGCCGGCGGAACCGAGGCCGCCCTGACCCCCATGGGGCTGGCCAGCTTCACGGTGCTGCAGGCGGTGAGCACCAAGTACAACGACACTCCCCAGAGGGCCTCGCGTCCCTTCGATCGGGGCCGCGACGGGTTCGTCATGGGCGAGGGGGCGGGGGTGGTCGTGCTGGAGGAGCTGGAGCACGCCCGCAAGCGCGGAGCCAGGATCTATGCGGAGCTGATCGGCTACGGCGTCACCTGCGACGCCAACCACCTGACCGCTCCGCATCCTCAGGGAATCGGCGCCGTGAGGGCCATGCGCATGGCGGTACAGCGGGCGGGATTGAAGCCCGAGGACATCGACTACATCAACGCCCACGGCACCTCCACGCCCATCAACGATCCCATCGAGACCGCCGCCATCAAGGAGGCCTTCGGGGAGCACGCCTACAAGCTGAAGGTCTCTTCGACCAAGTCCATGACCGGGCACCTGCTGGGTGCGGCGGGCGGGCTGGAGGCGGTGATCAGCGTCCTGGCGCTGAAGGACCAGTTCTATCCGCCGACGCGCAACCTGGAGGACCCGGACTCCGGCTGTGACCTGGACTACGTGGCCAACCAGGGGGTCCAGGCTCCCATGAGGGCCGCCATGTCCAACTCCTTCGGCTTCGGCGGCCACAACGCCGTGCTGATCTTCGTCCCCTACAAGGAATAGCCCCGGGCCGGCCCGCCTGTTCAGAACAGCCGCAGCTGGCCTTCCTCCCCGCCGCGGCGCCGCGGGCCGCCGCCGGCCTGCCGCTCCAGAAGCTCCTCCCGGATGCGCTCCAGGAAAGGGCTGCGCCGCAGCTCGAGCTCCCGGCCGAAGAGGCGTCGGCGGGCGGCGCTGGTGAGGTACAGCAGCCTGCGGGCGCGGGTCATCCCCACGTACAGCAGCCGCGCCTCCTCGGCCGGGTCCGCGCTCTCCCCGTGCAGGCGGTAGGGCAGGAGCCCATCCTCGCAGCCGGTCACGAACACGCAGGGGAACTCCAGTCCCTTGGCGGCGTGCAGGGTGAGAAGCGCCACCCGCTCCACCTCCCGGCGGTAGTCCTCTCCCCGGCCGGCCATCACGGCGTGCTCCAGGAAGCCCCGCCAGTCCTCCCCGAAGAACCCGGCCTCCTCCAGGAGGCGGCTCCAGGGCTCCTCCTCCCGATTGCCCCCCATCGCCTCCACGAGTGCCGCCAGGACGGCGCCTACCTCTGCGCCCGATCGCCCCGCCGCCATCAGCTCGGGCAGGCGGGCCGCGAAGCGACGCTGCAGCCGGCCTGCCAGCAGCGGCGGCAGTGCGCCGCGGGCCAGCCCCGCCAGCTCCACCACCTCCCGCACCGCAGCGGTACGGAAGAAGGGACTCTCCCCCACGGGCTGGCAGGGGATGGAATGATCGTCCAGAGCCTTGCGGATGGCGTCGAACTGGTGGCTGGTCCTGCACAGGACCGCGAAATCCGAAAGGCCCGCGATCCCTTCCCCCGGTAGGCCGGCGCTGATGCCGCTGTCCATGGAGAAGAAGCGCAGGCCTCCCATCAGCTCCTCGATGGTCCGGGCCACCAGCTCCGCCTCGGCGGCCGCACTGGGACACTCCACCAGGCGGACCCGAACCCCCGGGTCCAGCCCGCGGAGGCTCACCTCCTGGCTCCCGCCGCCCAGGAGCTGCCCTGCGGCCTGCAGCATCGTATCCGGGCAGCGGTAGCTCGTTGCCAGCCGGTACTCGGCAAGGCCCGGATAGTCCTCTCGCAGGCGCTCGGCCAGGCGAGGGTCCGCTCCGCGGAAGGAGTAGATGGCCTGATCGGGATCGCCAATGGCGAAGAGGTTGCCTTGCGGGGGAGGGGCCAGGGCGGTGAGCAGCGCGTACTGGGCGGGGTTGATGTCCTGGATCTCGTCCACCAGCACCCAGCGGAAGCGCCGCCGCCAGGCCGCCAGCACCTCCGGACGGCGGCGGAAGAGGAGCACCGGCAGGCGGATCAGGTCCTCCAGATCGACGGCGTCGTGCTCCCGCAGGAGCTCCTGGTAGCGTCGGGCCGCCTCCTCCTGCCCCGGCTCGGTGAAGAAGGCGCTTGCCTCCGCCGGCTGACTCCCGGCGGCCGGCTCCGCAGCGGGAGCCCACAGGCGCTGCTTGGCCAGGCGGATCGCCTCGGCCAGCCGCCCCGCCCGGCGCGTCCCTCCGGCCAGGGCGGAGAGGATCTCCCGGCGCTCCTCCTCGCCGACCAGAGCGAAGGAGCTCTGCCGTCCCGCCAGGCCGGCGTGCTCCCGCAGCACCGCCAGACCGAAGGCGTGGAAGGTGCCGGCGGTGAGGGCGGAGCGCTGGCGCCCGTCCGCGAGCAGGGCTTCCACGCGCGCGTTCATCTCCCGGGCGGCGCGGTTGGTGAAGGTCAGCGCCAGCACCTGCTCCGCCGCGCCGCGCTCCGCGATCAGCCGGGCCACCCGGTGAGCCAGGGTTCGGGTCTTGCCCGTCCCCGGCCCCGCGATCACCAGCGCCGGGCCCTCCCGGTGAGCGGCCGCGGCGGCCTGCTCGCGGTTGAGCCCTGCGGCCGGCTCGGGACGGCGGGCGAACAGAGAGGGCTGCTCCGGTG
>CAZBDU010000058.1:0-34830 GCA_964490725.1 uncultured Spirochaetaceae bacterium | reverse complement strand
GCCTAGTAGCCCGCGATCACCTCGATCTCCACCAGGGCGTCCTTGGGCAGTCGCCCCACCTGGACGCACGCCCTCGCCGGCGGCGTCCGCCCGAAAAAGCTCTCGTAGGTCTTGTTGAACTCCTGATAGTGCTCCATGTCCGAGAGGTACACGGTTGTCTTCAGTATATGCGAGAAATCCAGCTGTGCCGCCCTCAAGATGGCACGGATGTTCTCCATCACCCTGTGCGTCTGCTCCTGAATGCCCGCGGGCATCTCGTTGGTCAGCGGGTTTATGGGTAGCTGGCCCGAGATGAACAGGAGCGACTCGTTCCTCACCGCCTGAGAGTACGGACCCACAGCCGCAGGCGCCTCGCTGGTGGACAGTGCTTTCCTCATACCGTTTGTTCTCCTTGTGTACACAGATGTTCCTGCTCCTACCCCTTGATGCTTCCCGCCGTCAGTCCCTGGACGATGTATCTCTGGCCGACGAAGTAGAACAGCAGAGCCGGGATCGAGTAGATGGACGCCGCCGCCAGGATCTCGTTCCAGGGAGTGATGAAGATCCCTCGAAAGGAGGACAGCCCCACGGTGCCGACCCATTTCGAGGCATCGTTGATGAAAGTGGTGGCGAAAAGAAACTCGTCCCACGTCAGGAAGAACGCAATCACGGAAATGGTAATCAACCCGGGCAGCGCTATGGGGATTACGATGCGCAGGATGATGCCGACCCTGCCGCATCCGTCGATCATTGCGGCTTCCTCTATCTCCAGAGGCACCGTGTCCAGGAACCCCTTCATGATGGCGATGGACAGGGGGAGCGAGAAGGTGACGTTGGCCAGGACCAGCCCGCCGAGGGTGTCGATGAGACCCGCGGTCCGGAAGATCGTGAACAGCGGCAGTATCAACAGGGTTGCCGGGAGCATCTGGGTCAGCAGGATCACGTAGATGAACGCCACACGCAGAAAATAGCGGTATCGTGACAGGCTGTAGGCGGCAAGGATGCTGATGGGAACCGTGGCCACCGTCGTGGAGGCCGTGACGATGACGCTGTTCAGGAGCCACCGGCCCATCTCGTATTCCCGGAACACCGATGCGTAGTTCACGTACTCGAAATGACGGGCAAGCAGCCGCACCCCCGTCTCGAAAAAATCGCTCTCCTTCTGCAGGGAAGTCTTCAGCATCCAGTACAGAGGGAAGGCGATCAGCATGCAGGCCAGAATCACGCCCGCGTAGGTGAGCAGGGTCTTGATGCCTCCCTGGATCCGTTGTGCCGGCCTCACGGTCATGCTCGGGTTGCCCTGGATTGGTAGACCAGATAGAACACGGTGATGATGGAGGAGAGGATCAGGCCTATCACTCCCAGCGAGGCGGCGTAGCCCATCTGGAAGCTCTTGAACGCGTAGCGGTACACGCCGATGACGATCGTTTCCGTGGCGATCCCCGGCCCTCCCTGCGTGAGCACCCAGATTATGGTGAACCTGCGAAACGACCAGATGGTGGTCAGCAGGATGAGGATCATGGCCACGGGCTTCAGGCCCGGAAGCGTTATGTGGCGGAACAGCTGGATGCTGTTTGCCCCGTCGATCCTGGCGCTTTCGTACAGCTCCTGGTCGATGCTCTGCAGACCGGCCAGCAGGGTCAGAGAGGAGAGGGGAAAGATCTTCCAGATGGTGACGATCAGCACGCTGGAGAGAGCCAGGTTCTTGTTCATGAACCAGCCCACCGGCTCAGAGACGACTCCCAACGCCAGCAGGATCTTGTTCACGATCCCGAACTCGTAGTTGAAGATCCAGCCCCATATCAGGCAGGCGGCCACCTCGGGAATGGCCCAGGGGACCGTCATCACCACCCGGTAGACGGATCTGCCCCGCAGGGGCATGTCGGCGATCAGAGCCGTTCCCATGGCGACGGTGAAGCATCCGGCCACCGAGGCGAGGGTGTAGATGAGCGTGGTGGCGATTGTCCGCGGGAAATCGGCGGACTTCAGAAGCCTGAGGTAGTTGCCCAGGCCGACGAACGGAGCCGCCTCGCCAAACTGCGTGGCGTAGAGGCTCATGGAGATGCACTTGACGATCGGATAGATGATGAGAACGCCGATGACCAGCAGCGCCGGGAGGATGAGGATGACGGCAAACGAGCTCTTTCTCATGCTGGCCGGAAGGTGAAGACCAAAGCTGCTCATAGAGTTCGCTCGCTCTTGCAGGCGAGCCACGCCGCGCGCGGGCGGCGTGGCTCGCACAGACTCAAACACGAATGCACAGCCGAACCGTCTCCGGCTCACTGCGGGAGCTTGTACCCCTGGGCCTTCAGCATGTCGATGGTGCCCTGCTGCGCCTCGTCCATCGCCGCCTTCACGTCCTGGTTGGACAGGAATACCTCTCCGATGTACCTGGCCGCGATCTTCTTCATGTCCTCCGTGTAGATGTCCAGCCCCTCCGGCACAACGGACTTCGGGTTCAGCTCCAGGTATCCCTTGAACCACTGGTTCTCCTGGAGCCACTGCTCCGGGATCTTCACGTTCCTGACCGCCGGAGTCTGCTTGACCCTGGGAACGAACTGTTCCTGGTTCTCCGGGTGGAGCATGAACTCGACGAACCTGGCCGCGATCTCCTTGTCCTTGGCGCCCTGGGACACGCACGTGTACACGGTATAGGTCCGGGCCGCCTTGTTCTTGAAGAACGGCGGAGCCGAGTCCAGCTGCCTGAACGCCTCCTCCGACTCGTTTCGAGCCCAGTCGAAGAAATAGGGGCCATCCACCTGCATCACGATCTTGCCGGACAGCAGCATCTTCCTGTAAAGCTGCCGGTCGATCCCCCTGGGCATTATTCCCGAGTCATACACCTTCTTGAGCATCTGGACTGCCCGGACGTTCTCCGGGGAGTTGACGGTGGGCATCCCCTGCTTTGCCAGCTTTCCGTCGTAGCCCAGCGTCCAGACCAAAAGCTCCGTCCAGAAGTCGGCAGGGTTCGTGGGGTCCACCGCCCCGGAGTAGCCGAACTGCTCCTTGCCCACGGTGACCTTCTTTCCCACCTCGATGAGCTCCTCCGGTGTGGTGGGAGGCTTCAGACCTTCCCTGTCCAGGATGGTCTTGTTGTAGATCAGCCCGAAGGGCAGGGTCAGATAGACGATGCCATAGGTCTTGCCGCCGATATTCGTAAGGTCGGCGACGTCGATGAAGTCGTACTTGGAGAGGTCCACGTAGTCGCTCAGCGGAGCGGCGAAGTTCAGCCTGGCATAGCGGGTGAAGTTGTCCATCGAGCAGGTGTAGATGTCGGGCCAGGAACCTCCGGCCATGCGGACCTGCAGCTTGTCGAAGTACTCGCTCCAGGGGTTCCCCGTCAGGTTTATCTCGACGTTCGGGTAGTCTTTCTTGAAGGCCTCGATGAAATCCGTCATCATGGATTTCTGAGCCTCCTCCAGCACCTGCCAGGTGGTCCACTCCAGGACGAGCTTTTCAGCGGACTTCTTCTCCTGCTGCCCCCCCGCGAAGCTCACCAGCGGCGGCAGGAGCAGGACAGACACGACCAGGGCCAGACAGACCTTGCTCCTCGATTGCATAGCCAATTTCCTCCTTAGCTTGTTTTGATCTGAGATTCTAAGCCCACCGTTGCAGGCTGTCAACAATAATTTTGCATGATTATAAGAAATTATTACCACGCCGGCGGGCGGCCGGTGGCCAGCGGCGGGCAGCTGGCGGTGGTACGCGGCCGGCGGGTGCCTGGCAGTGGTGGGTGGCGGCGGCCTGCGGCGTGCCCTTCCGGAGCAGGCCAGTGAGACCACGGGAGGAGGTGCGGCCCGGCTCCCGGCTCTAGCCCTGCGCGGCCCTCTTCCCCACAGCCAGCAGGCTCAGGAACTCGAACACGATGTTCGCGGCCAGGGAAGCGGTGATGCCGGCAGGATCGTACTGGGGAAGCACCTCCACCAGGTCGAACCCGGCGAAATCCAGGCCCTCCAGGCCCCGGACCAGGGCCAGGGCTTCCCGGCTGGTGATCCCTCCCACCTCGATGGTGCCGGTCCCGGGGGCGTACGCCGGGTCCACCACGTCGATGTCGAAGCTGACGAACACCTTGGCCCCCGCCGCCCGCTCGCGGATGCGCCGGAGCGCGGCGGGAGTCCCGATCTGCTCCAGCTCCTCCCCGGTGATCACCTCCAGGCCCAACGAGCGCGATGCCTCGCCGTCCTCTCTCCCGTACAGCGAGCCCCGCATACCGACCTGGATGGAGTGCCCCACCTCCACGATCCCTTCCTCCACGGCGCGGCGGAATGGCGTTCCGTGCGTGTACCTGCGGCCGAAGTACTCCTCCGCGGTGTCGAAGTGGGAGTCGAAGTGCACCAGGGCCACCCGCTCGTGAGGATGGGACAGCGCGCGGAGCTCCGGAAGCGAGACGGAGTGGTCGCCGCCCAGCACCACGGGAACCGCGCCCGCCTGCAGAACGGGCGCAAGGGCCGCCTCGATTCTCGCGAAGGACTCCTCGGTGTAGCCGGGAACCACCGGCGCGTCGCCGTAGTCCACGCCGGAGAGGTGCTGGAAGACGTCGATCCCGAAGTGTGCGTTGTAGGGCTTCACCAGCGCGGACATGCTGCGGATGGCTTCCGGACCGAAGCGCGCTCCCACACGGAAGGTAGCCCCGGTGTCGAAAGGCGCGCCCATCACGGCAACGTCCACTCCCTCCAGGGTGTGCACCTCGGGCAGCCGCATGAAGGTCCTCACCCCGGAGAAGCGGGGTGACTGCAGGGAATCCGCGGGCCTGTAGCGAGGCTGCTCCGGCATCTCTTCTGTCCCGCTACACGTCCCAGTATTCGCTGCGCGTGAGCAGCCGGCAGCCATCCGCCGTGACCACCACTTCGTCCTCCAGCTTGGCCGCTCCCTCCTCCTCGATGTAGGTGATGGGCTCCAGGCAGACCGTCATCCCCTCCTGCAGCTCGATGTCCTCAGGGATCTCCTCCCTTGCCCCCACCGTGGGCAGCTCCACCATTCCCATGCCGATGCCGTGGCCGTTGGAGTAGATGGAGCCCGGCAGCCCCGCCACATTCAGCGCCTTGTTGATCACCGCGTGGACGTCGGAAGCCATGGCCCCGGGCTTGACCGCCGCGATGCCCTCGCGGTGGGCCCGAAGCAGCGCCCGGTAGCATTCTTTCATCTGCTCCGAGGGCCGGCCCACGATCCCCGTGCGGCAGAAATCGCTGGCGTAGCCGCCGGGACCGTAGTTGCCCATGTCGATGATGACCGTGTCGCCTCGCCGCAGCCTTCTGCCGATGGGCAGGTAGTCCTGGAGGGTCCGCTCCCCGGACCGGCAGCCGGGATAGTGGGTTATCCCTTCGATGCCCGCCCTCGCCATGGCGCCCACCGCCGCGGCAATGACCTCGTGCTCCGTGGCCCCCTCCACCATCGCGTCCAGCGCGGCCCTCATTCCGATCTCGTTGTTCGTCGCCGCCGCCTCCAGCAGCATAATCTCGTCCTCACTCTTGACCATGCGCGCCTTCAGGATCTCCTCGGCGATGCTCACCACCTGGAGCCCGGGGGCTTTGCGGGCCAGCTCGTCCTTCACCTGGAAGGGCAGGAAGTCCACTCCGATCCGCCCCTCCTTGACGCCGGCCCGCTGGAGCTTGCCGGCGATCATCTCGGTTCTGGCGGCCTCCTGGATCGAGGCCCTCCGCCAGGCGGGGATCTGCTCGGCGCTGGTGATCCAGGGCATCCGCTTCGGCATGTCCTCGAATAGGATCTGCGTGAACAGGTGGATGTCACCCCCCGCCGTCAGCACCACGAAGTGGATCTCGGAGTAGATCTCCGGCGCTCCGTAGTTCCGCACGTCGGCCACGTACCTGACGTTGCAGGTGTCAGAGATGACGGCGGCCTCCAGGTCCCCGCGGGTCAGGATCTCAAGGATCCTGCCCGTTCTGTGGGAACGGAGTCGATCCCAATCGACGTCCGGATAGTGGTATCCTTTCACCGTGCTCCCCTCTCCTCAGGTCTCCTCGATCGCCGCGTAGTCCGCTTCACTGTCCAGGTAGTTGTGGATCCTGTCGATCACCCCTTGCGCCGGCGGCCGCGTCAACAGGCTGACCACGACCAGTGCGATGGAGCTGGTGACGAATCCCCAGACCCCCGAGTAGATGTTCAGCGCGTCGGGCCAGATGAAGATCGTGAACACCAGGGTGACCAGCCCCACGAACAGGGCCGCAATCGCCGCAGGAGTGGTGGCTCTCCGCCACCAGACCGCCGCCACGGACACCGGAAGCAGCAGCAGGTATCCCGGATAGGCCAGGTTCAGCACCACCTTCAACAGGGACTCGGGAGGGCTCAGCGCAGCCACCATGGCCAGCACGATCAGCACGACCGTCACGATGTGTCCCACCAGCGACAGCTGCTTCTCCGAGGCCTTCGGACTGATGTAGGAGGCATGGATGTCCTTGGTGTAGACTCCGGCGCACATCAGCAGGATCGAGTCTGCGGTGGACTGCGCGGCGGCGGCGCCGGCGGCCGCCATCGGCCAGGCCAGGGCCAGCGGCAGGAGCTTGATGAAGTTCACCGTAACGGTATCCGGGGCGATGTCCTTGAACACGGTCACGCCCACGTAGGAGATGAATCCGGCGAAGACGGTGAGCAGGACGATGCTGCCGGCATCGTTGGCTACCCCCACGGTGAACACACCCTTTACCCTCTTCGCGGCGAAGTACCGAACCAGAAACTGCGGCCAGACGCAGACCGAAAGGCCGTACCCCACGGAAACCGTCCACAGGTACAGCGGCGAAAGCGTGATCTGGTTGACCGCGGGGGCCGCGGTGGCGGCTTCCTTCATTGCGCCGTCCACGATGTAGCCCACGGCGAACACGGACAGGACCAGCAGGCCCAGGGTGAGCAGAATCCCCTGCAGGACGTCACTGTACACCACCGCCCTCATCCCGCCGATCGCCACGTAGACGCCGATCAGCAGTGCAGAGATAACCACCGCGGTGCGGTAAGCGATCAGGTCCCCGGTGAGCACGCTGATGATATGGCCCATGCCCACCAGCTGCACCTGGATGTAGAAGAAGGAAAAGCCAACGGCGATCAGCGCCACCAGGATGCGGATGACGGGGCTGTTGAAGCGGTCGGCAAGGAAGTCCGAGGGGGTGATGTAGCCGTATTTCTTGCCCAGCGCCCAGATCCTCTTGCCCACCCAGACCACCCCGGGAGTGGCAAAGATCAACGCGCCTCCGGCCAGGATGAGCCCGTTGATGCCCAGGGAGTATCCCAGCCCAATGGCGCCCACGAAGGTGAAGGCGCTGAACCCGGTGGCCAGCGACGTCATGAACAGCAGCACCGTTCCGATCTGCCCCTTGGCCACGAAGAAGTCCCTCACTTCCGAGGTGGTCCGTCTCTGGCCCCAGATGCCGAAGCCGATCAGTGCCAGGAAATACAGGATGATGAAGATGAGAGCCCCAATTCCCGCCATGTCTTGCCTCCCCTATTCCGTGGTCCGCGGCCTTCGGCTTTCCGGTTTCATGAGCTGCCAGCCGATCGTCCAGTTCACCACGGCTATCACGATCAGCATGATCAGGTAGATGATGAAGGTGACCGGAAAGAGGCCCACGAACGAGTTGCCCGCGGCCTGGTACCTGACGAGGAACCAGATGAAAAAGGCGTTGTAGATCACCATCCAGATGATCCAGACGACCGTGAGTGTCTTCTTCCTCATGTCCTTCCCTCCTCCTGGTTTAGCAGTTCAAAACAAGATATATGCTTGCCTATCCTGCCCGCTTCTCTCCGGCAACCCAGGTTTCCACCGCTTTGACATCGGGGAGCTCCGGGGCGGGCACCTCCAGCGGATTGCGGCTCAGCACCACCAGGTCCGCCCATTTCCCCTGCTTCAGAGATCCCAGGTCCCCTTCGCGATGTATGGACCGGGCCGCCTCGATGGTGTACCCGCGCAGCGCCTCCTCCACCGATATGCAGTGCTCGGGGCCCAGCACCTTCCCCGAGGCGGTGGTGCGCTGAACGGCCGCCGCGATCCCCAGGAACGGCCGGTAGTGAACCACCGGGGAGTCCGAGGACATGACCACCGGGATGCCCAATCGCTTGTAGCTGCCCAGCGGCATCATCCCGGAAGCTCGTTCCTCCCCGAGGTCGTTCACCACGCCGTCCCCCACTTCGTGGATGTACCTGGCCTGCGGCACCGGCCAGATGTTCAGGTCCCTGATGCGCGGCAACTGGTCCTGCCGCGGCAGGCCGCAGTGCTCGATTCTGTGCCGCACGTCGCTGCGCTTGACCGCCTTCTGTGCGGCCGCCACCGCCTCGATCACGTGCTCGATTCCCGCATCGCCCTGGGCGTGCGTGGCGGTCTGCAATCCGTACCGGTGCGCCGTGAGGATGAGCCTCCGCAGCTCCTCGGGCGAGTGATAGGTGAGCCCGTAGTAGTAGGGGTCGTGGACGTAGGGGCAGGTGAACCGCGCGGTGGAACCGGTCAGGGCGCCGTCCGAGTACAGCTTCACCGGGCCGAAGGACAGCGACTCGTCTCCCACGGTCCCGCGCAGACCCAGGTGGATCAGGTCGTCGAGATAGGAGGAGAGGTACATCATCACCACGCGGTTCTTCAGAACCCCGGCATCGCGCGCGGCCAGGTAGGTTTCCATCTCGCGCCTGGTCACCTGCACGTCCGCGGCGGTGGTGATCCCCGCCTCCAGCCAGGCCTGCGACCCGATGGCCACCATCCTCACCAGATCCTCCAACCGCTCTGGGAAATGGAAGTTGGGCCCGTGGTTCCCGATGGACACGGACTGCCCGGTGGCCATGCTCATGGCCTGGTCTTTGAGCAGGCCGGTGGGTTCGCCGCGCTCGTCGCGGACGATCTGGCCCCCCTCCGGGTCAGGCGTATCCGGGCCGATGCGCAGCGTTTGGAGCAGGTACGAATTGGCCACGCCCTGGTGGCCGCTGGTGTGGAAGACGAAGACGGGGCGACCCTTGCAGGCCCGGTCCAGCTCGCGGGCGGTCGGATGGCGCCCCTCCGCCAGCCGGTGGTGGTCGTAGCCGAAGCCCCGGACCGTGGCATCCGGCGGGAGCTTGCCTGCATGCTCCTTCAGCGCCGCAACCAGATCCTTGATGTCTTTCACCCCGGGCCAGCTCAGCACGGCCATGGAGCTCAGCTGCCCGTAGAACACCATGTGCGCGTGCGGCTCGACGAAACCCGGCATCAGGCACCGGCCCCGCAGGTCCACCTCCGCGTGGGCCGTGCCGGAAAGCGCCTTCCTGCACTCCGGAAGGCTTCCCACACAGTGGATGCGTCCGTTGGCCACGGCGAGCGCCTCCGGCGCCGGCCCCGGCTCCATGGTCAGGATCGGACCCCCGTGGAGGAGGACCGAACCACCATCGTTGCTGCGACTCTCGAGCATGCTCGGATTATCTCCGCCGCAATGGCGGCTGTCTTTCGCGCTCTTGACGGCCATTTGACCCGTGCTGATTCATTCTTGCTTTCTTGTGACGCCGGGTTGCTCGCAGGTGACCGGCGCGGGGCGGGATGGCGGCGGGAAGGAGGCCTGCGGCGGGACGGCGGGCGGACACCGGCTGGACAGCCTGCGGAGCGGTCAGGCACGGCTGGAGCGCGGGCCGGAGCGCGATCCCGATATCGGGCGCCGATGCAAACATATGAGAAGTTGTTATTGATTTGCGACGACGCCTCTGATACCATAGCGGGCGTACATGAGTGTTCTGCTATCCTACTGGGAAAGCTTCGCTCCGCCGGACCACGCATTCTATGTTGACCTGAACGATCAGATCCTGAAGACCTGGAGCCGGCCCCACATCCACGAGTACGCGGAAATCATCTACGTGAAGGCCGGAGAGGGACGGCACCGGATCAACGGCTCGCAGTCGCGAATCGCCTCCGGGGACCTGATCCTGCTGCGGCCCTACCTGGACAGGCACTGCATTCCCGAGGACGGCAACGACCTGCTCCTTTGCCATGTCATCTTCCAGCCTCTCTGCCTGTTCTTTTCGATGCGCGGCTGCTTCAAGTCCAACGAGTCCTTCTGGGGCCACCGGATCGCCCCCGGCAGGGCCATCCCCCTCTCACACCGGCAGCGACGATGGCTGGAATCCACCATGCACGAGCTTTCCGGCGTGCCGGCCACGGCCCGACATATCGAACGGTTCGTCCTGGACCTGCTGAACGAGCTCGGCATCTACGACATCGGGGGAGAGGAGAACTTCGTCCCGGCGTGGCTGCTGCGGGCCTGCCAGGCGGTTGCCAGCCCGGAGCACTTCCCGCAGGGGGCCAGGGCCCTGCCCGGCGTTGCGCACCACAGCCGGGAGCACGTGGCGCGAGTCTGCAGGCGGACGCTGGGCATCAGCCCGACTCAGATCGTCAATCGCGCCAGGCTGAACTACGCGGCCGGCCAGCTGGCTCACACCGACAGGAACATCCTGGAGATCTGCCTGGACTGCGGTTTTGACAGCCTCTGCCACTTCTACGGCCTCTTCAAGCGCCAATACGGCCTGACGCCGCGGCAATTCCGCATGGTCTACTACAACTCGTATCTGTCCGAGATAGCCGATCACGCGGCGGGAGAGGAAGCGCTGGCCGTGCGGGCAAATCGGTGAGCGCGGCGGCAGCCCGGCTGCCCGGGCAGTCCGTCCCGGCGGCGGGGCCTGCTTCCGAGGCTTGCGCGCCGCCTCGACGCGAACGGGAGGGGGCGAGCCTGGTGCAGATGGCCCTGGGGTGGCTGCCGGAACAACACCTGGCGCCAGACAGGAATGCCTTCAGGCACTTCTCAACTGCCTGCTGTGCGTGAAAGAGTATGTCCTCATGCAAAGGCGGGTCGGCTGTGAGCTCGTGGCCCGCCGGCGCGCTCACTGCGCCCGCGGCCGGCCGCGGGGGAGCAGCAGGGCGAACACCGGCCCGATCAGGGAGAGGGCGGCGCAGACCCGATAGGTGTTGACCAGGCCGATCGCATCCGACAGGGCGCCCACCAGGAGCATCGTCAGCGAGAGGGCCACGAAGTTCATGGTCATGAAGATGCCGTTGGCCGACGCCGGGTACTGCGGGGCGTTGTCCTGCACCAGGGCGATCAGCACCGGGGTCACCGAAAGAACGAAGAACCCCATCAGCACCAGAACGGGAAGCGCCGCCCAGCCCCCGGTGAACAGGAACAGGCCCATGAGCAGCGGCGCCAGGATGGTGTTGATCAGCAGCATGTTGCGCCGGCCGATGCGGTCCGAGAGAGTGCCGGAGGCGAGGGCGCCGGCGGCGCCCGACAGCTCCAGGACGGACAGAGAGATGCCGGCCAGCCACAGGGAAGCGCCCCGGGCGGTGAGGTAGGTGGGCAGAAAGGTGGTCAGGGCGGCGGCCAGCACCGCCCGGCTGATCACCAGGCCGCCCACCACCAGGAACAGCCCCCGCATCTCCTTCAGCACCCTGGCGAAGCCCGGCGCGGCCGGCCCGGCGGTCCGGCTTACCCGGGCGGACACGCCCCTCAGCCGGAAGAACAGCATGGCCGAGGCCGCCAGGCCCAGCGGGAACAGCCGCCAGGTGCCTTCCATCCCCCACCAGGAGACCGCCGCCAGGATCAGCACCGGGCCGATGCTGCGCGCCAGCTCGCCCCCCACCATGAAGATGCTGATGCCCGCCCCCAGCCGGCTCCCGGACAGCCTGCGGACCATGACCGGAGCGGGCACGTGGAAGAGGGCGGAGCTGGTGCCCATGACCAGCAGCATCACGGCCATGAACAGGTAGGAGGGGGCCAGCGGAATCAGGCTCATGGCCGCCGCGGTCACGGCGGGGGCAAAGATCACGAAGTAGCGCAGCGACACCCGGTCGGCCAGAAGCCCCACCAGGGGATTGATCAGGGAGGGCCCGCGCTGGAACACGCCCAGGAGGCCCGCCAGGGAGTAGGAGAAGCCCAGCTTGCCGATCAGCAGGGGCAGCACCGGCGCCAGGAACCCCCCAAAGGTGTCGTGAAAGAGGTGCCCCGCCGCGACCGTCAGGACCCCGCCCAGCCGAAAGCGCTCCGGCGGCGAAGACTCGGATTCCACAAGGTCACTCCGTACTGTTGGATGCAGGGATGGCCTGCGGCCGGGAAGTCCCCCCGGCGCTGCGGCCCGCGGCGGCCCGGCGCCAATGCGCGCCAGGCCGGCCTCCCCGTGAAGGTGCCGCCTCACCATAGCGCATCCCTGGCGCTCTGTCGATTGGCCGCGCCGGGCGGCCCTCCTCAACTTCCGTCCCGGGCCCTCCCGCCCGGGCAGCGCGGCATCTCTCTCCCGCGTAAAGAGTTGGCCTCCCGCAGCGAGCCGCCCCGGCGCCGGCGGTTGAGCCGGGTGCCGGCGGCGCCGGCGGCGCAATTGTTTCACCGGGAAGCACCTGGCAGCCGCAAGGATCTGGCACGCCCCTTGCTTCCCGGAACCCGGGCAAGGACGCCCGGACAGGAGGCGGCAGCCATGACACGAAGGAGAGGAAGGACCGTAGGGATCGCTTTCGTTTTCCTCTGTCTGATCGGGTTTGCGGCGGCGGCTGTGCAGACCATGAGCCCCACCATTGTGGTGCGGGATCCGCGCCGGAACCGCTCCTTCGAGCAGTCTCTTCCTATCCAGTTCCGCAAGATCGCCGTGCGCATCACCGGCTGCCTGGCCGAAACCTCCATCACCATGAGCTTTCAGAGCGATTACCGGGACAACCTGGAGGGCAGCTTCCACTTTCCCCTTCCGCCGGGATCCACCGTCAGCGGCTACGCGCTGGACGTCCAGGGGCAGATGGTGGAGGGAGTGGTGGTGGACAAGGAGCGGGCGCGGTACATCTTCGAAACCGAGGTGCGCCGCTCCATCGATCCGGGCCTGGTGGAGTGGAGCGGGGGAAACGTCTTTCGCACCCGCGTGTACCCCATCCCCCCGGGCGGCTCCAGGACGATCGTGATCCGCTACGTGTCGCTGCTGGGCTCCTCCCCGGACGGGCAGGAAGGCAGCCTCTACGTCCTGCCTCTGCGCAGCGCCTTCCCCCAGGCCGAGCTGGAGCTCCATATCGAGGTGTCCGCGGCCGGGAAGCCGGCGGCCCACTGGCCGCCGGGACACGTCCTGGAGTTCAGCGGCAGCGGGGGCCGCTACGTGGCCTCCACCCGCCTGCGGGACTTCCGCCTCCAGGAGGATCTCCGGGTCCGGCTCGCGGGCCCTTCCGGCCGGCGGGTCTGGGCGGAGCGCTCCTCCAGGGACGGCCAGGTCTACTTCGTGGCCCAGGAGCCCCCTTCCGGCGCCGCGGCCGGGGCGGCCGCCGGGACCGTCGAAGCCCTCTACGTGCTCTGGGACGCCTCCGGCTCTGCGGCCGGCAGCACCCGGGACCGGTCCCTGCCCCTGCTCCTGGAGATCGTGGCGAGGTTCCAGCCGCGGGAGCTCTACCTCATCCCCTTCCGGGACCGCCCGGATGTAGCCTTGCATTTCCCCGCGGGGCCGGAGCGCGCCGCCGCGCTGGAGGCGGCCCTGAGGCAGCTCCCCTACGACGGCGCCACCGACCTGGGTGCGGCGCTGGAGGAGCTGGCCGCGCTGGCGGAAACCCTCGGCGGTCGGGGGGGCGCCGGCCAGGACGCCCTCGGCCGGGCGGTGTCCTGCGTGTTCACGGACACCGAGCCGGCCACCCTCCCCGCCTCCGCGGAGCCGCCCGCCCCGCCGGGTCCGGTCTACGTGTTCGTGGACGGCGCGCCGGAGCGGGTGCCCCTGGCCGGAAGGCTGGCCGGGCGGTCCGGGGGGGCGGCGTTTGACCTCACCGCCGCCGCCACGGCGGAGATCCTGGAGGAGATGGCCCGGCCGAAAGACTGGCTGGAGGGGGTGGAGGCGAGCGGCGGGGCGGTGGCCGACCTTCTCTGGCGGGGGGACCCCGCCCCCGGCGCACCGGTCACCGTGTGCGGCAGGCTCCTCTCCGACCAGGCGACTTTGAGCCTTCGCTTCGCCTCGGGACGCACCTCGCGGGTCACGATCGACGCACGCGGCCTGGAAGACGGCCGGGGCGCAGGCGGCGCGGAGAGCGGCCAGCCCCGCTCCCTCCTGGACACCTTCTGGGCCCAGACGCTGGTCTCCCATCTGGCCGCCTTTCCCGAGGCCAACCGCGAGGCGCTCACCTCGGTGGGCAAAGGCTACGGGGTGGTGACGCCCTTCTCCTCGCTCCTGGTGCTGGAGACCCTGGACCAGCACCTGCGCTACCGGGTGGAACCGCCGCGAAGCCTGACGCAGATGTACCAGGAGTACCTGCGGCGGCGGCAGGAGCCGCCCCGGCCGGATTGGGAGCTCCGCGCCGCGCAGCAGGCCAGGGAAAAGCTCGCCTCCATCTACGAGCTGTACGAGAGGTGGTGGCGCAGCGGGAACCCGCCGCAGAAGTCCCGCCACCTTTACGGCCCTGCCAACACCTACGCGCCCAAGCGGTTCTACGGTGGAGGATGTTTTCCCGCGGGCACCACCATCCTCACCCCGGCCGGGCCCCGGGCCATCGAGACCATCCGGCCGGGCGAGCAGGTCTACGCCTGGAACGCCGCTGCCGGCCGCTGGGAGACGCGGCCGGTGGGAGCGGCGCTGGTGCGCGCCTACCGGGGCGACGTGGTGACCCTGGAGGCCGGCTCCGCCAGCCTGTCGGCCACCGGCAACCATCCTTTCTGGGTGGTGCGGGGGGAAGGGCTGGCCTCCAGGCCTCCCGCCGCGGACGTGCCGCCGGCCGAGCGCCGCCCGGGCGCCGGGGGGCGCTGGGTGGAGGCGCGCCACCTGCGGGCGGGGGACGTGCTGGCCAGCAAGGTGGAAGGGGAGGTAGCCGTCCGCCGGGTGGAGACCCGCCGCGGGGAGCTTGCCGTGTACAACCTGACCGTGGCGGCGCGGCACAGCTACGCCGTGTCCCTGGCGGGAATCGCGGTTCACAACAAGGGGGAGAAGGAAGCGGCAGCCGGGCCGGCGAGCGAAGCACCGGGCTCCGAGGCCCAGCCCGGCCTGGCCATCCAGGCCAGGCCCTGGGATCCCGCCGCGCCGTATCTGGGCGAGGCCGAGGGCCTGGACGTGGAGGCGGCCTACGCCACCTACCTCCGGCAGAAGGAACGCTGGATGCTCGCCCCGAGCTTCTTCCTGGTCTGGGCCGAGCGCTTCTTCAGCGCCGGCCAGGGGGCGCTGGGGGTGCGGGTGATCTCGAACGCCTTCGAGCTCGGCTACCTGGACCCGGTGTTCCTCAGATCGGTGCTCTTCCTCCTGGAGTCGCACGGCCAGCTGGAGGAAAGCCTCCGCGTGGCGCAGACCCTGGCGGAGCTGGCGCCGGAGGGCTTCCAGCTTCCGCACCCGCCTCTGTACCGGCTGGCGCTCCTGGAGGCCGGGCTGGGCCGCTACCAGCGCAGCCTGGAGCTGCTGGCCCGGCTGGTCGAAGAGGTCCGGTTCGCGCCCGACGAATGGGAGCTTCGCGACCAGGACGGGGAGGCCAGCTTCGGCGGGCTGCGCCTGGCGGCGCTGGCGGAGTACGGGAGGATCCGGGAGAAGGCCCGGCGGCTGGGCGTGGAGGTCTCAGACCCGCTGCCCAAGGAGCTGCGCGGGGAGAACCTCGAGGTCGACCTCCGCGTGGTCCTGGAGTGGTCCACCCCGGAGAGCGGCGGGCTGCTGGTGGTGGAGCCTTCGGGCGAGGAGGTCTACTACCACAACCTGAGAAGCGAGAGCGGCGGTCTGGTGACGCCGGCCTGGGGGTTCAGCACCGGGCCCGACGTCTACCAGATCCGCACCGCCCAGGCGGGAGCCTATCAGATCAAGTACATCTGCGGCGACGCCTCCTTCCGATACGCGTACGGGCCCACGGTGGTGAAGGCCACCATCTACACCAACTTCGGCAGGCCCGGCGAGGAGGTGAGGGTGGTGGCCTTGCCCGTCCGCCAGACCGGCGGCGTGGTGGAGGTGGCCACCGTGCACTGGAGGTAGCGGGAGCCTGCGGACCCTCGGGGCCGCGCCGGAGGCCGGCAGCAGCGGGCGCGCTTTTCTGCTACACTGGAACTGTGAGCGCATCCAAGAGCGAACCGGACAACGCCGTCCGCAGGCTGCTGCAGACCAGCTCCCAGTTGGAGGTGTGGTGGGATTCCTCGCCGCTTCACTACCCGGAGTGGGCCGGGGAGGGGAGCCGGCCCGAGCTGTTCAGGATGGACGGGCGGGGGCGATTCGGGAAGCGGAGCCTGCTGCAGGGCTCCACCACCAACCAGCCCCTCACCTGGAACGTGATCGAGAAGGACCCCGAGACCTGGCGCGACTGGCTGCGGCGGCAGGCCGGGAGCGTTTCGGGCATGGACGCCAGGGAGGCCATGTGGCGCCTGTTCATCGAGGTGGCCCGCAGGGGAGCCGAGATGCTCTCTCCGATCTTCCGCGCCTCCGGGGGCAGGCGAGGGCAGATCTGCTGCCAGGTTGACCCCCGGGACCTGACCGATCACCAGGCCATCGTGGCCCAGGCGCGGCGGATCCATGCGGCCCATCCGGCCATCATGGTGAAGGTGCCCGGTTCCCGCGAAGGGATCCAGGCGGTCAGGACCCTGACCGCCGAGGGGATTCCCACCAACGTCACCCTGGGGTTCACGGTATCCCAGCTCCTGGCCACCGGGGAGGCGGCCCGGGAGGGGCTGCGGGAGGCCGAGGCGCGGGGGACCGACCTGTCCGGCTGGCGCTCCTGCGCGGTGATGATGCTGGGGCGCTACGAGGACGCCCCGCCGCTCGAGGCCCAGGCGGAGCGACTCGGCGTCCGCCTCTCCGAGGCGGACAAGAGGTGGGCGGGGATCGCCATCTTCCGCAGGGCCCACCGGTTGTTCCGGGAGAGGGGCTACCCCAGCAAGCTGATGGCCGCCTCCATGCGCGCCGGTCCCACCGTGGACGGGGTGCAGCGCGTGTGGCACCTGGAAAAGCTGGCCGGGGCCTCCGCGGTGCTCACGGTCTTTCCGAACATCCTGGAGAGCTTTCTGGACCGCTATGCGGAGCTTCCCCTGGAGGCGCAGATCGAGGAGCCGGTCCCGGAGGAGGTGCTGGCCCGGCTGCTTCGCATCCCCTACTTCCTCCGGGCCTACCAGGAGGAGGGGATCCCGCCGGAACGCTGGGTGGATCACGAGGCGCTGCAGGCCACCGCGCGCAGCTTCTCCGAGGCCATGGAGAAGATCGAGCGGTTCGCAGGCCAGGCGATCTCCGGCCCCGGCGCCTGAGCGCCCCGGGGGCCGGGCGCGGGGGGTCGGGCGGGGGGACTGGGGGCGCGGGGCCCGGGCGCCTTGACGGATCGGCGCTCTCTTGCCATACTATACACATGAAACGCACAAATCTTGTGCTTGATGAGAAGCTCCTGGAGGAAGCGGTGGTGGTCTCCCGCAAGAGGACCTACTCCGAGGCGGTGAACGAGGCCCTGCGGGAGTTCATCAGGATACACAGGGTGCGGCGCCTGCTCCAGTACCGCGGCTCCGGAATCTGGGAGGGGGACCTGGAGGCCATGCGGGATGAGGGCGCCGAGAGCGGCGGGGCCAGCGGTTGATCCTCCCGGACACCTCCTGCTGGATTCTCTTCTTCCGAAAAGGAAGCAGCCTGGACCTCACCCGCTACGCACCGCCGGAGGAGATCTGGACCACCCCTCCGGTGATGCAGGAAGTGCTTCAGGGGATTCGAGAGGACGGGGCCTACCGGGAGGTACGGGAGCTGTTGCGCAGCCTTCACATCGCCGAGGAGATGCTTCCCCTGGAGCTCTACGAGCAGGCGGCCCATATCTACCGGGTGTGCAGGAAGCGGGGCGCCACGGTCCGCTCTTCCGTCGACTGCCTGGTGGCGGCCGTGGCCCTCCGCCACGGGCTCACCGTCCTGCACCGGGACCGCGACTACCAGGCCATCGCCTCAGTCACCGGGTTGTCCTCCCTCCAGGTCTGAAGCGCGGCGGAAGGCCCTGTCCGGCGGCCTTGCCGCCCTCCCGCAGGCCCCGCCCTCAAGGGGCGAAGATCTTCCCCGGGTTGAGGATGCCCGCCGGGTCCAGGACGCGCTTTACGGCCCGCATCAGCTCCACGCTGCGGGGGCCCAGGTTCTCCGCCAGGTAGTCGCGCTTGGCCAGCCCTATGCCGTGCTCCCCGGAGATCACCCCGCGGCGGCGGACCACGTCGGCGAAGATCTCCCGGCGCACCGCCGCGTGCTTCTCCCGCCAGCCTGAGATCTCCTCGCCCAGCACCCCGTCCTCCATGCGCACCCGCATGAAGTTGGTGTGCACGTTGCCGTCGGCGGCGTGGCCGTAGGTGGGAAGCGGCGCCTGGTGGCGGCGCTCCAGCTCGTGGACCAGCTCCACGTGCCCGGCCACCTCGGAGCGGGGGACGCACACGTCGAACAGCTCCGCCGTTCCCGGCCGCAACGCCTCGTAGATCATGCTGCGGATCTCCAGGATCTCCTTCTGCTTCTCCGGCTGGTCGGCGATCAGCACGTCCAGGGCGCCTGCTCCCTCCAGCACCTCCCCCACCCGCTCCGCCTGGGAGAGCACGGTCTGCTCCTCGGGACCTTCGAGCATCACCAGCAGGGAGGCTTCCCCCCGGTCCGCCGGCCAGCGGCGGTCCAGGAGCCGCTCGGCGCAGCGCACCGCCGCGCGCTCCACGAACTCCACGGCGAAGGGGACGATTCCCCGGGCCAAAATGGCCGGCACGCTCTGGACGGCCTCCTTCACCGCGGCGAAGGGGGCCAGCAGTGTCTGGATGCTCCCCGGGGCCGGCAACAGGGCCAGGGTCACCCGGGTGATGATGCCCAGGGTGCCCTCCGAGCCGATCAGCAGCCCCATCAAGTTGTAGCCCATGCTGGATTTCATGAAGTTTCCGCCCAGCTCCAGGGTCTCCCCGTCAGCCAGCACCACCTGCAGCCCCAGCACGAAGTGCTTGATGGTGCCGTACTTTACTGCCCGGGCGCCGCCGGCGTTGGTGGCCACCATGCCGCCCACCATGGCGCCCTCGTCTCCCGGGTGCGGCGGGAAGAACAGTCCCAGCTTGCCCGCCTCGGCGGCGAGCTGCTCCAGGGTGACCCCGGCCTGCACGGTGATGGAGAGGTTGGCGGCGTCCGCCTCCACCACCCGGTTCAGCCGCTCCAGCGAGAGCACCACCCCTCCCGGCGCCGGGACGCAGGCGGCGGCCAGGCCCGTTCCGCCGCCCCTGGCGGTGAGCGGCACGCCGGTCTGCCCGCAGAAGCGCACGATGCGCGCCACCTGCTCCTCGGTCTGCGGCCTGATGACCGCGGCGGGGGCCTGGGCGTAGCTGTCCAGGGCCAGCTCGTCGCGGCCGTAGGGCGCCAGGGCCTCCGCTTCGGTCACCAGGCCGCCCTGGCCGACGATCTCCCCGGCCCGGCTCAACCACTGTCTGTCCACCGGCATTGCGGCTCCTCCCGGAATGCGCTCGCCCGGCGGGCCGCCGGCGCGGCCCCGCCTTCCGGCACAGCCTATCCCTTAAGGGCTTCCGTCGCAATGCCCTGCTGGAGGCGCCCCCTGGCCGCCCCTACTCGAAGTGCCGGATCCGGCCGCGGTACTTGTCCCGGTACTTCTTGTTGTACCCTTCCCCGGCCTTGATGTTTCCGGACAGCATCACCGGGGGCTCCACGCCCTTCTGGGCGCAGATCTCGATGGCCCTCGCCACGATGGAGTTGACGACGAACACCATCGGATAGGTGGAGCCGGCTCCCACCTTCACCGGAACCCCTGACACGTCCAGAAGGGCGTCCCCCACCGGGACGTGCGCGTCCACCACCAGGTCCACCAGGTCGTGGAGGTTCTTGTTGCTGGGATGCCGGTTCGGGATGTCGGGCTCGGCCTGCTCGGCGAACTGCACGGAGGTGACTCCGATGGTCCGCAGGCCCATCTCCCTGGCGGTCAGCGCCGCGTCGATGGTCATGGGGTTGATGCCGTTGACGTTGCAGATGACGAGCAGGTCCCCTTTCTGGAGGCCGTAGTAATCGAAGATTCTGGGCGCGAAGCCCACCACCCGCTCGGTCTTGGGGCTGCCGTCGAAGTCGGTCAGCCCCGGGGGGAAGATCCCCTGGCAGTTGCACAGCCCCCCGGCCCTGAGGAACAGCTCCATGGCCGGCATGATGGAATGGGCGCCGGTGCCGAACACGTAGAACAGCTTGTCCTCCACCACGGTCTGAGCCACCCACTGGGCGGCTTTTTCGATGTTGTCCCGCTCCTTCTCGGCGATCAGGTCGAGCATCTCCTGAATGTGCTTGCGGTAGTCTGCTACAATGTCCATCCTGCGCTCCTTGGTCTTCTGCCTGGGCTTTCTGCCTTGCATGAAACCGGCTGCCGTGCGCTGGTCGCGCACGGCAGCCCTGCCTGGTCGGGCCCGGTCTAGATGCCTTCGTTGATGCGCTTCATCTGGACCTCCGCGTCCTTCAGCGCCTGTTCCACGGTCTTGATGCCGCTGAGGGCCGCGTTCAGCTCCGGCCAGAGCGCCCGGTCCAGCTCGCCCTGCTTGCGGGCCCGCTCGAGCTGCACCACCTTCACCGCGTCCAGGATCCGCCCCTGGAGCTCGGTCCACTCCGCCATGGTGACTTTCACCTTCGCGAGCTCCTCCGGCGGCGGGTTCTTCACCCGCGGATCCTCGTACACGTCGGGCATCAGGGCCACGTTTCCGAACTCCCTGACCACCTCCGTGACCTGGCCTTCGTAGCTGGTGTAGTAATGGATGAAGTCCTTGGCGTAGGATTTGTAGCGGGAGGCCTTGTTGAGAATCAGCGGGGTGGTGATGGTGATGGAGGAGGGCTTCCCGCCGGGAAGCACCGGCAGCAGCGTCCAGCTCCAGTTGTGGGCGATCTTGGAGTCCTCGGCGTTCAGGAGCTTGCCCATCCAGGTCCAGGAGAACACCATGGCGGCGCTCCCGGCCTTCAGGGCCTGGAGACACTCGTTGGACCCGTAGGTGTTCACCCCCGGCGGGGAGATCTTGTACTTGTTGCGCAGGTCTACGATGGCCTGCAGCGCCTGCCGTCCCTGGGGCGAGTTCACGGTGATGTTGTTGTCGTCGTACACCTTGCCGCCCAGCTGGTGGATCAGCGTGTAGACCACATCCCCGTAGTGAGTCTCCGGCACTCCCGCGTGCACCACCCCCCACTGGTCGATGGTGCCGTCGCCGTTCAGGTCCTTGGTGGCCCATTTGCCGAACTGGATCAGCTCATCCCAGGTCTTGGGAGGCTCGGTGCGGCCGAACTGCTTCAGCAGATCGGTGCGGTAGTACATCACCATCACCATGTTGCCGCCGTGGGCGCCGTAGTAGTGCCCTTTGTACTTGAGCTGAATGTCGGCACCCGGGGTGTAGTGCGGGATGATGTCCTTCATGACGTCGTCCATGGGCTCCAGCCACCCGGCCGCCGCCCAGTCCTGCACCCAGCGTTCATTGGCGGCCATGATGTCGATGCTGGGGTCTCCCGAGGACAGGGCCGCCAGCTCCTTGTCGAACAGGTGGGTCTCCGCCTGCTCGATCACCTCGATGGTGATGCCGTTGTCCTGGCCCCATTTCTGCCGCATGTAGTCGATGCCGGGGTCGCCGGACAGAGAGCCGGCGTTCATCAGCACCATCTTCTCCGGTTTGGCCCCCGCCGTCCCCTGCTGGCCGCCGCCGAAGCTCACGGCGGCCGCTGCCAGCAGCAAGCCGGCGCATAGAAGCAGCGCCAATCTCTTCATGGTCTGCACCTCCCTCGTTTTTTCTCGGGCTCAAGCGGCCCGTTTCTTCTCTGAACGCCTCCCCCCCAGGTCACTCCGATTGCCGTCCTACGGTCATGAAGCGGAAATACACCGCCGCAATGGCCAGGGTGATGAGCATCATGATCACCGAGAGGGCGGAGTTGTAGCCGAACACCAGAAAGGTCATCTTGTCCTGCAGCAGCATGGCCAGAACCTTGGTGCTCACCCCCGGGCCTCCCCCGGTCATGGCGTAGGGCAGGGGGAAATGCCTGAAGGAGAACATGGTCTGGATCAGGAGCACCACCAGGATCTGCGGCCGGATCAGCGGCAGGGTGATGCGGCCAAAGCGCATCAGGAATCCGGCCCCGTCCATCTGGGCGGATTCATAGATCTCGTCGGGGATCGACTTCAGCCCTGCCAGCAGGATCAGCGTGGCGAAGGGCGTGGAGGACCACAGGTGCGCCCCTACGATGGATGCCATGGCGAATCCCGGCGAGCCCAGGAAGTTGATGGGCTGGCGGATGATCCCCAGCGAATGGAGGAGGTAGTTGACGATGCCGAACTCGGTGTTCAGCATCCAGCGGAAGGTGACCCCTCCGGCCACCATGGAGACCATGTAGGGCAGGATGGCCACCAGGCGGATCACCGACTCCGCCCTCCCCGCGTTGTGAATCGTCAGGGCGAAAACCAGCGCCAGCAGCAGCTGGCCCACCACGCTGCCGGCGGTGAACAGGGCGGTGGCCTTCAGCGAGGCGTAGAAGTTGGGGTCCGTGAGGATGTTGAGGTAGTTCTTCAGCCCCACGAACTCCGTGCGCTGCCCGTAGTAGAACCCGCTGAAGCTGAGGTAGAACACGTAGATCAGGGGGAACACCACCACCAGGGCCAGGACGACGAGGCTCGGGGTGAGCAGCATGTAGCCGCTCCACATGTTCCGCCTGCTTCTGCTGATGACGGCCATTTTCAGCCCTTGATGGAAATTCATTATATGATATAATCATCTAAACAAAGTTGTCAACCGGCGCTGCGGCGTTTTTCGACTTCTTCCTTCGGAGGAACGGACGGTGAGCATTGTCAACGATTACTTCACCAAGATCACGGAGCTTCTGGAGCGCATCGTGGAGGAGCAGCAGGAGGCGATCGATCGGGCCGCGGCGGCCATCCTGGAACGCATCGAGCAGGACCGGCTGGTCTACGTGATCGGGACCGGCGCGCACTCGATCATGGTGGCCATGGAGATGTTCAAGCGGGCCGGCGGCATCAGCCAGATCTCGCCCCTGTTCCCCCCCGGGCTGGGCGATTTCGAGGGGCACCCCAAGACCGAGCGCCTCCTGGGGTACGCCGCCCTGACCCTGGACTACTACAAGGTCCAGCGGGGAGACGTTCTCATCATCGCCAACGTCAACGGGATCAACCCGCTCACCATCGACACCGCCCTGGAATGCCGGCAGCGCGGGATCGCCACCATCGGGATCACCTCCACGGCCTTCGCCCGGGGCGTGGAGAAGGACATCCCCTCACGGCACCCGTCGAACCAGAACCTGCACGACCTGGTGGACATCGTCGTGGACGCCTACGTCCCGCCGGGGGACGCGCTGCTGGAGATCGAAGGGCTGGACGTTCCGGTGGGACCGGGCTCCACCTACCCCATGGTGTTCATCGCCAACTCCATCGTGCTGCGGGTGATCGAGATGCAGCTGGCCAGGGGGATGACCCCCGAAGTCAGAAAGAGCGGCAACCTGAAGGGGGGCCTGGAGCGCAGCAAGGCGCTCTTCGACGCCAGGTACTACCCCCGGATCAAGCACTACTGATAGACTGGACGCACCGCGGCCGGCACGCGGCGATGCGGGAGGTGAGGATCGATGAGGCTGATCAGCGCGAAAGGAACCCTCAACTACCGGGTCATTCCCCCGAGACTGGTCCTCCTGGTGATCCTGGCGCTGATCACGCTGTGGTCCATCGGACCGCTGTACTGGATCTTCATCACCGGTCTGAAGGGCTCCGAGGAGGTCTACTGGTACCCGCCGAGCCTGGTGCCCATGAAGCCCTCCCTGGAGAGCCTGCGCTACATCTTCACCGAGCGCCCGTTCGCCTACTACCTCAGAAACTCTGCGATCGTGGCCGTCTCCACGGTGCTGCTGTCCACCGTGCTGGCAATACTCGCGGGCTATGGGTTCGCCAAGTTCCAGTTCCGGGGCAAGGGGATCTGGCTCATCCTGATTCTGCTGACCCGCACGGTGCCGCCCGCCTCCCTGCTGGTGCCCTTCTACATCATGGGCAGGACGCTGGGGATCATCAACACGCACATCATCCTGATCGCCGGATACGTGTATCTCACCCTGCCGCTGAACATCTGGATCATCATCGGCTTCTTCGAGCAGTTCCCCAACGAGCTGATCGACGCTGCGGAGATCGACGGCTGCACCCGGGTGAACGCGCTGTTCCGGGTGGTGCTGCCTTCCCTCCTGCCGGCCCTGACGGCGGTGGGAATCATCACCTTCATGCTGGCCTGGAACGAGCTGCTGTACGGAGTGGTTCTGATCAACACGAAGGCCGCCAAGACCCTCTCCCCGGGGCTCACCGACTTCTTCGGGGACTTTCACATCTTCTGGAACCAGCTTGCCTCGGCGGCCATCGTGGCGATTCTGCCGGCAATCGCCTTCACCCTGTTTTTCTCGCGCTACCTGGTCACGGGACTGGTCCGGGGCGCGGTCAAAGGATAGGAGGAACAATGGATCTGGACGCTGTCTGCAGAATACCCGGGAGAACCGGCTGGTACGCCGTCCAGGTACAGCAGGGAACCCTGACCCGGATGGACCCAGTGGAGAGGCCGGCGGCGGACGGCGGGGAGCTGTGGCTCACCCGCGGCCTGTTCGACATCCAGGTCAACGGCATGCTGGGCTACAACCTCTCCGAAGAGGATCTGACCGCCGAAAAGGTGGCGGAGATCGACCGCGAGCTGGCCAGGCGCGGGGTGCTGCGCTGGTGCCCCACCGTCACCACCCAGGACCCGGCGATCGTGAAGCGCAGCCTGGGGATTCTGAAAGGCGTGCTGGCCGCCGGCTCGGCGCCTCACATCCATCGCCTCCACATGGAGGGGCACTACATCTCCTCCGAGGAGGGCTACCGCGGGGTGCACCCCGAGCGCTACACCCGGGACCCGGACCCCGAGGAGTTCGACGCCTGGCAGGAGGCGAGCGGGGGGAACATCGGGCTGTTCTCCCTGGCCCCGGAGCGAAAAGGGGCCATCGAGTTCATCCGCAAGCTGAAAGGCGAGGGCGTGAGGGTTGCCCTGGTCCACCACCACGCGGACTACGACACCGTGCGCCTGGCCGCCGCCGCCGGCGCGGACCTGAGCTCCCACCTGGTGAACGGGTGCGCCAGGATGATCCACCGTCAGCACAACGTCATCTGGGCCCAGCTGGCCCTGGACGAGCTGTGGGCCAGCTTCATTGCCGACGGCTTCCACATCCCCTACTATACTCTCAGGGCCGTGATCAAGGCCAAGGGGACCGGGAGGAGCATCCTGGTGTCGGATCTGGCCCACCTGTCCGGCCTTCCGGATGGGGAGTACAGCAAGAACGAGCTCACCGTGGTGCTTCAGGACGGCGGGCTGTGGGTCAAGGGGGAAGGCACCAATCTGCTGAGCGGGGCGGTGAAAACCCTGGAGGAGGACTGCGCCCTCCTGGCCGCCCGCTCGGGGTTCTCCATCGAGGAGGCCCTGCTCATGGCCTCCCGCAACCCCGCCCGGTATTTCGGCATCGAGAGCGAGCTGGCGCTGTTCCCGGGGGGCAGCGGCCCCTTCGCCCTCTTCGCCTGGGACGGGCAGAGCCTGAAGGTGGAGCGCATCCTGGAATAGCCGGCGCAAGAGACGCTACTGGGACGGCAGGCATGGAGAAACTGGCCCGAGTCAATCTGAGCGAGATCATCGCGGACAAAATCCACCAGGACATCCTGGAGGGAAGGCTGAAACCGGGCGACCGGCTGCCCACCCACGACGCGCTCTGCAGCCGCTGGGGGGTGAGCCGCGTGACCCTGCGCGAGGCTCTGAAGAAGCTGGACACCAAGGGGTTCATCGAGATCCACCAGGGAAGAGGAACGTTCGTCCGGGACTTCAACCGGGAGGCGTTGGAGAGGCAGTTCGAGTTTCACACCCTGCTGGGCCGCAAGACCATCATCGGGCTCCTGGAGGCCAGAAAGGTGATCGAGACGGCGCTGGTGCGGCTGGCCACCGAACGGGGCAGCCGCGAGGAGATGGCCGAGCTCGCCTCGCTGCTCTCGGGAATGGAACGCACGGTGGCGGAGGACGACCCCCTGGAGTTCGCCCGCTTCGATTTCCGCTTCCACAAGCTCATCGGCGCGATGGCCCGCAACGAGTTCCTCCACATGATGCTGGAGAACATCCAGCACCTCGTGGAAAGCCAGCAGCGGGAGATGTTCGAGTATCACCAGGAGCCCACACCCCTTGAGGCGGCGCACCGGGACCACCGGGAGATCTATGCCATGATCAAGGCGCACGACGGGCAGGCCGCCGCCCAGAAGATGTACCGGCACATCGAGCACATGGAAGCCAGGGTGAGGTCTTTCTACCAAAGGGCGGACGCAGAAGGAAGGGACGGGGATGAGGCCGCGCCGGAGCGGGTGCGGCGGACTGGAAGCCAGGCAGGCGGGAGGAGATAGACCGCAATGGACGGCTCCGCAATGGACGGCTACCGCATCGATCCAGCGGGCATGGAGACCCAGGCCAGGAGCTGGGGAACCCTCCAGACCCTTTTCGACGGGACCAGCATGGAGCCCAGGAGCGGCTTCTCCTTCGGCAGGATCACCTACAGGGAGCCGCACCACTCGGGGGTCCACGCCGACCACGAGCTGATCTACGTGCTGGAAGGACGGGGCGCCGCCAGAATCGCCGGGAGGCAGGTGCGGTTCCAGGCCGGCCAGGTCCTGGTGATCCCTGCGGGAACGGATCACGGCATCTCCAGGGTGGACCAGGGACCGGTGCGGGCGATCCTGGTGCACTTCATCTAGGCCGGGGACAGGATAGGGGAGGAGCAAAGGCATGTTCGGAGAAACCCTGCTGAAGGGCAAGGCGGCCCTGGTGGTGGGAGGCTCCTCGGAGAGCGGCCCGGCGGTCTGCGCCACCCTGGCCGCGCACGGGGCGGACGTGGCCCTCACCTACCGCAGCAAGAAGGACAGGGCCGCGGAGGTGGCCGCCTCCTGCCGGGCGCGCGGGGTGCGAACGGAGGTGTTCCCCTTCGACCTGGCCCGGGTGGAGACCTGCGCGGAGCTGGTGGAGGCAGCGGCAGGCAGGCTGGGCCGCCTGGACATCCTGGTCAACCTGGGAGGTCCCCCGCCGGTGTACAAGGACTTCCGCGAGCTCGCCGAGGCCGACTTCGACCTGATGATGGATACTCACTTCAAGGGCTGCTTCTTTCTGGCCCGGGAGGCGGCCGGCTGGATGGAGCGGCACCAGGGCGGGTTGGTGGTCAACGTGTCGGCCACCAGCAGCCTGAAGTACAGCCACTCCGTCTACGGCCTGGCCAAGGCCTGCGTGAACGAAATGACCCGCTTCCTGGCGCACAGCTACGCCCCCAAGGTGCGGGTGCTGTCGATCGTCCCGGGGATGATCGACATCCAGGAGACGGACGCCGGGATGCGCAGGGGCAGGGCCGGGGAGTCGCCCCTGAAGACCATCGTCACCCCCGAGGAGATCGGTCAGCTCGTGGTGGCCGCCGCCTCCCCCGCCTTCGGCAACGTCACCGGGGAGAGCATCATCAGCGACGGGGGGTTCTGGCTCCTGCACCGGTAGCGCCTCCGGGGACCGTCGGGGGTCGCCAGCGGGCTTACCCCCGGCTCCAGTCTGGCCGATGTGATATACTGGAGCCGTAGCCATGTCGAGCGGTCCGGCGACAGACCTGGAGGAGAAGTTCGACCGCCTCACCCGCCTGGTGGGCACCGACGAAGGGTTCTACATCCTCGCCCTGCATTCCTTCGTGGAGTACTACCTGCGCTACCAGCGCGGCTACGGCGAGGGGCCGAGCTTCGGCGCCCTCACCTGGACCTTCCGCGAGGAGCTGCTCCGGCTCTACGGGGAGGACACCTTCATCGACGGGCTGTACTGCCTGGGCAGGCTCGGCAAGCAGCACCGCCTGACCCACCAGGTGCGCCACCGCTTCGAGCGCATGGACCCCGGGGAGGCCGCCGCGGCCACCCACCTGTTCATCACCTTCTGCCGGCTGGCAGACATCCACGGCCTGGGGCGGGCGCACCTCCTGGAGCGCAGCCTGGACATCTGGAAGGAGCGCACCTGCCTCATCGAGCAGTCGGCGCTCCTGCGCAGCATGCAGGCGGAGCTGCGCCGGCTGCAGTCCAGAAACAAGTCCCTCCTGGCCCAGAGGGGCGAATACGAGCGGCTCAAGATGGAGCTGGAGGAGGCGCAGCTCCGGCTCTACCGCCACGACCTGGAGATCCAGCGCCAGCGTGAGGCGGACCGCGGCCGCAAGAGCCGCCTGGACGGGCTGCGCCGGGAGCGCAACGCCCTCATCCAGGAACGCGACCGGCTCCTGGGAGACCTGGAGCGCTTCCAGGAGCTGGAGCGCTACCTGCTGTACCTGGGGAGGCTCTCGCTGTACACGCGCACGCGCATGGACTACGAGCAGTCCATCTGCCAGCTCACCCCGGAGCAGGAGCAGGTGCTTTCCTCCATCAGTCTCAGGCGGGACTTCCTGGTCCGGGGGGGGCCCGGCACGGGCAAGTCCCTGGTGCTGATCCAGTGCCTGCGCCAGGCGGTGATGCAGAACGAGCTGGACCTGGGCCAGAACGAGTCGGTGGTGCTGGTCACCTTCACGCGGACCCTGGCCAAGTACGACCGCTACATCGCCGAGATCCTGGGCATGGACCTCCCGGTGGAGGTGATCAGCACGGTGGACACTCTCTTCTTCACCCGGCTGCGGACGCTTCTCCCCGGGGTGCGCTACGACTTTCAGCTCCCGCGCTCCTACTTCACCCGGGAACGCACACCCGCCTTCCTGAGCCCGGAGGAGATGGCCAGCGAGGTGGAAAACTTCATCTTCGCGAACGCCGTCAGGCGGGAGGAGTACCTGGAGGAGCTGGTTCCGCGCCAGGGGATGCGACGCCGGCTGTCCCGCCAGCAGCGCCGCGAGGTGTGGAAGGCGGTGGAGGGCCTGGTTGCCCGCATGGAGGAAAGCGGCACCTACAGCAAGGACTACGGGCGGTTGAAGCTCCTGCGCCACCTGGAGGAGCACCCGGAGGACCGGGCCCTGCGCAACATCAGCTACCTGTTCCTGGACGAGGTGCAGGACCTCACCCCGGCGGCGCTGCGGATCCTCCGCGAGCTCACCCGGGGAGCCATGATCATGGCCGGGGACCAGGAGCAGAGCCTGTACAATCACCAGTGGCCCCTCGGCCGGGCCGGCATCACCCTGCGGGGCGCCACCCGGGTGCTGAAGACCAACTTCCGCAACACCCGGCAGATCCACGAGCTGGCGGAGCGCTTCCGAGGCCAGGGGCGACCGGCCGCCCGGCGCCCGGAGGCGGCTGGGCCGGAGAGGGCGCAGCCGGAGGCCTTCACCTTCCGTGAGGGGCCGGCGCCGGAGATCTACGTGTCGGCGAGCCCCGAGGAGCTGAAGCGCCTCCTGCGGGGCAAGCTGGAGCTGTTCGTCCACGAGCTGGGCTACGATCCGGAGAACATCTGCATCCTGGTGCCCCGCAACGTGGAGATCCAGACCCTCGGCGCCTACCTGGGGGAGCACGGCCTCGAGGCCTCGGACGTCAGCGGCGAGGAGTTCACCTTCCGGCAGCGCGACCGGGTGCGCATCTCCACGCTGCACTCGGCCAAGGGGCTGGACTTCCCGGTGGTGCTCCTGTACCTGCCCTACCTCCACCGCCGCCGGCACTTCGACGCCGAGCAGACCGAGAAGCTCCTGCGCAACCTGGTCTACGTCGGCATCAGCCGCGGCATGGACAACGTGAACGTCTTCACCACCGGCAGCGGGGACCCGGTGCTGCGAGACCTGATCGCCAGCTTCTGAAGGCGCCCGGAGGCGGTGCGGCAGGGCGCCCGGGGATGCAGCGGGCCCTGCGGGAGGCGTTTCTGGCCCTGCCGCCGGAGGAATACGATTGGTTCGGCCTTCATACTTCCAACCGAAGGCGGGGAAGCGGGGCGGCAGCGAGCGGCATTCTCCCGGAGGAGGCAGGCGCCGGGGAGGCCAGGGAGGTGGCGGCACGGGCAGCCGCCGCCCCCGGTCGCGCGGAGGGGCGGGAGTTCTACGACTTTCCCGGGCCGCTGCACTCGGCGGTCATCTCGCCGGCCTCTGCGATGGTGGGGGTGGGGGCGGAGAGGACCTTCCGCTGCCTCCCCCGGGACCGGCAGCGGCGCACCGTGGAGGAGGGTGTCAGCTTCCAGTGGCGCCTAAAGGAGGGGCAGGGAGCGATCGACAACCCGGAGGGGGAGATCGTGACATTCACCGCTCCCGCCGAGCCCGGGCTGGCCACTCTGGCGGTGACGGCGAGGCAGGGCGAACGGACCTGCACGGCCGAGGCCATCGTCACGGTGACGGAGACTCTCTTACCCAGGGAAGGAAAGAGCGGCGGGGCCCAAGCAACCAGGGGGCTGCCAGGATACACCTTCCACCGGGCGCCGGGGGAGCTGTGGAGGTCCCGCTACGACGAGAGAAACAACCTGGTGATCGTCAACAACGGCCACCGGGACTGCCTGTTCGCAGCCCGGAAGAAGAGCCTCAAGCTGAAGTACATCTACAGGCTGTTCGCCAAGGAGCTGGTGCTGCAAAACTTCCCCGGGTTTCGAGTCGTCAGAGCTCATGGAAAGGATGATCGAGCTCAGCCTGTACACCGAAGACCACCTGAAGTGAAACGAGCCGCTCGCCGCGGCGGCCGCACCGGCCCGCTGCGGCGATTCCAACCGCGCCCCTTGACGATGGCCTTCCGCTCTGGCGAGCTTTCTCTTATGGGCAACGGGCAACACGGTGTGCAGGACGGAGGACCCGGGGATGACGCGCCACTTCGCCGGCGCCGATCGAGTCGATTGAGTCGATTGAGTCGATTGAAGGGAGGCAGAGCATGATCGACAGCTATTCCTTCGGCAGAATCCAGGTAGACGGGAGGACCTACACCTCGGACGTGATCGTCTACCCGGACCACGTGGACGACTCCTGGTGGCGCGACGAGGGTCACAACCTGAGCCTGGAGGACCTGCGGGCGGCGCTCCAGGCGCAGCCGGAGGTCCTGGTGGTGGGACAGGGCGAGTCCGGGCGCATGAAGGTGAGAGATGCGGTGGTGCGGCAGCTCCGCCAGAAGGGGATCGAGATCTTCGTGGCCTCCACGGACGTGGCCGTGCGGCGCTACAACGAGCTGCGCGGCAAGAAGAAGGTGGTGGCGGCGCTGCACCTCACCTGCTGAGCGCCCTCGAAGCCGCTAGGCCCCCAGGCGCACCTTCCGGCCGCTGCGGGCGCTCTCGTAGATCCCCAGGATGATCTCCACCGACTTGCGGGCCTCCACCCCGTCCACCAGGGGCCGGCCGCCGCTCTCAAGGGCCAGGAGGAAGTCCTCGATCTGCCGCTGGTGGTAGAGGGGGTCGATCCCCCCCGGGTCGGAGGCGCCACCGCCGGAGCGCGCCACCGCGGCGAAGCGCTCGCGGATCTCCCGGTCCTCAAGAGCCTCGGTCCGGAAGCTCCACTGCTCCACGGCGCCGTGCACGAGCACCGCGCTGCCCTCGGTGCCGCAGAGCTCGATCCTCTGCTGGAAGCCGGGATAGGCGGCGGTGGTGCCCTCGATCACTCCGAAGGCGCCGCTGCGGTAGCGCAGCACGGCGCAGGCAGTGTCCTCCACCTCGATCCCGGTGTGACCGGTGACCCCGGTCATGGCCAGGATCGATTCCACCGGTCCCATGAGCCACTGCAGGTAGTCGATGGCGTGGATCCCCTGGTTCATGAGCGCTCCCCCGCCGTCGTACCTCCAGGTACCCTTCCAGTCGCTCCCGTCGTAGTACTCCTGGGTGCGGTAGTACTTGGCGTACACGCTGCCCATGGTGATCCTCCCGAACCTGCCCCCGGTGATGGCCCGCTTCAGCACCGGGGAGAGATCGAGAAAGCGGCTGGGGAAGATCCCCGCCAGGGTCACCCCTTTTCTGGCGCAGGCCTCGATCAGGCGGTCGCAGCGCTCCAGGGTGATCTCCAGGGGCTTCTCCACCACCAGATGCTTGCCCGCCTCGGCCGCCGCCAGGGCCGGCTCCAGGTGCGCCCCCGAGGGGGTGCAGATGGTGACCACCTCCAGGTCGGGATGCCTCAGGAACTCCTGGATGGACGAGTAGCCCCGCCCCCCCCAGCGGGAGGCGAACGCCTCCGCCCTGTCCTGGCTGCGGGAGCAGCAGGCCACCAGGCGCCCCTTGCCGGTGCCCTCGATGGCCCGGGCGTGGAACTCCGCGATCATCCCCAACCCGACGATTCCGAATCCCCTCGCCACGCGCGTTCCTCCTTCCCGCGGAGAGTGTAGCGGTTTCTGCGATTCTGTGTCACCTTTGGGTGTCACCTTTTCCGGTGTGGGTGCATCTGTAGGGCGAAGGGGTAGGAGCGTGCGGGAGCTTGCCGCCCTGGTGAGGCGGGCGATCGGCGAAAAACGGGAGCTCAGGCTTCCCAGCCAGGCGTTCACGGAAATCGTGGTCCGCTTCCAGGACATGGTCTTCGGCTACGCTCTTGCCAGGCTGCGGGACGCCGCCGCCGCGCAGGACGCGGCCCAGGAAACCTTCATCGCGGCCTACCGGAAGCTGGAGACCCTCCGCGACCCGGGGGCGTTTCCGGCCTGGATCCGCAGGATCGCCGCCCGGTGCTGCCTCATGGAGCTGCGCAGGCGCAAGGAGGCGACCCTGGCGGCCGGGCAGGCCGAGGAGCTTGCATCCGGCTACGCAGACCCCCACACCCTGGCCGCCTCCGAGGAGACCCGCAGCGAGATCCGGGAGGCCATCGACCGGCTGCCCGAGGTCCAGCGCCTGCCGGTGGTTCTCTACTACATGGACGGCTACTCGCAGGGCCAGATCGCGGAGTTCCTGGACGTGCAGGTCTCCGCAGTGAAGAAACGGCTGCAGAGGGGAAGGGAGAGGATGAGGAAGGAGCTCATGAAGAAGGTGCGGGAGGATCTGGCGAGCATTCGCCCCTCCCGCAGCGGCCAGCTGGTGGAGAGGGTCAGCCTCTACACCGGATTCGAGGCGGCCGCCAGGCTCGGCCAGATCGCGGTCCTGGAGCAGATGCTCGTGGACGGCGTCGAGGTGAACCGGCCGGACGCCTCCGGGCGCACCCTCCTGCACTGGGCGGTGGACAACCGGCACGTGGATGCGGTGCGCCTCCTGCTGCGAAGCGGGGCAGAGGCCGACATCCCGGACCGGTCGGGCAGGACGGCCCGGCAGGCGGCCGCCGGGTGCGGCGAGCCGGAGATCCAGCGGCTCCTGCGGGAGCCGGGCCCCGGGAGCCGGCGATCGTGAGGGCGGCCGAAGCGCCCGGCTCCTTCGGGATCGACCTGGGCTTCAGCCTGCTGTGGCCGCGGGGAAGGAAGAAGACGGCCCCCCTCCCGGCGCAAACCTGCGAGGACCTGGGGCTGGAAGCCCTGGTGGACCGCTTCGTGGTGGAGCCGCGCAGGAGGGACCCCATCCGCCAGGTGTTCACCAACCTGTGCGGGGATCTCGACACCATCCTCTCCCGGCTGGACGTGATCGACGACCTGCTGGAGTGGGGGCAGCTGTTCGAATCGCTGAAGGAGCTCCTCCCGGTGGTCACCAGCCTGCAGTACTTCGCTTACCGGCCGGACCGCGACGACTGGACCCCCCTGCAGGAGGTGGTGTGGCGCCTGCGGGAGCTGGAGCACTACGTGCGGGCCGTGGGGATCCTGGCCGCCGCCCTGCGCAAGAGCGGGGCCAGGCCGGCCTCCCGGGGCCTGAAGAGCCTGGCCGGCCTGGTGCGGCGCATCGAGGCCGACCCCACCTTCCGCCGGCTGGTGGAGGCCCTGCCCGGATTGCTGAAGAAGATCGAGGGGCTGAAGAGCGTCACCATCGGCGTCAACCTCACCGGGGGGCTGGTGCCCTGCGAGGCCACCCTGCTGGCCGTGAACGACCGGGAGTACGCCGGGAACACCCTCTTCAGCCGGCTCACCGGCAAGGAGGAGTGGCGCGGGATCGCGCCGCTGCACACCAGCCGCGACTCCGAGTACTACGCCAACCCCCTGATGGTGCCGCTGTTCCGGGACCTTTCCAGGATCATGGATTCGGCCACCCGGCCGCTGGCCCAGGCGCTGAAGCGCTTCGTGGGCATCAACTCCCGGGTGTTCATCAAGCTGAAGGACGATCTGCTCTTCTACGTCGGCGCGGTGGAGATGATCCACACGGTGCGTGCCGCCGGCCTGCCGATGGTACGCCCGGCGCTTGCTCCCGGCGGCGAGCGTCGCTTCCAGGCGCGGGGCCTGTACAACCTGGCGCTGGCCCTGCAGCTCGGCGGTCAGGGTGAGGCGGGCGGGTCCCGACCGCTTTCCGAGCGCATCGTGGCCAGCGACCTGGTGCTGGACCAGGCGGGACGGATCGCCATCCTCACCGGGCCTAACCGCGGCGGCAAGACCACCTTCCTCCAGGCGGTGGGCCTGGCGCAGATCCTCGCCCAGGCGGGAATGTACGCGCCGGCGGCGGAGGCGCTGGTGAGCCCCTGCGACACCGTGCTGACCCACTACCCCGCCAGGGAGGACCCTCAGCGGGGCACCGGCCGCTTCGGCGAGGAGGCCGAACGCCTGCGGGCCCTCTTCGGCCGCGCCACCCGGGAGACCCTGATCCTGCTGAACGAGTCGCTGTCCAGCACCAGCATCGGCGAAAGCCTCTACCTGGCCCGCGACCTGATGGGAGTGCTGCGCATGGTGGGGGCCAGGGTGCTGTTCGCCACGCACATGCACCAGCTGGCCGCGGAGGTGGATCGAATCAACGCGGAGTTTCCAGGAGAGAGCCTGCTGGTCAGCCTGGTGGCCACGATAGAGCCGGAGGCAGGGCACGGCATCCGGCCTACCTTCCGCATCGTCCCCGGCGAGCCGGCGGGCCGCAGCTACGCCCTGGATCTGGCCGCACGCTTCGGCGTGGGCAGGGAGCAGCTGCTGGCCGCCCTGCGGGAGCGCGGGGTGCTGCCGCCGCAGGCGGCGGAAAGGGCCGCGCGGGAGCCCTGAGGCCGGCGCCGCCC
>CAZBDU010000057.1:0-35602 GCA_964490725.1 uncultured Spirochaetaceae bacterium | reverse complement strand
ATCAAGAACTTTCGGGCCCAGGGTGTCGACGCCCGGGTGCTGGATCTGCGCGGCAACGGGGGCGGGGCCCTGACCGAAGCAATCAACCTGACCGGATTGTTCATTCCCGAGCAAGGGGTCGTGGTCCAGGTCAAAGGCGCCAGCGGTCGAGTCCACCAGTATCACGCTCCCCCAATCGCAAGATCGCCAGAAGAAGTGGAGCACCGCTATCTCTGGGACAGGAAATTCGTTCTCGACCCGGAGGGCTGCTGGTCGGGACCGCTGGTGGTGTTGATCAACAAGTTCAGCGCCAGCGCCAGCGTCTGGTCGATCAGGTCCGGCGAATCGAACCACCAGACACGGCGGAAGCGGCGGCGCGTCCGTTCGTGGAACGCGACATGAGCCAGCAGCGCGGTTTTGCCCGCGCCGGGTTCGCCCAACACGCGCACCGGATTCCCGGCCAGCAACGGGCGCAGCACGCGGGTGAGTTCGTTGGTGCGGCCCTCGAAGACCGGCGGGCGCGGCGGCGGACCGGCCGCCCCTCAGAAGCGCAGGTCTGCGATGCGCGCGGCGGCCTTGCGGGTGTTCTCGACGCTGGGCACCAGGGCGAAGCGCACGTGGCCCTCGCCGGGGTTCTCGCCGTCCGCCGTGGGCTCCGCGATCCAGTTGCCCGGTGTTGTGACCACGGCGATCTTCTCGTCAAGGAGCAGCGTGGCGAACTCCAGCGAGCTCATCCCAGGGGGCGTCTTCTGCCAGACGTACAGCGTGGAGACCGGGGTGCAGTCCTGCAGACCGGCCCTGGCCAGCGCCTCGCAGAGGATGTCGCGCTTCAGCCGGTACTCCTCCCGGAAGGCGGTCACATGCCTCTCGTCGCTCAGCGCGGCCACGCCTGCGTCCTGGATGAAGGTGGGGGTACCGGAATCGATATTGGTCTTGACCTTTCTGAACACCTCGACCACCTGCGGGTCTCCCATGACCCATCCCACCCGGTAGCAGGTCATGGCGGAGCGCTTGGACAGCGACTGGAACACGATGACCCCTTCTCTGGCCACATTGAGGATGGAGATGGGCGGCTCGGCGGTGAAGTAGATCTCTGAGTAGGCCTCGTCGGATGCAATGATGATGTCGTGTCTGCGTGCAAAGGCCACGGCCTCGCGGTAGAAATCCGCCCCGGCTACCGCGCCGGAGGGGGAGTTGGGGTAGTTCAGCCACAGCACCCTGGCCTTCCTGGCCACCTCCTCCGGGATCTCGGCGAAGTCCATGAGAAAACCCTTCTCGCGGCGGATTGGCACCTGGTAGGGGATCCCTTCGGCGAAGAGGGTGCCCCGCGTGTAGGGCGGGTAGCCGGGGGAGGGGCAGAGGACGACGTCCCCCGGGTCCAGGACGCCCTCGTGGAAGTTGAACACCGCCTCCTTGGACCCCAGGGTGGAGGAGATCTCGGCGGCTGCGTCCAGCCGCACGTCGAAGCGCCGCCCGACCCACTCCGCGATCGATTGCAGATACTCCAGGGCGCCGACGTAGCTCGGATAGCCGGCGCACTTGCGCCGTTCCAGGCCGCGGGCCGCTGCACGCCTGATCAACTTGGGAGTGGGCGCGGTGGGATCGCCCACGCCAAAGTCGATGGGGCTTATCCCTTTGGCGGTGAGCTCCTCTACCTTCCTGTCGACCTCGGCAAAAGCGTAGCTGCCGATGGAGCGAATCCGCCGCGATGCGCTAGTCTTCATCGACCTCTCCTTCCTCGTAGTAGTAGGTCCCCATGAACACGTAGTCCGCCGGTCCCGAGCAGCGCAGGAGATTGTCCCGCTCCGACCACTGGACCAGGAGGTTCCCCCCCTGGAGATGAACCTGCACTTCCCGGTCGGTCAGCCCGTTCACTGCCGCGGCCACCGCCGCCGCACAGGCCGCATACTCCGAGGCCAGAGGCTCCCCCCTGCCGCTCTCCCAGACGCGCAGCAGTGCCGCCTCGCGGCTGAACACCTTGACCGTCTCCAGGCAGGCGCCGGGACCCAACACCCCCTGGAGCTCCATCTCCCGCCCCATCTCCGCGGTGTCCCAGTCGTCGCTGGGAGGGAACACCACCAGGTGATCCATCCGGAGGTGCAGCGGGGTGCAGTTGAACTCCCACTTTCCCAGGGTCAGCCTCTGGAGGTACTTCTCGCCCGGGCGTTCCAGGAGCTGCTCACTGCGGTCCGTACGCCAGGGCGGGCCGCTCACCACCATGATGTTGCGCGAGTCCACGATCTCCACGCTCTGGCGCTCCTGGTTGGCTTCCACGGCGAAGAGGTCGCCGTGCACCAGGCCCGCGTCGAAGGCGTAGCGGGAGGCGCAGCGGACGGCCAGCGGGTTGGGGGCCGCCGGGTTGCCCGCGGGATCGAACGCCAGCAGCTGGAGCGTCTCGCGGCCGCCACGCTGGACTACCAGCAGGCTCTCGGCTCCTACGCCGAAGTGCCGGCTGGTGATCTGCGCGGCCAGGCCCGGCAGCTCCTCCTCCGCCAGGGCGTCATGCTTCAGCCCGTCGATCAGGATGTGGTCGCTGCCGCAACTGTGCAGCTTTATGAACTCCAGCTCCACTCGGCCACCCGCCCCGCAGTGTCGGGAACCCCTGGATAGCACGGACCTTCCGGGGCTGTCAAGCCCGCGGCTGGCCTGCACCCGCCTCCCCGGCGCCTGCCCGTCGTATTGCACAGCGCCAGGGCATCCGTTCATAATGGCCTGCGGAGAAGGCTCGGGATGAGGATCACGGTCGAAGGGACGCAGCCGGCGGTGCTGCTGCTTGGCGGGCTGCTGGCCGATCAGGGGCACCAGGTGACGGTGTGCGCCCCGGCCGCTGAGATGGAGGAGCTGGAACGCCACGGCCTGCGCCTGGTGCTTCCCCGGGGCTGGGTGCGCCTGCGGCGGCTGGCCACGGCCCTCTCCTCTCCGCCGCCGCCGGCGGAGGTGGTGCTGTGCTCTGACGGCGAGCCGGCGGACGCGGCGCAGGAGGGACAGGGACGGCTGAGGGTGGTCCTGGACCCCGATCCGCAGGAGGCGGGGGGAGGCCGGCAGGGTGAGCTCGGGGGGCTGTGCCTGTTCACCGCGGTGAGGATGCAGGCGAACGAGGTGGAGCTCTGCACGCGCTCGCCGGTGCTGCTTCTGGAGAGGGGGGCGCCCAGGGAGCTTTCGGCCGCGTTGAAGCGCGCCGGGGTCAGGACGGTGAAAGATGAGGAGCCGGCCGCCTCGGCCGCCTCCTTCTTCGCCTACAGGCTCCTGCACCTTCCGGCGGCCTTGTGTCACTCCACCGAGCCTCACTTCCTGTCCTTCCCGCAGGGCAGGGAGATCGCCCGCAACGTCCTCACCGAAGGGGTGCGCGTGCTGCAGCGGGCGGGGTTCCCGCTGCGCAGGCTGCCCGCTTTGGACCCGCAGGAGCTCCTGCAGGAGCTGGCGCGGCATCCGGAAAGGCTGGAGGCGGCCCGAGCCGCGCCGGATCGGGCCTACAACCCCCTGCTGCAGAGCATTCTCAAGGGGGAGCCACCTGCTGTCGACCGCCTGAACGGCAGGCTGGTCAAGATGGCCAGCGGCGTGATGCTGCAGGCCAGGTGGAACTGGCGGCTGCTGCAGAAGCTGGGCCGGGTGGTGCGGGTGGGGTTCTTCCGCGATCCGGCCGATCTGTATTCTACCGTGGCCTGAGGCCCGAGGCGGGGCCGCGGGCAGGAGGGAGCAACGATGCAGGCTGGCTTCCGGCAGAGGGTCGAGCAGGCGCTTGATGCCGTGCGCCTGTACTGCCCGGAGGAACGGCCCGCTACTGGCCTGATCCTGGGCTCCGGGCTGGGCGACTTCGCGCAGCAGAGCGAGGGGCGGGAGATCGACTTTGCCGACATCAGCGGGTTCCCGAGGCCCACCGTGGAGGGTCACCGGGGGATGCTGAAGCTGGGCGCCGGCGCGGCCATTCTGGCAGGCCGGTTCCACTACTACGAAGGACACGCGCCGGAGGACCTGGTGCTGCCGGTCTTCCTGCTCCACGCCCTGGGGGTGAAGACGCTGGTGATCACGAACGCCGCGGGCGGCGTCCGGCGCTCCTTTCGGCCCGGGCAGCTCGTGCTTATCCGCGACCACATCAACCTGATGGGCATGAATCCACTGCGCGGACCCAACCCGGCCGGCTACGGGCCGCGCTTCCCCGACATGAGCTACGCCTACCCGCAGGAACTGCGCGACCTGGCGCGCCGGGCTTCCGGCGCCGCGCTGGAGGAGGGGGTCTACGCCGCGTTTCCGGGACCCTCCTACGAGACCCCTGCGGAGGTCCGCATGGCCGCGGCGCTGGGGGCGGACCTGGTGGGGATGTCCACGGTGCCCGAGGTCATTGCCGCCCGCTACCTGGGGTTGGAGGTGCTGGGCATATCCTGCGTCACCAACATGGCCGCCGGGGTGCTGGATCAGCCGCTGAGCCACCGGGAGGTGGTGGAGGTGGGAAGGCAGGTCCAGCCTGCCCTGGCCGCTCTGCTGTCGGCGCTGCTCTCCTTGCTGGCGGACCGCCGATGAGGCGCGCCGCGGGACCATGACCGTTCAGGAAAGGCTGACCGAGGGAGTCGGCCGGGAGCTCCGCGAGGTGATCCGGGAAGCCGGGGGCAACGAGGTCTTCCTGGTGGGTCACCTGGATCGGGAGGGGAAGGTGTCCCGGATCGTCACGGCGGCCCGGGGCAGCGCCGAGGCCGTCCCCGCCCTTTCCGCCTACGCGGAGAGCGGCGACGTGGTGATCCACAACCACCCCTCGGGGAAGCTCACCCCCAGCGAGGCGGACTTCCGCGTGGCCTCCCGCCTGGGCGCCCAGGGGATCGGATTCTTCATCGTCGACAACCGGGTGCAGAACGTCTACGTGGTGGCCGAGCCCATCGTACGGGCAGAGGCGTCGCCGCTCCCGGTCGAGGAGCTGGCCGGCCACCTGCTGGCCGGCGGAAGTCTGGACGGACAGGTGCCGGACTTCGAGGAACGGGAAAGCCAGGTGGAGATGCTGCGCTTCGTTGCCTCCGGGTTCAACCGCGCCTCGATCTGTCTGGCGGAGGCAGGCACGGGGGTGGGAAAGTCGCTGGCCTATCTGCTCCCCGCCGCTCAGTGGGTGATCCAAAACGGCCAGCGCGTGGTGATCACCACGGCCACCATCAACCTCCAGCAGCAGCTGATCGAGAAGGACATCCCCCTGGTGGTGCGCATGCTGGGCAGGGACCCGGGCGCCTGCCTGGTGAAAGGCAGGGGCAACTACCTGTGCCGGACACGGCTGGCCGAAGCGCTGGAGGAGCTGGACCTCTTTGCCGAGGAAGACGAGGCGTTGCGGGGCGTCGCCGAGTGGGGGCGCGCCACCGCCACCGGGGACCGCAGCGACCTTCCCTTCTACGTGGGGGAGGAGCTGTGGTCGCGGGTCTGTTCCGAGGCGGACGCCTGCGGCGGGCTGCGCTGCCTGAACCGGGAAGGCTGCTTCGTGCTGCGGGCCCGCCGGGAGGCCGCCGCCGCCAGGCTGCTGGTGACCAACCACCACCTGCTGTTCTCGGACCTGGCGATGCGCCTGGGTGGGTCCGGGTTCGAGGGCTCGGCGGTGCTGCCCCCTTTTCAGCACATCGTCTTCGACGAGGCGCACAACCTGGAACGAAGCGCCACCTCCTATTTCTCCGAGTCTTTCAGCCGTCTGCAGATCGCCAAGTACGCAGGCAGGCTCCTGCGGCGCAGGAAAGGACGGGAGGCGGGGCTGCTTCTGGGGCTGGCCCGGCTGGGAGCGCGCGGCCCGGCGGTGGCGGAGATGAGGCGCAGCCTGGAGGAAATCGGCGAGCGGGCGGAAACGCTGGACCGCCTGGCGGTGGAGCTGCTGGCCGGCGCGGGGGCTCTGCGGATCGACGAGCAGGGGCTTTCGGACCTCTACGAGCCTCTCCACGAGCTGGGGCGGGCCGTCGCCACCCTGGGAGGCCTGTTCGAGGGGGCGCTGGAGGATCTCTCGGAGGAGGAACGGGAGAGCACGGTGGCGAGCGAAAGCCGCCTGCAGCTCCGGCGGCTGCTGCGGGTGGCCGAGCTGTGCGGGCGCCTGCAGCGGGCGGGGGAGAGCCCGCAGGAGGTGTGCTGGCTGGAGGCGCGGCGCAGCTTCCGGGGGGAACGGTTCGCGCGGCTGGTCCTCACCCCCCTGGACATCGCTCCGGTGATGCGGGAGGCGGTTTACGAGCCGTACGGCACGCTGGTGTTCACCTCGGCCACGTTGACGGTGGGCGGCAGCTTCGAGTACTGGAAGTCCCGCCTGGGTCTTGCCGGCACGGGCAGGGAGCCTCTAGAGCGGATCTTCCCATCCCCCTTCGACTACGAACGCAACGTCCTGCTGGCGATCCCCTCCGACGCACCCGCCCCGGACAGCGAAGGCTACCCAGGCTACGTGGCCGAGACGCTGCAGGAGCTGCTGTCCATCTCCGAAGGCCGCGCGCTGGTCCTGTTCACCTCCTATGCCGCCCTGCAGGAGGCCGCCAGAGCCATCCAGGCGCCGCTGGCCGAGCAGGGCATACCCCTGCTCCGGCAGGGCCAGGACGATCGCCACCGGCTTCTGGGCTCGTTCGTGGGCACCACCGGGAGCGTGCTGCTGGCCACCGATTCCTTCTGGGAGGGAGTGGACGCCCCCGGGGAGGCGCTGGAAGTGGTCGTGGTGGCCAGGTTGCCGTTCCGCGTCCCTACGGACCCGGTGCTGCAGGCGCGGATGGAGGCCATCCGGCAGCGGGGGGGGGAGCCGTTCTGGCAGCTCTCACTCCCGGACGCCATCATCCGCCTGCGCCAGGGCTTCGGGCGCCTGATGCGCAGGCAGACCGACCGCGGGGCGGTGGTGATCCTGGATTCCCGGATCGTGAGCCGCAGCTATGGCTCCTATTTCCTCTCTTCCCTGCCACCGGCACGCAGAGTGATTGCCGGCACCGCCCAGGTGAGCGAGGCGTTCGAGAATTTCATCGTGGCCATGCGCCAAAAAAAAGGGAGCACCGACGTGCTCCCTCCATCCTCTTAGCAGGCCCGCCGCCAGGCGGTCAGCGGCCGCTACTGAATCACAGCCAGGATGTCGGACATCTTGACGATGAGCTGCTCTTCTCCCTCGACTTTGATGGTGGACCCGGCATACTTGTCGTAGATGACCCGATCCTTCACCTTGACCTTGATGGACTCGTCGTCGCCCACCGCCAGAACCACCCCTTCCTGGGTTTTTTCCTGGGCAGTCTGGGGAATGTAGATGCCTCCGGCTGTCTTGGTTTCGCCTTCGATCATCTTCACAAGCACACGATCTCCGAGGGGTTTGATCTTCATTCCCTTCTCCTCCTGACCTTGACTTTGAGTTTAATGGTCCGCTGGACAGATTTGGCTGGTAGGAATATACGAAATCCCGGCTCGGCGCGTCAACACAAAATTGGCCGGCAGATGCTGGAGCCGGCCGGGTTTGTCCCTGCCGCAGCAGTTTAGTATCTTTCTGTTAGTGGCAGGGGAACCGGCAACCTGGACGATCGACATTCACGTCGCCCTGCAGCGACTATCCCGGCACGACCCGGGGGGTGCCATCGTGTACTTCACGAGGGCGCTGCGCAGGTGTCCGGTGAACTGCGGGGGGGAGCTTCCCCGGCTGCTGTTCTACATGGGCATTGCTTTGAGGAGGCTGGGGTTGTCGAACTCGGCGGTGCGCAGCTGGATATCGCTGCTGCGGCTGCGGAGGGACAGGCACACCCGTGAGCTGTTGGAGAGGTTCTCCAACTGCTACGGCATGGCCAAGCAGCCGTCTTCAGAGATGGATGACTGGCAGGCGTTCTACTCCATCCAGCTGATGCGGTACCTGCAGGCCGCCCGGAAGCGGAGCCTGACCAGCGCCTCAGAACGGGCGCTGCTGCGGGAGCTGCTGCTGGTGTACTGGATGCGGCTGGTGGAGTCCGGATCGCTCCAGGGCAAGAGCCCGGAGGAGAAGTCGGCGCTGTTCAAGGCCACTCGCATCGAGTTTCCGGCGTTCCTGCACGACCGCCGGCCGGACCCGCTGCTGCGGGTTAATTTCGCCAACGGGGCCCGGGTCCAGCCCGGGGATCCCTGCCCCTGCGGCAGCGGGCTGCCTCACCTTGCGTGCTGCGGCCGCACTCCAGGGGAGGATGAGCTGACGATTGGTTTATTTTGATACAACATATGGTTTTCTCTATGAAATAGGGCTTTTTTGACACGTTGGGGGCCTGGCGCGAGTTTCGCTGGCCTCCTTCAGCTGCAACTCTTTCTCCTGTAAAGGTCTACCCGGCGGTTCTTATGTCCGTTTGGCACGGAACTTGCCTCCTTACTCATGTTGAGGAGGAAAAAATGGCGTCGACCGCAACCATGATCACGCAACCGAGAAACAATCGTGCGAGTGATGAAAACATACTATCCCTGTATCTGAAGGAGATCAACAAGATAGCGCTCCTGTCGCGCGAGCAGGAAGAGAAGCTGGCGCGGGAGGCCGCCGCGGGAAGCGAGCTGGCCAAACACAAGCTGATCAAGGCCAACCTGCGCTTCGTGGTGAATGTGGCCAAGAAGTATCAGAATCAGGGGCTGCCGCTGGCCGACCTGATCAGCGAGGGCAACATCGGTCTGATGAACGCCATCGAGCGTTTCGACGTGAACAAGGGCTACCACTTCATCTCCTATGCAGTGTGGTGGATCCGACAGGCCATTCTCAAGGCCATCTGCGAGAAGTCCCGCATGATCCGGCTGCCTCTGAACCGGGCCAACGAGCTGGTGCAGATCGAGAAGGTGCGCAAGGAGCTGCAGACCGAGTCCAGCGGGACCCCGGAGATCGAGGAGATCGCGCGGCAGCTGAACATGGACGAGGACCACGTGGCGGAGCTGATCAACATCTCGCGGGACCTGGTGTCCCTGGACACGCCCGTCTACGACGAGAAGGACTCCTCGCTGCTGAGCGACTTCGTGGAGGACACCGGCTACCGCGCCCCGGACGAGCAGGTGATAGACCGCTCGTTGAAGGAAGACATCAACGCCCTGCTGGATACCCTGAGCCAGAAAGAGGCCGACATCATCCAGTACCGCTTCGGCTTGAACGGCCGGCGGCCCATGTCCCTGAAGGAGATCGGGACGCGCTACAAGCTGACCAAGGAACGGATCAGGCAGATCGAGAAGAAGGCTCTCAAGCGCCTTCAGCATCCTTCCCGCAGCCAGCTTCTGCGCTCCTACGTCCCCTAGGTAAGGCTAGAGTGTGCAACATGGAGTCACCTCTCCGGAGGTGACTCTTTTTTCCCCATCCCAGGTGCCTTTTCTTGACAGCACAGAGCGATTTCCGTAGATTTTGACCGGAAATCCGATACCAATGAGACCTGGAAGGTGGTTGCAGATGGCAAAGACGAAATACGTCTACTTCTTCGGCGCCGGCAAGGCGGAGGGCCAGGCGCAGATGAAGAATGTCCTGGGGGGCAAGGGCGCGAACCTGGCGGAGATGACGAACCTGGGCATCCCGGTGCCTCCCGGTTTCACGATCTCGGCGGAAGTGTGCGATCTCTACTATAAAAACGACCGCAAGTACCCGGCTGGCCTGAAGCAGGAGGTCGCGGAGAACCTGGACAGGCTGGAGTCCATGATGGGCAAGAAGCTCGGCGACCCCAAAGACCCCCTCCTGGTCTCCGTGCGCTCCGGGGCGGCCACGTCCATGCCCGGCATGATGGATACCGTGCTCAACCTGGGGCTGAACGACAAGGCCGTGGAGACGATGGCGGAGCTGACCGGCAACCAGCGCTTCGCCTGGGACGCCTACCGCCGGTTCATCCAGATGTTCGGCGACGTGGTACGCGGAGTCCCCCACCACGACTTCGAGAAGGAGCTGGATGCGGTCAAGAAGGCCAAGGGCGTGGAGGAGGACCTGGACCTGGACGCCGAGGACCTCAAGAAGGTGGTGGCCCGCTACAAGAAGATCTTCAAGAAGGACACCGGAGATGAGTTCCCCCAGGTGCCGCTGGAGCAGCTCTGGGAGGCCATAGACGCGGTATTCGGCTCCTGGAACAACCCGCGGGCCATCCGCTACCGCAAGCTGAACGAGATCAGGGGGCTGCTGGGCACCGCGGTGAACGTCCAGACCATGGTCTTCGGCAACCTGGGCAACGACTCCGGCACCGGCGTGTGCTTTACCCGCGACCCGTCCACCGGAGCCAACGAGTTCTACGGCGAGTACCTGATGAACGCCCAGGGTGAGGACGTGGTGGCGGGCATCCGCACTCCCAAGACCCTGAAGGACCTCAAGCGCTCCCAGCCGGGGATCTACCAGCAGCTCGAGGAGGTCAGGCTGCGCCTGGAGAAGCACTACAAGGACATGCAGGACATGGAGTTCACCATCCAGCAGGGCAAGCTCTATCTCCTGCAGACCCGCACCGGCAAGCGCACCGGCCCGGCGGCGGTGAAGATCGCAGTCGACATGGTCAAGGAGAAGCTGATCGACAAGCAAGCGGCCCTGCAGCGCGTCACCCCCGAGCAGCTCGACCAGCTGCTGCACCCGATGATCGACCCCAAGCACCGCAAGGAGGTGAAGCCGCTGGCCAAAGGGCTGAACGCCTCCCCCGGCGCGGCCTCCGGCCAGATCGTGTTCACCGCCGAGGAGGCCGAGGTTTGGGCCAAGGACGGAAAGAAGGTCCTGCTGGTGCGGCGGGAGACCTCCCCGGACGACATCGGCGGCATGAGTGCGGCCCAGGGGATCCTCACCTCCACCGGTGGAATGACCTCCCACGCGGCGGTGGTGGCCCGCGGGATGGGCACCCCCTGCGTGGCCGGCTGCAAGGCCGTGACGATCTCCGGGAAGAGCGCCAGCATCGACGGCCAGTCCTACAAGGAAGGAGACTGGCTGACCATCGACGGGGCCACCGGCGAGGTGTTCAAGGGCGAGCTGAAGCTGGTACAGCCCAAGGTGGCCGGGGAGCTCGGCACCATCCTGGGCTGGGCCGACGAGGTGCGGCTGGCCGCGGCGCGCGAGTCCATCAAGGAGAAGGGTTTCCGCGTGCGGACCAACGCCGACCTGCCGCGGGACGCCAAGGTGGCCCGGGACTTCGGGGCCGAGGGGATCGGCCTTTGCCGCACCGAGCACATGTTCTTCGGTGAGAACCGCCTGGAGGTGTTCCAGGAGATGATCGTGGCCGAGGATCTCCCGGCGCGCCAGAAGGCCCTCAAGCGCCTGCTGCCGCTGCAACGGGGCGATTTCAAGGGTATCTTCAAGGCCATGGACGGCCTGCCCGTGACCGTCCGGCTGCTGGACCCGCCGCTGCACGAGTTCGTACCCAAGACCCGCGAGGAGGCCAAGGCGCTGTCCGACAAGATCGGCGTGCCCCTGAAGAAGCTGCAGGCCAAGATCGACTCTCTTCACGAGCTCAACCCCATGCTGGGCCACCGCGGGTGCCGGCTGGGGATCACCTACCCGGAGATCTACGACATGCAGGTGCAGGCCATCGTGGAGGCCGCCTGTGAGGTTTCCAAGAACGGCGTCAAGGTCTTTCCGGAGATCATGATCCCGCTGATCGGTACCTCCGAGGAGCTGCGCATCCTGCGGGAGCGGACCGAGAAGATCAGCCGGGAAGTCATGGAGAAGAAGAAGGTCAAGGTGGACGTGAAGATCGGCACCATGATCGAGATTCCGCGGGCCGCCCTGGTGGCGGACAAGGTGGCCGAGGTGGCGGACTTCTTTTCCTTCGGGACCAACGATCTGACCCAGATGACCTTCGGCTACTCGCGGGACGACGCCGGCGTGTTCCTGCCCGACTACGTCGACAAGGCCATCCTGGAAAAGGATCCCTTCCAGGCCCTGGACCAGGAGGGAGTGGGGCAGCTGGTCGACCTGGGCATACAGCGCGGCCGCAGCACCAAGCGCGACCTGAAGGTGGGAATCTGCGGCGAGCACGGGGGGGAGCCCAGCTCCATCGACTTCTGCTATCGGGCGGGGATGAACTACGTGTCCTGCTCGCCCTACCGCGTGCCCATCGCACGGCTGGCCGCCGCCCAGGCGGTGCTCCGCAACCACGGGTAGGCGGCGGATCCCCTGCGGGTGCGGCGGGGAGAGCGGGCCCGTGGAGGCGGCTTCCAGGGGCCCGCTGGCCAGCGCCGGATTCTGCCGGGATAGAAGCTCACCAGGTCCAGGCTGATTCCCCCGCCCGCTGCCGCAGCGCTTCAGGGAAGGCGCGCCTTCAGGGAACGCCCTGCGGGGTGCGCTCGAGGCGGGTGCTGCCCCGCGCGACCAGGGTGGGCTTGAGCTTCCGGCGGATCGAGCAGGGCTCCCGGCGCTCGATGGATCTGATCAGCGCCCGCGTGGCCAGCTCGATGATGGTGTCGTAAGGCTGGTCGATCGAGGTGAGGGAAATCTTGCCGATTTTCGACAGCTCCAGGTTGTCGATCCCCATGACGGCCAGGTCGCGGCCGATCCTGTAGCCCCGCGTTTCCGCCGCATCGATGACTCCGCAGGCGCACAGATCGTTTACACAGAAGACCCCGTCGACCGGCTGTCCGCCGTCGGTCAGGGAGGTGAACGCCCGCGCCCCCCCCTCGATGGTCAGGTCTGCGTTCACCACTGAGGAGCCAGGCAGCTCGATGCCCCGATCGTGCAGACGTCTGCGGAAGCCTCGCAGCAAGGCCTGGAACGAGCTGAACCCGGCCATGGACGGAGCGGCGTTGAAGAACGCCGGTCTCCGGCAGCCCACCTCCGCCAGGTGCTGGCCCGCCATGCAGCCCGCCTGGATCATGTCGTTGCAGACGAACGAGCCCTTGTAGAAGGAGGGAACGGTGTCCACCGCCACCACCGGCAGGTTAGACTGCTGGATCAGATCGAGACCTTCCCGGGTCTTTTCGCAAAAGCAGACGATGATTCCCTGCACACGGCTCTCGATCATGTTGGAGAGGATGCGGACCTCCTTGTCGGCCTGCCAGTTGCTCTCCGCGAACAGCACGCTGTAGCCCAGGGCCAGGGCGATTTCCTCCGCGCTGCGGATCATGCGCGAGTAGAACGGGTCGGTGATGTCGTTGACCAGGAAGCCGATCGTGCGGGTGTCCCCGTAGCGGAGGGTTCTGGCCAGGCGGTTGGGCACGTAGTTGAGCCTCCTGGCGATCTGGAGAATCTTTTCGCGGGTCTGGCTGCTGAGCCGGGAGTCGCTCTGAAAGGCCAGGGACACGGCCGTGTCCGACACTCCCGCCTCCCGGGCGATGTCTCTAATGGTAGGCTTCCGGTCCATCAAGACGGCGCTCCTGGCACGCTAAGGCCCTTGCCGCAAACCCAGCTTGACAACGGGGCAGTTCTATGAGATCGGCCGGGAGCGCGGGATCGGTACCCACGAGGCCTTCCGCCAGGTGCTGATCGAGGAAAAGGCAGCGCCATCATGTACATGGCGGGGGTGGGTTCCTGCATCGACGACAGCGGCGACATGAGCTACTTCGACCGGATGATCGAGGACCCCATGTGCGTGATCGCGGTGGATGCGATCTACCAGAGCGACGGCAGGACCATGCCCTACGCCTACGGCACCTTCCCCCGCATCATCGACAGGTACGTGAAGAACAAGAGGACCATGACGTTGAAGGACGCGGTGGAGCGGTTCACCAGCAGGGTGGCGGAGACCTTCGGCCTCACCGATCGCGGCTATCTCCGCGAGGGCGCATTTGCGGACCTGGTGGTCTTTGACCTGGAGTCGATGCGCGACTACCCGGACGTGTTTGCGGAGAAGCCCAGGCTCGCCACTGGCGTGGAGCACCTCGTGGTCAACGGACAGCTTCTGATCGAAAACCGGGAGCTGCGGGACGTGCTGCCCGGAAAGATCATACGAAACGCACGGAGAGGTGGTTGAACATGGCCAGACTTCCTGATTCGGAGTTTCGGAACCGAATCACCAGGCTGAAAGAGACGATGGCCCGCCACGGCACCGACGTCTTCATGATCTACGGGGACGAGTATCGCCGGGAGAACCTCCGCTACCTGTCGAACTACTGGCCGATCTTCGAGCGGGGCCTGCTGGTGGTGGGAGTCGACGCCGAGCCCATCCTTCTGGTCTCTCCGGAATGCGAGCACATCGCCCGGGAGATGTCCGCCTGGAGGGACGTGCGCCTGGTGCGGGAAGTGGGCATGTCGTACGTGCCGGAGGAGGTGGATTTCACCAACATCGACTTCACCACCGTGAATGACGTGGTTGCAGAGCTGCGCAAGGGCAAGAGGCAGCTCCGGGTGAAGATGTCGGGGATCGGCGCCATGTCGGTCGTTCTCTACCAGCGCCTCACCTCCATGATCGGCGAGGCGGTCGTCGAGAACGGCGACTCCGTTCTCTACCGGATGCGCCTGTTGAAGTCTCCCGCGGAGGTGGAGCTCCTCGAGCATGCCTGGAGGATCTGCGACACCGGCTACAAGGCGGTCCTGGACTCGGATATCGTCGGTCTGACCGAGATCCAGGCCGCCGCCATCGGCGAGAAGGCGGCCCGGGACGCGGGAGCCGAGCACGTGGTGTTCTCTGTGTTCTGCACCGGCGAGCGGACCAACACCGTGGTGGGCCGCCCCTCCGAGAAGGTGATCCGCAGGGGCGAGCTGGTCATGTACGCCCTGGCGGTCCAGTACGAGGGTACATCGCCTCGGACGAGTGGCCGTACGTGGCCGGCGGCAAGCCCACCAGGGAGCAGGGACGGCTCATCCATCACCTGGTAGAGGCCGAGGACCTGGGGGTGAGGAGCGTGCGGCCCGGGGTGGTCCAGAGGGAGGTGGTGCGCAGGATCCGGCAGTACTTCAAGGACAACGGCCTGGAGAGATACGACCTGTACCCGCCCATCCACGGCAACGGCCTCTCAGAGGCTGAGTCTCCCTATCCGGACGAACGCACAACCGCCGGGTTCGCGGCCGGGATCGGGATCAACTTCGACGTCAGCCTGTTCGGTATGCCGGAGGTGGGCTCCAACAGGATCGAAGAGGGATTCATCGTCACGGAGGACGGACTGATGGGCCTGTCGCCGCTGATCGGCTCGCTGCGACGGAACTACCTGCAGGGGTGAGAGCGGGCGCTGGGAAAGGGGGTGATGGCCAGGCCACTGAGCTTCAATACACAGGTTCCTGGAGGTGCATGACGGAACGTTCGTCTGTCCATGCAGTGCGAATGAATTATCATCAGAAGCTCGGCGGCTACGTGACCGCCGGCGACGGCCCCGATCTGCTGCTGATGGAAGCCGGGCTGTCCACCATCAAGTACAAGAATGTGCTGCTGGACCTGCGGGGCAAGTTCGACGACATCATCGGCCGCGTCATCGGGTACGACATCTACTACAACGATTTCGACAGCAGCAAGGAGCTGCTGGCCATGCCCACGGCCTCCAACGGGCACATGGTGTACTATAACAAGGCGGTCTTCAGACAGGCCGGTCTCGATATGAACGGCCCCCCGACCACCTGGTCGGCCATGGACAGGGCGGTCAAGGCGGTGCGGGCGGCGGGCAAGGAACCGATCGCCCTGGGCGGAAAGGAGTACGGCATACTCTGGCTGTGGAGCGCGCTGATGAACGAGGTCATGACCAAGGAACAGCAGGTCGCCATCTACCGGGGGACGAACAGCTGGGTCGACGGCAGCCAGTCCTCGGTGGTCTACCTGCTGGATGACATGAACAAGCGCGGCTGGTTCAACAAGGGCGCCGCCATGACCACGGTCACTCCGGAAGCCCAGGACATGTTCATCAACGGCGATGGGGCATTCTTCGTCTCGCTGCTGGGCGACGCATTCAACTGGAAGCTCTGGGGCGACTCCATGGGCTATGACAACTTCGGCGTCATGAAGCTGCCCAGGATCGAGAGCAACTTTCCCCTCCAGGGCGTCTCGCCGGGACCGCTGGCCGACACCATCCCCGTCTGGGGCAGCTACGCCTTCGGCATCGCCAAGTGGTCCAAGAACGTCGATCAAGCGGTGTCCTACCTGAAGTACCTGCTGCGCAAGGACGTTCAGAAGCGCTTCGTTCTCGAAGGCGGGTTCTTCCCCCCTGGAGACGGGCCAACGTTCCCCGGACCTTCCTCAACTCCGTGGTCACGACCTTCGGGGCCGTGGTGCTGTGCTTTGTGGTCTGCATCTTCGCCGCCTGCGGAGCCACCAAGACGAGGTTCCGCGGCCGCGACACCCTGTTCGTCTTCATGATCGCCGCCATGATGGTGCCGATCCAGGTCATCCTCTACCCCTTCTTCAAGATGATGAACGACTTTCGGCTCACGGATCAGTATGTCAGGCTGATCCTGGCCTACACGGTGTTCGGCATCCCCGTCACCGTGTACCAGCTTGCCGCCTACCTGAAGCGCATCCATGATTCCCTCATCGACGCCGCCAAGATCGACGGCGCCTCCACGATGGGGATCATCTTCTCCATCATCGTTCCCCTGGCGAAGCCGGTGGTGATCACCGTGAGCCTGATCAACTTTGCGTGGATGTGGAACCACCTGCTGCTGCCGATCATGATCCTGCAGAGTCCGCGGATGCAGACCATGATCGTGTCCCTGGCCCAGCTGCGGGGTCAGTACGGGACGTTCCCCACCCTGATCGGCGCGGGGGTCTTCCTGGGAATCATCCCGGTTTCGATCATCTATTTCATCGCCCAGCAGCAGATCATCAAGGGCATGACCATGGGCGGCGTGAAGGGGTAGCGTCCGGTTCGAAAGACGCCCTCGCGGGTGCCTGCCTTTCTTTGGCACGGAACTTGCGTCTCTTTCCGCAAAGGAGGCAAGCATGGAAGAGACTATTCCCCGGATGTTGCGCGCTACCGTGGAGCGCTATCCGGACCAAATCGCCCAGCTCTACCGGGACGCGCAGGGCCGGTTCCAGTCCACCTCCTACAGGGACCTCTACGGGCAGGTCAGGACGGTGGCCTGCGGGTTGTACAGCCTGGGCGTCAGGAGAGAGGACAGGGTGGCAGTGATAGCCGACAACAGGCGGGAGTGGCTCCTGTACGATCTGGCCTTGTTGAGCATCGGCGCCATCGACGTGCCCAGGGGTTGCGATTCGCTGCCTCAGGAGATACTGGCCATCCTGAGACTCACCAGCTGCAAGACCGCCCTGGCGGAGGACGAAAGGCAGCTGCGCTCCCTTCTTGCTCTGGCAGGGCAGCTGCCGGCCCTGGAGCGAATCGTCGTCATGGACCCCGATTACCGCCCCAAGGAGCTTCCAGAGAAGACCGCAAGGATTCGAATCGTGGCCACCCCGGAGGTGCTGGCGGAGGGCACCCGCTACGGCGAACGTGACCCCGAGTGCTTCGAGAGGGAGGTGAATAGGAGCAAGGCCGGCGACGTGGCCACGATCATCTTCACCTCCGGCACCACCGGCCAACCCAAAGGGGTCATGCTGAGCCACGGCAGCTTCCTGCACCAGGTTCGCAGCGTCCCCGGCATCGTGCGGCCGCGGCCGGGAGACATCTGTCTCAGCGTTCTGCCCATCTGGCATTCCTTCGAAAGGATCATGGAGTATCTTGCCATAGGAGTGGCCGCCACCACGGCCTATTCCAAGGCGGTCGCCAGGATCATGCTCGCGGACTTCGCGGATCTGCGGCCGCACTGGATGGCGTCGGTGCCCAGGATCTGGGAAGGGATCAGGGCGGGTGTCTATCGCCGGGTGCGCTCCGGGGGGCCGGTCAGCAGGGGGCTCTTCACCTTCTTCGTGGGCGTCGGCAAGGCCCATTTCTATCTCCGGAGCCTGCTGTTGGGCCGCCTGCCTCGCTTCGGCAAACGCATTCGGGCCCTCGATGCCGGCCTGGCGGTGCTCCCGTTTCTCCTCCTCACGCCGTTGCGCCTGCTGGCGCACCGGCTGGCCTTCGCTCCCATCGAGCGGAGGCTTGGGGGGCGTTTTGTCGCCGGGTTCTCCGCCGGCGCCACCCTTCCGCCCTCGGTCGCCGATTTCTTCTCGGCGGCGGGAGTCCTTCTCCTGCAGGCTTACGGCCTCACCGAGTCGGGGCCGCTGCTGACCCTGCAGCGCCAGGCCGGCTCTGTTCGCGGTACGGTGGGGCGGCCCATTCCGGGCACCGAGATCCGCATCGTGGACGAGACAATGGCCGGGCTGCCCGCGGGAAGGAAAGGGCTGATCCTGGCCAGAGGGCCTCAGATCATGCTGGGGTACTACCACGATCCGGAAAGGACCGCCCGGGTGCTCTCTCCCCAGGGGTGGCTGAACACGGGCGATCTGGGCACCCTCACCCGCACGGGGGAGCTGATCGTCACGGGCAGGGCCAAAGACACCATCGTGCTGGGAACCGGTGAGAATGTCGAGCCGGGGCCCATCGAAGGCGCCTTGAGAACCTCCTCCTACATTCAGCAGGCCGTGGTTCTCGGGCAGGACCAGAAGTTCCTGGCCGCCTTGATCGTGCCGGATGCGGAAGAGCTTTCCGGCTACGCCTCCAGGAGCGGCATCGCCCAGACGGAGCTGGAGGCCCTCATAAGGGAGCCGGAGATCAACGCAGTGATCGAGCGCGAGATTCGCAGGCTCATCAGCGTGAGAAACGGGTTCAAGGCCTTCGAGCAGGTCTCCCGTTTCAGGCTTCTGGCCCGTCCGTTTCAGGTGGGTCGAGAGCTTTCCAGCAAGCAGGAGGTGAAACGGCAGGCCGTGAGCCAGCTCTACCGCCGGGAGATCGAGGATCTGTTCCGGAAAGGGTGAGGCGTTGGGCCCGCGTTGGGCCCGCGTGGATCCGCGTGGATCCGTGTGGACCCGCGTTGACCCGCGTTGGACCCGCGCGGACCCGGGCCGATCCGCGCTCGGGAGCGAAAACGGTTGCGCTTGGGATCGCAGGCATATACAATAGCAGGTGGGGACACAGCACTGTGATTGCATTCCGGCACGGGTTGCTGTGTCGCTGGGTATTCCCGGCCTGTCCGGCCGGGTTTTCTATCGCTGTTCGCAATGCGAGGAGGAAAAAGTGAACGGAAAGCGAAGCAGTCGCGCCCTCGTCCTGCTTCTTGCGCTGGCGCTGCCGGCGGCGGCTCTCTACGTGGGATGCTCCGGACCCTTCGGGCTGCTGGACGACCCGCAGGCCAGGAGCGTCGAGCAGGACGTGGCAGCCGGCGGAGGAGCCAGGGTCTTGAACGCGCTGCAGTCCGATCTGGAGATCACCAAGAGCGCAGCGCCGGCGGAAATCTACCTCCAGGGATTGGGCCTGGGCAACGAGGTCACCACCGTGACGATCCAGGTCACCGGCTACGGCGGCACCGTGACCACTGCCATGCCCCTGGATATCGTGTTCGCTATCGACAGCTCCGGGAGCATGGGCGTGCCCACGAACCCGCAGACCGGCAGCGATCCCACCGGCCTGAGAATGACCGCCGCGAAGGATTTCGTGGACAGGCTGGACCCGGCGGTGGACCGGGCCGCTGTGGTGAGCTGGGACAACGACATCGATTTCACCTACCCCTCCACAGCGCCCTATCCGAGTCCCGGCAGCATGTATACCCCTCCTGGTCCGCCACTGTCCGTCAGCGACACGTTGACGAACGATTTTGCCGAGCTGAAGAACCAGATAGACGCGGTAGACGCAAACGGCGGCACGAACATAACCCTGGGTCTGCTGCAGAGCGTCCGCATGCTGGATGCCGACCCGCGCCCGGAATCGGCGCCCGCCGTCATCTTTCTGACGGATGGAGTGGACACTTCCGGCTGGCCTTCATCCTTGTTGAACACCTGGGTGAACTACGCCGCGAGCCAGGGCTACCGAATCTACACCATCGGGTTGGGTAGCAACGTCAACCCCTCGCGGCTGCAGATGATGGCCGGCCAGACGGGGGGCCAGTATTACGAGGCTCCCACGGCCGAGAACCTTCAGGATCTCTACGACCAGATCTACACGGAAGTGGTCTCCAGCACCGCGCCGTCGGCCGTGGACGTGGTGGAAGTGACCCGGGAGTACATCGTGGAGGAGGGGAGCTTCAGCATCACTCCGGACAGCGTGGTGACCGACCCGGGGACCGGGCAGACCACCATCACCTGGCTCGACGTGGGCCGCTACGTGGGCAACCTCAACAGCCGGCTGGCCTCGGATGAGACCTTCAGCGTCAGCTTTGCAGCCAAGTCGTCACAGGACGGAGCCGATCTCCCGGTGGACGCCGAGGCGGCGGCGGTCAACTTCCTGGATCCAGGCGGGACCGCCCAGTCGCGTCCCATACCGCAGGCGTTCATCACGGTCATCGGGAAGATCCTGGTGAGCATCGACATCAAGCCGGGAAGCGATCCCAACTCCATCAACGCCAAGAACGACAACGGAGTCATCCCGGTGGCCATCCTGAGCACCGAGGCCTTCGATGCCCGGAGCGTGGACCACACCTCCGTGACCTTCGAAGGGGCCAGCGAGGCCCACGTGGACAAGAAGTCCGGGGTGGCCAGGCGGCACGAGGAGGACGTGGACGGCGACGGTGACATCGACCTGGTGTTCCACTTCCGCCACGAGGAGACCTCCCTGAGCTCCGCCTCCACCGAAGGCGTTCTGCAGGGCCTGACCTACGGCGGCGTCCCGATCGAGGGCAGCGACACCGTGCGCATGCTGCACTGAGACATTCCCGGAGGCGCGGGCGGTCCCGCGTCTCCGGCTTGCTTTCTCCGATCTGTCCCCGCCAATCACGCTCCGGAGCGTGGCAGCGGTCGTGGAGGGCCGCGGGGCGGAAAGGACCCGGAACCGGAAGGGCACGATTTCGACTGCGGGACGATTCTGCCTCGTATCACCCGCTCACGTCTGCGCGAGCACTCTTGCCGTCAGGCCCTCGAGATTGAAACAAGTGACGTAGCGGTCGATTGACTTTTCGAGCCGGCAATCTACGTATCTGTCCAGGTCGATTCCCAGCACAGCCAGATTTCGCCGCAAGTGTGCGAGTCCCTCCACAACCTCGGGTTCCCGGAAAACGTAATGGCCGCAGATGCGGGCAATCTGCAGCCGCAACCGGTCGTTTCGCTCTACTTCTTCCACGGCCATAGTTCGCGCATCTCCAACCATCCATTTTCTCCAGCGTTCGCTGGACACGGATTTCCTCATGACGATATCGATGATGTTCGAGCTCGAGGAGAGGTGGCCTCTGTCCCTTCCCGCCTCTTCAACACGGCCCAGCTCCAGGTAGGCCTTGGTCTCTTCCACTCCGAACTCGGGCGCCACGTTGGCTGCCGCAATGCCCAAATGGGGATGCTGCAACAGGGGCGAATCTTCCAGGTAATCGGCGTTGTGCTCTTTCAATCCCACGCAATGCTTTGTGGCCACCTGGGACAGTGTCTCGGCAGCTCCGGGATCGAAGGTTCCCACGTTCTCGGTCATACGAACCAGGGTGCCGGTCTGACCGACGATAAACGCCGGCCGCGGCAAATTCCTGGCGGCCAGGATCGCGTTGAGCCTGGCTATGAATGACTCATACACCTGCGGATCGGTCAAACCCCCGCTGGTCTCCTCCGTGCCGACCTCGTAGGCTATCTCAGGCAGTCCCCGTTTCCGCCGCTCTCCCTCTACATATTCGATCAGAGCTGCTGTTCTCTTGATCACGGTATCCAGGTTCCTGCCTTGAGGGCGGGGATCCTTGGTCGGATCGATATGCAGGAGGTCGAATCCCCGCACCAGGTCTTCGAGATAGGAGCGCCTGGCTATCTCCATGGATGACTCTGCAGTCAGTCTGGCCTGGAGCTCAGCGTCTCTTTGCCAGGGGCCTCCATGATCTCGGCAGACGTAGCAGAGCCCGGAGAAGCCGACCTCGCCAGCCAGCTCTCCGATGGTCTCCACGAAAGATCGTTGATCCCAGCAACAGACGTATCCTCCGCCCAACTCCTCAAGATCGACCTGATTTCTGCTGGCGATAAACATGACGGGAAAGTCCCTGCGCCCCGCAATCTGAAGGGTGAGCCGAACGATCCGTTTGGACATCGGTCCCACACCGAGAAGCGTCGTTCTCAGACGCTGCTGTTCCCGGAGCGAAGCCAGGGAGGTGAGGAAATCCGGCAGGGGCAGGATCGCTCTCATTCTGGGTCGCGGAGCTCAGCCGTCGAGGCAGATGTGCTCGATGCCATAGTACGCGCACAGCTCCTTGAGCTCTGCGGTGATATCCCCCTGGGCCACGGCCAGATGGTGGGAGAACCCGTGGTCCCTCTTCAACCGAAAGAGCTTCTGGTAGTCGGTGACCCGCAGGTCGCATCCGGAGTACAGGATCCTTCTGGCCGTTTCGGGGGAGCTCTCGCCGGTGAATACGAGCATCTTCAGCCGCCCCTCCGGGGTCTGCACCATATCGATGCCCGTCCTTGTACCATATTGGAACTGGCCGATGGCAAGGGGTTTTTCAGCCTCAGGGTGATCCAGAACATCCTGTTTTTCGGAACACCCATCTTTTTGCTCGGCACGGCCGAGACTCTGGTAATCATCACGGGCGGAATCGATCTGTCTGTCGGGTTCGTGATGGGCCTTGCTACGGTCATGGCTGCCAAGTTGGTCGCTGCCTTCACCAGCCTAGGCATGGACCCGGTGGCAAGCATCGCCTTGGGTCTGGGGATTACCCTGGTTGTCGGGTTGATCCCGGGATTCATAAATGGAACCCTGGTGGCCCGTCTGGATGTGCCTCCGTTCATCGCTACCTTCGCGATGTTCGGCATCAGTCACGGCTTCTCCGAGCTTCTGCTGGGAGGAGTGTGGGCCAAGAACCTTCCTCACCTGGCAAACGCTATCGGGAATGGTTTCTTCTTCTACGTCGCTCCGTCGAAAGCTCTGTCTCTGTTTCAAAGACCGGTTGTCCAGCGGGGACAGAAAGTACTGGAAATCATTCCCAACGTGGTGGCGATCACGTTTCTCGTCATCATGGTTGTGGCGTTCATCCTGAGACGAACGCAGTTTGGCCAACATACCTACGCGATCGGCGGCAACATCGACGCGGCGGTCAAAGCGGGGATCAATGTCAGGCGGCGTCTGGTCCGCATCTATATGCGTTCCTCGTTTCTGGCTACCCTGGCGGGTACCGTTTATGTACTGAAGTATGTTACCGGCAAGGGCGACGCCGGAGCTCCGTTTCTCCTGGACGCGATCGTTGCGGTGGTGATAGGAGGCGCCAGCCTCTACGCCGGGGCAAGAAAGTGGGAGAGCGAATCACAAAGCAAACACATCCGGATGAAATCGTAGGCCTGATCATCGGGGCAGAGGCCGTCGAACGTGGCATGTGACCGGGGGACTGCATCTGATTCCTCTTGGCCCTCCGTCATTGGCGCGGACCTGGTAATCCCCCTGCCCCGCTTGTGTGCTTGGTCGGTACGCCGCTGAGGCGCACCCTGAACCCTTGAATCCCCGCACCCCTGGAATCCCCCGAATCAGCCGCACAAAAAGTTGACAAGGATCGTTAGGTATGTTAACCTAACCAATCTAATTCGCTTTTGGGGAGGCGATTCCCTACCCCTCGACCCACCGCGGCTGCAGAGGAAGAGCAACACCGGCGGTCCGGCGGCAGCGCGGCGGTGAAGAGGCCGGGAACAGGCGCGCCAGTGAAGACCGTTCGCGACCCGAGACAGGATGCGGCCCTCTGCTATCAGTGCGCCAAGTGCAGTGCCGGCTGCCCGTCGGCGTTCGCCATGACCATGCCCCCTCACCAGGTGATGCATCTCCTGGCCCTGGGGCAGGAGGAGCGGGTGCGTGGCGAGAACACGGTGTGGATGTGCGCGGCCTGCTGCACCTGCGCCACTCGCTGCCCCAACGACATCGACATCCCCGGCCTGTTCGACCAGCTGCGGGCGCGCTGGAATCCCGGTCTTAAAGGTTGTCCTGCGCCTCGGGTCTTAAGCTTCCACCGAAGCTTCCTGCGCGACTTGAAGCGCCGGGGGCGCGTCCACGAGCTGCGGGTCATGGGGGAGCACAACCTGGCGATCCGCCAGCCGCTGCACAACGCCTCCCTGGCGCTGCGCCTGTTGAGCCGGGGGCGGCTGCGCCTGGCGCCGCCGCCGCATGTGAAGGGTTTTCGCCGATGGGTTCTGACACGATCGACGGCGCCCCGGCGGTAGCACTGTACCCGGGCTGCACGCTGGAGGCCTCCTCCAGGCCGTTTCGCGACAGCCTGCTCCGCGTCGCGGAGGCCCTGGAGCTACCCTGTCCGGAGCTGAAAGACTGGAGCTGCTGTGGGGCCTCCTCGGCGCACGCCATGGACCCGGCCCTGGGCCTGGACCTGGCCCTGCGAAACCTGGCTCTGGCGGAAGAGCAGGGTTACTCGGAGGTGCTGGCGCCCTGCGCCGCCTGCTACCACCGCCTGGTCTCGGCGGAGCTGGAGTTCCGCCGCCAGGGGGAGGTCCAGGCGGAGCGCCCTGCCGGCGCCGGGCCTGCCTATCGGGGGCGCGTCCGGGTGCGTAACCTGCTGGACCTGCTGGTGAACGTGGTGGGCGTGGCGAGAATCCGCGCCCGGGTGCGCCGGCCCCTCGAGGGGCTGCGCGTGGCCTGCTACTACGGGTGCCTCAACACCAGGGTTCGGGGCCTGCCACCTTTCGATGACCGGGAATGGCCGGTATCCATGGACCTGGTGACCGAGGCGCTGGGGGCCACTTCTGTGGAGTGGGGCAGCAGGACGGAGTGCTGCGGCGCCGGCCTGTTCGTCACCGCGGAGGAGGTGTCCTACCGTCTGATTGCGGCGATCCTGAAGGACGCGGAGGCCGGCGGAGCGGACTGCATTGCCGTCTCCTGCCCGATGTGCCAGAACAACCTGGACGTGCGGCAGCCCGAGGTGGGTGAGCGCTTCGGGATTTCCCGCAGGCTGCCGGTGCTGTTCGTGACGCAGCTTGCGGCGCTGGCGTTCGGCGTGCCCGGCTCGAAGATCGGCCTGGCGCACCAGGTGGTTCCCTTTCACATGGAAGAGGCGCTCGAAGAAACGGCGGGCAGCCATGGGCGCTGAGGGAGAGGAGAGAGAGGTCCCCGGGATGGTATCCGCGACGGGGGAGGGGAAGGTGGGCGCCGTCCTGGTGGCCGGCGGCGGCATCGCCGGGATCCAGGCGGCCCTGGACTGCGCCAACGCCGGCTTCAAGGTGTACCTGGTGGAGCGCCAGAGCGCCATCGGCGGAAACATGGCGCGCCTGGACAAGACCTTCCCCACCAACGACTGCGCCATGTGCATGATCTCGCCCAAGCTGGTAGAGGCGGGACGGCACCACAACGTGGAGATCATCAGCAACGCCGAGCTCCAGGCCCTGACCGGCCGGCCGGGGGATTTCCACGCCACGGTGCTGAAGCACCCGCGCTTCGTGGACGAGGAGAAATGCAACGGCTGCGGCGACTGCGAGGCCGCCTGTCCCGTGTGGGTGGAGCGCAGCTTCGACGGCAACCTCTCCAGGCAGAAGGCCGTCTACCGCCTGTACCCGCAAGCCATCCCGAACGTCTACGCCGTGGACAAGAACGGGGTGTCCCCGTGCCGTCTGGGCTGCCCCACCGGCGTGAACGCCCACGGGTACGTGGCCCTGGCGGCGGAGGGGCGGTACCCCGAGGCGCTGGCGCTGATTCGCCAGGCCAACCCCTTCGTGGGCTCCTGCGGAATGGTGTGCGCCCATCCCTGCGAGAGCGAGTGCAACAGGGCCGACCTTGACGGGGCGGTGTCGATCTGCGCCATCAAGCGCTTCGTCTTCGAGCACGCCCCGGATGAGCAGGGGGAGCCTCCCGCCCCCACCCGCAGCGAGCGCGTGGCGGTGATCGGCTCTGGCCCGGCCGGCCTGAGCTGCGCCTACGCCTTGAGAGCTCTTGGATACGCCACCACGGTCTACGAGGCCTCATCCTTTCCGGGAGGGATGCTGCGGCTGGCCATCCCCGATTTCCGCCTGCCTCCGGAGGTGGTGGAGCGGGACGTCGGCTTCATCCGCAGCTCGGGGGTGGAGATCCGGGTGGACACCGCCGTGGGCCAGGACGTTTCCTTTGCGGCGCTTCAAAAGGAGTACCAGGCCATCTTCGTGGCCTCCGGGGCGCCCAAGGGCAAACGGGTCCCGGTCCCGGGCATGGAGGAGGCGCAGACGGGGGTCCTGCTGGGAATCGAGTTCCTGAAGGCCGTGAAGATGGGCCGGCAGGTTCCGGTGGGCCGGCGGGTCGTGGTGATCGGCGGCGGCAATACCGCCCTGGACATCGCCCGCACCGCCGGGAGGCTGGGCGCGGACTGGGTGCGCTGCGTGGAGATGCTGAGCGAAGAGGAGGTGGGCTCGGATCCCGACGAAATGGAAGCCGCCCGCCTGGAGGGCATTGCCGTGGAGTACCGGACCACGGTGAGCCGGGTGGAGACGCAGGACGGTGCGGCGTGCGCTGTAAGGTGCGTGCGGCTGCAGCGGGCCCCGGGGGAGGCCGGTCCGCGGCCGCTGCCCGTTCCTGGCTCCGAGCTGACCTTTCGGGTGGACACGGTGATCGTGGCCGTGGGGCAGTACTCGGACGCCTCCTTCGTGCCCGAGGAGATCGAGCGCACCGCGGCGGGGACGCTGGCGGTGGACCCCGGCACCCTGGCCACCAGCCGCCCCGGCGTGTTCGCCGGCGGTGACGTGGTGGAAGGGCCGGACATCCTGGTGAAGGCCATCGCCGCCGGGCGGAGGGCGGCCCTCTCCATCCACCGCTATCTGAGGGGTCAGCCCCTCCAGCCGGTGCGGCTGGTGCCGGAGGGGGAGAAGGCGTCCCTGGCTGAGAAGCGCAGGCCCAGGCGCGAGCGCATCCGCCTGTACGATCACCAGGGCAACCCGCAGCCGGACCTGGAGGAGCGGATGCGTGCGGAGGCGCAGCGCTGCCTGAACTGCGGCATCTGCTCGGGCTGCCTGCGCTGCGTGGCGGCCTGCAAGCCGGAGGCCCTGCGCCACGACATGGAGCCCGCGACCCGGGAGCTGGAGGTGGGGGCGGTGGTGCTGGCCCCCGGCTACGAGCCGTTCGACCCCAGGCGCAAGTCGGAGTACGGCTTCGGGCGCTTTCCCAACGTGCTCACCAGCCTGCAGTTCGAGCGCACCTTGAGCGCTTCCGGCCCCACCCAGGGCCACCTGCAGCGTCCCTCCGACGGCCGGGTCCCCTCACGCATCGCCTGGATCCAGTGCGTCGGCTCCCGGGATGTGGCTGCCGGCAACGACTACTGCTCGTCGGTGTGCTGCATGGCCGCCACCAAGCAGACCATCCTGGCCCGCGACCACGAGCCGGAGGTCGAGGCCACCGTCTTCTTTACCGACATGCGCGCCTTCGGCAAGGGGTTCGAGCGCTTCTACGACCGCGCCCGGGAGGACGGCACCCGCTACGTGCGCGCCCAGGTGTCCTCGCTGCGGGAGGACCGCGGCAGCCGCAACCTCAGGGTGCGGTACGCCCCCGGCGGCAAGGCGGGGATCGTCGAGGAAGAGTTCGACCTGGTGGTGCTGTCGGTGGGCCTCACGGCCAGGGAAGGCACGGGGGAGCTGGCCCGGATCTCCGGGGCCGCCTGCGACCGGTTCGGCTTTCTGCGCGGCCTCCCAAACCTTGCCGCCGCGACCGGGCGGGAGGGCGTCTTCTCCTGCGGGGCCGCCGGAGCCCCCAAGGACATCCCGGAGACCGTCACGGAGAGCAGCACCGCCGCGGCGCTCTGTGGCGAGCTGCTGCAGGCGGCGCGGGGTACCCAGGTGTCGGCCAAGGAGTACCCGCCGGAGCGGAGCACAGCCTTCGAGGAGCCCAGGATCGGAGTGTTCATCTGTCACTGCGGCTCCAACATCGCCTCGGTGGTGGACGTGGCGGCCGTGGCCGAACACGCGCGGAGCCTGCCCGGGGTGGCGCACGCGGAGCACACTCTCTACGCCTGCTCCCAGGACACCCAGGGGACGATCCGCCGCACCATCGCGGAGAAGGGGCTGAACCGCCTGATCGTGGCCTCCTGCACCCCTCGCACCCACGAGCCTCTCTTCCAGGAGACAATCCGGGAGGCGGGGTTGAACCGCTTCCTCTTCGAGATGGCGGACATCCGGGAGCAGTGCTCCTGGGTCCATCGGGACGATCCGGGTGAGGCCACGCGCAAGGCCAAGGCCCTGGTGAGCGGCAGCGTCGGCAAGTCGCGCCTCCTGGAGCCGGTGGCCTTCAGCAGGGTGGGCGTCACCCCCTCGGCCCTGGTGATCGGGGGAGGCGCCTCCGGGATGTCCGCCTCCCTCTCCCTGGCCCGCCAGGGCTTCTCGGTGTCGCTGGTGGAGCGGAACGCCGAGTTGGGGGGAAACCTCCGGCACATCCGGCGCAGCGCCGACGGGTTCGACTGGCAGCGCTTTCTGGACGAGCAGATCGGCCAGGTAGAGGCGCACCCGGGGATCCGCGTCTTTCTGGGAGCGGAGGTGGCCGAGACCAGGGGGTTCGTGGGCAACTTCGTCACTCGCTTGAGCGGGGCTGGGGGCGGGCCCGACGGCGGGGAGGGTCAGGAGATCCGCCACGGGGTGATCATCGTGGCCACCGGGGCTCAGGAGCTGGCAGTGAGCGAGTTCCTGTACGGGGAGGACCCCAGGGTGATCACGCAGCGGGAGCTGGAAGAGCGCCTGGAAAGGGATGCGCCCCCCGAGCGGGTGGTGATGATCCAGTGCGTGGGCAGCCGCCAGCCCGAGCGGCCCTACTGTTCGCGGGTGTGCTGCACCGAGGCCGTGAAGAACGCGCTGCGCCTCAAGGAGCTGCGGCCGGACTGCCAGGTGACCGTGCTCTACCGCGACATTCGTACCTACGCGTTCCGGGAGCTGCATTACCGCGAGGCCCGCCAGAAGGGGGTGGCCTTCGTGCGTTTTTCCGACCAGGACTATCCCCAGGTGGCGCCGGCCAACGGCAGCCTGAACGTGGTGGTGCAGGACTCATGCCTGGGGGAGCGCCTCGATCTGGCGGCGGACCTGGTGGTCCTGAGCGCGGCCATCGTGCCGGAAGCCGGTTCCAACGGGCGCCTGTCCGAGCTGCTCAAGATCCCGCTGGACGCCGACCGGTTCTTCATGGAGGCCCACGTGAAGCTGCGCCCCGTGGACTGCGCCAACGAAGGGATCTTCATCTGCGGGCTGGCCCACTCCCCGAAGGCCACCGAGGAGAACATCGCTCAGGCTCTTGCTGCGGCCGGTCGGGCCGCCGGCATACTCTGGCGGGATTCGCTGGAGGTGGGCGGCGTGGTGGCTGTGGTGGACGAAGACCGGTGCGCCTCCTGCCTGACCTGCGTCCGGGAGTGTGTGTACGGAGCGCCCTACATCAACGAGAGGGGCAAGGCGGCCATCGAGGCGGTCAAGTGCCAGGGGTGCGGCAACTGCGCGGCCGCCTGTCCGGCCCGGGCCATTCAGCTGGCCACATTCACGGACACGCAGGAGCGCTCGCTGGTGCGCTGCCTTCTGCACGAGGGAGTCGAGGAGGAGTTCATGGAAGCGGAGGTCGTGGCTCACCATGGAGGATGAGCGAGGCAGGGCGGTCCGGGTGGTGGCGTTCTGCTGCCACTACTGCGCGTTCACGGCGGCGGACATGGCAGGGACCATGAGGCTCCAGTACCCGCCGAACCTGCGCATCGTGCGCCTGCCCTGCACCGGCCGGGTGGACGTGAACATGCTTCTGCGCGCCTTCTGCGAGGGGGCCCACGGGGTCATGGTGGCCGGGTGCGAGGAGGGAAGCTGCCACTTCATGCGCGGCAACATTCGCGCCGGGAAGCGCGTGCGCCGCGCCAAAGAGCTGCTCCGCGAGGTCGGCATGGATCCCGATCGCCTGGAGATGTACCACATCGCGGCTTCACAGGGTCCGGTATTCGCCAGCCGCGCCAGGGAGTTCGTCCGGCGCATCGATGAGCTGGAGGCGGCGAACGGGGAGGCGCCGGCGCCGGCAGCCGCCGCTGCCGCGCTGAGAGGAGAAGAGTCGGCATGATCACCGCCGAGAGAAAACCATTCGAGGAAATCTACGCGCTGGCCCGGCGGCACGGGAAGGTGCTGGTGCTGGGCTGCGGCTCCTGCGTGACCGTGTGCATGGCGGGAGGGGAAGCCGAGGCACAGACGCTCTCCTCCCAGCTGGAGCTGGCTTCCCGAGAGCGCGGGGAGGAGCTTTCGGTCAGGGCGCACACCATCACCCGCCAGTGCGACCGGGAGTTCTTCGACGAGAGCACGGCCAAGCTGGTGGGGGAGGCCGGGGCGGTGATCTCCATGGCCTGCGGAGTGGGAGCGCAGTTCTGCGGGGAATGCTTTCCAGACGCGGTGGTCTACCCGGCGCTGAACACGTTGTTCTACGGGGCCACGGTGGAACAGGGGGTCTGGGCGGAGCGGTGCGCCGGCTGCGGAGAGTGCATCCTGGAGTCCACCGGGGGCATCTGTCCGGTGGCCCGCTGCGCCAAGAACCTTCTGAACGGCCCCTGCGGAGGCTCTCAGGACGGCAAGTGCGAGGTGAACGATGAGCGGGACTGCGCGTGGCAGCTGATCTACGACCGGCTGAAGGCCCGCGACCTCCTTTCGGCCTTCACCCGTCTCAGCGAGCCCAAGGACTGGTCCCACAGCGGCAGCGGCGGGCCCCGGAAGATAGTCAGGGAGGATGTGACAAACCCGTGAAATCGGACACGCTGTTCGAACGAACGCTGGCAGAGGGGCGGTTCGCCGTCACCGCCGAGTTGGGCCCCCCCAAGGCCCCCGACATGGAAGCGATCCGCCGCAAGGCGGCGCTGCTGAAGGGCTGCGTCACCGCCGCCAACATCACCGACAACCAGACCGCGGTGGTGCGGGTCTCCAGCATCGCCGCCGGGGCGGTTGCCCTGGCGGAGGGTGTGGAGCCGGTGATCCAGGTCACCTGCCGCGACCGCAACCGCCTGGCCATCCAGAGCGACATCCTGGGCGCATTCATGGCGGGGTTGCAGAACGTGCTGTGCCTGACCGGGGACCACCAGCGTTTCGGCAACCATCCCCAGGCGCGGGGGGTTTTTGACCTGGATTCCGTGCACATGATCCACATGCTCAAGGGCATGCGTGACGAGGGGCGTTTTCAGTGCGGAGAGGAAATCAAGACCAGCAAGAAAGCCCCGGTGATTGCCCCCAGGCTGTTCATCGGCGGGGCGGCCAACCCGTTCGGCGATCCCTTCGAGGCCCGGGTGTTGCGCCTGGCCAAGAAGGCTGCGGCCGGCGTGGACTTCGTCCAGACCCAGCCGGTGTTCGACCTGGACCGATTCGGGCGCTGGATGGAGGCGGTACGGGGGATGGGCCTGCACGAGCAGGTGTACATCCTGGCCGGCGTCATGCCCGTGAAATCCTACAGGGCCCTGGAGTACATGGACCAGAAGGTCCCGGGCATACGCATCCCAGGGGGCATCATCGAGCGGATGAAGGCGGCCGAAACCCCGAAGGAGGAAGGGGTGGAGATCTGCGTGGAGACCATGCGGGCGCTCGCGGAGATGGAGGGCGTCAGCGGGATTCACATCATGGCCGTGGAATGGGAGGAAATCGTTCCCGAGATCGTGAAGCGGTTCGGAGGCGGCGCGGCCAACGCCGTGGCCTGAGGGAACGGCTGGTCTCACCAAGGCTCGTCAGGCCGGCGCATACCGGCCTGTGTGCGAATACATGGCGATGCCGCAGGGGACGTTGCGGAAGCGGGCAACGGGAGTCCTGCGGCGGGTCTACACTGGAGCGGCACGAGGCGCGCCGGGAATGGAGAGCACGCGCGGTGCCGGCCGGCCTCAGTTCCAACCCGCAAGGCTGTACAAGGCGGGGGGGGTGGGGCTTCGGCTGCCGGAAGTTCCGTCCGCGTGCCGCCGCACCGGCGGGTCCGTGGCGCCTCCATCAGGGAGGTGAGCTGCCCATGGGTGAGAGCAAGAAGATTCTGGTTGTCGACGATGACAGGGAGTGCCTGGAGTTTGCGGAGACCGTCCTGAGCCGGGAAGGCTACGAGGTGATCACCGCCACGGACGGCAAGGAGGGATTCGAGAAAGCCGCCGCGCAGCACCCGGACCTGATCATCCTGGACGTGCTGATGCCGGAGCAGGACGGGTGGGACACCTGCGATCAGCTGCGGGCCCTCAGGGAGACCCGCAACGTGCCGGTGGTGTACCTTACGTGCGTGGAGGGTCCGAAGACACTGTACACCAGCCATGGGCTCTTCGATACCGACTGGGACGAGTATCTGGCCAAGCCGGTGACACCGAAGGACCTGGCCGGCGTGGTGGGCAGGCTTCTTCGCCAGGCGGCCGCGGCGCGCTAAGGCTGGCTGAGACCTGCGGGCGCCGCCTCGGAGGTGCGCCTGCGCTCCAGCAGGAACCAGGTTTCCATGATTCCCATGCCTTTCACCGGGATCCGTCCCCTGGGCTCGCACACGAACCGGTCCTTGATCGGCTCGTAGGTGGGGCGTGTGATCTGGATTCTCTCCGGCAGGCCGTGGGACTCCATCCGGCTGGCGGCGTTCACAGCATCACCCCAGACATCGTACTGGAACTTCCTGCGGCCGATTATCCCCGCCACCACCGGGCCGCTGCTGATGCCGATGCGCGGCTGCAGCGGCCCGACCCCTGGCGCCTGCATAGAACGCGTGTAGACCAGCATCTCCAGCGCCATGGCGGCCAGGGACTGGGCGCTCTCCCCATGGCAGCCGCGCCAGCACGCCGCCGCGCTCAAGGGCTCCTCACCACGGGGCGCTGCGCATCCAGAGCTGCTCCACCATCAGCGCCAGAGGGCCGCCCGCCAGCCGCGCCAGGGCCCGGGCTGCCAGCGGCAGCGCCAGCGCCTCTGCCACCTCTGCCGTCTCGATGGGCAGCGCGGCCTGCAGCGCCCGCCTGCGGTAGATGATTCGCTCCAGCAGGGAGTAGCGGACCGCGGGCCTGAACTCCACCTTCACCCTGCGCCTGCCGAGCCTTTCCTTCATGAGCTCCACCGCCTCGCTGATGCCGCCCAGCTCGTCCACGATCCCTGCCGCCCGGGCCTCGCCCCCTGACCAGATCCGCCCCTGCGCGAGCTGGTGCACCTTCTCCCGGCTCATGTTCCTGGCGGCGGCTACCCTGTCCAGGAAGGCCTGGTAGATCTCCTCCACCAGGGCCTCCACGATCTCCTCTTCCCTGCGGCTCATCTCCCGCAGGGCGGAGCCCAGGTCCGCGTGTTCGCCGCGCTTCACGGTGGCGTGGGTGATCCCGAGATTCTCCAGGAAGCGCCGCGCCTGCACGTACACCGCCACCACGCCTATGGATCCCGTGACGGTGGTCCGCTCTGCAAACACCCGCTCCGCCTGAGTGGCGATCCAATAGCCCCCGGAGGCGGCCACCTCGGACATCGAGACCAGCAGCGGCTTCTTCTCCCGCAGCCTGGCCAGCGCGCCCAGCACCTCCTCCGAGGCGATCGCCGAGCCGCCGCCCGAGTTGATGCGGAAGATCACTCCCTTCACGGATCGGTCCCGGGTAAGTCGGTCGACGATCGGCACGTATGATTCCGCGCCCATGGCCTGCCCCAGGAGGGGATCGCGCCGCGAGCGGCCGTCCACGATGGCTCCTTCGAACACCAGGACGACTATCCTGCCGCCTCTGCCGTAGGCGTTGGCCAGCTTTCGGGGCGTGGCGTCCCTGCCTCGAGCCTGTTTCCACTCGGCCAGGAGGCCGTCCCGGGTCTTCACCGCTTCCACCCAGCCACCCTCCGCCGCCTCGGCGGCGGTGAGGATGCGGCCGGAGAGCAGCTCCCGGATCTCCGCGTCCTGCTTTCCGGTGCGCTCGCGGATCTTTTCCATCATTTCCGCCATGAAGGTGTCCAGGAGCGCCTCGTACTGCTCCTGTTGGGCCGGATCGATCCTGTCGAGCCTCAGGCTGTCCATGGCGGACTTGTACCGGCCCCGGCGCACCACCCTGGTCTTGATGTTTCTCTTGTCCAGGAGCTTCTTGAAGAAGAGGAAGTCCCGCGACAGTCCCAGGAATCTCAACCTGCCCAACGGGTGGATGAAGGCGCGGGTGCAGCCGGAAGCCAGGTACAGCTCCCGGGGGCCGTACTCTCGGGCGTAGAAAAGCACCTCCCTGCCTGCTCCGCGCAGGCGCAGGAGCTGCGCCCGCACGGATTCCACCCCGGAGAAGAAGTTGGGCCGGAAGTCCTGCTTGCAGTCCACCAACACCGTGGCTACCTTGCGCTTTGCCAGGATGGTCTCCACGCGCACCAGAAACAGGTCGAAGCGGAAGTCGCGGTCTATCCCCCGGGGAAGCAGCGACTTGACCAGCGGCTGGGTCTCACGAAAGGTGCCGGAAAGCTCCAGAATTGCGTAGGTCATCTCGCCGCTCCGGCGGCCTGCCGCCCCAGGCTCGAGCCCAGCTCCCGTGCCTCCCGAAGAGCCTGCGGATCCTCGCGGACGTGACGCCGGTCCGACGAGTAGCGCAGGTCCCCGGCGATGACCATCTCCGTGTAGGAAGCGATCTCCCGGAACATCCGCAGGGCGATCTCCGCCCCGGAGCAGGGATGCTCCTCCTGATGGGTGAAGACCAGCACCAGCTTCTTGCCGCGGTAGTGCTCGGGGTGCTTCTCGTAGTCCAGCCCGTAGAGCCGGTCGATGAACAGCTTGAGCTGTGCCGAGATGCTCCACCAGTAGATGGGGCTGGCCATCACCACCGTCTGCGCCTGAATGAACTGCCGGTACAGGGGCTGCATGTCGTCTTCGAAGACGCAGAAGAGGCCCTCGTCCCGGCGGCAGGCGTCGCAGGCCGTGCAGGCACGGATCGCAAGGCCGTCCAGGAATACCTCGTGCAGCTGGTGGTTTCCGCTCTCCCGCAGGCCGCCGAGCAGCGCCCGCGCCAGGGTGGCGGTGTTGCCGTTCCTGCGCGGGCTGCCGTGCAGTGTCAGTACTCTCATCTCCACCTCCTCGATGCCCGCTGCACCAAATGATCGCTCCGGGCACAGAGGCTGTCAAGCTCGACCCGCGGGTCGGCGCGCCTTTCGGGGAGACGGGTCGGAGGCCGGGCCGGTGTCCGGGGTGCCCCGGCCCGGCCTCCGGATCAGTTCCGGAACAATTCCAGGTACCCGCCGTAGCCCTCCTTCTCCAGGTCTTCCACCGCAACGAAGCGGAGAGCCGCCGAGTTCATGCAGTAGCGCAGCCCGGTGGGCTGCGGCCCGTCGTTGAACACGTGCCCCAGGTGGGAGTCCGCGTACCGGCTCCGCACCTCCGTGCGCGCCATGCCGAAGCTCCCGTCGGTGCGGGTGGTGACGGCGTCGGGGCTCAGGGGGCGGGTGAAGCTCGGCCAGCCGGTCCCTGACTGGTACTTGTCTTTCGAGCTGAACAGCGGCTCGCCGGAGACGACATCCACGTAGATGCCTTCCCGGTGGCTGTTCCAGTACTCGTTGTGGAAAGGCGGCTCGGTGCCATCCCTCTGGGTCACCCTGAACTGCAGGGGCGTGAGCAGCTCGCGCAGCTTCTCCTCCGGAGGCTTGCGGTACCGGCTGGAGGGTGCCGCGCTCCCGGCCTCGGGCTGTGTCCCCTGCGCAGGAAGACCTGCAGTCCTGCCCTCTTCACGGCTGCCCGCGGCGCCTGCCCCCACCAGGGGCAGGATCGCCGCAAACAGCATTACCATCCATCCACGCAGTCTATTCATCTCAGATACCCTCCTCTCTCACACCGACAAAGCTACCTGGGCGGTGTCACCAAAGTGTCACGGATGCGTGGAGGATGAGTCACGGCAGCCGCGGGGCGGCCAGCGGCTGCCGCCCGCAGGCCCTCAGCGCCGGACGGGCCGGACGGCCGGACGCAGCAATTCTAAATTTGACCGGACTGCATTGTGGGCCGGAGACGTGACCGCGGA
>CAZBDU010000056.1:0-35681 GCA_964490725.1 uncultured Spirochaetaceae bacterium | reverse complement strand
GCCTCAGGCCGCCTCCGGCTCCCGGGCGGGGAAGCGGTTGATCGCCACCAGCATCAGCAGCTGGATGCCGGCGGTCACCAGGTAGGCGCTGCGGATGTCCGCCGCCTCGGCCACCAGCCCCAGGAGGAAGGGGAAGATCATTCCCCCCAGGGACACGCAGGCGAACAGCAGCCCGCTCACCGCGCCCGGCTGGTCGGGAAAGGTGGCCGTGCCCCGCGCCATGAGCAGAGGGAAGACCGGGGCTACCCCCAGGCCGTACAGCACGATCGCCAGCAGCTTCAGCGGTACCGGCGGGGCCAGAAGGAACACCGCCATCGCGGCCAGCGCCAGCACCAGCGCCGCCTGCAGGATCTTCGGCGGCGCCAGGCGCCGCAGCAACCGCGAGGTGAGCAGCCGGCCGGCCATCATGCCCACCAGGAACAGGCTCACCACGGCGCTGGACAGGCGCAGGCTCACCTTCAGCTCCGTTCGGAAGTGCTCCGCCAGCCAGAAGGAGAAGCCCAGGTCCGGCCCCACCGAGAGCAGGATCAGCACCGCCGTGAGGGCCAGTCTGGGGTTGCCCAGCAGCGCCCGGAAGGGCCGGGGGGCCGATCCCGAATGCCGGGCCGGCTGCAGGGGCACCAGCAGAACCGCCAGGAAGAGCGCCAGGGCGATGCCGGCGGTCTCCCGGAAGGGCCAGCGCCAGGACAGTCCGGCGGCGAAGTTGACCGCCACCAGCAGCGGCGCTACGAAGCTCCCCAGAGAAGAGAAGAGCGTCTGCAGCGCCAGGTAGCGGCCCCGCCGCTCCGGAAAGAGGTTCAGCATGATGCTCTGTCCCACCGTTCCGGCCGGGCCTCCCACCACGCTCAGCAGGAACACGAACAGCAGCATCCAACCGTAGGCCGGCGCCAGCCCCACGGCGGCCAGGCCGGCGGCCATCAGCAGGGCGATGAGGGCAAAGAGGATGCGGCGGTCCACCCGGTCCGAGGCCATGCCTCCCAGGGAGGTCCCGAACAGGGAGCCCAGGGACAGGCAGGTGAAGAAGAGCCCCGCCTGGGCGTAGCTGATTCCCAGGTCCGCGATGATCCCGGGAATCGAAGGGCCCAGGAGCCCGATCACCATCACCCAGGTGAAGTTGGAGGCGAAGGAAAGGTAGGGCAAGGCAACGCTCCGGTGTTTCAGGCCCTACAGGTGGCTCATGGCCTGGCGCACCGTCCAGCCCTCGTGCACCAGTCCGACCATACTCTCCACCACCGCACGGGTGTTGCCGTGCTGCCAGATGTTGCGCCCGATGGCGATGCCGGCCGCCCCGGCCTGGATGGACCCGTACACCTCCTGGAAGACTTGCTCCATGCTGTCGGTCTTCTCCCCACCCAGGATGACCACGGGCACCGGACAGCCCTCCACTACGGCCCGGAAGCTCTCCGGGTCTCCGGTGTAGTAGGTCTTGACGATGTCCGCGCCGATCTCCTGCGCCGCCCGGGAGGCCAGCTTGATCCCCTCCGGGTCGTTGGACTTCATGTCCCGTCCCCTGGCCATGGCCTCCACCATCAGAGGCAGGGCCCAGCGGTCGCAGTCGTCCGCCACCAGGGAAGCCTGCCGGGTGAAGCCGCCCTCGCGCTCGTGGCCGAACTTCACGGTCACCGCCGCGCAGGCGGCGCCGTAGCGCAGCGCCGTCTCCACGCTGGAGATGAGCTCCTCCTCGAACTTCCCTCCCAGCACGGTGAACCCTCCGGTCAGGCGCAGCACCAGCGCCACGGGCCGGTCCCACTCCGGCAGGGTCGCTCTTACGAACCCCCGGGTGGTGAGCACCGCGTCGGCTCCCCCCTCCAGGCAGGCGCGCACCACCTCCCGGGGCTTCACGATCCCCGGAAGGGGGCCGGCGATGCCGCCGTGATCCACGGCCACGATCACCGAGCGGCCGGTGCTCTTGCGGAAGATGGCGTTCATTCGTATCTGCTTGCCAGCGCTCACGGCTCCTCCTTCGGTACCTCCGACAGCCGCCGGAAGACCTCCTTGAGCCCCCGGTAGGAGGCCCGGTAGAGCTCGAACATCTCCCGGTACAGAGCCTCCACCCCTCCCTGGGGCTCGTAGCGCCTGCCGATGGTCACCACCCGATCGGCCGCCTCGGCCAGGCTGTCGTGCTCTCCCAGGGCGAACAGCGCCACGCAGGCGTCGCCCAGGAGCTCCGAGTCCTGGTTCTCCGGCACCAGGATGCGCCGCCCGGTGATATCCGCCTTGATCTGGTTCCACAAGGGGCTCCGCGCCTGGCCGCCTGTGACCCGCAGCTCCTCCACCGCCAGGCCGTTCTCCACCATCACCTCCAGCACGTCGCGAATCGCATAGCCCACCGCCTCCACCACGGCGCGGGTCATCTCCCTGCGCCCGTGGTTGATGGTCAGGCCGATGAAGGTGCCACGGGCGTGGGTGTCCCACAGCGGCGCCCGCTCACCCGCCAGGTAGGGCAGGAACAGCAGGCCCCGGGAGCCCGCCGGCACCTGCAGCACGTCCTCAAAAAGGCTCTCGTAGTCCGTGCGCTGCCTGCCGGTGATGGTCTTGAACCACTCCAGGGCCTTCCCCGAGGTGGAGATGATTCCGGAGACGTTGTGGTAGCCGGGAACGATGTGGGGCAGGGACATCAGCCGGCGGTCCTGGAGCGGCCTCTCGGTGCAGAGGTTGATCCCTTCGGAGGTGCCGGCCCGGTCGCAGGCCCTGCCGGGCCGCACCGTGGCGGTGCCCAGCAGGCTCATGATGAAGTCCGGGCCGCCGGCAAACACGGGGGTGCCCGCGGGGATCCCCAGCACCTCTTCGGCCTGCCCCCGTACGGAGCCCACCGGCTGGCCCGGAGCGATGAAGGGAGGGAACTTGGCCGGGTCCATCCCCAGCCTCTCGACCAGCTCCGCCGTCCAGATGTAGCGGCTGAACTGCTCGGAAGGCAGCACCGCGAAGGCGTTCCCGGTGAGGTAGAAGTCCACGAACTCCGGGCAGGCCATGAAGTGGCGGGTACGCTCGTACACCCGCCTGTTGTGGCGGTAGATCCACAACGCCTTGGGGAGGTAGAAGGTCGGGTCCACGTACTCCCCGGTGATCCCGGCAATGAGGGCGGCCTCCTCCCCTCCCCTCCTGTCCATCCAGGTCATGGCGAAGTCCAGCGGGCGCGCGTCTGCGTCCGCCGGCACCAGGGTGGGCCCGTTGCCGCTGACCACCACCGCCCGGAGATCCCGGGGCAGCTCCAGCTGCGCCACCGCCAGCGCCAGGGCGGAGATCCAGTTGTTGGCGTCCGCCTCGTAGCGCAGGGGATCCTCTCCCGCGGCCAGGCTCACCGGCACCTCCGCCCGGCCGGCGGGACGCCCGTCCAGGCCGATGAGCCCGGCCTTGAGCACCGAGGTCCCGACGTCCACCGAAAGGATCACGGCCCGGCCTCGAGCTCCAGGAGCACCCGGTAGGTCTCGTGGGTCATGGCGGCGCGGATCCCCTCGGCCAGGCGCTTCAGGGGGACCTTGAGGCTGATGAGGGGCTCCACCCGGACCTTACCGAAGGAGATCAACCGCACCGCCTGCAGGAAGTCGTGCTCGGTGCGGCCTTCGCTGCCGGTGATCAGCTGCTCGGTCCGGTGCAGGGTATCGGCGTCGATGGGCAGGGGAGGCCGGTCGCTGTAGGAGGTGTAGATGTTGAGACGGCCGTTCTTGTTGATGGCCTCTACGGCCGATTGGAGTCCGGCGCGGGCCGTGCTGGCCAGAACGCAGGCGTCCACGCCGCGCCCCCCGGTGTGCTGGCGCACGATGGCGGCCAGGTCCTGGGAGGTGGGGTCCACGGTCAGATAGGCGCCGAACCGCTCGGCCGTGGCGAGGCGCCTGCGGTCCGGGTCGGAGACGAACACCCTGGCGCCCAGGCAGAGGGCCGTCTGCAGGTGCATCTGTCCCATGGGGCCGGCGCCGATGATCAGCAGGTCTTCCGCCAGCCCCACGCCGATCTTCTTCAGAGAGCGGATGCAGCAGGCCACGGGCTCCGCGAAAGCCGCCTGGGCCAGGGACAGGCCGGGGGGCAGGGTGAACACCTGCCTGGCCTTCACGGTGATGTACTGGGCGAATCCGCCCAGGACCCGGTTGCCGTTCCGGTAGCGATTGAGACACATGTTGGACAGGCCGATGCGGCAGTAGTAGCACTCGCCGCAGCGGGTCACCAGGTCCAGGGCCACGGGCATCCCCGGCGCGAGGTCGCTCTGCACCTGCGGGCCCACCTCCTCCACGAAGCCGGAGGCCTCGTGGCCCGGAACGATGGGATAGAAGATTTTCCTTTCCCCGCTGAACAGCCGCTGCTCCAGGGTGCAGATGCCGCAGTAGGCGGTCCTGATCAACACCTCTCCCGGACCGGGCGTGGGCTTCTCCACGTCCCGGATCTCCAGCTGCTCCGGAGCCACCAGCACCGCCGCTTTCATCGTGCGCGCTCCCGGGCGTAGAACCTGCACACCCCGGTGTAGCGGCAGGTGCGGCACTCCTCCCCGGGGCAGGCCTGGAAATTGCCCACCCGCTCCAGCTGGTCCATGTGCCACTCCAGCTCGGAGATGTAGGCGTCCAGCTTTTCCCGGCGGCTCTGCGCCTCCCGGTGCTTCTCGCGGTAGCGGGCCAGCAGCCGCAGGCGGCTCTTCTCCCCGCTGGGGTCCTCCCGGGAGAGGTCGAAGATCTCCCGGATCTCTCCCAGGGTCAGGTCGTAGCTCTTGAGCTGCTGGACCCGCTGCAGGCGCAGCAGGTCCTTGTCCGTGTAGCGGCGGTGACCAGCGCCCTGCGGCCGCGCACAGTCCAGGATGCCCAGCTCCTCGTAGTAGCGGATGGTGCGGACCGTCACTCCCGCCCTCTGAGCCAGCTCGCCGATCCGGTATTCGCGCATCTTCTTGCGGGAGCCGATCATTCGCTCCACCTCCCCCAGAATCTTACGTGTAACGTAAGAACCATAATAGGTGAGATTCCACGGGCCGTCAAGACCCGCCGACGGCATGACGGCATGGCGGGGACAGGAGGCTGAGGGTTGCGGCCCCAGGGCGCGTCTTCAGGGGAGAAACAGGGTCAGCTGCCGCAGGCAGCCCGGAAGTGGACCCCTCTCAGGCCAGGCAGGCCAGGATCTGTTCCAGCTGAGCCACCACGCCGCCCTTGCGCGGAGCGAAAGCGGCCTGGAACACCGCCGAACCGACGGTGAACGCATCGCAGCCCTCCTCGCGCAGCGCGCGGATCCGCTGCGGCGAGTCCACGCTGCCGGCGGCGATCAGGTACCCCTGCGTGGCCCGGCGGGCGGCCCGCACCAGAGCGATGGGGTCCGCCTCGGTGGCGCGGTAGGCCAGCAGATCCACCCCGGCGCAGCCCAGCGCCTGGAAGCGGCGGCAGTCCGCGGCGATTCTCTGCGGGGTGCCGCCGAGACGGGTCGGATGGCCGATGGGGATGCCCGGGAAGGGATGGTAGCGGATGCCGGAGCCGCGCAGGATCGCGAGGGTCTCCTCGACCTCGGTGCCCCCCATGAGGCAGTCCACCCCGACCTGGACCGCCGCCCGGGCCGAGCGCAGGCACTCCTCCGGCGAGGTGCTGACCACCTCCAGGTAGCTGACCGCCCCGGAGCCCCGGATGCGCTGAACCAGCTGGCGCAGCACCGCCGGCTCCACGCCGACGTCTTTGCAGCCCACGTGCCGGATGCCCAGCGGCCTGACCGTCTCGAAGATCTCCAGGCAGTTCTCCACGGTCAGATCGTCCCGCGTCAACATGAAGATGAAGTCCATGGCCCCCTCTCTTGAGCCGCCCCTCGCCGGCCGGCGGCAGCGGCCGGGCCGGGGGCGCCTACAGGGCGACGCCGTATTCCTCGGTCACGAAGCGCAGGTTCTTCTGCGCGTTCTCGTACTTCACCCTGCCGTAGTTGTAGAAGTCGAACTTGATCGAGGAGACGTTCTTCTGGATCAGGCTCCACAGGAACCAGTAGATGTCCGGAAAGGGCTTGTACAGATCGATCATGTAGGTGGTCCTGTCCTGCTCCCGGCCCTCGCAGTAGTGCTCCACGATCCCCTTCTCAACCTCCCGGGGTACCAGGATTTCCTGGAACATGTCCGCGATGTCGTAGTACCGGGGCGCCATCCCGGCGTACTCCCAGTCGATGATGTACATCGGCCGGGGAAAGACCTCCCGGTAGGGGTCGCGGACCAGCAGGAAGTTCTCGGCCAGAAGATCGTTGTGGCTCACCGTGTACTCCTCTCTGGGCACGCGGCAGTGCTGCATGAGCCCGTTCAGCCTGGCGATGGTCCCGGGGATGTCGAACTCCGGATAACGGGCCCCCACCTGGTTTTCCAGGATGTCGGCCATCTTCTGCACTTCCAGCAGCGGATCGAACATCTTGGAGAGCCTCTGGCTGCTGCGGTGGATTCTGCGGATGGGATCGACGATCAGCTCGTGGAGCTCCTCTTTCAGGAAGTCGGGGTTCTTCAGGGTGTAGGCCCCGGTGATGTACTGCACGATGGTGACCTTTCTCTTCGGAAGGTACTTGACCAGATTGGGGGAGACCTCCTCCACCGCCATCTTCTCGATGGCTTCCGCCTCCCAATCGCGGTTGATGAACATTTCCGTGCGGTCCCCATAGATACGCGCCGCCACATCTCCCTTGTCGCACCTGATCCGGTAGAGCTTGTTGGTGATTCCGCCCTCCAGAATGGAGATCTCCATCTCCCCCGCATCGCTCCACTCCGGCAGAAGCTCCTTGACCAGGTCGGCGGTGAGCTCGACCTTCAAGAGATCACGGTGATTGGTCAACTCCTCCATACAACGACGCCTCCGCTCCTCACGTCTACAGGTTCTGCGGTGGACACAGAAAGGTCACGACGGCCGGGGCGGCTGATTCCGAACCGTGTCCGGGAAGATTGTAAGTCAAGCAGGCGATTTGTCAAGCATTTTCTAGATCGGTAGACAGGTATCTACGAGCGCCCCGCGGCGGTCCGCCACCGGACCGCCTCCTCAGCAGTCCGCCCGGCGGGAAAGCAGCCCCGCCAGGGCGGCGAAATCCTCGACGACCTGCTCGGCCCCGGCCCGCAGCAGCCCGGCGCGCAGCGCCGCCCCCTCAGGGGAGGCCTGCAGCAGGCCGATGCCCAGGTACCCATACCCGGATCTCCTGGCCGCCTCCATGTCATCGGGCATGTCGCCCACGTAGTAGCGCCCGCACACACCCTCGGCCAGCTCCGCGGCGATGGCGTCCAGCATGAACGGGTGCGGCTTGCTCAGCGACACGGTCCTGCCCTCCCGGGAGAGGATCCGCTTCTGCTCCGCGAGGCAGTCGTCCAGGGTGACCACCTTCCGGAAGCAGGAGCTCAGCCGGTACCGTGAGAGAAAGTAGCGCGCCTCCTCCGCCGGTCTGCCGGTGGCGATCGCCAGAACGTGGCGCCCGGCCAGCTCCCGCAACAGCTCCGGCGAAGCCAGCAGCCTTTCCCGCTCGATGTAGCCGGACCCGCTGTGCAGGCGCGGGGGGAACCCGTAGGTCCGTGTGAACAGCTCCTCGCCGAGGTACACCTCCTGGAAGATCTGCTTGATGAGGTTGCCGCTGCCCACATCATTCCGGTACAGGCGGCGCACGAAAGGGTCTTGCCGCCGTCCTTCCAGGCGGAGGAGATCGCTCAGGGGACGGGGCGAGTCGCGCAGGAAGGCGGCCAGAGGCGCCAGATCGCAGCGGCTCATTCTCTGCGCCAGAAGGGCCCAGGGATCACAACCGTTCCCGCCCCGGGGCTCCAGGCCGGCGGGCCCGGCGTCCACGCGGGACATGAGCAGCTCGATCACCAGGCAGGACAGGTCCCAGTCGTTGTTCAATCCGCCGCTCTGCTTCAACCGCGCCAGATCGGCCAGGGAAAACAGCGGCCAGGGGAGCTCCTCCCAACGCGGGGCAAAGCGGAAGAACAGGTGAGCGGTCTCGCGGACCGTATCCCTGTAGGAAAGGGAGACGTCCGCCAGCACGCCGTCCAGATCGAACACGACCAGGTGTCTCAATCCCCGCCTCCCGCCCCTCCACGCTTCATCGCCCCTAGCCGTCCAGGAGCTCCACGATCTCGGGGATCGAGCGGACACGGTGGTATCTCCCGCCGCGAACGCGGGCGCCCCCGGCGCCGTCCCGGTCGATGAGCACGGGGATTCCCGCCCAGTCGAGCAACGGGAAGTCGGTGGGGCCGTCCCCCACGACCACCGTCCGGGCCGGGTCCAGCCCGGAAGCACGGGCCAGCGCCAGCTTTGCCTGCGGCGAGGGAACCTCAAGGCGCATCCCCGCGATGGCTCCCTCCTGGAAGACGAATCGATTCCCCTGCACGGACTCGAAGTGCCCCCGGACGCCCGAAGCCGTGAGGATGCGCTCGCTCAGGTCCGCAGTGCCGCAGCTGGAGACGATCAACCGGTGGCCCCGCTCGCGCAGGGCCGAGAAGGCCTGGCGGGTCTCGGGAGAGATCTTCCGGGCCAGGCGGCCGGCCACCTCGTCGAGCAGCTCACCTCCGCTTCCTCGCAGAAGCCGGAGATAGTGAGTCTTGAAGGAGCCTCCGATCCATCCTTTCCGATCCGCCCGGACCAGCAGCCGGCAGAACAACCGTCTGGCCGGAGAGGGCCCGCCCGGACATGCGGCCGCCCAGCTCAACAGCAGCGTCTGTTCGCTGTCATAGGGGTCCGACGGGAGAATGGTGCCATCGAAATCCCAGAGGATCGCATACCTGCGCATCAGGGGTTCATTCTGGAGAACGCCCGGGCACTGGTCAATAGGCCTGAAAGCCTCCGCTCCTGCCGGCATCCTCGGGGGATACCGGCGGTCCTGGGCGGCAGTCCGGCGGGCATCCGCCTCATTGCCCTCAGGCGCGAGCCCGCCGGAGAAAAGTGTTGACAAGAGGCCGGTCTTACGGTAGAGTTTCACCTGGGTAGACAGGTGAACAGTGAAAGGAACCTTCATCGTTCGGCCTAGCCGCATTTCCCCCTACCTTCATGCTCCCCGTGGCTTGCAGGAACGACTCGAGACGGTTGCCCTATCGGGTGTACCGGCCGGGAAGATGGGCGCCGGCTCACCTGTCGGGGCAGAAGAGAGGATGCATCCCGTGCACGGGCTGCGGGCAAGGGTGAGCCTCGTCGGCTCTTCGATCGCACAAACCGAAAGCGGCCTGTAGCCGGCCGCCGGCGCGGCAATCCGCGATTATCGAGGAGGAGAAGCATGTCTATCGTCAACGCCAAGGAGATCCTGGTCAAGGCAACGAAGGAAAAGTACGCGGTAGGCGCCTTCAACGTCACCAATCTCATCCAGATGGAGGCGGTCGTGGAAGCCGCGGTGGAGCGGAAGGCTCCGCTCATCGTCCAGACCTCGGTCACCCCGGCCCAGTTCCTGGGGGCACGAGTCCTGGTGGCCATCTTCCGGGAGCTGGCGCAGTCCGCACCCATCCCCATCTGCCTGCACCTGGATCACTGTACGGAGGTCGAGTTCTGCAAGCTCTGCACCGATGCGGGATACACCAACATCATGATCGACGCCTCCAAGCAGGCGTTCGAAGAGAACATCCGGCAGACCAGGGAGGTGGTCGACTACGCCCACGGCAAGGGCGCCATCTCCGTGGAAGGGGAGCTGGGCACCGTCTCCGGCGTGGAGGACCAGATCAAGGTGGTGGAGAACGAGGCCGCCCTGGCCAACCCGGAGCAGGTCCTGGAGTTCGTGGAGGGCAGCGGCGTGGACATCTTCGCTCCAGCCATCGGCACCGCCCATGGGGTGTACAAGACCGCCGACCCGAAGATCGACTTCGACCGCTTCGAGAAGATCAGCCGCATGCTGAACGGCGGCGGGGTGAAGGTGCCCCTGGTGGTCCACGGAGGCACGGGCCTCCCGCCGGCCACGGTGCAGCGACTGGTCGCTCTGGGGGGCTCCAAGTTCAACGTGTCCACCGAGCTCAAGTACGCGCTGATCGACAGCGTCTACGGCTATATCACCGAACATCGGGATGAGTACAACCCCGGCAAGATCGACAAGGCCGTGAAGGCGGCGATCAAGGAAAAGATCTACTACTGGATCGACCTGCTCGGGTGCGCAGGAAAAGCGGCCGCGGCCGAAGCCGGCGCAACCGCCAGGTGAGGAAAGAGGGAGCAACATGAGCAAGATCGAGGACTACTACGTACCGTGGCTGAGGAACATCAAGATGTACATCTCGCCGCACATCGAGCTGGCCTGGCGGGATACGTCTCTGGTCCGGATGATGTCGAACGAGAACCCCAACCCCCCTTCCGAGAAGGTGCTGGCGGCGATCGCCCGGTACGGCAAGATGGCCAACCGCTACGCCGACCAGGGCCTGGTGGTTCGCTCCAGGATCGCCGAGCTGAACGGCCTCGCCGGGCCCCAGAACGTGATGCTGGGTAACGGCTCCAGCGAGGTGTTCGACATGATCTGGAGGAGCTTTCTCCAGCCGGGGGACGAGGTGATCCAGCACACCCCCTGCTTCGGCATCTACAAGCTGCGCTGTGGCGTCTGCGGCGGCAAGCTGGAGTCCGTGCCGATGCGCTACGAAAACGGAGAGCTGCTGTTCGACGCGGATGCGGTGATCGCGGCCATCACGCCCAAGACCAAGATCATCGTCATCGCCAACCCCAACAACCCCACCGGCAACTTCATGGACGCTCGCGACTTCGTGAAGATCGCCGAGACCGGCCTTCCCTTCGTGGTCGACGAGGCCTACGTCGAGTACGCCGGCCTGGGGAAATCCCAGGTGGGGCTGACCGGCAAGTACGAGAACGTCATGATCACCCGCACCCTCTCCAAGGCCTACGGCCTGGCGGGAATGCGGTTCGGCTACCTGCTGTCCAACAGGAAGCTGGTGGACCAGATCGCCGCGACTCTGATCCCCTGGAACGTGAGCACCATCGCCATGTGGGCGGGACTGGCGGCCCTGGAAGACCGGGAAGGCCTGGCCCAGAGGGTGAAGTTCAACAACGACCAGATCGCCTACTTCGAGAAGGAGCTGGGCTCCATACCGGGGCTCACCATCTTTCATTCCAACGGCAACTACATCCTCTTCGACGCCCAGGGCTGCGGGGTGGCGGGCAACGACGTGGTGGCCTACGCGCAGACGAAGGGGCTGATCCTCAGGCCGCAGGCCGACATGTACGGCAGCAACGGGTGGTTCCGCGTCACCATCGGATCGGAGCAGGAGAATCGTCGGGCGGTGGAGGCCATCCGGGAGTTCTGCACGGCGCCGGTGGGCGCCGCCAAAGCCTAGGAGGAAGCCATGATCAAAGCGCTGATCTTCGACCAGGACGGGGTCATCATTGACACCGAGCGGGACGGCCATCGGGTCGCCTTCAACAGCACCTTCAAGGAGTTCGGCTACGAGTTCCAGTGGAGCGTGGAGGAGTACAGGGATCTGCTGCAGATCGGCGGTGGCAAGGAGCGGATGACCCACTACCTGCATGCCAGGGGCTTCGGGGTGCCGGTGCCGCCGGAGGAGGAGGCCGATCTGATCAAGCGGCTGCACAAGCGCAAGACCGAGGCCTTCATCGAGCTGATCGAGAGCGGGGCGCTGCCCCTGAGGCCCGGGGTGAAGCGCCTCATGAAGGAGGCAATGGACAGGGGGCTCACCCTCGGCGTGTGCACCACCTCCAACGAACGGGCGGCGCAGGCCATCGCCTACAAGATCCTCAAGGACATCAAGTTCGATTTCGTGCTGGCCGGGGACATCGTCAGCAAGAAGAAGCCGGATCCGGAGATCTACCTGCTGGCCCTCGAGAAGACCGGGCTCGAACCCCGGGAATGCGTCGTGGTGGAGGATTCCAGGAACGGCGTCACGGCCGCCAAGGGGGCGGGAATGCACGCCGTGGCCACCACGAACGGGTATACGGAAAACGAGGACCTGAGCGCGGCGGACCTCATCGTGAGCTGCCTGGGCGACCCGGGGGGGGAAAGGGGGGTGATGCGCAAGGGCCCCCAGGGGATGCAGTTCGACGGGGTGTTGCGGCTCGACCAGCTGATCGCGCACTTCTCGAAGGAATAGCCCCGGCCGCGGGGGCGGCGCCGCTGCCCTCGGGGCGCTCCGCGCATCCGGCCGCGCGGCCCGGATGCGCGCCTAGTGAGGTCCCTCCCCGCCCATTCCCCTCACGTACTGGCCGGTTTCGACCTTGAACAGGTACCTGTCTCCCCGATAGTAGGAGTTGAGAACCTCGATGCAGGCGTTCTGGGCCGTGAAGGCCAGGCTTTCCAGGAAGATGCACGGGGTGGACCTGCTGATGCCGAGCTTGCGGGCCACTTCCTGGGTCGGCTTCACGGCGCGTATGGTGCGCACCGAATGGTGGAGGTCCGCCCCGAACTCGTCGGTGAGCAGCCGATACATGGAGCCGCTGATTTCCAGCTCCAGAAGCCTGGCGAAATCCCTGAACGCATAGTACTGAATCTCCAGGACGAAGGGGGTCCGGTCGGCGATCCTCAGGCGTTCTATCTTCACCACCCGGTCGCCGGGCTTCAGCATCAGCGTCTTCGACAGATCCGGTGGGGCTTCGATCGCCTCCTTGGAGAGGATGGTGTCCTCGATCTCCACGCCGTTCACCTCGAAGTCGTCGACGAAGCTGGTCAGCTTGCCCAGCTCGCGGATGGGGTTGAAGGCGCTCCTCCTCTTCACGAAGGTGCCCACTCCCTTCTCCTTTTCCAGGAGCCCCTTCTGGACCAGCAGGGAGATGGCGTGCCTGACGGTGTTCCGGTTGAGACCCACCTCCTTGGCGAGCTCACCTTCGGACTGGAGCTTGGCGCCCACCTCCAGGCCGCCCTTCTTGATCATCTCCTCTATCCAGTTCGCGAGCTGGAGATACAGAGGGATGAGACTGGACTTGTCTACGAAGGGCTTCATGCCGGGCACGCCGGCTACCATTGGTGACTCTCCCTTCCCTCCGGCACCACCATCAGCACGGGGACCGAGGAATGCACCAGCACCCGGTTTGCCACGCTGCCGAACACCCAGCGCTTGAACCCGGTCCGCCCGTGGGTGCTCATGACGATCAGCTCCACCTTCTCTTCCCCGGCCGTGTCCAGTATCTTTTCCGCCGGCTCCCCGTCCACCACGAGCCTTGTCTCCACCGGGATGCCCTCCTTGCGCAGCCCGGCGGCCACCCCTTCCAGGTACGACTTGGCGCTGGCCTCGAGCCTGTCCTCCGCCTCGCGCATGCGCTCGGCGCCCAGGTAGTCCTTGACGTCGATGATGAGCGGCTCCACCACTCTCACCAGAAACACCTTGTCCACCTTGCGGCCTTCCACGACCGTCCTGACGTCTTTCAAGGCGGCCTCGGCGAACTGCGAGCCATCCAGAGGAACCAGGATTCTTTCGTACATCTCCACCTCCCTCCGCCTCCAGCGGACCCCTATATACAATGCTCGTGTCCCCGGCCCCGGCGGTCAAGCCGGCCCAGCCCCCCGCCTCACTTCTGGAAGTACAGCTCCGGCAGGTACAGGGCTATCTTGGGAAACATCATCACGATTGCCAGCCCCAGGACCATGACCACGACAAAGGGCCAGACCGACCTGTAGATGTCCCCCAGGGTTATCTCCTTCGGAGCCATGGCCTTCATGAGGAAGAGGTTGTACCCGAACGGAGGCGTCAGGTAGGCGATCTGGCAGGTTATGGTGTAGAGGACCCCGTACCAGATCGGGTTGAAGCCCAGCTTGACGATCAGGGGAACGTACAGGGGCGCAACGATGATGAGCATGGCCGTGTCGTCCAGGAACATGCCCATGATGATGTAGGAGAGCTGCATCATGATGATGATGCCCCACCGGCCCAGGTTGTAGCGCAGGAACAGGCTCTCGATCGCGTACACCGCGCCCAGGCCGTCGAACACGGCGCCGAAGGCCAGGGCCGCCAGGATCACCCACATGAACATGCAGCTCACGCTCAGGGTCTCCCGCAGCACCTCCACCATTCCCTTCCAGTCCAGCCGCCGGTTGATCAGCGCGGCAACCGTGACGGCTATGGCGCCGATCGCGGAGCTCTCCACCAGGCTGGTCACTCCCATGAAGAACAGCCCCGACATCAGGAAGATGATGACCACGGGAACCACGCCGGAGCGCAGCAGCTTCAGCTTCTCCAGGAAGGGAATCGCCCGCTCCTCCCTGGATGCCGCCGGCCCCAGGTGGGGCTGCAGCAGGCAGCGGAAGAAAATATAGATGACGAACATGACCGCCAGCAGGAAGCCCGGAAGAATGCCGGCCATCCAGAGCCGGCCCACCGGCTGGCGGGCGATCATGCCGTAGAGAACCAGGACCACGCTGGGGGGGATCATGATGCCCAGAGAGCTGGCGCCCTGGATCACGCCCGTCAGCATGACCTTGTCGTACTTCCTCTTCATCATCTCCGGCAGGGCCAGAGTGTTTCCGATGGCCATGCCGGCCACGCTCAGCCCGTTCATGGCCGCAATGATGGCCATCAGGCCCACGGTCCCGATGGCCAGGCCGCCCCGCACCGGACCCATCCAGACGTGCATCATCCGGTACAGGTCATCGGCGATCCCCGACTTGGAGAACATGTACCCCATGTAGATGAACATGGGCAGGGTCAGGAGCGGGTACCAGTTCAGAAGACTGAAGCTGGCGTGGAACGCCATCCCCTCGCCCCCCTTGCCCCACAGGGCCAGCGCGAAGAGGACCGCCACCCCACCGATCACTGCGTAGATGTGTCGTCCCGTGAGCAGCATGAGCAGCATCGAGACGAACATCAGAACGGCCATCAACTCGTAGCTCATTGGGGGGGTTCCTTCTTGGTAGCCGTCACCAGGTCTCTGAAGAACTCGGCGATCACCTGCAGGATCATGACCAGGATGCCGATCAGCATGATGATCTTGATGGGGGTCACCGGTGGTGCCCACGCGGAATAGGAGACCTGCTTGTACTTGATGGAGTACCGGAGGCCCTGGACGCCGCCGTAGAAGAGGATCGCCAGGTACAGCATGGCCACGGCGAAGGTGAACGCATCCACGCGGGCCTTCCTTCTCCTCGTCCACCCTCCGTACAGGAGGTCCATCTGCACGTGCCCTCCGAGAATCAGGGTGTACGCGCCGCCCAGGGTGTAGTAGGCGGCCATGACGAACTGCGCCATCTCCACGGTCCAGATCCAGGGGTGGTTGAAGACGGTTCGAGACACGGTCTCGAAGAACAGGATGCCGATCATTCCGAAGACCAGGTACATGGCAAAGTTGCCCACCGCCTTGCTCACCGTGGTCATGCTGTCCACGTATACTCTTACTCCTCTGATCACTCCAGCTCCTCCCTTCGATTCGGGATGTCGTCTTGGAATTTGGCAGGTACCAGGCGAGGCTACCTTCCCCGGCGGACCACAGCCGGCCAGCCAGGGAAGGTGAACCTCTGCGCCTAGACTTTCGTCGCTCGATTCAAGCTCAGTACCGGTAGGGAGCGCCGGCCTTCTCCATGGTGGCGACGTAGTCCTTGAGGATGGCCACTACCTTGGCGTCCCTGGGGCTCTTGGCCGCGATCTCATCCCAGAACTTGACCGCCTCCTCCTCCACCTTCTTCCACTCGTTGGCGGGGATGGTGGTCAGCTCTAGCTTTCCTCCCTTGACGCGGTAGTTCGCCTCACCCCACCAGTACCAGTGCAGCCGGTAGTAGTGGGACTTCTCGATCGCCAGCATGTACAGCTGCTTCAGGTGGTCGGGCACCTTCTCCCACGCCTTGGTGTTCACGAACCAGCCGCCGGACCAGCCGCCGGAGATGGGGTTGGTCAGGTAGTACTTGGTCACGTCGGCCCAGCCGACCGTGTAGTCCTCGGTGATTCCCGACCAGGCCACGCCGTCCAGCACGCCCGTCTGGATGGCCATCTCCACGTCCTCGTAGGGAAGGCTCATGGGCACTACGCCGAAGCGCTGCATGAACTTGCCCCCGGTGGGGAACATGTACATCCTGAGGCCCTTGAGGTCCTCCAGGTGGCGGATCGGTTTGGTGGTGGCGAAGTTGCACGGATCCCAGCTGCCCTGGCTCAGCCAGGTCACGCCTTCCACCTCGTCGTAGGCCTCTTTCCAGATCTCGTTCAGCCCGTAGTGGTTCCACAGGACGTCCACGTCAAGTCCATAGCGGGCGGCGAGGGGAAAATACGCGGCGAACACAGAGACGTCCACGGGAGACGCCATGGAGTCGTCATCGCTGACGGCCGCGTCGATCGTCCCCTCCTGCAGGGCCCGGAACAGCTCGCCCTGGGGCACCAGCTCATCGGCGGTGTACACGTCGATGACCATCTCTCCGTTCGCCGCCTTGTTGAACTCCTTGATCGCGTTGCCGACGACGTACGGGTTCAGGGCCGGGCCGGCGTAGGACTGAAGCCTCCAGTGGATGGGCGCCTGGGTCTGTGCAGATGCCTTCTGCTCCCCTCCGCCCCCGGACGAGGCCGCCGTTCCGCCGCCGCAGCCGCTCACCATGAGCACCACCATCGCCAGTGCCGTCAGCAGACCGACAGCGACGGCGGATCTTCGCACATGCTTGCCCTTCAAGGTAAACCTCCTCTTCGGTTCTTGTGTCGCACTTACCGTGGGTTGTGGGGGACGACGAGGCCCCCTGGCGGCCTTCGCGCACCTGTCCCGAGCACAACATCCGCCTGCCGGTTGCCCTTCCAGGGCAGCCCGGACAGGGCAATCAATGACTCCCACCTGGTATGACTCTTCCTCCTGGAACCTCCTTGTCTATGCTTCTGTTCTACAGGTATACCTGACTATCTATGTGGCCCCTTATTCTAACCGATACAGTCTCCGTGTCAAGAAAAAAATACGAGGAATTGTCTGGGCTTTGTTCGTGACCTTTGCAACTGCTGCACAAAGCCCACCTTGCCTCGACAGTCACGCTTCAACTTCTTCCTGGGGCGCATACTTGTCTTTCTCCGCAGGACCGCCCCGGTGGCCGATGTGCTGATAGAACACCCGCCGCAGTGCTCCACAGTCATGGCCGCGTAGGATCGGGCGGCCCACCTCGGGGGGCAGCTTGTCCAGCAGGGCCTCGATGATCCCGAACAGCCGTCGATCAGATAGCCCACCTCCAGGAAGGCCTCCGGCACCCGCTTGCTGGATTTCTCCCGCATCAGCGTGATCGGCTTGCGCCCCGGCATCTGATCCAAGGCATGCGCCAGGGTAGCTTGCGAGATCTTCCGACAGATCCCTTCGGCCTGCAGCCTCTCTTTGAGCTAGAGGATCATCCCGCTCACCCGCGTTTCAGTCTGGTCGACGCAGCAGCTCAGCGTTGATGCGGGTTAACTCATCCACGGCCGCCTTCAACTCTTTGTAGTCGTTGATGCGAGCGCGGATCTCCGGGATCTGCTCTTTCTTGATGGGGATCAGGCGGGTCTTGCCTTTGTAGCTAAAGGACAGCATCAAGGAGACATGGCGTCGCGGGCCGCGGGCACAGTAACAGTTCGGCTTCCCGCACCTACCTTTCAGCTCGTAGATGGAACCTCGCACCGCGCCGTCCAAGGACTGGATCTTCTCGAGGATCTTCCGCTTTTGTTCCTGCAGGCCCACGTTCCCCCCCTGTCTTTATGCTATTTCAGCATAAAGACCGGCTATCAAAAAAGATCCACCCCTGCAACCGCAAAGAGTGGAAAATCATAGCCCTCGCTGCCCCGTGATTGTCAAACGACTATTGACCCGCTGGACCACCCCCTAACGAATGCGCAAAGGTCTCCTTTGTTCCGGGGCTGAGCCGGGGGCCCCGGTCCTGCCCGCCGGTAGTCAGCGGAGGCGGAAGCGTGTATATTCGAGCTATGAGCAGACCCAAGAACGTCATCCTGATCGTGGCCGACAGTCTGCGCTACGATTCGGCCTACCATAGCCCCAACGACCGCCTGAGATACACCAACCAGAACGCCATCCAGTTCACCCAGGCCCGCTCCAGCGGTTGCTGGACCCTGCCGGCCACTGCCTCGCTGTTCACCGGGCTCCTGCCTCACGAGCACGGAGCCACGAGCCAGACCCGCGGGGTGCGCCCGGAAGTGCCGATGCTGGCGGAGAGACTCAAAGAAGCGGGCTACAACACCTACCAGATGACGGCCAACGTGGCCACCACCGAGATCTTCGGCCTGGACCGCGGCTTCGACAGGGTCTACAAGATCTGGGACTTCATCGCCCCGAAGTTCAAAACCGCCTACAAGCTGCTGCTCATGCTGGGCAAGCCGCGGGTGCGCAAGCTTCTGTTCTCCAAGGACGCGGTGGCGCACCAGCTCTCCGAAGACCTCAGGGTCAGCAACTGCTGGGTGCAGAACACCTACAAGAACATCTTCCGCCGCAGCATGCGCCTGCTGCGGCGGGCTGAGGCCCGGGGGGAGAGCACCTTCCTGTTCCTCAACCTGATGGAGACCCACTTCCCCTACCACGTGGGTCCCACCTTCCGTCTCAGCGCCGAGGCCTGGCAGGACCGCCTGCGGGAGCTGGCGGGGCTTTACCACCTGCTCAACCAGAGCTTTCTCAAGGGGGAGCGGGAGTACATCAAGCCGCGCATCCTCCAGATCCTCAAGCGGCGCCAGTTTCGCAGCTGGAAGCTCCTGTCCCGGGGCCTGGACCGCTTCATCCGCAGGCTGCACCAGGACAGGGACAATCTGGTGATCTTCGCTTCCGACCACGGGGACAATTTCGGCGAACAGGGGTGGGTGTATCACTTCAGCAACGTCACCGACGCAGGCAATCGGGTGCCGCTGATGTGGCTGGGCGCGGACCACCACGGGCCGGGGGTGATCGACCGCCCGGTGAGCTCCCGCTTCGTGCACAACTCGATCCTCGATGCCTGCGGCCTGCCGCACTCCGGAGGGACGCTGTTCAGCGAGGAGCCCTTCACCCTGCCGGTCCTGGAGAGCTTCTGGTACAACAACCAGGGCAAGACCCTACCCCGGTACAAGTACAATCAGATCGCTTTCGTGGAGGAGGGGGAGCGCTACCTGCTGCGCAACGGCGACTGGCTGTCAGCTCCCAGGCAGGAAGCCTTCGAGGAGGAGACCGCCTTCGCCCCTCTGGTGGAACAGGCGGACCCGCTGGAAGAGATGGTGGCGGACCGGGAGCGGAAGGATTACCTGCGCAAGGCCGTGGCCGGCTTCAGGCAGTTCGCCAGCACCATCCCCTTCTGACACCCTCCGTCCTGGCGGCAAGCTCACGGCGTCCGGGCTACTCTTCGCGGAACAGGTCCACCACCTCCTGAGGGGTGCGCGCGCCCACCAGGAGGTTGCAGAACGCCTGGCTGCGGGTGATGCGGGCAATCTCCGCCAGGGCCTCGATGTGCGGACCCGACTGGTCCGGAGGCGCGAGCATCAGGAAGAAGAGATGGCAGGGTTTGCCGTCGAGGGATTCGAAGTCCACGCCCCTGGGAGAGATGCCGATGGCCACCGTGAGCGTGCGGACCGTGTCGCTCTTGGCGTGGGGAACGGCGATGCCGTTCTCCAGCCCGGTGGAGCCGCGGTTCTCCCTGTCCAGCACCGCCCTGTAGGCGCTGTCCACCTCCGAGATCTTGCCCGCCTCCCGCAGCACCTCGATCAGCTCCCGGATCACCGCCGGCTTGCTTTGCCCCTCCAGAGGTATCTTCACCACCTCGGGGCCGATCAGATCCACCAGTGCCATCTTCCCCCCTCCTTGGCCCGCCTCTAGGCCAGCGACTCGAACAGTTGGAGAACCCGCTCCTCGTCCTTGACGATCAGCACCGAGCAGGCCACGCTTCTCATGGCGCGGTCGGCTTCGTTGTACAGCTCGTCGCGCCGGCTGCGGATGGTCGAGACCTCCCCGATCACCAGCAAGTCGACCTCGCCTTCCTGCACCGCCCGGCGGACCTCCTGGTGGACGGTGCCGCTGACCTTGACCGTCTCGATGGCCAGCCCCTTCTGCCGCGCCAGGTTTCTGACGTGATTCAAGTAGCGATCCGCGTCCGCGTCAAGGTCCCTGCGGTACTCCTCCTGCTCCTCCTGCAAGAAGATGCGCGCCTTCACCAGGTCCCCCAGGGCCCTGGTGTTGACCACGTACAGCGCCGTGAGCTCCGCCCCCGCGGCCCGGCACAGGCAGATCGCGTACTGCGCGGCGGTGACGGACTGCTCGCTGCCGTCCAAGTAGACCATGACTCGCCTAATCGGAGCCTGCATCTGGCCCCTCCCCTCTTCCATTCCCGGCGGCCTGGAGGCGGTTCTTCACCAGCTTCATGAGGGCGAACATGTCCCGTTCGTTCTCCTCCAAACGGTTGCGCACGTAGGTCAGGTCCTCCTCCAGCTGCGGAATGGCGATCTTCTCCAGGGCGTTGACCTTGCGGATGGTCTTGCGCACCTCGCTGGCCAGCCGGATCACGGAGATCTTCAGCTCCGCCAGCCGCCCCATCACCTGCAGGGCCTCCTTGAACTCGCTCACCGACCGGTCGATCCAGAAGCTGGTGCCCATGGGACTGTAGTAGGGCGGGTGCTCGGCGAAGACGGTCTCCACGACCGGGAGCCGCACTCCCATCACCCGCCGCTGCTTCAGGCTGATCCCGCTTTCGATGTTGATGGCCCCGGAGAGGGCCGCCGCCTTGAGCTTGCCCATGCGCAGCACCGCCTCCTCCAGAGTGCGGTAGGCCTCTGCCAGCGCCTTCTCCACCCGGCTCTGGTAGTCCACGGTCTGGTCCACCAGGTTCAGCAGCTCGATCACCAGGATGTTGCGCTTCTGATCCAGCAGCTCGTGTCCCTGCCGGGCGAACTGGAGCTCCTGCTTGAGCTTGAGGAGATTGGTCTTGGTGGGCGCTACGTTCGGCACGGGTCCATCCTATCCCTCGTAGTACTTCTCGATCTCCTCTTCGGTAACCCGGTGCAGCTCCTCCGCCGGCAGCAGCCGGAGAACCTCCCAGCCTCGCTCCAGCGTCTCCTCGACGGTGCGCTCCTCGGCTCGGGTCTGGGAGATGAACTTGCGCTCGAAGGCCTCTCCGAACTCCAGGTACTGGTGGTCCAGCGGCGTGAGCTCCTCTTCCCCGATCACCGAAGCGAGGTTGCGCACGTCCTTCACGTAGCTGTAGGCGGCGAAAAGCTGGCTGGCCAGGTGGGGGTGATCCTCCCGGGTCATGCCCTCGCCAATGCCGTCCTTCATCAGGCGGCTCAACGAGGGCAGCCCCGCCACCGGCGGGTAGATGCCGCGTCCGAACATCTCGCGCTCGAACACGATCTGCCCCTCCGTGATGTAGCCGGTTAGGTCGGGGATGGGGTGGGAGATGTCGTCATTGGGCATGGTCAGCACCGGCAGCTGAGTGATGGAGCCGGCCATCCCCTTGAGCATTCCCGAGCGCTCGTAGATCTCCGCCAGGTCCGAGTACAGGTAGCCCGGGTATCCTTTCCGGGAGGGGATCTCCCCTCGAATCGTGGAGATCTCCCGCAGGGACTCGCAATAGTTGGACATGTCGGTCATGATGACCAGTACGTGCATGTCCCGCTCGAAGGCCAGGTGCTCGGCCAGCGTGAGGGCGGTGCGCGGGGTGATCAGGCGCTCGATGGAGGGATCGTCGGCCAGCGACAGGAACAGCGCCACGTTCTCCAGCACGCCGCTGTCCTCGAAGGAGGTAGTGAAGTAGCGGGCCACGTCGTGCTTCACCCCCATGGCCGCGAACACCACCGCAAACTGGCTCTCCCCGCCCCGGATCCTGGCCTGGCGGGTGATCTGCGCGGCCAGCTCGTTGTGGGGCAGCCCATTGCCGCTGAAGATCGGAAGCTTCTGCCCCCGGATCAGGGTGTTCATGCCGTCGATGACGGACATGCCGGTCTGGATGAAGTCCCGCGGGTATTCCCGCGCCGTGGGGTTGATGGGCCGGCCGTTGATGTCCAGCTCCGATTCCCCCCGCGGCATGGGACCGCCGTCGATGGGCTGCCCCAGCCCGTTGAACACCCGCCCCAGCATGCGGCGGCTCACCGGCAGGGTGAGAGGCTCTCCGCGGAAGCGCACCCGTGTCTCCGGCAGGGTCATCCCCGAGGTGCCCTCGAAGACCTGCACCACCACCAGCTTATCGGCGGTGTCCAGCACGATGCCCAGCCGGGTCTCGCCAGTGCGGTCCACGCACTCCACCAGCTCGCGGTAGCCCACCGGATGGGTCCCCCGGACGAACAGCAGGGGCCCGTCGATGCGGTCCACCCCGACGTACTCGCGGCCGGCCAGCAGCGCCCGCCCGGCGGACTCCAGGATCGAAGTGCGCCCTGCGGCCCCGGCGCCGTTATTCTGCTTGCTCATAGATCGACTCCAGCTGGTCCAGGGAGCGCTCCAGGCGGGCGGCCAGCCGGTCGAAGCGCTCCGGCTCCTCGTTGGGGACCGTGAACTTCATCCTGGCGATCTCCTGCAGCACCTTCATGCGGCGCAGCTTCACCAGGGTGATCCCGTTCTTGATGGCCTGGGAGCCTCTGCGCCAGTAGGTGAGGATCAGCTCCATCATCTTCTGCTGCTTGGCGGTGGTGGAGTAGCGGTCCACCTCATCGAAGGCGTTCTGCTGCAGGAAGGCGTTCTTGAACAGCGTGCAGACCTCCAGGACGAAGCGCTGGCTGTCCGGCAGAGCGTCGGGGCCCACCAGCTTCACCACCTGCTGCAGGCGCACCTCCCGCTGCAGCAGCTCCATCATTTCGCCGCGGTTCTCCCGCCACCCCGCCCCCACCTGTCCCTCCCACCAGGCAGTCACCTCCTCCAGGTACTCGGAGTAGCTGTCCAGCCAGGAGATGGCCGGATAGTGGCGGGCGTTGGCCAGCTGCCGGTCCAGCGCCCAGAAGCAGCGCACGAAGCGCTTCGTGTGCTGCGTGACTGGCTCGGAGAAGTCCCCCCCCGGCGGGGAGACTGCCCCCACTATGCTCACCGACCCTTCGGTGCCGCTCAAGGTTTCCATCATCCCCGCCCGCTCGTAGAACTCCGCCACCCGGGTGGGGAGGTAGGCCGGGAAGCCCTCCTCGGCAGGCATCTCCTCCATGCGCCCGGACAGCTCCCGCAGCGCCTCCGCCCAGCGGGAGGTCGAGTCCGCCATCACCGCCACGTCGTAGCCCTGGTCCCGGTAGTACTCGGCCAGGGTGGCGCCGGTGTAGATGCTGGCCTCCCGGGCCGATACCGGCATGTTGGAGGTGTTGGCGATCAGGATGGTGCGCTCCATGAGGCTGCGCCCGGTGCGGGGGTCGATCAGCTTGGGGAACTCGGTGAGCACGTCGGTCATCTCGTTGCCCCGCTCGCCGCAGCCGATGTACACGATGATGTCGGCATCGCTCCACTTGGCCAGGGCGTGCTGGGTCATGGTCTTGCCAGTGCCGAACCCCCCGGGGATGGCCACGGTGCCGCCCCGCGCCACGGGGAAGAGGGTATCGATCACCCGCTGGCCGGTGATGAGGGGCTCCCGCATGGGCAGCCTGCCGCGCACGGGCCTGGGGGTGCGGATCGGCCAGTTGTGCATCAGCGTGAGGGTGCGCTCCCCTTCGGCGGTCTCCACCACGGCGACGGGCTCCTCCACGCTGTACTGGCCCTCTCCGGCCAGGCTGCGCAGCGTCCCCTCCACCCCTGGCGGCGCGAGCACCCGGTGCTCAACCCGTTCGGTCTCCTGCACGGTCCCCAGGACCATGCCGCCGCGAATCCCTGCGCCTGGCTCCAGGGGAGCCGGCTCAAAGGGCCACTTGCGCTTGCGGTCCAGGCTGGGAAGCTGCACCCCCCGTTCGATGAAGCTGGCCGACTGCTCGCGGATGCGCTCCAGGGGGCGCTGGATCCCGTCGTAGATCGTGCCGATCAGCCCCGGTCCCAGCTCCACCGACAGGGGCAGGCCGGCTCCGTAGATGTTCTCCCCGGGAGCGATCCCTGTGGTGTCCTCGTACACCTGGATGATGGCCTCCTGGCCGGCCAGCTTGATGGTCTCCCCCACCAGCCGCACCTCCCCCACCCGCACCAGCTCCAGCATCATGGCGTCCTGGACACCGGTGGCTTCGATCACCGGCCCGTTTACCCGCCGCACCTGTCCGATAACCCGTTCCTTCATAGCTCCCCGTCGGTGAACAATTCGCTGTACACGGCTTCCCGCACCTGGGCCTGCCGGCGCAGAAGCCGGGTGCGGACCTGGTTGTTGAACTGCACCCTCCCGCCGGGAGCGCTCAGCACCACCCCCTGGGCGGCCGGCGGCTCATCCTCGGAGAGGCGCAGCTTCACCTCCCTGCCGGTGAGCTCCTTCACCCGCCGGGCCGCCTCGGCCAGGAGCTTCTGGTCCACGAGCGCCCGCTCCGGGCCCGAGCAGCTCACCTCCGCCTCGGGGACGGCCAACCCCACCGCCGCCTCCACGACCCAGTCCTCCAGCACCCGCCGGTACTCCGGCCGGTCCACCCGCTCCGCCAGGGCCCGGCGGGCGCGCTCCAGAACCTTGCGGATCACCTGCTCCCGGGCGCGCAGCGCCCGGCGGCGGGTCTCCACACGCACGGCCGAGGCCGCCTGTCTTTCGATGGCCCGGCACTGCTCGCGGGCCTTCTCCCCGGCCTCCTCCAGGATGCGCGCGGCCCGCTGCCCGGAGCCCGCCTCCTGCTGGCTGGCGTACTCCTCGGCCTCGCCGAGGATGCGCCCGGCCTCGGCCTCCGCCTCGCGAAGGATTCCGGCCATCAGCTCCGCCTTGCCCTGAGCGCCCGTGTCGCTGTCCTTCATCTGGCCTTCCCTACAACGTGATCCCGATGGCCTGGTTCACCATCTCCCGGATCCCAGCCCGGCCGCTCACCGGACCCAGGCGGTCCGGGATCTCGACGATCAGCGGGAAGTCCCGGGTGAACACGTAGCGGTCCACCTCCGCCCGGATGAGCTCCGCCACGCGCTCGGAGATGAGGATGATCCCCACCTCGCGATCGTCCAGGGCGGCGCGGAAGGCGCTGCGGGCCTCCTCGGGGCCGGCTGCCTCGCGACCCTCCACCCCTACCAGGGCGAACCCCAGGACCGCGTCCTCGTCGCCGATGATGAAGTACTTCACTGTGCTCGCGCCGGTTGATTCAGGCCCGGCCCAGGATCATCAGCGCGGTGACGAACCCGAACACCACGAGCCCTTCGGCCAGGGCCACGAAGATCAGCGCCTGCCCGGCGATCTCGGGCTTCTCCGCGATCGCCCCCATGGCGGCGGCGCCGACGCTGCCGATGGCGATCCCCGCGCCCACCGCGCCCAACCCGAAGGCAATGGCCGCACCGACGAGCGCGAACTTCGTGACGTCCGCCTGCTGTGCGCTCATCTGCGGGGCAGGACCCGCTGCCTGAGCGTAGACACGAAAAACCGGCCCGATGCTCATCATGACAATGATCAGCCCCAGGATCACCACGCTCACGGCGACTTTTCTGCGAAAATCAGCCCGCACGTCCCGTTTCTTTGCAGCCCGTTTCATTGCTACCCCCTCGTTGTTCGCTCTAAGCGGCGCGGCGCAGCGTCACCGGTGCGTACGCCCTGCCGGAACCGCTGAAGTATTTCGAAAAGAACTCATAGTAGTTCAACCTGAGGCTCTGAACCCCGGCGGACAGACCCTCCAGGACGATCACCAGCAGGTTCCCCAGCACCAGGACCAGGTACGACCCGGCGGTGTATCCGCCGCCCCCGGCGACCATGCCGGCGATCTGGGCGAAGGCCACCATCAGGGTCACGTGCGCGATTCCCAGGCCCGCCACCCGCATGAAGGAGAGGGTGTTGGCCAGGTAGCCAGAGAAGATCTCCAGAAGCTCCACGACCCATTCCATGAAGAAGTCCACCGGCGTCATCACCGTGAAGCGCCGGCCGGCCTCGCGGTGGCGGAAGAACTCCATCGGCGCCTTCAGCGCCAGCAGGAGGGCCGGCAGGGCCACCCCCCAGGTCAGGACGGCCTCACCGGGGAGCTGCCGGTAGTCGTGGCGGACGAAATAGAAGGACACGTAGATGCCGATGGCGTAGATCCAGCTCCCGATGAGCCCGCCCTTGTCGAAGATCAGCTCGAACCAGCGGCGGCGGGCCACCAGGTTGACCCAGTTGAACAGCAGCCCCAGGGCGATCACCGCGATCCCGAAGTAGATGGTGATCATCAGGATGCCGTAGATATCACGGACCACCCTGCTGTGGGACTCCCCCACCACCACCGCGTGGTAGTCGAACCACAGGGCAGGCAGCCAGCGCTGGCCGAAGACCTCGCCGAACAGAAGCCCGGCCACGATCGCCGCCCCCCCGCACCAGACGATGAGCTTGAAAAGATTGCGCACATTGGCGCTGCGCCCCCGGTAGACAAGCAGCCCCACCAGCCCCGACAACAGCAGCACCAGCCCGTGACCGGCATCGCCGAACATGAGGGCGAACATCGCCAGGTAGGCCACGGCCACGAAAGGCGTGGGGTCGATGGTCCCGTAGGCCGGAGTGGCGTAGTTCTGCACCAGCATCTGGAAGGGCGCCAGGAAGCGCGGGTTGGCCAGCCTGACCGGCACCTCTTCCCGCTGCTGTTCCGGTACCTCCGCGGGCGCGTGCCACTCCAGGTAGCAGCGGTTCCCCGTGGCCCGCCGCAGGCTGCGCTCCAGCTCGCGGCGGCTGTCCGCCGGCACCCATCCGGAGAAGATGCGCGTTCGGGCGGTCTCGCTGAAGAAGCCCTGAATGCGGGCGTACAGCTCGTTCAGGCGCAGGTTGCGCCACGTGCCGACCATCCGCTCCTGCTCGGCCTGCACAGCCTCCCGCAGCCGGGTGTTCACCTCATGCTGCTCGGCCCGCAGCCCGGCCAACTTGCCCTCCAGCTGTGCCTTGAGCTCCTGATCCGCATCTCTGAGCTCCCGGGGAAGCTCCACCTCCTGCCACCCGTAGCGGGACAGGATGCGGGATACCCGCTCCTGGTCCCGCCTCATGCTGATCAGCAGGACCGTGTTCTCTCCCGCCTTCCCGCCGGGGAAGCTCATCTGCACCGAGGGTATCTCCCGCATCTCGGCGGAGAACTCCGAGAACGCCGTCTCCTTGACGGCGCCGGTGCGAATGTCCAGAAACGAGTACTGGGAGCGCGCCGGCAGACCCAGCCGCAGATCTCCGAACATCACGAGCTGGCGGCGGATGTCTTCCAGCCTCAGGATCTCTTCCTGCAGGCGTCGCTGCCGCTCCCGAAACTCCTGCAGGCGGGCTCCGATGCGGTCCAGCTCCCCGGCGGTCTCCTCCAGGTTCAGGGCGGACAGCTCCTCCACCGACAGCTCGACCCCGCTTTCCGGAGTGACGTCGATCAGACCAAGAAAGCCCTCGATGCGCCGCCGGATCTCGGCGATCTGAGCCTCCGTCACTCGCAACGGTACGGCAGCTGGTCCGCTCCCGGCGCGGGGGACCACATCGGTGACGGTGATGAAATGCATCACCCCCAGGCGCAGCAGCTCCCGGGTGACCTTGTCGGCGTCGTGGTCCAGCACCACCGCCACCAGCTGTCTCATCGGGGAGGTGAAGATCATAGGACTTCCTGAATGCGCTCTTCGGACCAGCCGTAGAACTTGGCGTTCAGAATCGTGGTAACCGTGCTGATCTCGCGCTCTTTCAGCACCGTGTAGGCCAGGATCACGCCGATCGTGAACGGGTAGCCGGCCAGGCTGCGTTGGACCTCCCGCAGCATGATCTGTTCCAGCAGGCGCTCCATGAACACCAGCCGCGAGGCGCTGTCGCCGCTCTGGGCGCTGGCCAGCCCGGAGAACCCCGGGTAGCCGGCCTTGAGCAGGTCCGACACCACCGCCCCGAGGTTTTCTCCCTCGTAGGCGGCGGCGATGGCTCCGCCGTCCACGTGTCGGCCCTCGGGGATGACGTAGCGCAACGCCTCGGCCAGGGGAAGGTTGTAGAAGCTGCGAAACCGGATCAACCAGTCGATGTTCCGCATGTCGATGTCCACGCCGACCACGCGGCGGGCGATCGCCCGGTCCCGGGCATCCAGGCCGGCAACGGCGGCCAGAAGGCCGCGGTAGTAGGCATGATCCAGGGCGATCTCCACCGGAAACAGGCTTTCCAGAGAGCTCACCTTGGGCGCCTCACGCCGCAGGATTTCCTGGTAGGGGGTATCCTCCAGCGCCTCGATCACCTCTTCCATCGGCCCGGCGTTCACGATGCGGTCGAGCGGCAGGTCGTGATGAATCTTCTCCCGGTACAGGTAGGCCGTGCGTTGCTCCACCGGCCGGCGGCGCACCTGCTGCTCGAACCACAGGCGCAGGGCGTTCTTCAGGGTCTCCGCCTCGAACCGCGCCGTCAGAGCGCGCACGAAGACCAGCACCTCCGCGGCCACGTAGCGTTCCAGCTCCTGGTGGAGCCGCACCTCGCGCGTGAACAGCGTTAGCTCCGCCATCTTGAGGTCCCCGGTCTGGCTGTAGACGCTCTCCAACACTTCGTAATCGGTTCCGCGCAGCAGCTGAACCGCCTCGATCAGCGTCGGCGCCCTGAGCAGATTCCCGATCGCCTGCTCCGGGAGGATCTTGCTGATCCGGGCCCGAAGCTTGGCGTTGATGAAGGCGTATTTCTGCAGCGCTCCCACCACTGATCTCCGTTACAGCTCCGGCCTCAGCACCACCTCGACCACCCGGCTGGCGGCGCGCTCCAGCGCCTCCGGGCGCTCGTTTTCGAAACGCTCGTGCTCGGCGTCGGTGGCTTCCAGCGCCTCCCGCAGCTGGCGATCCGCCTGCTCCCGCGCCGCGGTCACCTGCTCCTGGATCCGCCTCTGGGCCTCGGCCCGGGCCTCCTGCGCCCTCTGGGCCGCCTGCGCGTCCGCGCGGGAGCGGATCTCCGCGGCCCGGGCCCGCGCCTCCTGCAGCTTCTGCTCCGCCTGCTGCTCGGCCTGCAGGATCTCCTGGACGATCTCCTCCATGGTCCTTTCCTGGTCTTTTCCCGTCTTTCCTTTGCCTACGGTTATAGCACGCTCCGGGGCCCACGTACAACGCGCAGGGATTGGAAAAACTGATCCAGCGGCGCTAACTTTAGGCCATGGGAACCAAAGGCGGCGCAAAGGGCAGGCCATCGGGCAGGAGGCGGCAGGAGCTCGAGCCGCTGATGCAGGAGCTGGACGGGCTCCTGGCGGAGCTCGACCGCCAGGGGCTGGAGTTCCTCATCGAGCAGGCCCGCGTCCTGGTGCACAACCGCCAGGTGGACCGGGTCAACCGGGAAATGCAGAAGCTCGAGCAGCTGGACCGGCGCCTGACCGGCCGGGGGCAAGCCAGGGAGGAGATCCCAGCCCCGGTCGAGGTGGAGGAGGGGGCGGGGCACTTCATCCTGGCGGCGGCGGGCAAGCGCAAGATCCTGGCCACCGAGGAGATGCGGGCGCTGGTGAAGGTCTCCTGGTCCACCGAGGAGGCCGGCGAAGGGGCGGCGCGTCTGTACGGATGGCTGGCCCGCAACCGCAGCGACGTCCTGGCGGACCTGGGCGCCAGCGACCGCCACGATCCGCTGCTCTCCTCCCTCTACGAGCTGCTTCGCTCCCGCTACCGGCCGCGGGGTGGCTGAGCCCACGGTGAGAATGCCGCCCGGCGGGCGCGGGCTGGCGGAGCGAGGGGAGAAGGCGCCGCAAGGAAGGGGCTTTCCGGAAGCACCTCCGCGGCGCGCCGGTAGCCCCAGGCCATCCACTGTTTCATCTGCAGCGGATCGAAGCGAAGAAGCTGGTGCGTCAGGCAGCGCTCGGGCCGGAGCCCCGGGACGATGCGGCTCACCTGCTTGTCGGCCCCGAACAGCTCCCGGTACTCCCGCCTGGCCAGAACCGCCCTGACCGCGGACAGGGCCGCATCGTTGCCCGCCAGGGCCGCCGCGATCTCCTCGCGGGCCGCCACCCCCAGGCTCACCAGGTGGGCCAGCTGGTAGTCGTTGCGCATGGTTTCGTCCACCAGGATGCCGATGGCCCGCAGCAGCACCTTGTCGATGCGGCGGAAATCGCTCTCGGAGCGACCCATCACCTCGGGGTCCAGGAAGATCGGCACGACGGTCTGGGCGCCCAGCTGGATGGCGCGTTCGAAGGGAAGGATGTCCCGCACTCCGCCGTCGTAGCAGACCTCCCCGTCGATCACGGTCCCCTGCATGAGCACGGGCACGCTGGCGGAAGCCAGGACGCTCTTGCGCCAGCGCGGCAGATCCATCCCCGGGTCCCTCGGACAGACCGTGACCCTGCGGCCGTCCTGGAAGTTCGTGTACACCACGTAGCACTCCGGCGCTCCCGGGCCGCGCAGCCAGTCGAACCACTCCGGGCGGAGACAGCGCTCGATCAGCGCCTCCAGCCGGCCGGATTCGCTGAGGCTGTCGCGGCGGCGCAGCAGCTCGAAGAGACTCTTCTTGTCCAGGATGTCTTCCGAGCTGAGGCTGCTGTAGGACTCCACCAGGGTGGCCAGAGTCTGCTCCGCGATCCGCGGCGGGGCGGCCAGCAGGGCGGCCAGCGGCGCGATGAGCGCGCCGGTGGAAGAGCCGCCCACGATGGAGAACCAACCGTCGTGCCGGAAGCGCTCGTAGATATAGCGGATGGCCCCCACGGCGAAGGCGCCCTTGGCGCCGCCGCCGGAGATCACCAGCGCGGTCCGCCGCCGCTGCCCTGCCCCGGCGCCGGCACGGCCCCGCGGTGCAGCCTTCTTCGTGCGGGCTCTGCCGGCAGGGCGTTCCTGGACAACGGGGCGGGCAGGGACAAGAGGGCCACTGTCCGGCTCCCGGGTGAGAGTGCTGCGGCCCCACACGGCCTCACCCCCTTTCCCCGGCGCTCACCGGCCGGCTGGACGGCTCGGGCCGTCGGGCGGGACGGCCGCTGCAAACCTCCGGAGGGCCGTCGGGCCGGAACTCGAACAGCTTCCTGTACTCCGCACCGCCGCGGTACCAGCGGTTGCCGGGATCCTCGATCATGGCCTGCCATTCCGGCTCGGTGAGCTCGCGGAACCGCTCCGCATACCGGTCCACCCAGGCCACCACGGCGGGGTCGTGGAGGAGGTCCTCGGAGTGCCGGTGCCCCTGGGGCGCCAGATGATCCGCCACCACCTTGCGCAGCACCTGCGGGTTGTCGATGATCATGCAGGGGCGCTTGAGGTTGCCGGTGTCGTTGTAGGGGAACTCCCTGCGGATGGCCCGGAAGAAGGGGCTGTTGGCGGCTTCGATGACGCTCTTCTCCCGGATCGAGTCCACCCCGAAGTGGGCGAACACGCAGGGCTCCACCCGGCCGGAGCTCAGGATGTGCAGGTACCGGCGGCCTGCGGCGAGGCATCCTCCGGCCGCGGGTCCATCGTTCCAGAAATCGGCCAGGAAGATCGGATACTTCCGGCGCAGCTCCGCCACCCGCCTGCCGCAATACACCCGCTGCTCCGGGGTGGGCACCAGCTCCAGAATGGGGTCCCTGCCCACCGGCATGAACATGAAGTACCAGCCGAACAGGGCGCCCCGCTCCAGGTAGTACCGGACGAACCGGTCCTGGGTCACCGTCGGGACGTTCTCCCGCGTGTAGGTCACGCTGATGCCGAAGATCACCCCCTCCCGGCGCAGGTTCTCCATGGCCGCCAGCACCCGCTCATGCACTCCCTCTCCCCGCCGGTGGTCCGTTTCCTCCCGATAGCCCTCGACGCTGATTCCCGGCGCCACGTTCCCCAGCCGGCCCAGGCTGCGGGCGGTCTGGCGATCCAGCAGCGTACCGTTGGTGTAGGTGAGGAAGAACATGTCGCGGTGCTTGCGGAACAGCCGTAGCCAGGCGTCCTTCATGATGTACGGCTCGCCCCCGGAGACCACCACGAAGTAGCAGCCCAGGGCGCGCACCTCCGAAAGCAGGCGGTCCACCTCAGCTTCGCTCAGCTCCCCTTCCCTGGAATACAGCCCGGAATAGCAGCCCCGGCAGCGGAGGTTGCACCGCATGGTGGGGCTTATCACCACCAGGCTCGGCGTCCACAAGCCCCCCGCAGCCAGGCCCCTGCGGATGCGGTCCCCCACTACCCCCCAGTTGTAGATCAGGTTTCCCACCAGCCGGCGCCTGCTCCTGGGGCCGGCCAGGGTGCCCACCCGCGCCAGCAGCGAGGCCAGCCCCGAGCCGGAATCGATGTCCCGGTCCAGCCCGTCCAGGAACGTCCTGAGGCCCGGGTTGGCCGCCCGCCTGCGCCCCAGAAGGGTGAGCCTGCGCAGGTCCCGCGGGTCTCCGCTGAGGGCGGCGCCGACCTTCCGCACCAGCACCTCCCTGATGATGCGGTCCCGGAGGCCCGCCGCACGGCCCGTCCTCCTCCCTGAGACTCCCCGTTCCATCATGCCCTCCTTCCCCGCCGCGGTGGCGGAGCTTCAGCTCAGGTAGCCGCTCACGCCGAGCTCCGGCGCCTGCCTGAGCTTGGCCAGCGCCCGCTGCTCGATCTGGCGCACCCGCTCCTTGGTCAGGCGGTAGCGGGTCCCCACCTCCCGCAGGGTCTTCGGTTCCTCCCCGTCCAGGCCGAAGCGCTCGCGCACGATGCCGGCCTCCTTCCAGCCCAGGGTGCGCAGCACCTGATCGATCTCCTCCCGAACGGACCGGTGAGCCGCCAGGGCGGCGTACCCGCTGCCGCGCTCGTCTTGAAGAAGCTCCAGGAGGCTCTGGTTCTCCTCCTCTCCGTGGACAGGCGTGTCCAACGACACCACCTCCCGCGGCGCCCCCAGGATGCCGGCCAGCCGCTTGCGGCTCATGGCCAGCCGCCGCGCCAGTTCGTCCATCGCCGCGCCGCCGGACTCGGCCTGCATCAGCTCCCGCTCCCGCTCGACGCGGGCCAGCTCGTTGGCGCGGTTGGCCGGCAGCCGGATCGTCCGCGAGCCGTCGCACAACGCCTTCAGGATCGACTGCCGGATCCACCAGACGGCATAGCGGACGAAGGGCTTGCCCCGGTCGGGATCGAACCGTTCCACCGCCCGGATCAACCCGATGTTGCCCTCGCTGATCAGATCCTCCAGCGGCAGGCCGGCGTTCCTGTAGCTCCTGGCCACGGCAACGACGAAGCGGAGGTTGGCCTTCACCAGCGCGTCCCGCGCTGCCCGATCGCCTCCGGCGGCCCGGCGCGCCAGGCGCTGCTCCTCTTCCGCGGTCAATCGCGGGATGCGGCCGATCTCCCCCAGGTACCGCAGCAGCACGTTCTCCCCGTCACGACCGTTCATCTCCTGCCTCCTCCACCCGGGCCCGCTAGGCACGGGCCTCCACGAGCGTGATGCCTGCGGCCGGGGCGGCACGCCCGCGGCTGCGGCCCACCGGCTCTTCCTCCACGCCCGCCTTCAGCCCCTCCTCCGCCGGTCCCAGCTCCGCCACCGCCAGCGGCCTGCCTTCATTCATCCTGCGGACCCAGTCCTGGAAGCGCCGCCGCTGGGCGGCGGAGAGCCCGCGCCCCGGGGCGGCGCTCGGAAGGAAGCCCCCGAACAGCAGGCCCGCCGCCAGCAGGGAATCCACGAACCGCCCGGAGGTCAGCGCAGCGAGCCCGCGCCGGTCCAGCTCGCCCAGGAAGCCTACCGGCAGCCCGTGGCCGCGCAGAGTCCGCACCGCCGGCAGGAGCGGTTCCAGGCGCCCCAGGCGCGCCGCTCGCCTGGCCAGGCGTGCGTCCACGCGTACCAGGGGGACCACCGTGCCCACCCGCGCCGTCCCGGCGGCCAGGCGCTCGCCCACCTGGCCGGCCTCGGCCAGAAACAGGCACTCTCCGTGCCTCTGCGCCAGGCGCAGGAGCCCTTCACTCAGCGCCCCCGCCCCCCTCACCAGGTAGAGGAAGGCGCCGCGCCTCTTGCCCTCCCGCACCACCGCTTCCAGGGTCGTTGGAACATCGGGGCCGGTGATCCTGCTGGGCCGCTGCGGCAGCTGCAGCAGGATGACCGGCCCCGCCTGCGCGGCGTCCCCCCGCAGGAGCGCCAGAGCCAGGTTCGTGGCGATGCGCAGCAGAATGTCGGGCCTCACCCCGATGAGCGCCCTCTCCAGGAGCCAGCGGCGGCTCCCCGCAGGATCGGCCAGCTCCTCCGCCAGGCGTGAAACCCATTCCATCTGTTGCCGCGAGCGCGCCAGGCGCCGCAGCACTCCCAGGAGCCGATCGGGGTCTGCATGGGGGTTTCTCGCCAGCTCGTTGAGAGCGCCGCCCAGGAGCAGCGTTGCGAACGCTCGCTCCGCCTGCCGTACCATGCTTCGCCTCCCTGGAGCGGTTTCGCTGTGCTCCCCGCTCCTGACTAACCGTTTAGTCAGTAGGCGCTTCGCCACGGCCGGTTCGTTTGCCGGCGGTCCGGGCTACCGCACCGGGCCTCCCGGTCGCGGCTCACCCTCCTGACTAACCACTTATTCAAACTAACCAGTTATTTAAGAATACCACCACTCCAGCGCTGCGTCAAGCCCAAAAAGGCAAAATAACGAAAGACCCGGCCTACAGCTTCGGCACCGGAAAGGCCAGCTCCCCGGTGCGCATCTTCTCCACCACCTCCGCCATGGGCCCGCGCACCGACTCGGGCACGCTGTCCACGTACAGCGGATCCTGGTCGGCGAAATCCACATAGCCCTGGGACGCCCCCACCACCTCCGCCCTGCCGTAGGGGAGCCTGCCCTCGATGGCCATGGTCACCCTCTCGTAGGCGGCCCTCTCCTGCCTCAACACGGCGCAGCCCACGATGGTGCCCGGCGCCAGACTGTACTCGTTGGAATCGAAGAACAGCACGTACTTGCCCCGCTCCTGGCAGGCCTTGATGGTGCCCTGATTGGCGCCCCCCGCGATGGTCAGGATCACGTCCACACCGTCGTCGATCATGCTGTTGGCCAGGTCGGCGGCCTTGTTGGCGTCGTACCAGTTGCCGATCACCCGGTAGTCCAGAACGATCCGGGGGTCCACCGCCTTCAGCCCCATCTGGTAGCCCGGCTTGATCATCCGGGTCAGGGCCGGGTACTCCTGGGCCACGATCATCCCGACCTTGAGCTCGCGGTTCGCGCCCTTCATGCCGCTGCCGGTCACCAGCCCCCCGAGGTAGCCGGTGAGGTAGCCCTGCTCCACCTGGTTGTACAGCAACGTGTAGAACTGCGGGTTGCCGTCCAGGTAAGCGTCGAGGCAGAGCCACCTCTGATCGGGGAACGCCTTGGCCACGTCCAGGCTGACGAAGGGCATCGAGGGGTTGGAGGTGACGACCACCTCGTACTGTCCCGTGGCCGCCAGGGCGGTCATCTTGTCGCTCCATTCCGCCTGGTTGAACCCGGCTTCCAGCACCTTGACGGTGGCGCCGGGGTGCTCCGCGGCCGCCCGCTTCGTTCCGGAGACCATCTGCTCGTAGAGGGGGCTTCCCGCCACCACCCCGGGCACGAACACCGCGATCTGGTAGGAGCCCGCCGCTCCCGCACCGGGCGCCTGTTCCTTCTCGGGGGCTTCTGCACCGCCGCCGGCAGGCGCCGTCACCGGCGCCAGGAGGCCCAGGAAGACCGCCACAGCCCCCAGGGTCCACGCTCTGTTCACTGCACGCTCCTTTCCGGCCACGCGGGAGGGAAGGCCGCGCCGCCTCACCGCCGGCGGATCAGCGCCAGCACCGCCCCCTTGGCCACCGAGTCGCCGGCGGCGAACAGGACCTTCTCCACCACCCCGTCGCAGCCGGCCTCGATGCTGTTGTGCATCTTCATGGCTTCCATCACCACGACGGTCTGGCCCGCGCTCACCGCCTCGCCTTCCCGCTTTTCGTAGCTGACGATCATCCCCGGCATGGGCGCCGTCACCGCCTCCTGCCCGGCCGTCGGGCCCGGAGGGCTGCCGGAGGCGGCGCCCGGGGCCGAAGCGGCGCCGCCTTGCGGTGCGGCAACGCCCACCGGCGGGCTCTGCGCGGCGGCTCCGCCTGCC
>CAZBDU010000055.1:0-36524 GCA_964490725.1 uncultured Spirochaetaceae bacterium | reverse complement strand
CGCCTGGCCTGCCGGGACCGGCGGGGCGCTGACCCCTGCGCCGCCCTGCGGTGCGCTGCCGGGGGCCTGCAGGGCTACCCCGCCCCCGCCGCTCCCGCCGGCACCGCTCAGCTCCCGCACAACCGCGGCTGCGGCGCGCCGGATGCCGGCGTAGCCCGTGCAGCGGCAGATGTTCCCGGCCACCCCCTCCAGAGCCTCCTCCAGGCTCCACTGCGGCGCTTCCAGCAGGAAGCCCGTCAGCGCCACCACCAGCCCGGGCGTGCAGAAGCCGCACTGCACCCCCCCCTGCTCCACCAGGTGGCGCTGAACCGGGCTCAGCGCACCGGAGCCCGGCCCGCCGGCGTTCAGGCCTTCCACCGTGACCAGGTGGCGCCCGTCCAGCTCCCCTGCGGGCAGGAGGCAGGAGTTGATCGCACGGTAGCGCACGCCGCCTGCTTCCGGCGTTCCCAGCAGGACCATGCAGGCGCCGCAATCCCCCTCCCGGCACCCCTCCTTGGTTCCGGTCAGCCCCTCGGTCCCCCGCAGGTAGTCCAGGACCACGGTTCCCGGGGGCAGAGAGCACCGGACGGTGCGTTCGTTCAGGATGAAGGTGGCCACTGCTCCACAGTATAACCGATGGACCCGCTCCTGTGCAGGCGCCGGCGGCCCGGGAGGACCCGGCCGCCTACCCTGCTCCCTCCAGCCGGCGGAGCACCTCGTCCCACAGAGGGTCCGCGGGCGGGTTTGCCACGATGGAAAGCCGCCGCCTGCCTACCGGGTGCTGGAGCGCAAGGCTGCGGGCGTGCAGGTGGATGCCGCCGTCGGGGTTGCTGCGCCTGGCCCCGTACTTCAGGTCCCCCTTGATGTGGCAGCCGATGCGCTCCAGCTGAGCGCGGATCTGATGGTGGCGCCCGGTGAGCAGCAGCACCTCCAGCAGGAAGTAGCGGTGCAGGCGAAGCAGCAGCCGGTACTGCATCCTGGCCTCCTTCGCTCCGGCCGCGGGGCCCTCCCGGGCATAGGAACGGTTCCTGGCGGCATTCCGCTCCAGGTAGTGCACCAGCTCTCCCTCCTGGGCCGGCGGCGCCTCCTGCACCACCGCCCAGTAGCGCTTCTCCGCCTCGCCGCGGCGAAACGTGTCGTTCAGCCGGCGGAGCGCCTTGCCGGTGCGGGCGAACAGCACCACCCCGCTGGTGGGACGGTCCAGCCGGTGGGTGACCCCCAGGAAGACGTTGCCCGGTTTGTGGTAGCGTTCCTTGAGGTATGCCTTGACGGCTTCGGAGAGCGGGGCGTCACCGCTGCGGTCCGCCTGCACGATGTCGCCGGGCCGCTTGTTGACGGCAATCAGGTGGTTGTCCTCGTAGAGAACCTCCAGGGCTCCGCCCCTGGGGCGTTCCATGCCGTTTCCCCTCCTTCGCCGGCGCCGCCGGTGGTCTTTCGGGCCGCCGTTTAGTATGGTAAGCGAAAGACACCGCCTCAGGCAAAGAGCAGGAGCCGGGAAAGGATCGAGCATGAAAAGCTACCGCAAAGAGCTGTGGTTCAACGTTCCCCAGCGCCGGGGCTTCGTCAACATCACCCCCCAGGTGCAGGAGTGCCTCCAGGAAAGCGGCATCCGCGAGGGGATGCTCCTCTGCAACGCCATGCACATCACCGCCAGCGTGTTCATCAACGATGACGAGCCGGGACTGCACCACGACCTGGAGCAGTGGCTGGAGGGACTGGCCCCGGAGAAGCCCCACTCCCGCTACCGGCACAACGGCTTCGAGGACAACGCCGACGCGCACCTGAAACGCTCCGTCATGGGCCGGGAGGTCGTGGTGGCGGTGAGCGAGGGGAAGCTGGACTTCGGTCCCTGGGAGCAGATCTTCTACGGGGAGTTCGACGGCAAGCGGCGCAAGCGGGTGCTGATCAAGATCGTGGGCGAGTAGAGGCGGGCCGGCGCGAGCTCCGGCCCACGCGCCGGCCAGGCGCGCGGCAGGCGTCCCGGGCCCCCCGGCTCAGCGCGCCTGGCTCCGCCCGGCAAACAGGTGTCCCAGCACCCTGCGCACCGCCTCCAGCCCGTCCTGAGGCCCGGAGGGAACGAACACCGGCAGGTGCCGCGGTTTCACCTGCACCACCGCTGGGGTTGAGGGCGCCCTGTCTCCGTCCATCTGCATCTTCACGCGTCCCCGGGAGGTGATCTCGATCCTGGTGCCGCGGTAGAAGGCCACGTCCCGCATGAACCGGTGGCGGTTCAGCAGGATGCCCACCAGCAGGCGCAGGGTGTCCGAGAGGGAGCTCTTCTTGAACACAAAGACGTCCAGGACGCCGTCGTCGATGCGGATCTCCTGGGCGATGCGGTAGCGCCCGCCGTAGTAGCGTGAGTTGGAGATCACCGCCAGGTAGCCCCGATCCCGGACGCCCTGCTCGGGGATGTCGATGCGGATCTTCCGCGCCCGGTCGGTGAAGGCAGACCAGAGGGCGGACAGCATGTAGGCCATCTGGCCGAAGTAGCGTTTGGCGCGCAGATCCAGGTTGTGCACCGCCAGGGCGTCGATGCCGGTGGAGACCATGAGCAGAAAGGGCTGGCCGTTCACGGCGCCCACGTCGATGCGGCGCAGCCGGCCTCCCAGGACCGCGTTCGCCGCCAGCGCCGGGTTGAGGGGGATCCCCAGGTCCATGGCCAGCACGTTCACCGTGCCGAACGGAATGATCGCCACCGGCAGGGGCTCCTCGGCCATGCCGCTCACGACCTCGCGGATCGTGCCGTCCCCCCCGAACACAGTGACGAAGCTTAGGTTGCGGCGGAGCCTCTCGACGATGCGCGTGGCGTGGCCGGAGTAGCGCGTGTAGGCCACCCGGCAGCGGATCCCGGCGCCGCGCAGCGTGCTCAGCACCTGCGGCAGGTACCAGTTGAGCAGCATGCGCCGCCCTGCCTTCGGGTTGACGACCACCACGGTCTTCAGCGTTCCCCGGTCAGGCAGGCCAGCATCCGGTGGCATCGCTGCCTCCCCCTCAGGCGGCACCGTGGCAGTGCTTGTACTTCCTGCCGCTCCCGCAGGGACAGGGGGTATTGCGCCCGGGAGGGCCGCCGGCCGGCAGGACCCCGCCCGCCTGCCCGCCCTCAACCGCAGCGGCGCCTCCACGGGCCGTCTCCCCGGCCGGAGGCAGGCCGCGCGCCCGTGCCTGCACGGCGCGGCTGCGCTCGCGCAGGATCCCCCGGGCCATGCGCCGCAGCCGCGGCAGAGCCTCTGCGTAGAAGCGTTTCCAGCCGCGGCACAGCCAGCTCAGCTGCCGGGGGTCCTGGCCGCGGCGCAGGCGGTGCTTCAGGCAGTCGCCGGCGCAGAGCTCCAGGTACGGGCACTCCCGGCAGGCGGGGTGGAGGCTGGATTTCTTCAGGCCGAAGTCGCGGTACACGGCGGAGGCCCGCAGCTCGCTCCAGTCGTTTTCCATGACATTGCCGAGGCGCAGGCTCTCCTCGGCGAAGAAATCGCAGGGGTAAACGTCTCCATTGTGCTCCACCAGGAAGTACTGGCGGCAGTCGCTGCCCATGGGGCAGGCGTTCCGCTCGCCGTCCACCAGGTAGGCCAGGATCGAGTCGAACAACCGCACCGAGACCCTGCCGGCATCGGGAAGCCACTCCGCGAAGATCCCCGCCAGGAACGCCCCCCACTGCTCGCCGCCGACGCTGAACGGCAGAGGCTCGCCGGCGGCGTCGAACTCCACGATGGGAATGTACTGCTGGTAGCGAATCCCCCGCTCAACCAGGTACCGGTACAGCTCCGCCGGGCGGCCCGCGTTGGCGGCATTCACGGTCACCAGCGCGTTGTACTCCACCCGGTGGCGCTCCAGGAGATCGATCCCCTGAAGCACCCGCCGGTGGGAGCCGCGGCCGGCGCGGCCGCGGCGGTAGACGTCGTGGAGCTCCTCCGGGCCGTCCAGGCTCACGCCGAGCAGGAAGCGGTACTCCGCGAACAGCTCCGCCAGCTCCGGGGTGATCAGGGTGGCGTTGGTCTGCAGGCCGTTGGCCACCACCGAACCGGGCCGTCCGTGCTCCTGCTGCAGGCTCACCACTGTACGGAAGAACTCCACACCCATCAACGTGGGCTCCCCCCCCTGCCAGCCGAAGGCGTACTGGGGCTGCTCCGTGGCCATGTAGGAGCCGATCAGGCGGCGCAGAACCGCCTGGCTCATCCGCGGCCGGCGCACCCCGGGATACAGCTCGCGCTTGGGCAGGTAGAAGCAGTAGGAGCAGGCCAGGTTGCAGTCCGCCGAGCAGGGCTTCACCAGCAGGGAGAAGGGTTGGGCGCCGCCAGCCATGACGGCTCCAAGTATAGCCGGAAAGCTCCGCCTGGGGATACCGGGTCAGAGTTTGACAAAGAAGGTGGAATCCTGAAAGATGTCCGCTATGCAGTACCGGTGTCCAAGCTGCTCGCTTCGCGGAACGGTACGGATCCCGGAGCACACGCCCCGCGGCAGAAAGGTCCGCATCCGCTGCGCCCGCTGCGGCTCTGCGTTCCTGATGACCGCCGGAAGGCTGTGGCCCCAGGCCAGCGCGGGCGCCTACAGTAGCATGCTGGCCAGCACGCAGCTGTGCCGCGGACGCACCTTCGGCCGCCTGTGGGTGGAGATCACAGGCCAGCCGCGGCGGGAGCCTCTGCTGGTGCTGCAGAGCCATCCTGCCTTCAGCCACGAGCTGATGCACGACGTGGCCGACCCTTTCAGCGACTACCTGCAGGTCTGCTACGTGGAGCTCCCCGGAAGCGTCCGCAACCCGCTGCGCGCCCGGCCCCGCCAGCGAAGCAACTGGCGAGACCTGCTGGAAGGCTTCGACCGGCTGCTGGCCGCCCTGGGGAAAACGCGCATCCATCTGCTGGCTCACCTGGCGGGGGCGGCCGTGGCGCTGAAGCTCGCCCGGCAGCGGCCCCGCGCAGTGGGATCCCTGATCCTCATGCAGCCCGAGCTGGACGCCGAGGCTGTCACCGCCTCGCTGCGGGCGGGCCAGGCTGGAGAGCTGCTGGGCCGGCAGCGCCTGAGCGGTCCCCAGCGGGAGGAGCTGACCGCGGCGCTGCTGCGGGAGCACTGGAACGTGGAGGCCGCCGAGGAGCACCGTTCGGGGCTGGCGGCGATGCTGGCGCCGGGGCTGGCGCCTGCGCTCCTGACGCGCGACGGGCTGGGCCTCTCCGGGGCAGGGCGCTACCGCCGCTTGCGGCGCCTGGGCGCACCGGCGCTGGTCTTCACGGCCAGGCATGGCCGCCCCCGGAGCCGGGAGGACGCCCTTTTCCTGCACGCCTCCCTTCCCGGCTCGGAGCTGGTGCCCCTGGAGACCGGGGGAGGCGACTGGGCGCCCTGGATGTCCGGAGGAGGGATCGCCAACCGGGCCGTCTCCTTCAAGAGCAGGGCCGAAGGCCAGCCGCGCAGGCGCCTTCGCTGGGCGCGGCGCCCCAGCGGCCAACCTCTTGCCCTGATGGCGGCCCTCTTCGCGCTGATCACCTGGGGCCTGGTGGCCGGTCTCGCCGGGGTGGCCTACCAGCCTCCCTTCATGCAGCGGGTGGTGCCGCTGCTGCTGGGGGGGCTGCTGCCGCTGCTGTGGCTCATCGTCCCCCGCCGCCTGCCCCTGGGTCCGCTCCTGGCGGTGCGGCCCATCGGCCCGGGAGCCGCCCTGGCCGCCCTGCTGGCAGGGCTCCTGCTGGGGCTGGCCGCGGTGGCGGTTCTGTTCTCCCTGGGCGGAGGCGGTGAGTCGGCCCTGGAGCTGCCGGAAGCGCCGTGGAAGGCCTTGCACCGGGCGGCTCTCTCCCTGCCGGGGTGGGTCCCCGGGGGCCTGCGGGACGCCGTTGGCTCCCTGCCGGAGCAGATGCCGGAACCGCTGCGCGCCGTGCTCTCCTCGCTGCCGGCGGGCAGCCCGGGCCGGCCCTATCTGTTCGTGGCCATGCTCCCGGCGGTCCTGCTGGCGTTCGGCGCGGTGGCCAACCTGATGACGGCCCGCCGCGCCGGGGGCCGTCTGGTTCTTCCGGCGCTGCTGTTTGCCCTGGTTCCCGGCTCCTGGCCCGACCTAGCCTGGACCCTGCCCCTGGCTTTCCTGGCATCGGGATTGTTCGCGGCCAGCCTGTCGGTGATCTCCCCGCTCCTGGTTCTGACGGGCTTCGCCGCCTCCTCCGAGATCCTGCTCCGCATGGATCTGCCCGCCGCCGCTCCCAGGCTGCGGGAGGCGCTGGCCGGTTCCACAGGTGGGCTGGTTGCGGGGGGGCTCCTGCTGGCAGCCGTGGCGGTGTCCGTGCTTCTGGGCATGTGGAAGACGCCCCGGCCGGCTCCGGAGATCCGCTATTTCACCGCCCTGAACGCCTCCGAGAGGAGCTTCCGCTGGCAGGCGGTGGTGGGTCCGGTGTTGGTGGTCTTCTCCCTGATCGGCGCCGCCGGGCTGGTGTTCGCCTTCCTGGCCGCCTGAGGGGCGGCGGGCTCTTTGCAGGCAGCGAAGGGCCTGCTACATTCTGTCTATGCCCGAGACGCTTCCCCCACGACTGCGCCGCGAGCAGCGCACCGTGGAGGTGATGATCCGGATGTATTGCCGGGACCTGCACGGGGGCGGGCCCTGTCCGGAGTGCCGGGAGCTGATGGGGTACGCTCACGCCCGGGTGCTGCGCTGTCCGTATGGAAAGGGCAAGCCGGCCTGCTCCAAGTGCCCCATTCACTGCTACCGGAAGGAACGGCGGGAGCAGGTCCGCAGGGTGATGCGCTACTCCGGCCCCAGGATGCTGCTGCGCCACCCGCTGCTCGGGATCCTGCACCTGGCGGACGGGCTGCGCCGGGCTAAGAGTCCTCCCGGCTTCCACGGATCAGCCGGAAGGCCCGCCTGATCTCCCTTCCCTCGTGAAACGGGGCGCGCAGACCGTGGTTCTGGCCCGCCAGGATCGCCTGGCGGATCTGCTCGGCTCCGAAACGGCTGCGGACCTGCAGCCGAATGCGGTCCATCCTCTCCAGGAAGCGGCCGCGCTCGTACACGTCGAGCTCGTCCCAGTGCTCCAGGATGTCCTCCAGACCGCCGCGGAACCTCCGGCCCCGCAGGTTGCCCAGGAGGATCCGCTCCAGGTAGCGGTTGTATGTCCTCAGCCGCCTGTCGATGCGCTTCATGAACCGGACTCCGTTCGCTGCACCTTCACCCCTATTATCGAACCACTCACCCGTAATCTTTCGCCGGTGCACGCACCTTTTTTGCGGGCCCGCATCCGTCCCGCCCGGCGCAGACGGGCACGCTAGCGCCGGCGACGGTGACGCCGGCGCGGCGCACCTTCAGCCGCCGGGCCCCCCATGGACGGTGCAGAACCCCCCCAGCACCCGCACCGCCCTGGCCAGCAGGCCCTCGCGAACCAGGAGATAGTCGGTGTCGTGCGTGGAGAGGGCAAACACGGAGATGCCCTGGGCGGCCAGCGGAGCGGTGAGGCTGCTCAGGATCCCTACTGCCTCCAGAGGAAGGGGACCCTCCACCCGCAGCGCCCGGAATCCCCGCTGGGCTTCCGTCCCGGCGGGGGGATGGCCCTCGTCGCAGACCACCGACAGCTCCTCGGGCGTCCGGGTGATGGAGCAGAGCTCCCCGCCCAGAGCCCAGGCCGGGATCGGTTCCCCCGGAGCCAGCCGGCAAATAGCCAGGCGCACCGGAAGAATCGTGAGCTCCAACCTCGCCGTGCCCGTCGGCTTTCCCGGTTCGACCACTACGGGAAAAGTATACTACAGGAAGAGGGTGAGAAAAACGACGGCCGGGGGCTGCAGGGCGCTGCCGCCCGCGCCTGCCCGCCGCGGCGATGACGGCGGGCGCCTCGCTACGCCGCCAGCTTCCGCTCGATGGCGGCCAGGGCCTGCCTGGTGCCCCGCAGCACCTCTTCGGCGGGCTCGTCGAAGTGGAAGATCTCCAGGGAGACCCAGTCCTCGTAGCCGCGGTCCTTCAGGACGCGGAAAGCCGACACGTACTCGGGGGCGGCCTCCTTAGGGTAGCTGCCGTCGGTGGCGTTCAGGTGCACGTGGGAGAGCACCCGGTAGTGCTGCTCCAGCAGCTCGTCCCAGCCCGCCCGCTCATCCCGGCAGTTGTGGAAGTCGAACATCCCCTGCACCCAGGGGCTGCCCACCGCGTCGATCACCTCCCGCGCCTGGGCCAGGGTGTTGACCAGGTTCGTCTGCTCGGAGGACAGCGCCTCCATCAGGATCTTCACGCCGCCACGCTCCAGCGCCGGGGCCAGCTCCCGGAAGCCGCGGATCAGATTCTCCCGGGCCTGCCCCACCGGCATGCCGACGGCGTTGCGCTGCCTGGGGGAGCCCAGCACCATGACCGAGCCGCCCAGCTCCCCGCACAGATCGGCCAGGAAGCGGAGCATCTGCCAGGACTTTCGACGCACCGGCTCCTCTCCGGTGGTGATGTGGAAGCCCGGGGGCGAGGCCAGCAGCCAGTGCAGTCCGGCGCAGGAAAGGCCGGCCTCTTCCATGGTGCGGCGCAGCGCCCGCACCTGCGCCCGGGAGAGGCTACGCGGGTCTTCGGCCAGGGTGAAAGGGGCCAGCTCCAGCCCCTGGAACCCCTCGCGCGCGGCAAGGGCGCAGTGCTCCGGGAAGGCAAGCCCCTTGAACAGCTCGTTGCAGACGGCGTACTTCATCGCTACAGTTCGCGGAGATTGTAGTGCTTGCGTACCGGCTCCTTGATGTCCCACACGCAGGCCAGACCCTTGGGGAAGGTGACGAAGTCCCCCTGGCCGACCTCCATCTTCTGGCCCCCGGTCTCCACCACTACCCTTCCCTCCAGCAGCAGGCACTCCTCGGTCTGATTGTAGAACCACTCGAAGCGCGACGCCTCCCGCGCCCAGATCGGCCAGCTGGCGATCCCGCGGTCCGTGACCTGCTCCGGGGTCAGCTTCTCCACCTTGATCTCCATCCTTGCGCATCTCCTTCCTGTGCTCCGCCCGCCGGGGCGGCGGCTCAGACGACGACCAGCAGGCCTTCACCCTCCAGGACCTCGCCGATCTGCCAGCAGGGCTCGCCGGCCTCCCGGAAGCGCTCCAGGAGCTGAGGCGCCACGGCGGCGGGGACCGCAGCCAGCAGCCCTCCGGAGGTTTCCGGGGTGAAGAATACCCTCCGCATCTCCGCGCCGACGGCCTCCTCGAAGCGAACCGCCTCGCCGTAGAAACGCGCGTTCCGCGACGTGCCTCCCGGGAAGATCCCCGCGGCGGCGTAGCCTTCGGTGCCGGGCAGGAGCGGGACCGCGCCCGCCTGGAGCCTCATCGCCACGCCGCTCCTCTCGGCCATCTCCCGGGCGTGGCCCAGAAGCGCATAGCCGGTGACGTCGGTGCAGGCCCTCACGCCGTCCGCCGAGAGCAGGCGCGAGGCGGCGCGGTTCAGCCGGGTCATGCTTGTCACCGCCTCCTGCACGTGGCTCTCCCGCGCCCGATCGCGCTTCAGGGCCGTGGCGATCACCCCGGTGCCCAGCGGTTTGGTGAGCAGCAGCCGGTCCCCGGGCCGCGCCGCGGCCTTGGTCAGCACCCCGTCCGGGTGCACCACCCCTGTGACCGCCAGCCCGTACTTCGGCTCCGGGTCGTCCACGGTGTGGCCGCCGGCGATCACCGCGCCGGCCTCCGCCACCTTCTCGGCGCCCCCGCGCAGGATCTCCGCCTTCACCTCCCCCGGCAGGTCGGCCGGGAAGCAGCAGATGTTGAGAGCCAGCAGCGCCTCCCCGCCCATGGCGTAGACGTCGCTCAAGGCGTTCGCCGCCGCCACGGCTCCGTAGGCGTACGGGTCGTCCACAATGGGGGTGAAGAAGTCCAGCGTCTGAATGACGGCGGTCTCCGCGTTGAGACGGTACACCGCCGCGTCGTCGCTGACCTGGAGCCCCACCAGCAGGTCGGGGTGGCGCTCGGCCGGGAAGCTGCCTCTCAGCTGGCGCAGAACCTGCGCCATGGCCTCGGGGGCCATCTTGGCCGCTCACCCGGACGCCGTGGTCAGCGCAGTCAGCCGGATGCTGCTGTGGCCCATGCGGCTCCTTTCGTCTCGCAGCGCGCTGGCCGCAGACAGAGGCCGCGCGGCGGGTCGGGATTCTGGTGTATGGTACAGTATACGGATCGGCCCGAGCTGTTCAAGGCGTCCCGTTCGGCGGGCTGCCCCGGCCCGGCCGCCGCGGCCTATGCGTCAGGGCCCTGGTCCATCCTCGCGGCGGGCGACGGCTCTATGGTCTGGCAGCAATATAGACTACATCCGGCCGCTCTGGCGAGTCAGGCCGAGATTTCTGAAGATGAATCGAATCGAGGCCTGCAGTACAGCCCTGATCTCAGGCAAGGGCCGGGGTGGAGCACCAGGCTTCAAAACGATCCCGTAGTCCGCCTCGCGGGCAAAGCGCAACGGCAGCTCAATGCTCATGGGAAGCCGGGCATCGGCGGCGGCCAATGAGCTCAGGATCGCCCCGTAATCCGTGACTCCCCCGCCGATCTCCACAAAGGCCCAGCCCGCTGCGACAGGGCGTATTTCTTTCAGATGCAGGTGGGCGGCGGATCCTATCGCGTGATGGAAATCGTCCTCAGGCCGTACGCCACCCCGCGAGTAGGAATAGACGTTGGAGAAGTCGTAGTTCAAGCGCACTCGGGGAGAGCCGATCCTGCGGACCAAAGCCGCCCCGGCCTCGCCCGTCGGGACCAGGTTTGCTCCGCCGTCCCCAGGGTTTTCCAGGGCAATGATCAGGTTGAGTTCCTCCGCCATGGGAATAAGCGCTTCGAGGTTGTGCAGGAATACGTCTCGTTCACCCACCAGGGCCGCATTGGTGTGGACGATCCGGGCTCCAAGTATGCCAGCGAACTCCATGCGGCGCCGGAAGCCGTCCAGCGCCTCGGGCCGTCCCAGGCTCGTGTGGCCACTCATGGCCAGCACCTTCAATCCTCGTTCTTCAATCCATTTCGACATCTCGCGAGCTACTTCGCAGCGGAAGTACCCGTCGGTCATCTCTGGATAGTAGGAGGCGATCAGCGCTGGCTCCACGTATTCCACGCCCAAAGCCGCGATCTCCCGAAACGCCGTGCGAAAATCATGGCCATGGAAAGCCAGGGTACTGATCGACAGCTCAGGCTGGAGAGATTTCACGGCGGCCGCTTTGCCTCGTCGAACCCCGGTGTGTGCCACTGACTGACTCGATCCAGAAGGAGAGGGATTCCCGGATGCGCCGACGAATCAGGTCGACGTCCCGATCTTTCAGCGCCTCGATCACCAGGCGATGATTCGCGAATGCTTGAGTGGGGTCATGCTCGACCGTCCGCTCTATGGAGGCGAAAAACAACTTGTAGACGGCTTGCCCGAGTTTGACCAGCAAACGGTTGCCCGACAGCTCGAGCAGACTGACGTGAAAAGCCAGGTCCAGGTCGCGCAGCCGGTGTGGATCATGCGCCTTTTTTCTACCCTCCGCCTGTAGCTTGCGGTTCGCTTCCTCCAGCCGGCGAATGCCCTCTTCAGTCAGTCCCTGCAGCGCCAACTCGGCGGCGCCGGTGTCCAGCAACAGTCTCAGCTGGACCAGCTCGCGAGAGGTCCCCTGCTCGAAGACCAAGCTCAGGATGAGTGGGTTCAATATGTCGGAGGACATGGACTCGGATACGAACGTGCCGAGTCCGCGGCGTATCTCCACAACGCCAATAGAGGACAGCATCTTGACGGCTTCACGCACGGAGTTCCGGGCCACCCCCAGTCTCCGCGCGAACTCTGTCTCCACCGGGAGCTTGTCTCCCGGCTTCAGCTCTCCCGACAACAGAGAGTCCATGATGATCTCCACGATGGACGAGGAGATCGGTCTCTGGCGGATGGACGGCAACGCCTTCCCGAAAATCAGCTTGCCCAGTCTTCTAATCCTCCGATGTTGACGAAATCGACCTCATCACAGATACCGCGAGATGTTGCGAATGACCTCGTACAGCTTGAGGACATTGTCATCCGGAACATCCTCCATGATAACATGGCTCGTGGAGAGGACAAATCCTCCCCGGCGCTCGAACAGGCCGGCTATTCGGACAACCTCCTTTTCGATCTGGGCGGCCGTGCCAAACGGCAGCAGCTGCTGCACGTCGACCCCGCCGTAGAAGGAGAGAGTGCTGCCGAACTCTTTGCGGAGAAAATCGACTTGCATGGAACGCGCCGTGGGCTGGATCGGATACAGGACATCCAGACCGGCATCGATCAAGTCAGGGATGACTTCGGCCATCGATCCGCAGGAGTGGAACATCACCTTGTACCCGCTTCTTGCTGCCAGATCGAACAGGCGAGCCCACACCGGCTTGAAGCAGTGTCTCCAACTCTGCGGGCTCATGAGCATGCCCTGCTGGCTGGAAAAGTCGTCACCGAAGGCGATTGCATCGACGGCATCTCCGCACACCTCCGCGACGCGGGAAAAATACCCCGTGTAGAACTCCTCGATCTTCTCACAGAGCGCGAACACCACGTCCGGATTCAGACTGATGTCCATCAGGGCCTTTTCCATACCGCACAGGTCTCCTATCAAGTAGAACAGCGGTGTGAACCCTCCGACCACAACAAAATGCTCGGAGGATTCCGTGGCTTCTCGCAGGAGACGCCCATAGTCAAACCAGTCTTCAGAGGGCCAGGAGTGCCGGAACACCTCGTCGGGCGTCTCCGCACCGCCCAGAGGATGGCCCGCCGTAGCCAGGCCGTGCTCATGCGGGCCCGGAGGCAGTCCCCAAATACACCCGTTCAAGCTGTATCGCGTGTGTGGGCTCGCCACTCGGTCTGTGGCCCCCGGAGGCAAACCGGGGCCCACGTAGTACGGCGTCAACCACCGGCAGTACACTCCCAGGGCTTCCTGCAGCCCGGCAAAATCGCGGACGTTGCACCGGCGCATAAGCCGTTCTGCAATACCCGGCCACATCCACCCTTCGAAGATGTCGAAAGGAATGGCATCCTGGGCTTTTCGCTCCACCGCCCTCAGAACCGTCTCTTTCTTCGTTTCCTTCACACTCTCACCCTGTCTCGTATCCGTCCAAGCCCGGCGCGCATGCTCCGACGAGGCCCCGCCTCAACCGGGGCCGAGGACTGCGAAGGGGATGACAGTAACCAACCCGGGGAGCAACAGCAGGAGGCCAAGGATGACAACCACCGTGAAGATGAAAGGCAGCAGCGCCTGCGTGGCTTGGTGGACGCGGACCTGGGCAATGTCCGCTGCGACGAACAGACAGAGCCCAACGGGAGGGGTTACGAGGCCGATCCCAATACTGATGACCACCATGACCCCGAAGTATATGGGATCGATGCCCACCTGCTGGGAGACAGGATACAGGATGGGCAGCAGCAGGATGAGTGTGGCGATGCTCTCCATGAAAGTGGTGATCAGAATCAGCATGAGCACCATCAGCCCCATCATGACCGTTGGTGACCGCGTTATGGAGAGCAGGAAGCGGCCAACCAGGGCCGGAAACCCGTTCACGGTCAACAGCCAGGTGTACAGCCCGGCCATGGCGATTATGAAAAACACCTTCGCCGTTGCCAGGGCTGTCTGCCAAAGGCACTCGAGGATGAATCGGAACTTCAGCTCTCGGTATACCACCAGGCCGACGATCAGAGCATAGGCAACCGCTACCGCCCCGGCTTCCGTGGGGGTAAACACCCCCAGCACGATCCCGCCTACGACGACCACAGGCATCAGAATCGACCAGAGGGCGTCGGCAGCGGACCTCAGCACGGCCTTGAAGGCGAAACGGTTCTTCCTGACGGTGGACCGCCCTCTGCGCAACACCAGGTAGGCAGTGAGCATCAAGGCAAAGCCGACTGCCAAACCGGGGATGATCCCGCCCAGGAAGAGCTTGCCCACCGACACCCCGAGCATGGCGCCGATGATGACCATCGGAATGCTCGGGGGGATAATGATGCCGATGGTCGAGGAAATCCCAGTCACCGCGGCGGAGTACGATCGATTGTAGTTCTCCCTGATCATGTTCGGTATGAGAATCTTGCCGATTCCGGCCGTGTCCGCTACCGCCGACCCGGAGATCCCGGCAAAGATCATACTGGCCAAGATGTTGACGTGAGCCAGACCCCCCGTCAGGTGTCCCACCAGGGAATTGGAGAAGTCAATGATCCTGCGACTGATCCCCCCGGAGCCCATCAGGTTGCCGGCCAGCATGTACAGGGGAACGGCCATCAGGGGAAACGAATCCACGGACACGAACATGCGCTGAATGATCACAACCAGGGGAATGCCCTGTTGTGTGACCAGCGCCAACAATGAGCTCAGGCCCAAAGCCACCGCAATCGGGACACCCAAGACCAGCAGCGCGAAGAAACCGATCAGAAGCAAGGCGATCATCGGACGCCTCCTCTCGTGGTGAGCCGGATCAGGTTGATCAACGCTCCAGCCAGCATGATTGCGCCGGAGAACGGAATGATCGAATAGACCACGTTCATGGGCAGGAAGCGGATGGAGGCAGCGACCTGGTCCCGAGTCTGGAGGACCAGGAGGGAGCCGTACCCGGTCTGGATTGCGAACAGGAGGGCGGAGAGGCCGTGGACCACTCCTTCGAGCACCCGCCGAGGCACTTCCGCGAGAGCCTTGTCGAGAAGGTCCACAGCCAGGTGCTGGTTCCGGTTGACCAGTACGGCGATCCCAAGGAAAGCGGCCCAGACCATACAGTACCGGGCCAGCTCCGCAGACCACGTTAGAGAGTATGAGAATACATACCTGGTGATAACGTTGGCGATCAGGATGAGGGCCATGGCCGCGATGAAGACGGCCATGACCTTCTCCAAGATCCTGTTCACCTTCTCGACAATTCTCTCCAGCATGCGTTCTATCAGTCGGTTGCGATGCGCTGTGCCTGTCCCTCCGCGTGGAAGGGACAGGCACTCCACTCAAGCCGTCATTTTCCGAAGGCGTAGGCCTTTCGGATCAGATCTTCACCGAACTGCTGTACGAACTCCTCACGGACTTTGGCCGTGGCCTGCTGGAACGACTTCAGATCGGGCTTCGTGATAATCATGCCGGCTTCCTTGAGCTTGCCGAGCATCTCTTCCGTTTGGCTCTTGATCAGCTGCCGGTTGAAATCTCGCGCCTCGATGGCGGCCTGGGCCACCACCTTCTGCTCCGAGGCTGTCAGCCCTTTCCAGAACTTTTCGCTGATGACCAGAGGCATCGGCTCGTAGACGTGGTTGGTGATGGCCAGGTATTTCTGCACTTCGTAAAGCTTGTTCAGGTAGATTACCGGAATCGGGTTTTCCTGTCCGTCAAAGGACTTCTGTTGCAGCGCCATGTACACCTCAGGCCAGGGCAGCGGGCTGGGGCTGGCTCCCAGGGCCCTCATGGTGGCCAGAATGATCGGATTCTCAGGCGTGCGGAGCTTCAGACCCTTTACGTCTGCAGGAGAGTTGACCGGCCGTATCGAGTTGGTCAGACAGCGAAAGCCGTTTTCCCAGTAGGCCAGCACCCGGATACCCTGCTTGAGAAGCAGCGCGCTGACCTGGGCGTTGACGTCGCTGTCATCGAACGCCCACGCACTCTCGAAGTCTTTGAACAGGAACGGCAGGGCGGTTATGCCCATCTTTGGCTCGAAGTTGGCGAAGATGCCGGCGCCGGCTACGGTCATCTGCACGGTGCCAAGCTTCACGCCTTCGATGGCGTCGCGGTCACCGCCGAGCTGCCCGCCGTAGAAGACCTCCACCTTGACCGATCCGCCGGTGCGGCTTTCCACGAGCTCTTTGAACTTCAGGGCGGCCCGGTGCCGGGCGTCAGTCTCCGGGCCTACATGGGCAAATTTCGCGGTCTTCACTTCCACGGCCTGCCCGGCCTCTTTCTGTCCGGTTGCGAAGCTCAAGCCGCCGCCGAACAAGGCGAACAACACACACACCAGGGCACCAGTCGTTCTTCCACGCATCCCTTTCCTCCTTGACATTGTTGACCCACCGAACCTCCATGACCGGGGAGCCCGCCGGCCGCGCGTCCCAACATCGGTGAACATCGGTCCTGGTCCCTTTCGGTTGGTGGGTGGTACTACATTCTACCTACTCGCTATCTGTCTGTCAATTGACACGCACCCGAAAAGTATGTAGGATGTCGAACTACCGGTGATGCGGGCATTGTTTCGCACGCCGCAACTCGACTTGGAGAGAAGGAGCCAGCCGTTATGGAAATCATCCGATGCTGGGAAGAGGACGGCGTCACTATCCAGGAGCCATACAAGAGAACGATCAGGGTGATGTTGGCGCCGGACGTGCGCAACACTCCGGAGATCACCTACAGCTATGCCATACTGTACCCCAGAAGTATGACCGACTACCACAGCCACGACCGGCCGGAGCTGATCCAGATCCTGACGGGACGAGGCATCGCCGTTTGCGACGGGGTAGAAACGCCAGTAGAACCGGAGACCACCCTGTGGGTGCGGGCCGGGGAAAAGCATCAGGTCAAGAATACTGGAGATGAGAGTCTGAAATTGGCCACAGTCTTCGTTCCGGGCTACACCGCGAAGGAGAACCTCGACCGGATCATCCAGGCCGCCGAGCAGGCCAACCGGGGCAAGTGAGCTCGCCGCGGGACAAGCACGCGTCGCGGGACGCAGCCGCTGTTGTCGAGGGAGTCGGCTTGTGAACTCATCTCCCCTGAAAGCCATGGTTCTCTCCGAGACGGCAGCGCAAGGCGAGCTCGTTCTTGCCACCTATCTGCTGTCGGACGTCGAGGACGACATTCTGAGGATTGCCTGCGCCATGGCCGCGGAGCAGACCACCGGGACCTGGCTACCGGTACCGGGAATCGAGCAGGAGACGGTCGAAGAGCATGCGGGCCGGGTGGTGAGCGTCTGGGAGGTTCCGGACCACGAAACGACCCGGGTGAATGCTGACAGACCAGCGCACTATCTGGTTCAACTCGCCTTCCCTGCGCGCAATTTCCGCCCTCAGATTCCCATGCTGCTTACTACGGTTTTCGGAAACATCTCGTTCATCCGGGACATCAGGCTCCTGGATATCGCGTTTCCTGGCAGCTTCACCCAATCCATGCCTGGACCGCGCTTCGGCGTGTCGGGCATTCGCAAGATCCTGGAAGTGCCGGATCGTCCCTTGCTGAACACGATGATCAAGCCCTCGATCGGCATCCCTCCGGAGCAGGGGGCCCAGTTGCTGTACCAGGCAGCCGTGGGAGGGGCCGACATCATCAAGGACGACGAGGTGCTTACCGATGCGGACGTGTCGCCAACGCTGCGGAGGCTTGAGCACTATTCGGGCGCGCTGCACCAGGCCGAGCGGGAAACAGGCGAGAAGAAGCTGTATGCCATCAACGTGACCGGGGATGCCGACGTCTGCCTACGAAACGCGGAGAAGTTTGTCGCCGAGGGAGCCAGCGCCATCATGGTGAACTACCTGACGGCCCACTCGTCCAGGTAGCCTTTGGGCCCCCTCCCTTACTGCAGCCCCCGGATCAGCTCCTGGATGCTCTGGCCGTTGGGCGCGACGAAGGTCGGGTTGATGGCGGCCAGCTCCAGCCAGGCCTGCAGGGCGCCGCTGCGGTCCTGCAGGTCGTAGAGCAGCACCACCCCCTTGTTGAAGCGGCATTCCTGGTGCCGGGGATCGAGCCCACGCGCCCGGTCGAAGGCCTCCACGGCCCGGTTCGGCTGGCCGGTGCGCCGGTACATGACCCCCAGGTCCGTCCACACGTCCGGATCTCCCGGCGCGATCTCCAGGGAGCGCTTGTAGGCTTCGATGGCCTCCGGGTAACGCTCGCCGTCGAAGTAGGCGTTGCCCAGGCTGATCCAGGCCGCGGCGCTGCCGGGGTTGCGCAGCGCCTCCGCCTTCAGCGAGTCGATCCCGCTGGCCTGCCCGCTCGCGGCGGCTGGACCCGAATCGCCGCCGCCCGCCTGCTCCGCCGGGGCAGCTCGCAGCACCAGCTCCCGGTTCCCCCGGGCGAAGGTGAAGCCGCCGAACAGGGCGCTGGCCGCGTAGCCCGCCACGAAGGTCAGCACTGCCACGACGACCAGCACCGCAACCGGAACCGATGCTGTCTGGCCGGCGGAGGACCCCCGGGCGGCTCGCACCCGGGGGGCGCCGCTTCGTTTGCGCCGCGCCACGGCTACACGACCTGATAGCCCTGGCCTTCGATGGCCTGCCGGATGCTGTCCAGCTGGACCGAGCCGTCGTGGTTCACCACCACCCTGGCCTGCTCCAGGCTGACGTCGACCTCCGCCACGCCCGTCAGGGCGCTCACGGCCCGGGTGACGGCCATCTTGCAGTGATCGCAGGACATGCCCTGCACGTTCAACACTTCGCTCTTCATCGCGAGCTCCTTTCTCTCTCGTGTCGCCTGTATCGACTCGACTCTACCGCTCCGTCAGCGGCCCCCGCCGCTCACCGCCGGCCGGAAGCGCTTCAGGCTCAGGGAGTTGGACACCACCGAAACCGAGCTGAACGCCATGGCCGCCCCGGCGATGATCGGATTCAGCAGCCCCAGCGCGGCGAAGGGGATGCCGATGGAGTTGTAGAAGAAGGCCCAGAACAGGTTCTGCCGGATCTTCCTCATGGTCCTGCGGGACAGTTGAATGGCCGTGGGAATGGTGGCCAGGTCGCCGTTCATCAGGGTGACGTCCGCCGTCTCCATGGCCACGTCAGTCCCGGTTCCCATGGCCAGGCCGATGTCCGCGGTTGCCAGCGCCGGCGCATCGTTGATCCCGTCGCCGGCCATGGCCACGATCTTGCCCTCCTTTTGCAGCGCCGCCACCGCTTCCGCCTTGTGCTCCGGGAGCACCTCGGCCAGCACGTTGTCGATCCCCACCTGCGCCGCGATGGCCCGGGCGGTACGCTCATTGTCGCCGGTGATCATGTACACCTCGAGCCCCATCCGCTTCAGCGCGGCGATCGCCTCCGCGGCTCCGGGCTTCACGCTGTCTGCTACCGCCAGCACCGCGGCCAGCTCCTCGCCGGAGGCCATCATCATGGCGGTCTTGCCTTGCTCCTCCAATCGCACCAGCTCCGCCTCTGCGGCGCTGGTGGCGATTCCCAGAGCCTCCAGGTAACCCCGGGTGCCCACGTGGACGGTCTTCCCGCCTACGGAGGCCATGACCCCTTTTCCGGGAACGGCCTGGAACTCCTCGGGCTCCGCGAGCGAGCCCAGCTCGCTCGCCGCCGACTCGTAGATGGCCTGCCCCAGCGGGTGCTCGGAGCCGCGCTCCGCCACCCCGGCCAGGCGCAGCAGATCGGGCCTGCCCAGGCCGTTCAACGGCACCAGGTCTGTCAGCGCGGGCTTCCCCCTGGTGATGGTGCCCGTCTTGTCCAGCACGATCACCTGCAGCTTGTGGGCCCGCTCCAGGCTCTCGCCGCTGCGGATCAGGATCCCGTGCTCCGCCCCCTTCCCGGTGCCCACCATGATGGCCGTGGGAGTGGCCAGTCCCATGGCGCAGGGACAGGCGATCACCAGCACCGCCACGGCGCTGATCAGCCCCATGCCGAGGTTACCGAAGACCAGCAGCCACACCAGGAAGGTGAGGGCCGCGATCCCCAACACCGCCGGCACGAAGATGCCCGCCACCTTGTCCGCCAGCTTCTGGATGGGCGCCTTGGACCCTTGAGCGTCCTCCACCACCTTGATGATCTGGGCCAGGACCGTGTCCCGGCCCACCCGGGTAGCGGAGAAGCGGAAGGTGCCGAAGCGGTTGATCGTGGCGCCGATCACCTCCTGGCCCGGGCCCTTCTCCACCGGCAGGCTCTCCCCGGTGATCATGCTCTCGTCGATCGCCGAGCTGCCGCTCACGATCACACCGTCCACGGGTATCTTCTCTCCCGGCCGCACCAGCACCTGCTCTCCCGGCTGGACCTCCTCGATCAGGATGTCGATCTCCCGGCCGTCTCGAACCACCCGCGCGGTCCTGGGGGCCAGCCCCATGAGGCGCTTGATGGCGTCGGAGGTCCGGCCCTTGGCCACCGCCTCCAGGAGCTTGCCCAGCAGCACCAGGGTGATGATGATGGCCGAGGCCTCGAAGTACAGGTGCGGGCTCTCCCCCGGCGCCAGCGGCCTCAAGAAGGCGTTGTAGAGGCTGAACAGGTAGGCGGCACTGGTTCCCAGCGCCACCAGCACGTCCATGCCGGGGCTGCCCGCCCGCAGCGAGTGAAAGGCGTTGCGGTAGAAGCGGTAGCCGATGACGAACTGCACCGGCGTCGCCAGGGCCAGCTGCACGAACGGATTGTGCAGGAACGAGAGCGCCTGCACCTGGAACATGGCCGCAAACATGGCCACCAGAAGCGGCAGGCTCAAGGCGGCCGCGGCGGCCACCGAGGTCCTGAGGCGGGCCAGCTCGCGCTGGCGCAGCCGCCGGTGCTCGTCCTCCTTCTCCCGCTCCACCAGGTGAGCCCCGTAGCCGGCCTGCTTCACCGCGTCCATCATGGCGGTGAGGCTGGTCGTGCCTGGGGAGTACACCACGGTTGCCCGCTCGGTGGCCAGGTTCACGACGGCGCTGTCCACCCCTTCCAGAGATCCGATCGCCTTCTCCACGCGGGCCACGCAGGAGGCGCAGGTCATGCCTTCAATGGCCAGCTCCGCCTTCTGCCCTTCCGGCGGGCGCTCCGTCTGCGCCTGGTAGCCCAGATCGTGGATCACCCTCTCCAGCTCCTCCGAGCCGACCACCGCGGGGTCGAACTCTACGGCAGCCTTCTCGGTGGCCAGGTTCACGATTGCGGCCCCGACTCCCGGAAGCTTCTGGAGCCCCTTCTCTATGCTCAGCGCGCAGGTGGCGCAGGACATCCCGCCGATGGCGATAGAGGTCTTCTGGCTCATCTCATCCTCCTCCCTAGCGGGTCATCTTGCCGATGGTCTGCATCAGCTCGTCGATGACCTCGTACTGACCGCTCTCCAGCTGCTCCACGACACAGCTTCGGATGTGCGCCTCCAGGAGCAGCCGCCGCACGCCGTTCAGTGCGGCCTGAATCGAGGTGATCTGGTTCAACACGTCGTCGCAGTACACGTCGCTTTCGATCATTCGCGCCACACCGCGGACCTGGCCCTCGATCTTGTTGAGGCGGCCCACCAGCTTTTCCTTGGCCGACTGGCTGTGATGGGCGGTCCGGTGCGCCCGCAGCGTTCCGACATTTGCCATACCATACCCCCCTATGGTGTCCAAAGATACGAAAACCAGCCTGTTCTGTCAAGAGCCCGCCTTTCCGATTCCACGCCGCACGCGGGCGGTGGGAAAAGCCCCCCGCGGCCGCGAGGGGGGGGACCGCGAGGGAAGGTGCGGAGGGCACCGGATGCAGCCCCCGGCCGGCAAGGAGGCCCGGCGACCGACAGCGGTTTGCCGGGGTAGAGCCCTGCGCCACCGGCGGTGCGGCGAGGAAGCCGTGGCGTGCGGCCGGCTCTTCGGCTATGATGAGGGCGGAGGTGACGCATATGAAGCTCATCACCGTCTCCCGCCAGAGCGGAAGCCTGGGCACCGATGCGGCCCGCGCCGCGGCAGACAAGCTGGGCTGCACCTTCCTGGACAGGGAGAGTCTCGAACAGGAGCTGGCCCGCCGTGGGCTTCCCGAATCCAGCCTGGAGCGCTATGACGAGAGAAGGCCGGCCTTCTGGGAGATCTTCTCCGCGGACCGCAACCGCTACCTCCACTTCCTGCGCAGTGTGGTCTACGAATCCGCGCGCAGAGGGAAAGCGGTAGTCCTGGGCCGAGGCGGGCAGGCGCTGCTGGGGGGGCTGGCCGGAGCCCTCCACGTCCGTCTGATTGCCCCGCTTCCGCTCAGGATCGCCCGCCTCCAGGAGGCCTACCGCTGCGATCGACAGAAGGCCGAGCAGATGCTGCGCCATACGGACCGCGACCGGGCCGGGTTCCACCGCTTCTTCTTCAACATCGACTGGGAAGAGCCCTCCCTCTACGACCTGGTGATCAATACCGGGAGAATGGCGGTGGAGGGGGTGGTGGAGCTGATCGCCGCGGCCGTGCGGGAGGTGAGCAAGAGAGCGGAGCCGGGACAGACGGAGCGGCAGCTTGAGGATCTGTGCCTGAAACAGGAGATCGAGACGCGCATCCTGTACACGGAGCGCCTGCCGGTGAAGTTCCTGGAGACGGAGGTCCGGGACGGGGTGGTCACGCTCACCGGCACGGTCAGCACCCAGGCGGCGGTGAGCCGCTGTGCGGAAGTGGCCGCCGAGGTCCCAGGAGTGAAGGAAGTGGTCAACCAGCTGTACTTCAGCGTGGAGCTGTACGGCTACATGCCGCCGGGCTGAGCATTGCGCCGGGTCTTCCCCGGCGACGGCGGGCGGGCCCGCCTCACTCCACCAGAGGAATGTAGATCACGAAGCTCGTGCCCTTCCCGGGAGTGCTGTACACGGTGACATGCCCGCCGCTCTGCTTCACGATGCCGTGCACGGTGGCAAGACCCAGGCCCGTGCCGCGGCTCTTTTCCTTGGTCGTGAAGAACGGCTCGAACAGGTGCTCCATTATCTCCGCCTCCATGCCGACCCCCGTATCGCTGACCCGCAGAGCCGCGTAGCGGCCCGGCTGCAGCTCGGCCTGGAGGTCGCCCTCGGCTACGGTCAGCTCGGAGGTGGCCACCGTGAGGGTGCCCCCCTGGGGCATGGCGTCTCTGGCGTTGACCACCAGGTTCATGATCACCTGCTCGAGCTGCCCCGGGTCTGCCCGGACCAGCCCCAGGCCGGGCTGGAGCGAAGTGACCAGCCGGATGGGCTCGCCCAGCAGCCTGCTCAGCATCTGCTCCATCCTGGCCACGACCAGGTTGATGTCCAGCTCCTCCACCCGCATCACCTGGCGGCGGCTGAACGCCAGGAGCTGGCGGATGAGGGTAGCGGCCCGGCGGACTACGTGCTTGATCTCCTCCAGGTCTCCGCGCAGTTGGCTGTCCGCCCCGAGCCGTGAGAGCAGCACGTCGGCGTAGCCGCTGATGGCGGTCAACACGTTGTTGAAATCGTGGGCCACGCCCCCCGCCAGCCTGCCGATGGCCTCCATCTTCTGCGACTGCAGAAGCTGCTCCTGGGCGGTCCGCAGCTCTTCCACGTTGCGGCTGAGGTGCTGCATCAGCCTGGCCTTGTGCCATGCCGCCGCCAGCTGGTGGGCCGCGGCGGTGATCAGCTGCGGATCCTCCGGGCCGAGCTCGCCGGACTGGACCACCAGGACCCCGATGCACTCCTCCTCCACGATCAGGGGAGCCGCCACGGCCGGTCCGGGGGGCAGCAGGCCGGGGAGGATCGGCTCCGCCGGCTCCCCACCTTCCTCCACCGCGCGCTCGGAGTCCGGGGCCGCGGCGGGAACGAGCACCGCCTCATGGGACTGCACCACTGCGTAGATCGGGTCTTCCGGGCCAAGCTCCACAGTTGCGGATCGGGCGCCCTCGGCCTCCGGAGCCCCGTTCGCGGCGCCGGCAGCAACCCCGGCGCGCTCTGCCTGCCCGGCCGCGGGACTGAGATAGCACAGCCGCAGGCGGGACCGGGAGCCCTCCACCAGCAGGATCGCGCAGGAGAAACCCAGGGACTCCAGGCGGCCGCCCAGGAGCCGGAAGACGCGCTCGGGCTCCAGCTCCTGCTCCATCTCCAGGGCCGCCGCATTCAGAGTCTGCAGGAACCGTTCCGCCCTTTTCCGGACCGCGATCTCGGTGATGATGCCCAGAATGGCGTTCCTGCCCCCGTAGGCGATCAGCTTGGTGGTGATGATCACCTCCAACCGTTTGCCCGTCCGGCTGACCAGAGTGTACTCGTAGGGCGCCACCTCCCGGCCCTCCAGGTGGCGGCGGAACGCCCGGCCCACCCGCTCGCGGCATTCCAGGGCCACCAGGCTCATGAAGTCGAACTCCGGGGCGTAGAACTCCTCGCGGCGGTAGCCCATCAGCTCTTCACACTTGCGGTTCGCGTAGACCACCCGCCTGTCCGCGTTGATGAAGATCATGTTGGGCGACTGGTCCGCCAGGTTGCGGAACTTCTCTTCGGACTCGGCCAGCTCCCGGGCCGCGCGCTCACGCTCCTGCAGCTGCTGCTGCACGGCCTCGTAGAGCCGTGCATTTTCCAGCGCCACCGCAACCTGGTCGGCAATCGTGACCAGCAGGAGCTGCTCCTCTTCCCCGTAGGCCCCGGGGCGATAGGCCTGGACGTTGATCACCCCGACCAGCCGGTCGCGGCTCACCATGGGGACCCCCAGCCAGGAGGCGGGCAGCCTCATGGTTCCCCAGGGTTCCGGCTCCGGGAGCCGGGAGCGCTCCTTCTGGATGTCGCTGACAAGCAGGGGCCGGCGCTCCCGCACCACCACGGAAGTGAGCCCCGAGCCCAGGGGATCCCGGGAAGGCGGCTCGCGGACGCCCTGATCCACCTGCAGCCGGAAGTCCATCTCTCCCGCCGCCTCGTCGTAGAGGGCCACGAAGAAGGCGTCCGCCTGGAAGACCGGCGCCACCTCCCGGTACACGCTCTCCAGCAGGTCGTCCAGGTTGAGGGTGGAGCCGATGGCGCTGGAGATCCGATTCACCACCGCCAGCCGCTCCGCCCGGCGGCGGGTTTCCCGGTACAGCCGGGCGTTCTCGATGGCCACGGCCAGCTGGTCGGCGATGGTCTGCAGCGTGGCCAGATCGCCGGTACCGAAGGCGGCCAGCTCCAGGCTCTGCACGTCCAGCACGCCCACCACCCGGTCCTGCAGCCGGATGGGAACGGCCAGCTCCGAGCGCGTGCGTTCCCGCTCCAGCACCTCGCGGTAACGGCTGTCCCGGCGGACGTCGGCGGCGATCACCGGCCGTCCGGTGCCGGCCACCCAACCGGTTATCCCTTCGCCGCCCACCCGCAGCCGCAGGCGCCCCTCCATGCCCTGCGCGGCCGGCATGGAGGTGGCCTGCAGGACCAGCTCGCCGCGTTCCACCAGCAGGATGTTCACGTTGTAGTAGGAGAAGGTGTCCCGAACCAGCAGCACCGCCCGGTGCAGCAGCTCGTCGGGGTCCAGGATGGCGGTGGTCTGCTGGCCCACCCGCGCGATCAGCTCCAACCGAACTGCCCGCTCCCGCAGGGGATTGAACAGCTGGCTGCTCACCAGGCCGTAGCCCAGCACCGCCAGCGCCCCGGCGGTGGCCAGCGAGAGCAGCGGGAAGGGGATCTGCAGCACTCCGTCGGCCACGTAGCCCACCATGAGCACCACGGCGCTTACCGTCAGATAGGGATCCCGCACCCGCGTCGGAGCCCGCCAGAACACGATGATGGCCCACGCCAGGTACACCGCCGGCAGCGGCGCCAGGGCGTAGCCCAGCGGTCCCAGCGTAGAGACGGTGGAGCCGTTGGGGCTCAGGTAGGTTTCCACCACAATCCGGTGACCGAAAAGGGGCACCGCCACCCCGGCGGCAATCAGCACCCCGCAGGCAACAGCGATGTCTGCCGCCAGGGCCGGCCGCTCCGAGTAGCGCATCGTCATGAAGAGCAGCGCCGGTCCGAAGAGCGCCAGGCACAGGGTGGTGATCTCGCTCAGCGTGGCAGCTCCGGCGGCCGGCCTCAACCAGAGCGCCAACCGCACCAGCAGGGAGAACAGCGCCCAGACGGCCACCAGCACCGAGAAAAGCGTGAAAGAGTAGGTCAGCATGGTCCAGGGGCGCATCCCGGACACGGTCAGCACCAGTGCGAGCGCCGCCACCAGCGAGAAGAGGAGGGCTCCCATGTCCAGCCAGAACAGAAGAGGCACCAGGGACATCCTGCAACTTTTACTCCTATTCTCGGCGTACCCGGCGGGAACCTTGCGCACAAAGCCTGGAATTGCCCCCCCGGGCGAGCCCGCCCCGGCCGCGCAGGCGGAGGCGCGGGAGGGCCGCAGGGGCAGACCGGCCGTCCCGGCTGCGGTGAGCCCGCCCCGGCCGCCCGGGCGCCGTCCTCGCCGGTCCTGCGGGGGCGTTGACAGAGAGGCTGCGGTTGTGTACAAGCCTGCCATGGTGGACTACCACGTGCACACCCGCCTGTGCGGACACGCCCGCGGCTCGGTAGAGGAGTACGTAGAGGCGGCGCTGCGCCAGGGCCTGAGGGAGATCTGCTTTACCGACCACATCCCTCTACCCGGGTTCGGCCGCGGGCTGCCGGGCCTGCGCATGAACGCGCGGGACACCGAGCGCTATTTCGCCTCCCTGGAGCGGGCGCGAACCGCATACCGGGAGATCACGATTCTCACGGGGATCGAGGCCGATTACTACGAGGGCTGTGAAGAGTACCTGCGGCGCTTTCTCGGCCGCTATCCCCTGGACCTGGTGCTGATGTCGGTGCACTTCCTGCGCGGCTGGCCGGAGCCCTACTGGGTGTTCGACCCGCCGCCCCTGCCGGTTCAGCAGCTCTACAGCGAGTACTTCGCCGAACTCCGCAAGGGGATCCAGACCGGGCTGTTCGACTCCGTGGCGCACCTGGACCTCGTGAAGCTGCCCGGCGCACCGGCGCTGCGCTCCAACGCCGAAGATGTCCGCCAGGTGCTGGCTCTCTGCCGGGAACGGGGAATGAGCCTGGAGATCAACACCAGCGGCGCCCGCAAGGCCATCGCGGAAACCTATCCCGCCCCCGAGATCACGGCCCTGGCCGCACGGGAGGGGACGGCGCTGATCACCGGCTCCGACGCCCACGACCCCGACCAGGTGGGGTTCCTGTTCACCCACCTGCAGGCTTTCCTGCGGGAGCTTCCCGGGGCGCGCCTGGTGGGCTACCGCGGACGCAAGGCGATCCCCGCCCGCAGCAGGGCCACGGGCTGACCCCGGGGACGTGCTAGGGGGAGCCCTGGATGGCCCGCAGCTCCATGGTGTAGCCGTCCCGCACGTGGGCCCGCATGGTGCTCTCGGCCAGCTCCTCGTCCCCGGACAGAATGGCGCCGGCCAGGTGGCGGTGGCGGTGGGGATCGTCGTGGCTCCAGTCGATGTGATAGGCGTTGGACAGGAGAATGGTGTGCAGGTTGTTGCGGTTGATCGATTGGATCAGCTCCTCGCAGCGCGTGGCGGCCACGACCTGCTCGTGCAGTGAATAGTGGAGGCCCGCCTTCTCCCGACGGCTCACCTCCTCGTCGAGCAGCTCCCGATCACAGCGCTCGGCCAGCTCCGTGATCCGCAGACGCTCCGCCTCTGTGGCGTTCCGGCAGGCCAGCCGTGCCGCCATCCCTTCCAGGGCCTCCCTCACGATGTAGCGGCCCCGAATGCGCTCCGGGGTGATCTCTACCACCATGGCGCCCCACTTGGGCTCGATCGTGATGAGCCCGTCCTTCTCCAGCGAGCGCAAGGCCTCCCGGACGGTGATGGTGGTGGTGCCGAACGCTGCGGCCAGCTTGCGCTGCGGCAGCCGCTGCCCCGGGGCGAACTCGCCTCGCATGATCGCGTCCCTGATGGCCTCGCATACCTTCTGATACTCGGTGCGGTAGTCCGCCATGGCCTCTCCCTGTCAAAGCGCCCGGTCCCGGGCGTCGTGCCCGGCCGCCGTGAGATCCACCGTCCCGGCAGGCCCGGCCCCGCTCTCCGGCACGCAGGCGAAGCGGTGCCGCGGACGCTGCGCGAAGGGATCCCGACCCTTGCGGTGGGCTACTTTCACTCGATCTTTCTCCCTCCCCACCTAGGTCTTGAACTGCCGCCAGACCGCCTCCGCCTCCTGCCTGCTCCTCACCACCGGCAGGAGCGCCAGGCCCTCCGGCGGCAGAGCGCGCCGGATGAAGGCCAGATCCGCAGGGCTCAGATCCCCCCAGATCAGCAGAGGCTTGCGCTCCAGCACCGCGCCGTAGAAGGGGGCGAGATCCTCGGCGCTGGGACCGCCCAGGTCAATGTGGAGCTCTATGGCGGACACGGAGCTTCCCGCCAGGTGGTCCACGGGGATGTAGGTGCTGGGGTGCAGGTGGATCACCGTGGTCTGAAAGCACGCCGCGATGCGTTCGATCGAAGGCAGCACGAAGCGGGCAAAGAGCTCCGGCGACATCAGCGCCGCGGCGTCCTCCTGCAGCCACACGCCCTTGCCGGGCAGCCACATGCTGTAGTAGAAGGAGCCGGTTCCGCCATGGAACTGCGGGATGACCTGAAGCTGCGCCCTGGCGAAGCCCAGCCACAGCTCCGCGATCCGCTCGGCGGCACGCTCCATGCGCCGCGGCTGGTCCATCAGGCGGAAGAGAAACTCCGGGCTCCCGTACAGCGCCGCCAGCAGGTCCGAGACGCCGCGCATCAGCGTGGTGGCCAGCGGATAGCGCCCGCCGCTGGCGGCGGCCAGCCGGTCCAGGAACTCTACCGCCTTGGCCGCCCAGGGATGGGCCGGGTCCCAGCCGGGGATCTCTTCCGGCTCCGGCGGCCTCTCCGGAGGGAGGCTGCGGGAGGAGCCGGTCCCGTGATCCACGAACACCCCGCAGCCGGCCAGGGCTTCCACCCACGGCAGGCCCCAGAAGGCCGCCCCCGCCCAGATGAAGTCTCCCGCCATCTCCCGGTAGGCGCGGTACAGCCGCTCGTACTCCTGCAGGAACGGTTCCACGGGCACCTCCCCGGCCCGAATCCGCCCGCCGGGCAGAAAGCCCTCCGTGCGGTAGCGGCGCAGGGGATAGTAGCTGTCCAGGAAGAAGCCCACCAGGGGAGTGGGGTTGCGGCGGGCGAAGAAGGCCTGAAACCCGGCCACCCGCTCGGAGACGCTGAGCCGCTCCATCAGGCCCCCCCCTTCCCGGCCCGCCCGGCGGCGCCCTCCTGCCCGCGCGCCCTCACCCCGCCCTCCATCCCGGCGGCGTGTGGCCGGTTTCCACCCGGGCGTCGAAGTAGGCCTCCAGGTTCTCCAGGGGAATCCCGCCGTGGATGCCCCCCGGGGTGGACAGCACGAATCCCGGCATCCCCTGCGTCCGGGCGTGCACCTCCAGCACGTGCCGCCGCACGCGCTGCGGGCCCTCCCGAGCCAGGACCCCGGTCTCCGCCCCGCCCACCACGATCCGATCGCCGAAGGTCTCCAGAATGCGCCCGAAATCGGTGGCCGGGTTCTCCAGCATGACCCCGTCGGCGCCGCAGGCGCGCAGCTCCCCGAGAAACGGTCCCATGTTTCCGTCCGCCACGAAGATCACCTGCTTCCCGCGCTGGTGAACCTCCGCGAACAGCTCGCGGTAGCGGGGAAAGACGTAGCGCTCGTACCAGGACGGATGGAAGAAGGGCCCGCGGGCATCCGCCAGGTCGTCGTGGAGCACCACGAAGGGGCCCTCCCCCTGGAGCAGCCTCTCCACGAGCCTGCCGGTGGCCTCCCAGGCGGGCGCCAGGAACCTGGCGTCGAAACCCTCGGCGTCCATGGCCGCGGCCAGGAGAAACACCTCCCAGCCCAGCACCTCCACGGCCCACATGAACAGCGTGGTGTAGAGCATGCAGTAGTACAGCCCCACCTCCCCCAGCAGCCGGGACCGGCGCCGCATATCCCGCAGCGAGAGGCGATGCGGAACCGGCGTCCTCAGGCCGGCGTAGTCCAGATCCAGCGGCTCCGACCGCCAGAACTCCTCGACGCTGGCGAAGGGATACCGTTCGCGGTACGCGGTGCCGTAGAGTCCCAGGTAGCTCTCCCGGTAACCCTCCCCCAGGTCTCGGACCTCTCCAGGCTCGAGCGGCCGTTCCACCGGTCGGTCCGGAACCCGGTTGACCAGGTCGATGCCCAGGGCGCGATACGCCCGGAGGTACGCCTCCGGGGTCTGCCGGTAGGGATCCAGCCCGGAAGCCAGCCGGATGAGCTCCGGGTGGTTGAGGGTCTCCTTGGAGGGGCGCTTGCCGGCCCGCTCCAGGGACGCCAGGGCCAGGACATCGTCCTTCACCGCCCGCCCCACCCCCCGCCGGCACTGGATCCGCCCTCACCCTCCCCCGGCGGCCCTCCGGCGCCGGCCTCCCCGCGCAGCTCCGCCAGCATCGCCCGGGCGCCGTCGCCCAGGAAGATCGTGTCGATCCCGCAGGCGATGAAGGTGAACCCCTCGGCCACCAGCTCCCGTACGGCCCGCGCATCGGGACGCACCTGGTGCAGCCCCGCGGCCTTGCCCGCGGCGCGGGCGGCCTCCAGGACGGTGCGGCGGGCCTCCGCCATGCGGGGGTGCTCGAACTGGCCCACGATGCCCATGGAGCCGGACAGGTCGTAGGGGCCCAGGAACACCCCGTCCAGGCCCTCCACGGCCACGATCTCCTCGATCCTCTCCACCGCCCGGTAGTGCTCGATCTGGGCCACCACGATCACCTGGTCGTTGATGGAGTCGAAGTAGTCCTGGAAGTTGTAGCCGTAGCCGCTGGCCCGGCCCAGGGAGACGCCCCGGAAGCCCGCGGGCGGGTACTTGGCGGCCCCTACCGCTGCGGCGGCCTCCCCGGCGCTGTTCACCAGGGGCACGATCACTCCGGCGGCGCCGCAGTCCAGCACGCGCTTGATCACCTGCGGGAAGTTGGCCTCGATCCTCACCAGGGGCTCAGCCCCGGCGCCCCGGATGCCCGCCGTCAGGCCTTCCAGAGTGCGGTAGTCCATGGCGGTGTGCTCCATGTCCACCGCGACCCACTCGAAGCCCGCGCCGGAGAGGATCTCCGCGGCGGCCAGGCTTCCGGTCATGAGCCAGGTCCCGAGGGTGGGCTCTCCGGCCCGGATCCGGGCTTTCACACGGCTTTGAACCTTCATTCTTCTGCTATCCTTTCATCCCTGTGAGCGCCACCCCTTCGATGATGCGCCGCTGGAAGATCACGAACAGCACGATCACCGGCAGCACCACCATGGTGGTCATGGCCATCAGCAGCCCGTAGTCGATGAAGCGCTGGAAGTCAATGAAGGTGGCCAGCATCACCGTCAGGGTCTTCTTGGCGTCCCGGGTGAGCATGATGAGCGGCCAGAACAGGTCGTTCCAGGTGAGGAGGAACTTGAGGATGCCCAGGGCGGTGGCGCCGGTGGCCACCACCGGGAACACCACCCGCAGCAGGATGGTGAACTCCGAGGCGCCGTCGATCCGCGCCGCCGCCAGCAAATCCTCGGGGAGGCCGATGCAGTACTGGCGCATCAGGAAGATGCCGAAGTTGCTGATGGAGAAGGGGATGATCACTCCCCATAGGGTGTCCACCATCTTGATCTGGCTGGCCACGATGTACATGGGGATGGCGATGGTGAAGGGCGGGATCATCAGCCCGGTGAGGATGAGGATGAACACGGCGTTCAGCCCCACCACGCGGAACTTGGCGATCCCGTAGCCCACCATGGTGGAGAAGAAGATCGTGATCACCGTCGTGATGCCCGCCACGAACATGCTGTTGTAGAGGTTCAGCAGGTAGGGCACCTGGCTGAACACGCTCTGGAAGTGCTTCAGCGTGGGCTTACTCGGAAAGAAGATCGGCGGGCGACGGATGATGTCGCTGTTGGGCTTGAAGGCGGTGGTCACCATCCAGTAGAAGGGAAACAGGATCGCCAGCCCCACCAGCAGCAAGACGAGGTAGACGACCAGGCGGGTCCAGGTCTTGTGCGTGCTGTACCTCATGCGGGGCCCCTCAGTAGCTCACCTGGGTGCGACTCTCGAAGAAGCGAAGCTGCACCAGGGTGACGAAGAGGATGATGGCCAGCAGGATGACGACATTGGCGCTGGCCTTGCCGAAGCTGAGATACAGAAAGGCGTACTGGTACACCCGGAAGCCCACGGTGGTGGTGGCGTGCCCCGGTCCACCGCCAGTCATCACGAAGATCTCGCTGAACACCTGGAGGTTGCGGATGGTATTGTTGATGATCACGAACCACATCGATGGGGCGATCAGGGGGATCGTCACGCGGAAGAGCTTGCGCACCGGGCTGGCCCCGTCGATGTCCGCAGCCTCGTAAAGCTCCCTCGGAATGGCCAGGAGGCCCGCCAGGAAGATCACCACGTTGTAGCCCAGGGTTTGCCAGACGTTCATGGCCGCGATGCTGGGCAGCGCCAGGGCCTGATCCCGCAGCCAGTTCAGACGCGGCAGCCCCAGCTTGTTCAGAATCAGATTGAACACCCCCAGATAGGGCTCGTACATCCAGGCGAAGACGATGCCCATGGCGATCACCCCGGCCACGCTGGGGATGAAGTACAGGGCCCTGAAGAAGCCGCGGCCCTTGAGGATGGAGTTCAGCACCACCGCCAGCAGCAGCGAGACCGCCGTGCCCAGCGGGATGGTCAGCAGAACGTAGTAGAAGGTGTTGCCCAGGGCCGACCAGAAGATGTTGTCCCGGAAGATCTCCAGGTAGTTGGCCAGGCCGTTGAAGACCCAGGGGTTGTTGGCCCCTCGGATCAGGTGCAGGGACTGCACCAGGGTGCGGAGCGTGGGATAGAAGGTGAACAGCAGGTAGGACACCAGCCCCGGGATGGCGAAGATGTATCCCCAGCGCAGGATGGGATGGCGGATGTCGTGGACAAGACGCTGCCTGAGACTGGGCATGGATCCTCCCGGAAGAAGGGCAGGCGCACCTCCCGGCGCGCCTGCCCGCTTTCGTTCTTTGAGGCCGGAAAGCCTCCAGACGTTACTTGCCGATCTCCTGCAGCCGCTTGCGGCCGTAGGCGGCCATGTCCTTCATCAGCTTGGCGGCGTCGGCGTTCTGGTTGGTCAGAAGCTCCACCGCCGCCTCGCCCAGCCTGGCTTCCAGCTCGGCCTGCAGGGTGTTGGGGTCCAGGTAGGGGTTACGGACGATGGGACGATCCTTGGTCATCGTGATGTACACGTTGTAGTAGGGCAGCTGCTTGAAGTAGGGGTCGTCCTGGTGAGCCTTCTGGCGGGACATGCCGCCGTTGTTCTTGGCGATGGCGAGCTCGTTCTCCGGGTTGACCATGAACATGTTGAAGTCCCAGGCCACTTCGGGGTTCTTGGAGTCCACGGTCACGCACTGCAGTGCCAGCCAGGGTATGGCGCCGGTCTGATACTGGCCCAGGGGCGCCTTGCCGCTGGCCAGAGGGCCGATCCCGTACTCGGCGGTGGGGGCGTTGTCCTTCAGCCAGCCGGCGAAGAAGCTCTCCCTGTTGGTCATGGCCGCCAGCCCCAGCCCGAAGGCCTGGATCGGGATGGGCAGGGTGGTGTTGGTCACTTTGTACTTGAACACCAGGTCGTGGTAGAACTGGGCCGCCTGGATCCAGCCCGGGTCGTCGAAGATGACGTCGGTGTAGTCCTGGTTGTAGTAGAAACGCTTGGTGGTGTCCACGAAGGCCGCGCCGTACTTGCTGAACTTGTCTCCCACCCCCTGGGCGCCGCCGGCGTAGCGCAGCGCCAGTCCGGCCTGGCTCATCTGCCCGTTGGCGTCGGTCTTGGTCAGCTTCTGCGCCGCCGACAGCAGGTCCGGCAGGAACTCCGGCGGCTTGGAGGGATCCAGGCCCGCCTCGCGGAAGAGGTCCTTGCGGTAGTAAAGCATCTGGCCGGCGTCGATTTCTGCACCGCTCCAGCCGTAGTACTTGCCCTGCACCCGGCTCTGGCTCAGCACGTAGGGGGTGAACTCGTCCTCCATGAACTTCGCCGCCCACGCCGGGGCCGGCGCCAGCGCCTTGGCCATCAGGCCCACCTGGGCCTCCGTCCAGGCGATGTCCGGGGCGGTGTGGCTCTCGAAGGCGGCGCTCCAGATGGCGCGCTGCTGTTCGTTGGGGATCTGCCGCACCGTGATGTTGACGTTGGGATGGATCGCGGTGTAGTCCGCCGCGATTTTCTGGGCCAGCTCGTTGTAGCCCGGCCGCGTGCCCAGCACGTGCCAGTAGGAGAGCTCGATCTTGCCCTCCGGGAAGGCGAAGCCCGGATTGTACTGCTCGATGGGGGTCTTGGCCTTGGCCGGAGCGGCGGTCATGGCCTGCGGGGCTTCCTTCTTCTCCTGGGCGCCGCCGGCGAAGAGCAGGGCTCCACCTGCCAGCAGAACCAGAACGGCAAGCAGGAATCGTTTCATGCTGCCTCCCTTGATTGTGGAATGGTGCCATATGACATATGGATGGCAGTATTATAGAGCCGGTATACCAGGTAGATCAAGACCGCAGAACGCCAAACCGCGCTGCCCTCAGCCAACTCTCACACGCTGGAGCCTTTTCTCCTCCTTGTACCGGGTGTTCTGGGTGAGGCGGATGCGCAGCGCCAGGAGGCGCTCCGTCAGGGCGGCGGTCACCCCGGCGTAGCCGGCCCGGCCGGCCAGGTTGTCCAGCTCCCGCGGATCGGCGTTCAGGTTGAACAGGTGCGTCACTCCTCCCTGCTCCGGGTCGAAGACCATCTTCCAACCCGCGGTGCGGATCATCGCCGCGGTGGCCAGCTCCGCGGTGACCTCCGGGTGCAGCGCTCCGGGCTCTCCGGCGAGCACCGGCAGGAGGCTCCTGCCGAAGAAGGTGTGGTCCAGCCGGCGCTCCACCCCGGCCAGATCCAGGAGCGTGGGGTAGAGGTCCAGGTGGGAGACCAGCGCCTTGCTCACCCGGCTGCCGCTGCGCCGCAGCTCCCCGGGCACCCCTGGACCGGCCATGAGCAGCGGCACCCCGGCGCACTGCTCGTAGAAGAACCGCTTGTCCCAGATGCCGAAATCCCCCAGGTTGTCGCCGTGGTCGGAGCTGAACAGCACCACTGTGTTTTTGGCCAGCCCGCGCTCCTCAAGAGCCTCCAGCACGCCTCCGATGTAGCGATCGATCAGGGCGCAGCGGTCCAGGTAGTGCGCCCGGTTCTCCCGCGCGCTCAGGCTCTGCGCCTGGTACCGCACCGACCCGCGCTCCGGCGGAAGGCTCGCCGGGCTGTCCAGCGGCTCCGGCACCGCCTCCGGGTCGTGAGCCAGCTCCCCGGGATGCCAGTAGGGCGGATGGGGGCCGATGAAGGAGAGGTTGAGGTAGAAGGGCCTTCCGGCGCCCACGCTGCGGATGAACTCCAGGCCCTGGTTGCCGATGAACCCGTCCACCGTGTCGTCCGCCTCGAAGGGGTGGGGCCGGCACTCCCACGCCGTCTCGGTGAAGACGCTGCGGTAGCGCTCCAGCAGCCCCCGGGAACCCAGGTGCCGGGTGTAGCGGTCGCTGTTGTGCAGGTTCTCATCCTCGTCCACCACCTGCACCACCGTGTCGAAGCCGTAGCGGCGGAGCTCCGGATCGTCCTCGGTGACGTCCTTCCCCTCGCCGAAGCGGTCCAGGAAGTGATGCTTGCCCACCAGGGCGCCGAAGTACCCCTGCCGCCGCAGGTGATTCATGAAGGTGTCCTCCCGCAGGCCTGAGGAGATCGGGGGGGACTGGTTGCCGCAGATCCCGTGCTGGGAGGGGAGCTTCCCGGTGACGATGGAGACCCGGGCGGGCTGGCAGAGGGGGGAAGCGCAGTAGGCGTTGGCGAACCGCACCCCCCGCGCAGCCAGGCGCATCAGGTTGGGAGTGCTCTCCCCCAGGGCGTCGCGGCGGAAATGGTCGGTGAGGATGAGAAGGATGTTCGGCGGCCGGCTCATTCGCGACCCGCCCCTTCCAGGGCAGAGCGCTCTTCAGGACCCAGGCGCACCCGGAGAGCCCCCAGGTTCTCGTCGATGTGCTCCCGGCGGCTGGCCTTGGGGATGGGGATGACCCCTTCCTGGTCGATCAGCCAGGCCAGCGCTACCTGGGCGGGGGTGCAGCCCAGCCTGGAGGCCACCTGCAGAACCGCCGGCTCCTCGGCCCTGTCTGCCAGCAGGCGTCGCTCCACCGGCCGGTAGGCCACCACGGCGATCCCCTCCTCCCGGCAGTAGGCCAGAAGCTCCCCAGTGACCTTGCCGCGTTCCAGCAGGTTGTAGTGCAGCTGTGCGGCCGCGATGGAGTTGCGGCTCGAGGCTGCCGCCCGGCGGAGCTGATCCAGGTCGAAATTGCTCACGCCGATGGCGCGGGTGAGCCCGGCCTCCAGAGCGTCGTTCAGGCCGGCGACCGTGACCTCCAGGGGGATCGCCTCGTAGGGGGCGTGCGTGTACAGAAGGTCCAGGTAGTCGGTTCCCAGGCGGCGCAGCATCCCAACGACGGCCTTCACCACGGCGCTGCGCCGCGCGGCGTGGGTCTTCCACACCTTGGAGGCCAGGAACAGCCGGCTGCGGTCCTGCCCGCGGATCGCCTGGCCCACGATCTCCTCGGTGTGGCCGGCTCCGTAAAGCTGAGCGGTGTCGATGTGGTTCTGCCCCCGGGAAAGGCAGTAGCGGATGGCGTCCACCTCTGCCTGGTCGTTGTCGTAGTCGGCGTAGACGGTGTGCTCGTCCAGCCGGTCGCCGCCCATGCCCCAGGTGCCGATGCCCAGGGGATGCACCGGCACCCCCCCGATGCTCTTCTCCGCCTCCTTCATGGCCGTTCAGGCGCTCAAGCAGGCGTCCATCGAGCTTCCACGGCGGCGCCCAGGGACCGGAGCGCCTCCACGCCGCCGGTGATCCTGCCCAGGGGCAGCACCGGTGAGGCGGCCCGGGGACGTTCGTCGGTGCTGGCCGGAGTGGGGCCGAAGAAGATGCACAGCGCCTTTCCGGGGGGCCAGTAGGCGATCTCGCCCACCTCCATCACCTCCCGGGCCTCCGGGCCCTGGAGGCTCAGGCCGCAGTCGCCGTAGTACTCCTCCCCCCAGCGCGACATGCGCACCGTCAGGGGCAGCGAGGAGGCCAGCTTCCCTGCGGCTTCCGAGTCGTTCAGCTCAGCCGGGAGCTGCGAGCTGCCGATGGTGATTGTGATCGGTGATCCCATACCCCATCACGCTACCTTGTTTGGAGC
>CAZBDU010000054.1:0-36571 GCA_964490725.1 uncultured Spirochaetaceae bacterium | reverse complement strand
GCCGGAGCCCGGGCGGCCGCGGCCGCGCCGGCGCGCCCGGGAGCGGCGGCGGCCAGCGAAGGGCTGGCGGAGGCCGAGCTCATCCCGCCGGAGAAACGGGGGGCGGACTTCCCCGGGCCGGCCGCGGAGGTCGTGGTGAAGGGGGTGCGCAAGCTCATTGCGGAACGCATGCACGCCTCGCTTTCCGGCACGGCCCAGTACACCCTGAACGCCAGTGCTTCTGCAGAGGCGCTGCTGGCCTTCCGCCGGCGGCTGAAGGAGAGCCCCGCAGACCAGGGGCTGCGCTCCATCACCATCGGCGACATGATCGACTTCGCCGCTTCCCGTGTCCTGCCCCGCTATCAGGACCTGAACTGCCACTTCACCGGGGAGAGGATCATCCGCTTCGAACGCGTGCACCTGGGGGTGGCGGTGGACACCTCGCGGGGCCTGATGGTGCCGGTGGTGCGCAACGCCAGCCTGCTCAGCCTCAAGGAGATCGCCTGGGAGGCGAAGCGCCTGCAGGCCGCCTGCCGCGAGGGGAAGATCAATCCAGATCAGCTGGCCGGCGGCACCTTCACCGTCACCAATCTCGGCAACCTGGGGGTGGAGAGCTTCACCCCGGTGTTGAACGCCCCGCAGGTGGCGATCCTGGGGGTGGGAGGCATTCAGCTCAAGCCCGTGGATGAGGGGGGTCAGGTGGCCTTCCGGCGCTTCATCGGCCTCAGCCTGACCGCCAACCACCAGGTGGTGGATGGAGCGCCGGCCGCCCGCTTCCTGCAGGAGCTCTGCCAGGCCATCGAGCGCTTCGATCTCATGCTGGCCGTGTAGAACAGAAGGAGACATCCATGCCCAAGTCTATCGTCGTCGATCCGAAAGAGAAGAGGACGACCGGGGAGATCACGGTCCCGGCGATTCCCCTCAACCGCTACAGCTCGCAGCCCGCCGCCGAAGCGAAGAAGTATGGCAAGAAGCGGCTACGCCAGGTCTACCGGGACATGGCGCTGATCCGCGAGTTCGAGACCATGCTCAACACCATCAAGACCAAGGGCGTCTATCAGGGGATCGAGTACGACCACAAGGGCCCCGCGCACCTGTCCATCGGGCAGGAGTCGGCGGCGGTGGGGCAGTGCCTGGCCCTGGATACGGAGGACTTCATCTTCGGCAGCCATCGCAGCCACGGGGAGATCCTGGCCAAGTGCTTCGCCGCCGTCCACCAGCTCGAGGAAGCGCGCCTTGCGGACGTGATGGAGAGCTACCTGGGCGGCCGGATCCTGCGGGTGCTGGAGAAGCACGGCGGAGACGATCGGGGCTCCACCCGCGAGCTGGCGGTGGACTACATCCTCTTCGGCGTCCTGGCGGAGATCTTCGGCAAGGAGAACGGCATCAATCGCGGGCTGGGCGGCTCGATGCACGCCTTCTTCGCCCCCTTCGGCAGCATGCCGAACAACGCCATCGTCGGCGGCTCGGCGGACATTGCCGTGGGCTCGGCGCTGTACAAGCGCATCAACCGCAAGCCTGGAATCGTGATCGCCAACATCGGGGACGCCTCCTCGGGGTGCGGGCCGGTGTGGGAGGCGATGATGATCGCCGCCATGGAGCAGTACTGCACGCTGTGGCCCCGCGAGGTGGGCGGAGCGCCGCCCATCCTGTTCAACTTCTTCAACAACTTCTACGGCATGGGCGGCCAGCCGGAGGGGGAAACCATGGGCTTCAAGGTCCTGGCGCGCATGGCGGCCGGGGTGAATCCCGAGGCCATGCATGCCGAACGGGTGGACGGCTACAACCCGCTGGCCGTGGCTGACGCGGTGGAGCGCAAGAAGAAGATTCTTCTGGAGGGGAAGGGGCCGGTGCTGCTGGACACCATCGCCTATCGCATCTCCGGCCACTCTCCTTCGGACGCCTCCGCCTACCGCACCAGGGAAGAGATCGAGCTCTGGGAGGCCCAGGACTGCCTGGCCAGCTTCGGCAGCTACCTGGTGGACAACGGCCACGCCGGCGAGAAGGATCTGGAGGCGGTGCGGGAGCGGGCGGTGGAGCGGGTGACGCAGGCTCTCCGCCTGGCCTCGGACAAGGAGATCTCCCCGCGCATGGCCACCGACCGTGACCAGATCGGGGACCTGATGTTCTCCAACCGGAAGATCGAAAAGCTCGACGATCGGGAGCCGGAGCTCCTGCTCTCTTACCAGGAGAACCCGCGGATCCAGGCCAACGCCCGCAAGAGCCGCTCCGGCCTGGACCAGGACGGCAAGCCCCTGCCGAAGGCGCGGGTGATCGCGCTGCGGGACGCCCTGTTCGAGGCGATGCTGCACCGTTTCAGCATCGACCCCACCATGGCGGCCTGGGGCGAGGAGAACCGTGACTGGGGCGGCGCCTTCGCCGTTTACCGCGGGCTTACGGAGGCCCTTCCCTACCACCGGCTCTTCAACACCTCGATCTCCGAGGGGGCCATCGTCGGTACGGCGGTGGGCTACGCCCTGAGCGGCGGCCGGGTGGTGCCCGAGCTGATGTATTGCGACTTCATGGGCCGGGCCGGGGACGAGCTGTTCAACCAGCTCGCCAAGTGGCAGGCCATGTCCGCCGGCGTGCTGAAGATGCCGGTGGTTCTGCGGGTCTCGGTGGGCAGCAAGTACGGTGCTCAGCACTCGCAGGACTGGACCTCGGTGGCGGCCCACATCCCGGGCCTCAAGGTCTACTTCCCCGCCACCCCCTACGACGCCAAGGGGATGCTCAACCTGGCCCTGGCGGGAAGCGACCCGGTGGTCTTCTTCGAGAGCCAGCGCATCTACGACATCGGCGAGCTGTTCGTGAAGGAGGGGGTGCCGGAAGGATACTACGAGATCGAGGAAGGGCAGCCGGCGGTGCGCCGCCAGGGGAAAGACCTGACCATCGTCTCCATCGGCGCCACCCTCTACCGGGCCCTGGAAGCGGCGGAGGAGCTGGAGTCCCGCTACGGGGTGTCGACGGAGCTGATCGACGCCCGCTTCATCGTACCCCTGAACTACGCATCCATCATCGACTCGGTGCGCAAGACCGGCAAGGTGCTCCTGACCTCGGACGCCTGCGAACGGGGCAGCTTCCTCAACACCATGGCAGCCCAGATCAGCCAGCTTGCCTTCGACGAGCTGGACGGGCCGCCGGTGGTGGTGGGCAGCCGCAACTGGATCACCCCCTGTGCGGAGATGGAGGGCAGCTTCTTTCCGCAGAAAGAGTGGATTCTCGACGCGGTGCACGAACGGCTGCTGCCCCTGCCGGGGCACACCCCCGCCGGCGATCAGAGCCTCGAGGAGCTGGCCCGAAGAAACCGCCGCGGAGTTTAGCCGCCGGGGCGGCCCGGCCGGGCATGGGCCGGCCGGGGCCGCCGTCCTACAGCTCTCCGGCCAGCCGGCGGCCGTACTCGAGGCACCGCCCCCTGCTGTCCTGGTCCGGGTTCCACAGCGCCTTCAACCCCTCGTCCACCACGGCGAAACCGGCCCCTCCCAGCCCTTCGGCCAGGATCCCCACCGATTCGCCGCTCCATCCGTAGGAGCCGAACACCGCGGCTCGCTTGCCCTTGAAGCCCAGGCCCCTGATCTCCTCCAGCAGTCCGGCGAGGGAGGTCAGGATCCCCCGGTTGATGGTGGGCGAGCCCATCACCACGGCCTTGGACTTGAACACCTCGGCGATCACGTCGTTCTTGTCCGTCCTGGCGCTGTTGAACAGCTTCACCGTCACCTTCGGGTCCTCCTCGCGTATGCCCCGCGCAATCTGTTCCGCCATCACGCGGGTGGCGTTCCACATGGTGTCGTAGATCACGGTGATCTGGTTCTCCCTGTACGCATCCGCCCAGGCCAGGTACTTCTCCACGATCTGCACGGGGTTGTCACGCCAGATGACCCCGTGGCTGGTGCAGATGATGTCCAGCGGCAGATCCAATGAAAGGAACTGCTGGATTTTCTTCTGCACCAGGGAGCTAAAGGGGGTGAGGATGTTGGCGTAGTACTTGAGGCTTTCGGTGGCGAGCTCCTCCTGGTCCACCAGGTCGTTGAACAGGGCTTCCGAGGCGTAGTGCTGTCCGAAGGCGTCGTTGCTGAACAGGATGTTGTCCCCGGTGAGGTAGCAGAACATGCTGTCCGGCCAGTGCAGCATCGGCGCCTCGATGAAGACCAGCTCCTTGGAGCCCAGGCTCAGCTTGTCGCCGGTCTTCACGGTGTGGAAGTTCCAGTCGGCGTGGTAGTGCCCTTTCAGAGACTTGACGCCGTTGGCCGTGCAGTAGACCGGCACCTCCGGAATACGGCGGAGCAGCTCCGGGAGCGCTCCACTGTGGTCCGCTTCGGCGTGGTTGGCGACCACGTAGTCGATCGAGCTCAGGTCTACCTCCCGCTCCAGATTGTCCACGTACTCTTTGGCGAACGGCAGCCAGACGGTATCGATCAGCGCGGTCTTTTCCTCCCGGATGAGATAGGAATTGTAGGTGGAGCCCCGATGGGTGGAGTACTCCTCCCCGTGAAACTTGCGCAGCTCCCAATCGGTCTTGCCCACCCAGTCCACGTTGTTCTTGACGTTGATCTTCATCTTGGTCCTCCCGGGTATTGATTGTTGCCGGCCGGGGAGCGGCGCTGCCGGTCCCCGCGGCCTCCATCTTCAATGATAGAGGCCGCCAGCGAACGCGTGCATGATCCAGGTCAAAGAAGGGCCAGAAAATGAGGGAACGGCCCGTGCCGGCCGCCGCGCCCTTGATCCGCCGGCCGCGACCGGCCAGAATGCTCTCCGTGACTTCGCCGGCCGCTCCGCGCAGCCCCTCCACACGCATCGTCCTCTTCGTGCTGCTGCTGGCGGCGCTGTGGGGCGGAAACGTGGTGGCCATCAAGGTCTCCCTGGCCAGCCTGCCGCCCTTCGCCCTGGCAGGGCTGCGCTTCGGCCTGGCGCTGCCGCTGATTGCAGCCTGGGCGGCGCTGCGGGGGATCTCCCTCGCCCCGGCGCGGGGGGAGCTGGTGAGGCTCCTGCCCTTCGGCCTGCTGTTCTTCGTGCAGATAGCGTGCATCAACTGGGGCACCGCGCTCACGCGGGCCGGACGGGCCGCGGTCCTGGTCAACAGCTACCCGGTGTTCGTCGGCGTGCTGGCCCACTTCATGATCCCCGGGGACCGGCTCAGCCGCCTCAAGGCCGCGGGGCTGGGGGTGGCGCTGGCAGGCATCGTGGCGGTGTTTTGGGAGAGCCTGTCCGGGGGGGGCGGCGACCCGGTCGGGGACGCCCTGAGCCTGGCCAGCGGGGTGCTGCTGGCCCTGCTGGTGGTGTTGATCAACCGGCTGGCCCAGCGCACCCCGCCTGCCCGCCTGGTATTCTACGAGATGCTCGTGGGAGCGCCCCTTTTCCTCCTCTGCAGCGCGTTGCTGGAGCGCGGCGGCCCCGGGGGGCTCACCGCCGCGGGGCTGGCAGGGGTGCTCTACCAGGCGCTGGTGGTGGCCACCTTCTGCTTCCTGGCCTGGGCGGAGCTGCTGAAGCGCTACTCCCCCAGCCGTCTGTCGGTGCTGTTCTTCACCACTCCGCTGTGGGGAGTGGCCTTCAGCTACCTGCTTCTGGGCGAAAAGATCACTGGAGGTCTGGTGTTCGGCGCGGCCCTGGTGGCGGTGGGGGTGTACCTGGTGCACCGCAGCTGAGCGGCCGGGGGCCCCCCCGGGCGCTCAGCAGCCGGCTGCCGGCGCGAGGGACGCCCGGCCGGAAAGCCGGGCGCCCGTTCAGTTCTCCAGCGTTATCTCGGCCGCGATGCGCATGCTGTGATACTGAATGAACGAGTCGGAGGGCCCGTATGCCAGGATCATGTCCAGGGTGTTCTGTCCGGAAGAGATGAATTGGGCCGGATCGAGCTGCACCTCCATGGTCGTCCATCCGCCCGCCTCCGAAAGGGCGTGCCCGATGGTGGTGAAGGAGCCGGCGGGCAGGTGAGAATGGCCGCGTCCCAGGTCGTCGCGAAAGCTCACGTTGCCACTTCCATCCACGAAGCCGATCATGATGCTGGCTCCCTGCATGTACGGCGAGCCCACGCCCACGGCAACCCAGCCGCCGGTTCTGGCCTGGGCGCCAATGCAGAACTTGTCTGCGCTCCAGCGCAAGTGCAGCAGGTAGTCGCCGCTGCCGTCAGAGGCGTTCCAGGTGTACTCTTCCGTTCTGATTCTGCCGTCCAGGACCGAGGCGCCGCCGGTCTTCTTCAGAGTGCCCTGCCCCAGGGCCGCGGGCGCCAGGGCAACGAGCAGAATCGCCACTGCCGCCAGCAGCGCCGCCAGGTGTCTCTCCATGACCGTCTCCTTCTGATTCGGATGTCGGGGCTCCCCGGGAGGCGGACCCCTGCCATGAAGTGTACTGCTCCGGGGCGGTCTTGCGCAAACGAAGCCATCCCTTGCCGTGCGCCCCGGCGGGGCGCCGGCGCTGGGAACGCCGGAGGATCAGGAAGAGCCCCCCCGCCGCCGGCGCTGCCGCCAGGAGGGCGCACACCGCGGGAAACCAGTCTCCCCAGCGGGTGTAGAGCGTAAGCCGCCGCTCCGGGAGGGGGACGCGGGCCACGGTGTATCCTTCCGTGTAGGGCTCCGGCGAGCCCGGCTGGATGCGGCCGGCTGCGTCGATGTAGACGGTGTATCCGGAGCAGGTGGCGCGCAGGAGAGGGCGGTGGTTCTCCACCGCGCGGAACAACGCCAGCAGCCCATGCTGGCGTCCCTCCACCGGCGAGAGGGACCAGTAGTCATTGCTCATGTTGAGGATCAGGTCCGCGCCCTGCAGCACGAAGCGCCGCACGTGATCGGAGAACGCGTCCTCGAAGCAGATCGGGGTGAAGAAGCGCATCCGGGCATGCTGGTACACCCGGCGTTCCTTCCCCACACCCCAGTTCGAGATGCCGTACTTGTCCAGCAGGGAGTACAGTCCGGCGAACTTCTCCCTGTCCAAAGGGAAATACTCGGAAAAAGGTACCAGCCTGATCTTGTGGTAGAAACCGTTGATGGAGCCGTCCGCGTCCAGGAGAACCGAGGAATTGAAGTAGCGGGTCACGCTCTGTCCTTCGGCGTCCGCGATCAGCTCGTGGTCCTGGGTGCCGCTGACCAGCCAGGTGCCCAGACCCCGCTGGTAGTCAAGGAACTCCTGGGTGAAGCGACCCCAGTAGGAGTCGCGGTTCTCAGGCTGCCTCCAGTAGCGGATGTCCAGCCTCAGGCCGCCTTCCGGCCAGGCCACCAGGTCCGGGGTGCTGGCAAGCGTGGCCAGCGCCCTGTCGGTCAGCTCCATCAGCGTCTCGGTGTTCTCCCGGTACTCGTGCTTGCGCGGGTCGGTGTTCTGCTGGAGGAGCACCACCGTGGCGGTGGGCGTCCCGGGCGCGTACACCCTGGAGCGCACGGAGTGCAGAATCACGGTTCCCCAGATCAGGCAGACGCCCAGGAACGCCCCGCAGGCCCAGGCCGGGAAGAAGCGCGCGCCGGGCCACCGAAGCCGCGCGCCGGGCCGCCGAAGCCGCGCGCCGGGCCGTGGGCGGGTCACGCCGCCGAGCCAGCGCCAGCCCAAGGCCGGGCCGGCGAGCGTCCAGGCCAGCGCGGCGCTTGCCAGGATGACGATGAAGTCCACGGCCCAAACGCCGCCGATGGAGGCCATCTGGATCAGGGGCAGCAGCCGGTACTGGGTGGTGCCGATCAGCCCCCACGGGTAGGCCAGCAGCCCCACCGAGCGCAGGTAGTCGAAGAGGGTCCAGAGGGCCGCCGCCGCCAGAAAGCCCCACTTCCCGCTCAGCCTGATAACCCCCACCAAAACGATCATGAACAGCAGGTACTCCACCACCAGGGCAATCATGATCAGGTGCAGAGACACGTAGTCGTAGGTGCCGTGCCAGTAGTTGACGATCAGCGCCTGCAGGGCCCCGAAGACTACGCCGTAGAAGACCCCGGCGCCGGGACGGGCCGTCAGGAGGACCAGGAACAGCGGCACCAGGCTGAACCACGCCAGCGGGCCGATGCCGTCCAGGCTGATTGCCGAGGGGAAGGCAAAGCCGAACAGGGCGGCGGACACCGCCACCCAGGGGAGCGCCCAGGCACTCACCACGCGGTGCAGCAGGTCCCGGCTGCGTCTGGGGGCGCCGGTGCGGCCGCGCCGCAGGGTGTACCAGACGTAGTAGGCGGCGTCGATCGCCAGCAGCGGAGCGTAGCGCAACAGGGCGTGCAGCTGCTCGGAGGCGGTGCTCGCGGCCAGGCGCAGCTGCCCGCTGGTGGCGATGTAGCGTTGCACGTAGTCCATGTTGGCGCTCAAGGCGTAGATGTAGGCGAAGAGGAACAAAATCAGAGCGGGAGCCCAGACGATCTCCACCAGGAACCCCGGCTCACGGCCGGACAGGGCCAGAACACCGATGGCCGCCTGCAGGAGCAGGAGCGCCAGCACCAGGTAGTCCGTGAACCCCACCCCCGGGGTCTCCACGGCCAGGCTTTCCTTGAAGTCTATCGGGGCGCCGCCGGCGCCTTTTCCCTGCAGGAGGCTTTCCAGGTCCGGGGCCACGAAGTGCCCCGTGCGCAGGATGCTCGCGTCCCCGGTATAGCGGACCCACACCGTGAGCTCGCAGGCGTCCTGGCTCGCGTAGACCCAGGCCGTGGCGAAACGCTGCAGGTCCAGCTCCTGGGCGATCCGCTGGGCGTCGTTGTAGTCCATGGGCTTCAGCCGGGAACGGTCGAACCCGGGGTCGGTTCTCATGAAGTACTCTTCGATGAACCGGCGGCTGACGATGGAGTAGGAATTGGTGAGCGCCAGCTTCCGTTCGATGAAGTCGGCCGTCCTGGCCACTTCCTCTTCCGAGAGGTTCCAGGAGTGGGGCGGAAACAGCATCAGGGTGGGCTTGCGGACGAACGCCATGGGTCCCACGAAGCACAACGCCAGCTCCGCCATGGCCACCAGGAGCGCCGCCAGTCCGAAGACCCTCAGCCGGACGCGGGTTTCGGGCCGGCCGTTTCTGCCCGGAGAATACAGGTTCCCCATGATGCACCTCCTCGTAGAGCGGCTGGACACGCTTCGCAAGGGTCGTGCCAATCGATGGGGATGGTACAACTATCAGCGCAGTAAGGAGTTATCGGCGAGGGACGGGTCGCTCCCGCCGTTAACCTCCGGCCGCAGGCACGGCGGAGGCGGACGGAAGCTGATGCGGGTCCGGGGGGAAGTCCCGGCGCGGAGGCGCCCCTAGGCGGATGTCCCCTGGAGCCTCGCAGGCAGCTCCGCCGCCCAGGTGTGGATCGCCGTCCAGTCGCGAATGTCGCTTGCCGGAAGGCGCTTCAGAGCCGGGAGCAGCCTCCAGGGCAGGCGCAGCGTCGCAGGGTCGAACCTGCCGCCGAATACCTGGCTCGCCACCGGTCCGAGCCGGGGGAACCTGGCCAGCTCCCTGGCGAGCTGTTCCCGCGCTCCCTGCCACTCCTTCTCCTCGTCATGAAACGGCCCCAGAGCAAAGACCGCCAGCGGGCGCTTCATGAGCGCCTCGTGATGGCGCGACAGGAACCTCCGGGCGCCCCGGTGCAGGCGAAACATGTACAGCGCCGCGCCCAGCACCACCGCGCCGTAGTCCTTCAGCCCGCTCACGTTCCTCACCGGCTGAAGGTCCACCTCGAGCCCGCCCTCGCGCAGCGCCTGCGCCACCGCGCTGGCGACCTCGGCGGTGGAGCCTTGGCTCGTGGCATAGGTCACCAGAATCGAAGCCGACATAGGACCACCACCTTCTCTTCTGTCCCGCGGCGGGCCCCCCGGTGGTTCCGGCGGAAGCCCGGGTCACTCCAGTGACAGCCCCAGGGTCACCGCCATGGTGGCCAGGGCGTTGTAGGTCTCGGGGTTCACTCCGGTGGTGGCCGACTCGTAGCCGTAGGCGTCCGAGCCGTTGGCGCCTCCTCCGATGGTGCGAACCGAGAGAAAGGCCGTGGCGTGCGGGGCGAAGTGGGTCCTGGCGCTGAGGGCGGCGTCCCAGATCCAGCCTTCGAAGGGCTGCGTGGCTCCGTTGAAGATGGCGCTGGAGGCGTAGAAGCCGTCCGCCTCGAAGTCCAGGCCGAAGAAGGGCGAGAACCAGTGAGCCGCACGCACCTTGAGAATGGGCACCGGGCCGATGTTCTGCTGCACCGCCCGCTGCGCGGGGCTCAAGCCCACGGAGGTGAAGACGATCGAGGCGTTGCGGATCTGCAGGCTGACCCCGGCGCCCAGGATCGTGGCAGGACTGCGGGCAAAGTCGAAGAGGTAGCTCAGCCGCCAGAAATCGAAGCCGTAGGTCGCGTCGATGGGCGTCCCCACGGGAAAGGCGGCGTCGTCGACCACGATCGGCCCCGTGCTGGTGCCATTGCGGCCGGCCACCGTGCGGGTGTTGATGGTCAGCGGCTGGTAGAGGAAGATGACCCGGTGACGGCTGGCGATCACCGCCTCCGCCGTGTAGCGGTGATAGGGGAAGAGGACGTCTTGCCCGCCCTGGGTCACGAAGTTGAACTGCGTGCCGCCGGCGCCCACCCGGTAGACGTGGGAAAGGACCGCCAGGAAACCCAGCTCCGCCCGCGGAATGACCTGCACAATCGGGGCCTGCCCCGCAGGAACGAAGGCATCCACCAGGGCCGGCTCTGCGGCACCCGCCGGCACCGCCGCTCCCGCGGCCGTGGCCATAACCAGCGCCAGCACCGCCAGTATCCGGCCGCGCTCCCGACGCGGCGGTAGCTGGGGCAACTTCTGTTTCTCCATCGTCATGTTTCCCTCCTGCGAAAATCGACCCACCGGCAATATACTCAGGCCGGGAGGGGGAAGGATACAAAAAAGATTCTCCGGGAGGGATGGAGCATCAGGGCACGAGGCGTTTCCCCACGGGCAGCCCCGCAGCCCGGCCTATTCCAGCCCGAAGCCGGCGGATTCCATCACCCGCCGGAGCTGTTCCCTGGTCTTCTCGGGATCCCCGGAGGCGATGCGCCTGGCCGAGTGCTCTATCCAGCCGTAGCCTGTGCCGGGCTCCACGGGCCGCAGGATCTCCACGACCTCTTCCAGCGGCATCTCCCGGCCGCTGTAGATGCCGGTTTCAGCCATGAGGGCGTCATACTCGTCGATGGCCTGCTCCACCGGTGCGGGCTGGTAGCGGTCCTCGAAGTAGACCCCCTTCAAGGGCAGGCGCGGCTTGACGGGATTGATCTTCTCCGGGTAGCCCACGCATACCCCCACCAGGGCGATCACCTTGCGGGGCAGCTCCAGCAGCCGCACCACCTCCTCAGGGTGATTGCGGATGCCGCCGATCATGCAGGTCCCGTAGCCCAGGGACTCGGCCACCCATGCCGCCGTCTGGGCGGCCAGGGTGGCGTCCATGGCGGCCATGAGAAAGGAATCGAGGAACCGCTCCTGATGGTAGCGGTAGCCGGCCTTCCGGCACACCACCTCCATCTTGTGCAGGTCGGCGCAGACCACGTAGAAGAGGCTGGCTTCGCGCACGTAGCGCTGACGCGCGCACAGCTCCGCGATGCGCCCGCGTTTCTCGGGGTCTTTGACCGAGATGAAGGCGTAGGTCTGCAGGTTGCAGGAGGACGGGCTGCGCTGCGCCGCCCGGACAATGCGCAGCTCGTGCTCCCGGGGAATCTCCCTGCCCGTCTGGAAACGGCGCACGGAGCGATGCTCCCGCACCAGGGCATCGAGGTCAGTGTGGATGGGCGCCATGCCGGGCAGTATCCCCCGAATGGGCTTGCCGGGTCAACCTTGGGCGAGGCCAGGCTCAGGCTCCCGGGCCGCCGTTGTGTTGACCGGCCCGCCCCGAGGAGGCTACTCTTCCGGTGTGCAGAAGAAAGGGGAAGGTCCGGACCGCTCGCGCCGCCTGCAGGACGGCGCGTCCATAAAGGGGCTTCTGGGGACGCTGGAAGTGTTCCAATCCATCCCGTCCAGGGACCTGGCGGAGGTGGCGGCGGCCACCGGCCGGCTGCACCTGCCCGCCGGGGAGGTCCTGTTCGGCGCCCAGGGCGGCACGGGCAGGGTGTACGTGGTGGAGCGGGGAGAGGTGCTGGTGAGCCGGCGCGTGGAGGAGGGCCGGGAAATCACGCTGGCCACCTTCCTGGCCGGAGACAGCTTTGGGGAGATGTCCCTCTTCGACAGCGAGCCGGGCGGCACGACCGCCCGCTGCGAGGAAGACACGACCCTGCTGGTCTTTCCGGCGCCTTCCGGGCCGGATCCGGGGGAGCCGCAGGGGGAATCGAGCGCGGAGCGGTTCTTCGCCCGCCATCCCCGCTTGGGGGCCAGGGTTCTGCACAACCTGCTGGGCATGGTGGCCGGGCGCATCCGATCGGCGAACCGTCTGGTCGCCGAGAAGACCCCCTGGGCCAGGGAGCTGCGGCGGCAGGTGATGCTGGACAAGCTCACCGGTCTGTACAACAACGGGTTCCTGGAGGAGGACCTGGCCGCCCTGGTGGATGCGGAGCCGCAGGCTCTGTGCGTGCTGATGATGAAGCCGGACAACTTCAAGGCAGTGAACGACACCTACGGCCACGAGGCCGGGGACCGTGTCCTGCAGCTCCTGGCCGCACAGCTGCGCTCGGAGCTGGGGGAAGGGGAGGTGGCGGTGCGCTACCGAGGAGACGTCTTCGCGGCGGTGCTTCCCGGCGCCAGCCTGCCGGAGGCCAGGCTCAGGGCCGGGAAGCTGCGCGAGGCCATGCGATCGGCGGAGCTCGGCGCCGCCCTGGGATTGACGGAGGCGGGCCCGGCGCCGCAGGTGACCGTCAGCATCGGCATCGCTGTCTACCCCGGCGGCGGCCGCTCCGCGGCGGCGCTGGTGGATCGCGCCTACACCAATCTCTTCACCGCCCGGGGCCGCGGCGGGGACCGCCTCTGCGGGGAGCGCAACGGAGGCGGCGCGCCGGGGGGCGGGCCGCAGGCCGGAGCCGCCGCAGGCGGGAGGCGGGCAGGAGCGGACAGCGGTGCCGGGTGAGGCCGCGAGGGCGGAGTTCCTGGGAGGCGTTCCCATCTTCGCCGGCCTGGCCGCAGAGGAGCTGGAAAGGTTCCTCGGGGCCATGCGCCATCGCAGCCTGGCAGGCGGGGAGGTGTTGTTCCGGGAGGGGGACCCCGGGGGCGAGCTCTTCGTGGTCGAATCCGGGACCATGGGAATCGCGGTGAGCCTGGACAACGGGGAGACCCTGGAGATCGCCGCCTTCGGGGCGGGAGACTTCTTCGGCGAGATGTCCATCTTTGAGCAGGAGCCGCGGTCCGCCACCTGCTACGCCAAGAGTCCCAGCAGCCTGCTGTGCCTCCAGGGCCGGGAGCTGTTCCGGCTCATGGACAGCAACCCCGGCGGGGTGAGCAGGGTGCTGCGGCGGATGCTGGCGGTGACCAGGCGCAGGCTGGCGAACACCGGCGATTTTCTGGCCGACATGGTGCAGTGGGGCGAGGACGCCCGGCGCCGGGCCATCACCGACCCTCTCACGGGGCTGTACAACCGCCGCTACCTGGACGACGCGCTGGAGGAGCACGTGAACAGGGCGCGGGAAGGCGGGACCCCCCTGGCCATCGTGATGCTGGATCTGGACCGGTTTCGGGAGATCAACGAGGGGTATTCGCAGCAGGTGGGAGACCGGGTGATCGTGGCTGCCGCGGAGGTCTTCCGCCGGCACCTGCGCGCAACCGACGTGGCCGCCCGCTACGGCGGCGACGAGTTCACCTTCCTCCTGCCCAACACCGAGCCGGCGGCGGCCCGGGAGCTGCTGGAGCGGATCCGGCGCGACGTGGAAGCCCTGTCCCTGCTCCGCGGCATGAACGGACCCGTTCGGGCGGTGACCACCAGCCAGGGGGTGGCCTGCTTCCCGGAGGACGGCGCCGATGCCCTCGAGCTCCGGCAGGCGGCCGACGGCGCCCTCTACCGGGCCAAGGAAGATGGACGGAACAGGGTGGTTCTGGCTTCCGACCGGCCCGGCCGGGCCGGCGCGGCTTCCGGGCACTGAGGCGCCGGAAGCCCGGCTAGGACTTGCGGACGGTGACGTTCTCCGTGTCGTAGCCGGTGGCGCCGTCGGGGAAGGTGCCGGAGGATCTGGCGACCTGGGCGGCGCCCGTGCCGTCGGTGGCCCGAACCTGTAGCTGGAAGCCCCCGCCCGTCTCCGGCTTCCAGCGGTGCTGCCACGTGGCCCACTGATCGGGCTTCCCTCCCTGGAGTATCCGGCTTTCCCCCCAGCTCTGGCCGCCGTCCAGGGACAGCTCCACCTTGTCGATGCCGCGCTTTCCGGCGAAGGCGATGCCCGTCACCCGCACCTCGCTGCCCGCCACCGCCTCGACCACCGGGTCCAGCCGGGAGGTGGTCTTGACGGGCACCTCCCCGGCCCAGCCCCGCTTCTCCCAGAAGGAGGTGGTCTGGGAGGTCTCCTGGAGGGTGATGGACTGCAGCCAGCGGGGCTGCTTCATCCCGTAGAGGTCCGGGAGGATGGAGCGCGCCGGGAACCCGTGGGCCGGCGGCAGCGGCTCCCCGTTCATCGTGACCGCCAGGAAGGAGTAGTCCGACAGCACCCGCTCGATGGAGATGCTGGAGTAGAAATCGTCCAGGCCTCTGAACATGACGCTCCGCACCGAGGAGGTCAGCAGACCGCTTTCCCGCAAGAGCTTCTTCATGGGCACCCCGGTCCAGCGAGCGTTGCCGATGAGCGGGCCGCCCAGGGGATTGCCGATGCACTCGAAGGTGTAGAGAAACTCCACCGCGCCGGCGGTCAGGTCGCCGCAGGCGAGCTTCCTGGAGGCGCCGCCGGGACCTTCCAGCGTGAGCGACCACCTGGACTGTACGTTCCCGGGGGTCACCGCCGGCCTGAAGGACGGGTCCACCGCCACCAGGTAGAACCTCGGGTTGGGCGTGATGAAAGGGGTGACGTTGCGGATCCTGGGACTGAACCCCAGGGCTCTGCGCTCCGGCGAGCACTGCGTCAGCACGATCGCGGACGCTCCCGCCCAGGCAAGCCGGAGAAACTCCCGGCGGCTCATCGCCTTGAAGCTGGTCTCCCCTGCACCCACACCGTCCCCCTTTCCATTGCCCGCGAAAAGCCCGCGAAAACTCGTCATTGATTCTAGTGCATCCGTGGCCGGGGTCAAGGGCGCTACTGCAGCAGATCCGCCTGGTGGTTCAGCGTTTCGTAGATTCTCCGGAATTGCCTGTACTTCTGTTCCAGGTAGGAGCGGAAATCGCGGTCCTCCAGGGGGCTCACAGGCTCCGGGGCTGGAAGCATCCCCGCCTGTTCCTCCAGCGAGCGTCCCGTCTCCGCTTTCACCGCCAGCATCACCGCTCCCAGCGCGGTGCTCTGGGGGTACTGCGGCAGGTAGCGGGCGGGCTGAATCCCGCAGGCAACCAGCTTGCGGAACCGCTCGCTGGTCCCCAGACCTCCGGTGAGCAGGAGCATCCGCGGCCTGCTGCCGCATACCCGCGCCAGGTCCTCCAGGATCATCCGGTTGAAGAAGAGGATCCCTTCGTAGACGGCGGAGACCAGCTCGCCCCGGCCGTGATGCATCGCCAGCCCGGAAAACAGGCCGCGCAGCTCCTCGTTGTAGTCCGGCGCCCGCTCGCCGAGCAGGGTGGGGATGAAAAACAGGTCGTTCGGCGGATAGGGCAGCGGCGCCGCACACTCCCGGGTCATTCTTCTTTCGTCCTGGAAACCGATAACGCCCGCCAGCCAGTGGAGCACCATTCCGCCGGCGTTGGTCGCTTCGCCGACCACGTAGAACTCCCGGTCCAGCATGTAGCACCAGGCGCGCATCTGGCGATCGAACACCGGCCGTTCGGAGACGTAGCGCGCCGCCGAGCTGGAGCCCACGGTCAGCACGGACTGGTCCCGGTGCACCGCCCCCACCCCCAGATTCGCCAGCACCCCGTCGGCGGAGCCCGTCACTCCGACCACCTCCGTGCCGCCCCTGCGGAAGGAAAAGCGCGTCTCTGGAGGCACCACCTGGGAGGGATTGTCTTCCGGGATCTCGAGCAGCCGCAGGATCTCCGGGTCGTAGGCGTGAGAGCTCAGGTTAAAGATCCCCGATGAGGCAGCCACGGAGTAGTCCACGAACCACCTGCCGGTGAGCCGGTGCAGCACGTACTCCTTGATCGAGACGTAGCGCAGCGCCTCCGCGTTCTCCAGGTTGTCCTTCAGCCAGAGGATCTTCCCCGGCCAGTAGGAAGGGTGGAGCGGGCAGGCGGTGCGCTGGAAGAACCAGCGGTGCCCGGGTTCCTCCTGCAGGCGCCGGCAGTACGGCAGCGAACGCCCGTCCATCCAGGGGATCAGGGGACTCTGCGGCGAGCCCCCTGAGTCTACGGCCATCAGGCTGTGCATCACCGAGCTGAAGGCCAGCACCAGCGTCGCCTCTCCGCAGTGTGCCGCCGCCGCATCGATCAGCTCGGCGCAGGCCCGATACACCACCTGCGCCTCCTGCTCCTCCCATCCCTCCCGGGGGGAAGTGGTCTGGTACTGCCTGGATTCCTCGAAAACCCGGTTCAGGGAGGAATCCGTAACCAGGATGCGACTGCCGCTGGTGCCGATATCCAGGCCGCCGTAGTAGGTCATCCGTCCTTCTCCGCTCCCAAACGTACCGCTTCCGGGCCGCACGGTCCAACCTGCGCCCGCCTTGGCGAGGCGGCGGGAGAATGGCTCATACTTGTAGTAGAGGCGTGCGCAGAAAGCCAACTCAGAAGCCGAGGAGGACAACATGGCGAAGATCGCGATCAACGGATTGGGCAGGATCGGCAGGGCGGCGTTCAGGATCATCATGGACACCCCGTCGCTGGAGCTGGCGGCGGTGAACGACCTGGTGCCGGCGGACAACCTGGCGTACCTCCTTCAGTACGACACGGTGTACGGACGCTACCAGCGGCGGGTCTCCGCCGAGGAAGCGGCGCTGGTGGTGGACGGCAGGCGCATCCCGGTGCTGAGCCAGAAAGACCCTGCCCAGCTTCCCTGGGGCGACATGGGGGTGGAGATCGTGCTGGAGTGCACCGGCATCTTCACCCGGGAGGAGGACCTGCGCAAGCACCTGCAGGCCGGCGCCCGGCGGGTGATCCTCTCGGCGCCGGCCAAGAGCGGGGAGATCGTCACCGTGGTGCACGGGGTGAACGCGCCGGAGGCAGAGGTGCAGATCCTCTCCTGCGCCAGCTGCACCACGAACTCGATCACCCCGGTGTTCGAAGTGATGGCCCGGCGGGTCGGGGTGCGCAAGGCCATGATGACCACCGTGCACGCCTACACCTCCACCCAGGGGATCGTAGACGGGCCCGCCGGCAAGTACCGGCGCGGGCGGGCCGCGGCGGCCAACCTGGTCCCCACCACTACCGGCGCGGCGGTGGCCACCACCAAGGCGCTGCCCGCCTACCAGGGCAGGTTCGACGGTGTGGCCGTGCGGGTCCCCGTCCCGGTGGGCTCGATCTCGGACATCACCTTCCTCACCGAGCGCGCCACCAGCGTCGAGGAGGTGAACGGCATCTTCCGCCAGGAAGCCGGCAGCGAGCGCTACCGCGAGGTGATGGGCGTCACCGAGGACCCCATCGTCTCTTCGGACATCATCGGCGAGACTCACGCCACCGTGGTCGATCTGACCATGACCCGGGTGGTAGACGGTGACCTGGTCAAGGTGATGGCATGGTACGACAACGAGTGGGGGTACACCAGCCAGATGATCCGGGAGGCCGTGCGGCTGGCGGGAAGCTGACGGAACGCCGAGCCGCCTCCTTCTTGACCGGGGTTGCGGGGGGAACTATATCTAGTCCATGAGCTATCCACCCATCGGAGATTACGGATACATCGGAGACTGCCACTCGGCGGCCCTGGTGTCCCGGGAGGGTTCCATCGACTGGTGCTGCATGCCCCGGATGGACTCCTCCTCCTGTTTCGGGCGCATTCTGGACTGGAACGGCGGCGGGCACTTCCAGGTCTTCCCTGTGGACCACTGGGAGTCGGAACGCCGCTACCAGGAGGACAGCCTCATCCTGGAGACCACCTTCCGCACCGCCGCAGGGGAGGTGCGGCTGGTGGACTTCTTCCCCATGCGGCGGGGCGGAAAGAACAGGCCCTACCAGCAGATCATGCGCATCGTGGAGGGAGTCAAGGGAGAGGTGGCCATGCGGGCCGTGATCGAGCCGCGCTTCGACTACGGGGCCATCCGCCCCTGGATCCGCGGCGCAGAGGGGGGACGGTTCGTCGCGGTGGGCGGATCCGACGGTCTGGTCTTCTCCTCGGATCTGCCCCTGGAGATGAAGGACCGTCACTCGCTGGGCGCGAGCTTCCGCATGCGTGAGGGGGAGCGGCGCTGTCTGTCCGCCGTGTACCGGCTGCCGGAGACCCTGGACGGCGGCAGGATCGACGTGCCGCCGGTAGGGGAGATGATGGGACGCCTTGCGGAGACCCGGGAGTGGTGGCGGCGCTGGAGCGCGCGGGTGAAGGTGGACGGACCCTACTCGACCTATGCCAGGCGCTCGGCGGTGGTGCTCAAGGGGCTGACCAACGCTCCCACCGGGGCGGTCGCCGCCGCCGCCACCACCTCCCTGCCGGAGAGCGCCGGAGGGTCGCGCAACTGGGACTACCGCTACAGCTGGGTGCGGGATTCCTGCTTCTCGGTGCGCTCCCTTGCGGAGCTGGGCTGCCATCGCGAGGCGGACGGGTTCCGCCGCTTCATCGAACGAAGCACCGCAGGCAGCGCCGAGGAGGTGCAGATCGTCTTCGGGCTGGGCGGTCACCGCCGGCTGTACGAGGTGGAGATCCGGGAGCTGGAGGGCTACGGGGGCGCGCGGCCGGTGCGCATCGGCAACGCCGCCGTGGATCAGCTGCAGCTGGACGTGTACGGGGAGCTGCTGGACCTGGCCTGGATCTGGCACCAGTGGGGGCAGTCGCCGGACGACGACTACTGGGAGTTCCTCTCGGAGATCGTGGAGCTGGTGGCCAGGCGCTGGGAGCAGCCGGACAGGGGAATCTGGGAGATCCGCGGCGAGCCGCGGCACTTCGTGCACTCCAAGGCCATGTGCTGGGTGGCGGTGAACCGGGGCGTCCAGCTCGCGGAGGAGACGGGACGGCCGGCGCCGCTGTCGCGATGGCGGAAGCTTCGCGACCGGATCAGGGAGACCGTGGAGAGCAAGGGCTACGACCGGGAGCGGGGAGTCTACGTGCAGGCCTTCGGCAGCCCGGAGACGGACGCAAGCCTGCTCCTGCTGCCCGTCTTCGGCTACCTGGACTTCGAGGACCCGCGCATGGTGCGCACCACCGACGCGGTGAGCGAGGCGCTGCTGGAGGACGGGCTGCTGCGGCGCTATCGGGCGGACGGGGACGGCCTGGAAGGGCGGGAGGGGGTCTTCCTGGCCTGCACCTTCTGGCTGGCCGAGTGCCTGGCCCGGCAGGGCCGCAGCGAAGAGGCCCGCGCGGTCTTCGAGCGGGCCCTGGCCACCGGGAACGACCTGTGCCTGTTCGCCGAGGAGTACGATACCGCGACCGCGCAGATGCTGGGCAACTTTCCCCAGGGGCTGACCCATCTCTCGCTCATCTCTGCTGCGGTGGCCTTCTCAGTCCGGAAGGACTACCAGGAGAAGGTGCGGCCCCGGGGCTGACGGCGGTCCCGGCCGCCGGAGGCGCCGGGCAGCGGTGCCTCTGCTGTCTCCGGGCCGCTCTGTTGCTGCGCCTCTTGCGCGGAGCCTTTCGGTTTTCCGCGCTGACCGCTTTGTGCCCTTTGCGCCCGTTCCTGCTTGACTATTCCGATAAGGTTATTACAATGCGAGTGAAAATCATTCTCAAAGGATGGAAGAGCCGATGGGACGAGTGCTGCCGGTGGCCCATGGCGTGGCCGGACCTGACATGGAGCTGTTGTTTCGCCAGCACGGTCTGAACTACACGCCCCAGCGCGGCCTGGTGGCCCGGGTGGTGCTCTTCGCGGAACGCCACCTGGGGGCGGAGGAGATCCACGCGCGGGTCAACAGGGTGCGCCGCGTGGGGCTGGCGACGGTGTACCGCACGCTGCAGCTGCTCACCGACAGCGGGCTGGTCGAGGAGCTGAACTTCGGGGACGGCTGGCGGCGCTACGAGCGCCAGGGAGGCAGCCACCACGATCACCTGATCTGCGTGTGCTGCGGGCGGGTGATCGAGTTCCGGGAGGCCGGGATCGAGCGGCTGCAGGAGAGCGTGGCCAGCCGGCACGGGTTCGCCGTGGAGAGCCACCGGCTGGAGCTCTACGGGCGGTGCCGGAGCTGCGAGGCCGCCGGCGCCCGGGCTTCCGGCAGGGCGGCGGCGGGGGAGGAAGGCCGGTGAGCGCGGCCCGGGGCTGCCACGGGGCCGCGGTCGCTGCGGGGCGCAGCCAGGAGGCGGTGGGCCGGGTCGTGCTGGTGGGGAGCCCGAACGTGGGCAAGAGCGCCCTGTTTAACGCCCTCACCGGCGTCTACGTGACGGTTTCCAACTACCCCGGAACCACCGTGGAGGTGAGCCGGGGGCGCTTCCGCGGTGCGGCCGGGGGTGCGGAGACGGAGGTGGTGGACACGCCGGGGATGTACTCGCTGCGGCCCATCACGGAAGAAGAGCGGGTGGCGCGGCGGGTGCTCATCGACGAGCATCCGGAGGTGGTGCTGCACGTGGTGGACGCCAAAAACCTGGAGCGCATGCTTCCCGTGACCCTGCAGCTCATCGAGGCCGGCTTCCCGGTGATGCTGGCGGTCAATATCATCGACGAGGCGGAGAGGCTGGGGCTGCAGGTGGACGCCGCCGGGCTGGAACGGGAGCTGGGCGTGCCGGTGGTGGCAACGGCGGCCACCAGCGGTCGAGGACTGGCGGACCTTCGCGCCCGTCTCCTGGATCCTTCCGGCCTGCGGGAAGGCCGCCCGGCTGCGGTCGAGTACGGCGCGGAGCTGGAGGCGGCGGCGGGCGAGGTCGCGCGGCGCCTGACGGGCTCCTATGGAGTGTCCCGACGATCGACGGCGCTGCTGGCCCTGCAGCGGGACCCGGAGATCCTGGAGCTGCTGGCGGAACGGGAAGGCGAGGGCTCCGACGCCGTCCAGGGGGTCGTGGCGGCCTACCGCGACAGGCATGGCAGCCCTGCGGGCTACACGGTGGCCCTGGCCCTGCGCGAGAGAGCCCGACGCATCGCTGCGCGCTGCCTCTCGGCATCCGGCGAGCGCCGCCGCAGCCTCGGGGAGCGGCTGAGCGAGGCCACGATCCGTCCCCTCACCGGCATCCCCATCCTGCTGGCCGTGCTGTACTTCGGCCTCTACCAGTTCGTGGGGGTCTTCGGGGCCGGTACGCTGGTCGATTTCCTGGAGGGAAGGGTGTTCGAAGGTTTGGTCAACCCCTTCCTGGTGCGGGTGTTCCAGACTGTCGTTCCCTGGCCGGTGATCCAGGAGCTGCTGGTGGGCGAGTACGGAGTGCTGACCCTGGGGCTGCGCTACTCGGTGGGCATCATCCTCCCCATCGTGGCCACCTTTTTCCTGGCCTTCTCCATCCTGGAGGACAGCGGCTACTTTCCCCGGCTGGCGCTGCTGGTGGATCGGATCTTCAAGCGCATCGGGCTGAACGGGCGGGCGGTGATCCCGATGGTGCTGGGTCTGGGCTGTGACACCATGGCCACCATGGTGACCCGGACCCTGGAGACGCGGCGGGAGCGGGTGATCGCCACGCTCCTGCTGGCCCTGGCGGTGCCCTGCTCGGCCCAGCTGGGAGTGATCCTGGGCATCCTGGCCGCCAGGCCGGCGGCCCTGCTGGCCTGGGCGCTGGTGGTGATCGCGGTGCTCCTGGTGGTGGGGCTGCTTTCGGCGCGGCTTCTGCCCGGCAAGCGGCCCAGCTTCTACATGGAGCTCCCGCCTCTGCGGCTGCCGCGGCCGGCCAACGTGCTGGTCAAGACCTACTCCAGAGTGCAGTGGTACCTGCTGGAGGTGATGCCGTTCTTCCTGCTTGCCAGCGTGGCGCTGTGGGCGGGGCGCATCACCGGCCTCTTCCAGCTCCTGGTGCGCGGCCTGCAGCCGGTGATGGGGTGGCTGGGTCTGCCCCCCAAGGCCGCCGTGGTGTTCATCTTCGGTTTCTTCCGGCGGGATTACGGCGCCGCCGGACTGTACGACCTCCAGCAGGCGGGCGCTCTTTCGGGGGTGCAGCTGCTGGTTGCCTCGGTGACTCTCACCCTGTTCATTCCCTGTGTGGCCCAGTTCGCGGTGATGCTCAAGGAGCGCGGCTGGAAGACCACCCTGGGCATTGCCGCCTTCATCGTGCCCTTTGCCTTCGGGATGGGCGCCTTGATAAGCTGGCTATTCGCACTGCTGGGGGTGTCCCTGTGAGGGGGGCGCCGCTTTCCGGCTCCGCAGCGGGCGCCCGCCTGGTCTGTTCCTTCTGCGGCCTGGAGTTCGATTCCCGGCAGGGCCTGAGTGCCTGCGGCGGCTGCCCGCTGGGAGGCAGTTGTAGAATGCTGCGCTGCCCGCGCTGCGGCTACGAGAGTCCGCCGGAACCCCGCTGGCTGGGAGGCCTGCGGCGGCTGCGGAGGAAACGGCATGGACATTGATCCCATCCTGGAAGAGGTCCTGGAAGCTCTCTGGCGCAAGGAGGTGGAGGGCGGCGGCCCGGGCGAGATGGCGGCGGGACGGGCCGGCCAGGTGGAGAAGGAGCTCCTGGAGCGGGGGCTGGTGGACGCGGATTTGCAGCTGACCGAAGCCGGCCGGGGAGAGGCGAGAATGGTGGTGCGCCGCCACCGGCTGGCGGAGCGCCTGCTGGCGGATGTGCTGGACGTGCACGGGCCAGGCGCGGAGCAGACGGCCTGTCAGTTCGAGCACCTGCTGCACCGCGGCCTGGAGGAGAAGGTGTGCACCCTCCTGGGGCATCCCAGCCACTGCCCCCACGGGCGGGCCATCCCGCCGGGAGAGTGCTGCTCGGCGAGCCGCGGCGGCGAGCTGAGGCTGGTGTCCGCCATGGCCGAGCTGGCCCCCGGCGAAGGGGGAAGCGTGGCCTACCTTCACGGGGAAGAGCCGGAGAAGATGCAGAAGCTGCTGGCTATGGGGGTGCTGCCCGGAACCTCGATCCGGCTGCTCCGCCGTTCGCCTTCCTTCATCTTCGAATCGGGGTACTCGCAGTTCGCGGTGGACGAGGAGATGGCGCGGGGCATCTACGTACGCCTCGAGGAGGCCGGACAGGCCGCCTGGCCGGCGGCCCGGCGAAGGCGGAGGCCCTAGTCGGCCAGTCCCTGCCGGCCCGGGGCCAGCCCCACCGCCCGGAAGGCGAGCGGAGCTCCCAGTCCGACCCAGGCGCCCACCAGGGCATAGAGCAGGAAGCGGAAGGGGAGGTACGCCGGCTCGCCTGCGCCCGGGAAGACCGCTCCCAGTCCCAGGTAGATCGCCAGCAGCGGCGCCAGCCCCACCGGCACCCGCAGAAGCCGCCTTGAGACCGTGCCGGCGGTGTCCAGGGAGAAAAAGCGCCTCAGGCACAGCACGCCGGCGGCGAAACCCCAGAACGCCCCCACCAGGGAGACCACCTCCTCACCGCTGTCCAGGAGCAGCACGCCGCCTGCCGCCGCGCTCGCCGCCGTCAAACCCCAGGCGAAGCGCGCCCTCAGGGCAGGAGGGCCTGCCCGGGACAGCCGGGCGGCCGCGGCCAGGCAGGCGCCTCCCACGGCCCAGCCCGCCAGCACGTCCGTGGGGAAGTGGACCCCCAGGTAGACGCGGGAGAGGCCCACCAGCAGGATCAGGCATGCCGCCGCCCACGGGGTCCAGGGACGGCGGTAGGCCCGGGCCAGGCTCCCCCAGAGCACCACCGCCGACTGGGCGTGCCCGCTGGGCAGCCCGTAGCCGCTGGCGGAAACCAGATTGATTCCCGGAGCCAGCTCGAAGGGGCGAGGCAGGGCGAACAGATCCTTCAGCAGCAGGTTGAGGGTCCCGGACAGCAGGAACAGCACCCCGAGCCGCGCCCCCAGCCTCATGTCCAGGCTCCAGAACAGAAAGGGAAAGATCAGCAGGTAGAGCTGCTCGCTGCCCAGGAAGGTGAGGCCCTTGAAGAGCAGGTCCAGCGCCGGGCTCCCCCAGCCCTGCAGCGCTTCGATCGCGCGGATGCCCCAGGCGTGCGCCCCGGCCACCGGATCGAGCCCCTACCGGATGCGGTATTGGACCGACAGCCGTACGGTCAGCCGTACGGTGAAGGAAAGCTCTCCCGGGATGACAGGCGTCGGCCCGCCCCCCAGTCCCTCCGCAGATACGCCCGGCGGCCCCGCTCCCGGAGCCAGCTCCTGGATGGAGACAACCGCCCCGGGCTCCACCCCCGCCAGCCGGGCGAGCTGCTCCGCCTTGCGGCGGGCATCCTCCATGGCCCGGTCCCGGGCCGCGCTCTGCGCCTCCTCTGCACGGCTAAGGCCGAAGCGGATGCCCCAGATCTGGTTGGCGCCGACCGCGACCGCGTTGTCCAGAACGGCGCCCAGGGCCGACAGATCCCGCAGCGTCACACTCACGGTATTGGACACACGGTAGGCGCCCCGCAGCGCGGGCTCCGCGCCCGGCTGCGGCTCCCGCGGACCTTCCTGCCGCTCGAAGAGCACGTCGAAGCTCGCGGTCTGCAGGTCGGCGTCCGGGACGCCGGAGGCCTTCAGGGAAGCCACCACGGACTGCATCCGCGACCGGTTTTCCCGCAGGGCGTCCTCCACTCGCGGGGAAAAGGTCTCCACCCCCAGCTGCAGCGTGGCCATGTCGGGGGCCGCCTGCACCGTGCCCTGCCCGGAGACCTGGACCGTCCGCGCCGCCGCGGCCGGGCGTTCCGCCGGCCCGGCGGCCCCGGCGGTCCAGAGCGGGGCCAGCGCCAGCGCCGCCAGAAGCAGGCCCCTCACCTCGTGGCCTCCGGGAGCCTGCCTCCCAGCTCCTGTACGAACTGGCGGATGATCTCCTCCACCGACCCGTCCCTGTGGAATCCCAGCTCCTCGGAGCGCCTGGCCTCCAGCCGCTGCGGCCAGCCGTCCACGATGCCCTGTATGAACGGGTCCGGCCGCCACTGGATCCGCTCCGCGGCCTGCGGGCCGGCCACGGCGCGCAGAGCCTCCACCAGCTCTCCCACCGTGGGAGACAGCCCGCCCAGCAGCACTGTACGCCAGGAGCCCAACGTTTCAGGGTCCAGCTCGTGCGCGTGCAGGAACGCGCGGGTCACCCGGGCCGGGGAGAGGACCGGCATGTGGCTGCCCTCCGAAACCGGGCAGACCGTGCTCCTTCCGGTGAGAGGCTCCCGGATGATGGAGCTGGCGAACGAGGAGGCCGCCTTGTTCGGCTTGCCGGGCCGGACGATGATGGTGGGCAGGCGCAGCGCCCGCCCGTCCAGGTAGCCCTTGCGGCTGAAGTCGTTCAGAAGCAGCTCCCCCACCGCCTTCTGCACGCCGTAGCTGGACAGCGGGGTGACCGGCGTTCGATCCTGGATGACCTCCTCGCCGCCGTAGACGGCGATGGAGCTGGCGTACACCACCCGGGGCCGGGAGGCCAGGCTGCGGCAGGCCTCCAGCAGGGAGCGCGTTCCCTCCAGGTTGACCGACATGCCCAGATCGAAATCGGCTTCCGCCTCCGCGCTCACCACCGCGGCCAGGTGGAAGAGGCCGTCCACCCCCGGGGCGAACAGCTCCCCCAGGGCGCCGCGGTCACGGAGATCGCCGCTGCGGAGCTCCAGGCGCCGGTCCCGGGGAAGGCCGGACTCCGGGAAGGCTCTGTCGAAGAGCACCAGCCTGTCGATGTCGCGCCGCTCGCCCCGGGCATCATGCAGCCACCCCTGCTCCAGCAGGGCCCCGGCAAGCCTGCGGCCCAGAAAACCGCCCCCGCCCGTGATCACCACCCTCATGACCTGTAGCATAGTGCGGCGCCGGGGGGTGGCGCAAGACGGCGGCGCCGGGGGGTGGCGCAAGACGGCGCCGTCGGGGGGTAGCGCAAGACGGCGCCGTCGGGGGGCGGCGCCAGGCGGCGCGGTCAGGGGGTAGCGCAAGACGGCGCGGTCGGGGGGATGGCGGGGCCGGCGGACTTGGGGGCCGGAGGCGGTGCGGGGTGGACCGGCGCAGGCCCGGGGGGCGCCGATGGCCGCTACCGGCGGTGTTTCAGTATACTTCGCAGCAGGAGCCATCATGCTGCTGAACGAGCTGGTTCGCACCTCGAGGCGCGTGGCGGAGACCCGCTCCCGCCGGAGCAAGACGGCCGCCCTGGCGGAGCTGCTGCGCCGGCTTCCCGCAGGGGAGATCCGCTCCGCCGTCTCCTACCTGGCGGGAGAGCTTCCGGGGGGGAAGATCGGGGTAGGCTACGCCGCCCTGGCAGCGGCGCGGCCGGCCGGCGCCGCCCAGCGCCCCAGCCTGACCCTCCGGGAGGTCGAGCAGGCCCTGGCCCGGGTGGCGGGGCAGAGCGGGCCGGGCTCACGCGGGGAAAGGCTGAGGCGGCTCCACTCCCTGCTGGAACGGGCGTCCCGGGAGGAGCAGGAGTTCCTGATGCGCCTGCTCCTGGGGGAGCTCCGCCAGGGAGCCCAGGAGGGCGTGATGATCGAGGCCATCGCCGCGGCCGCCGGGGTGGCGGCCTCCGCGGTGCGGCGGGCCTGGATGCTGGCGCCTGGACCCGGCGAGATGGCGGAGGCCGCCCTGGGTGGCGGGGAGGCGGGGCTGCAGCGCTTCGGGCTCAGGCTTCTCCAGCCGGTGCAGCCGATGCTGGCGGGAAGCGCCGGCGGCGTGGAGGAGGCCCTGAACGCCCTGGGGCGCGCTTCCCTGGAGCACAAGCTGGACGGGGCGCGGGTGCAGGTCCACCGCGCCGGAACGGATGTGCGCGTCTTCTCCCGGCGGCTGAACGAGGTGACCGAACGGGTGCCGGAGGTCGTGGAGGTGGTGAGGGCGCTTCCGGCCTCGCGTCTCATCCTGGACGGCGAGGCCCTGGTGCTGGATACGCACGGGCGCCCTGCGCCCTTTCAGGTGACGATGCGCCGCTTCGGGCGCCGCCTGCAGGTGGAGGAGACGAAGGAGAACCTGCCCCTGTCGGTGTTCTTTTTTGACTGCCTTCACCTGGAGGGGCAGGACCTGCTGGATCGCCCTCTCGCGGAGCGCCTGAAGGCCATGGAGGAGCTGCTGCCCGGCGGGATAGTGGTGCCCCGGCTGGTCACCGCCTCCCCGGCCGAGGCGCGCGCCTTCCTGGAAGGAGCGCTGGAGCAGGGGCACGAGGGCGTGATGGCCAAGTCCCTGGAGGCTGCCTACGAGGCGGGCCGGCGCGGAGGCGGCTGGCTGAAGCTCAAGCCCTTCCACACGCTGGACCTGGTGGTCCTGGCCGCGGAGTGGGGAAGCGGGAGGCGGCGCGGCTGGCTCAGCAACCTTCACCTGGGGGCAGGGGACGGCCGGGGCGGGTTCCTGATGCTGGGCAAGACCTTCAAGGGGATGACCGATCGCATGCTGGAGTGGCAGACCGGGAGGCTTCTGGCCCTGGAGACCGCCCGGGAGGGTCACGTCGTGCGGGTGCGCCCGGAGCTGGTGGTGGAGGTATCCTTCGACGGCGTGCAGGACAGCCCCCAGTACCCGGGCGGGCTGGCCCTGCGCTTCGCCCGGGTGCGCCGCTACCGCCCGGACAAGGCGGCCCGGCAGGCCAGCACGATCGAGGAGGTGCGGGCGCTCCGCTAGGGGTCCGGCCGGCAGAGGCGGCCGGCTCCAGAGCCGCTCCCCGCGCCGCCCGGCATGCGGATCTGCGGCAACTGTACTATGCTTTGCCATGGGGCAGGCTATGGCAGACACGGGACACGGGCGCATCCACGTCGGAACCTCAGGGTGGAACTACCCGCACTGGCGGGAAAGCTTCTATCCCGGCCGCCTCCCGCAGGAGCGCTGGCTGGCCTTTTACGCGGAACGTTTCGCGACGGTGGAAATCAACAACTCCTTCTACAACCTGCCCGCCGCAGCCACCTTTTCCGGCTGGGCAGCACGCGTGCCGCGGGGGTTCCTGTTCGCCGTGAAGGCCAGCCGCTACATCACCCACATGAAGAAGCTGAAGGACCCCGGGGCCAGCGTGCCCCGCTTCCTGGAGCGTGCCGGGCATCTGGGCGACCGTCTGGGGCCCATTCTGTTTCAGCTCCCTCCCCGCTGGAAGAGGAACGTGGAGCGCCTCCAGGGGTTCCTCCGGACCCTGCCGCCGGGGGGCCGCTACGCATTCGAGTTCCGCGATCCCAGCTGGTTCCACGGGGAGACCTACGCGTGCCTGCGGGAGGCCGGCGCCGCCTTCTGCATCTATCATCTGGCAGGGACGTTGTCTCCGAAAGAAGTCACCGCGGAGTTCGTGTACCTGCGGCTGCACGGGCCGGAAGGCGCCTACGAAGGCTCCTACGATACGCAGGCCCTGGCGGGGTGGGCCGGGGCGCTGTCCGCATGGAGCTCCCAGGGCCGCGAGGTGTTCTGCTACTTCGACAACGACCAGGGCGGCTACGCCCCCCGGGATGCGGCCCGGCTCTCTGAAATGCTCGGCTGAAAGCCCGGGCTGAAGGCACGGGGCGCCTTGAGATCTCTGGGGCCGGGCGCTCCGCACCCCTCAGCTGGAAAGCCGCGCCTTGAGGGTGACCTTCACGGCGCTCAGCGCCTTGGATACCGGGCAGCCGTTCTTGGCCGCTTCGGCTATCTTCATGAACTCCGCCTCCTGGATCCCCGGTACGGCAGCCACCGTGTCCAGCTCGATCCCGGTGATGGCGAAACCGCCCTCCACCTTCCTGATCTCCACGCGGGCGGTGGTTTCCACCCTCTCGGGCTTGTGGCCGGCCTTGTCGAGCTCGTTTGCAAACGCCATGGAGAAGCAACCCGCATGGGCGGCGCCGATGAGCTCCTCCGGATTGGTGCCTTCGGCCTCTTCGAAACGGGAGGCCGCAGAGTAGGCGCCCTCGAACAGCCCGCCCACCTTCATGGTCCCTTTGCCCGTCGGGAGCGCCCCCTCCCAGACCGCGCTTGCACTGCGTACTGGCATCGTAGATACCTCCTCGAATGGTTCTCTCGATAGGAGTTACTCACGGGCCGGCCCCGGGAGAATAGGCCGAACAGCCTATTGCTGCCTCCGCTAGGCCCAAAAACGATCCGATATGAGCCGTTTCGTTTATTCCCTTTAGGCCGTTCGGGTGAGCACCATTGAGCGTGAGTACTTCGGGAGGAAAGCATGAGCGACCCAGACAGGAAGCGCGGGCGGACGTGACGGAGGTGGAAAGCTTCCGCAAGCGCTACCAGAGGCGGGCCCAGCAGGCGGGCGGCAAACTCACGGTCACCGCGATCCTCATCAAGGTCGCGGCGGCTGCACTGAAGACCTTCCCGCGTTTCAACGCCAGCCTGGACATGCAGCGGCGGGAGATCGTCTACAAGAAGTACGTCCATATCGGGGTGGCCGTGGACACGCCGCAGGGGCTGCTGGTGCCGGTGATCCGGGACGCGGACCGCAAGGACCTGATCCAGATCTCCGTGGAGCTCACCGAGCTGGCGGAAAAGACCCGGGAGCGGAAGGTCGGCCCGGACCGGCTGGAAGGAGGGACCTTCACGGTCTCCAACCTGGGCGGCATCGGAGGCAGCGGCTTCACCCCGGTGGTCTACCATCCACAATCGGCCATCCTGGGTGTGGCCAGGGCGGAGCTGCAGCCGGTCTACGATGACGGACAGCTGCGGCCTCGGTTGATGCTGCCGCTCGTGCTGAGCTACGATCACCGCATCATCGACGGCGCCGACGGGGCGCGCTTCCTGCGCTGGATCGCCGAGGCCCTGGAAAGTCCGCTGCTGGTGCTGCTGGGAGGAGGAAGCTGATGGCAGAGCAGAAGAAGAGCACGCACGTGGCCGTGGTCGGCGGAGGGCCCGGCGGGTACGGTGCGGCCTTCCTGGCTGCGGACCTGGGCCTGGAGGTGACTCTGGTCGACCCGGAGGCCAACCCCGGCGGGGTCTGCCTCTACCGGGGGTGCATCCCCACGAAGGCGCTGCTTCACCTGGCCAGGACGATCGGCCTGGCCCGCGAGGCGGCCGGCTGGGGGGTGCGCTTCCAGGAGCCGGAGATCGATGTGGACCGCGTCCGGGAGTGGATGGGAGAGGTGGTGGCCAGGCTCACCGGAGGCATGGGGCAGCTCGCCGGGCAGCGCAAGATCGAATACGTGCGCGGCCGTGCCCGGTTCCTGGACGGCCGCTCGCTGGAGGTGGACGGAGAGGAAGGCAAGCGGAAGATCTCCTTCGACCGGGCCGTGATCGCCACCGGATCGCGTTCTGCCCCTCTTCCCGATCTTTCCATCCAGGCCCCCGGGGTGATGGATTCCGAGTCCGCGCTGCAGCTTGCGAAGATCCCCAAGAGGCTCCTGGTGGTGGGAGGCGGCTACATCGGCCTGGAGATGGGTACGATCTACTCCGCCCTGGGCTCCCGGGTTACGGTGGTTGAGATGACCTCGGGCCTCATGCCGGGTGCCGACCGCGACCTGGTCAAGGTGTTCGCCGGCAGGACGCAGGAGCTGTTCCACGAGGTCCGCCTGGACACCAGGGCCGAGATCCGAGAGCAGAAGAACGGGTTCAAGGTCATCTTCAACAGGGGCGGCCAGCGCTCGGAAGAGCAGCCCTTCGACGGGATCCTTCTGGCGGTGGGACGAAAACCGAACAGCGAGGGGCTGGGGCTGGAGAAGCTGAGGGTGAAGCTCGACGATCGCGGCTTCATCCAGGTCGACCGGCAGCGCCAGACCGCCGAGCCCGGCATTTTCGCCGTGGGCGACGTGGCGGGCGGACCTCTGCTGGCCCACAAGGCCACGCACGAGGGGCGGGTGGCGGCGGAGGTGATGGCAGGCGGCAAGAGCGCCTACGAGCCCCGCGCCATCCCCGCGGTGCTGTACACGGACCCTGAGGTCGCCTGGTGCGGGCTGACCGAGAGCCAGGCCCGGGAGGAAGGCCGTGCGGTGAGCGTGGCGCGGTTCCCCTGGGCCGCTTCGGGCCGCAATGTGGCCATGGGCCGGAGGGAGGGCCTCACCAAGCTGGTGGTGGATCCCGGCAGCGAGCGCATCCTGGGCGTCGGCATCGCCGGCGCTCACGCCGGCGATCTGATCGCCGAGGGGGTGCTGGCTGTGGAGATGGCGGCGGTGGCCACGGATCTGGCCCTGACCATGCACCCGCACCCCACCCTGTCGGAGACGGTGATGGAGGCCGCAGAGGCGTACCAGGGGCTGGCCACCAGCATCTACCGGCCCAGGCGGTCCTGAGCGCCCGAACAGGCAGGAGGCGCGGGCGCGGCCGCCGGCTGGGAGCGGGCCGCCCGCGGCCCGGCCGGGCTCACTCTGCCTCGGTTGCCCAGGAGGGGCGGGAAGTGATAAGGTGAGGGCATCCTGGTCAAGGGGGCGGCCATGCCGGATCCACGCGCAGTCACGATTCGCCCTGTCGAGCTGTCCGACAGAAAGCTCCTCAGGGAGTTCATCAAGCTGCCCTGGAGGATCTACCGCGGAGACAGAAACTGGGTGCCGCCGCTGATCTTCGACCACCTGCAGTTCTTCAACCCGCGCAAGAACCCTTACCTGGCTCACTCCCGGGTGCAGCTGTTTCTGGCCTACCGGGACGGCAGGCCGGTGGGGCGCATCAGCGCTCACGAAAACCGCGGGCACACGCAGATCCACCGTGACGGGGCGGGCTTCTTCGGGTTCTTCGAGTGCCAGGACGACCACCAGGTGGCGGCCGCCCTTTTCCAGGCGGCGGAGGCGTGGCTGCGGGAGCAGAGCTTCCGCGTGATGCGAGGGCCGGTGAGCTTCTCGATGGATCACGAGGTGGGCCTGCTGGTTGAGGGATTCGGCGAGCCGCCGATGATCCGCATGACCTACAATCCACCCTACTACCTGGAGCTCATCGAAGCCCAGGGCTTCAGGAAGGTGCAGGACCTCTACGCGTACAGGCTTCTCAGCCGGAAGGGCATCCCCGAGGCGGTGCGCCGCGCAGCCGAGTTCGCCCTGGAGGACCCGGAGCTGGTGGTCCGCCCTGGCCGGATGAAGGACTTCGAGGAGGAGAAGCTCAGGATCAAGGAGGTGTACGCGAAGGCCTGGTCGGAGAACTGGGGAGCGGTGCCGCTGACGGACGGGGAGTTCGAGCATCTGGCAAGAGAGCTGAAGCTCGTCCTGGACCCGGAGCTGACCTTCATCGCCGAGTACCGGGGCAAGCCCGTAGGCATGTCCCTGGTGCTTCCGGACATGAACCAGATCCTGCGCCGGATTGACGGGCGGCTGTTTCCCCTGGGGCTGCTGAAGCTGCTTCTCCAGCGGCGCCGCATCGACGCCATGCGGGTGCCGTTGATGGGGGTGCTGAAGGGCTACCGGCAGATCGGCATCGATGCGGTCTTCTACCTGTGGACCTACGAGCGGGGCGTCCGCAAGGGTTACAGGACCGGAGAGCTGTCCTGGATCCTGGAAAGCAACACCGACGCCATCGGAGTGCTGGAGAAGCTGGGGGCCGAACGCTACAAGACCTACCGGATCTACGACCGGCCCTTGGAGGCGGGTTCCGCGGGGGGCAGGTCCGAAGCGGGTTAACAAGAAGCTCCAAAGCGTCTATGCTCTGCTTTCGTGCCGACCACCCCTGACGTGGCCGCGGCAGGGCGGGAATGGTCCCCGGACAGCTGGAGATCCCACCGGGCCCTGCAGCAGCCTTCCTATGAGAATCCCCGCCGCTACCAGGACGTGCTCCGGCGGATCGGACGCCTTCCTCCTCTGGTCTTTCCCGGCGAGGTGGAGGCCCTCAAGAGCCAGCTCGCCGAAGCGGGCCAGGGCAGGCGTTTCGTCCTGCAGGGCGGGGACTGCGTGGAACGCTTTGCCGACTGCAACGCGGAGGCGATCAAGAACAAGCTCAAGATCCTCCTCCAGATGAGCGTCATTCTGACGCATGCGGCCCGCCGGCCGGTGGTCCGGGTGGGGCGCATGGCCGGGCAATACGCCAAGCCTCGCTCGGCCGCGACGGAGCGGGTGGGCGAGCTGACCCTGCCGGTCTACCGCGGCGACAGCATCAACGACCACCGTCCCAGGCCCAAGGCGCGCCGGTCCGATCCATCGCGGCTCCTGCAGGGCTACCACTACTCCACTGCCACCCTGAACTACATCAGGGCCATGATCAACGGGGGCTTCGCGGATCTGCACCGCCCCTACACCTGGAACCTCCACGCCATAGAACGGACCGAGGAGTGGGACGAGTACCGCGGGATCGTGGAGCAGATCCTGGACGCGATTCATTTCATGGAGTCCTTCGGCGGTTTGAACCAGGACCGGCTGGGCGGCGTGGAGTGCTTTACCTCCCACGAGGGGCTGCACCTGGGCTACGAGCAGGCCCTCACCCGCAGGGACGAAGCCAGTGGCCGTTTCTACAACCTGGGGGCTCACATGCTGTGGATCGGCGAGCGCACCCGCGATCCCGAGGGGGCGCACGTCGAGTATTTCCGGGGGATCGCCAATCCGGTGGCCGTGAAGCTGGGCCCAACCGCCGACGCCCGAGAGCTGGGCGGGCTCCTGGAGGCGCTCAATCCCGGCAACGAGATGGGGCGCCTCACCCTGGTCACACGGCTGGGCAGGGGGCGGCCGGCGGATCTGCTGCCGCCGCTCATCCGGGCGGTGCGCGCCGCCGGCGCCCAGGTCCTGTGGAGCTGCGACCCCATGCACGGCAACACGGTTCTGACCCGGGAAGCGATCAAGACGCGCAGCTTCGAAGACATCCTGGCGGAGGTGCAGGAAACCTTCGAGGCGCACCGGGGGGAAGGGTCGCACCTCTCGGGCATTCACTTCGAGCTCACCGGGGAGCCAGTCACGGAGTGTACCGGCGGGGCCGGAAACCTGACGGCTACGGATCTGAGCCGCGACTACCGCAGCACCTGCGACCCCCGGCTCAACTACGCTCAGAGCCTGGAGATGGCGTTCCTCATCTCCAAGCTCCTCAAGGCCGCCTCCGGCCGCTAGCCTCTCATCCGCCGCCTCCCGGCTTGCGCCCGCTCCGGGCTGACCTTAGAATACACATTGAAAGCAAAAACATACACAGGAGGTGTGCGATGAAAGCGGTCCTTTCTCTGCTCCTGGCCTGCCTGGTGGTGTCTGCGGTGGGCGCCCAGCCCATCGACACATCCAAGCTGGACCTGACCAAAGCGGTGACCTCCGTGGCCGGTCCCAATCGCATCTACGTGCGGAACGTCTACTACGAAGGCCGGCAGCTGTCACTGCTCATGGAGTACGACGGCAAGAACGGCGCAGTAGTCTACGGTCCCTACTACGCCGAGGACAAGGTGATCCCGGACAGCGCCAATCTGGACTTCGTCCGCTTCCGCGTTCAGAATCCCACGACGCTGGCCATCTCCAACGTGATCGCCCGGCCGGGCCTGGCCTACTCGGGAACGGCCGAGTGGGAGGGGGGCGCGGAGCTGGTGCTGCAGAAGCTGTGGGAGAGCGTGCCGCCGGAGACCTACCAGGGCAGGATCGCCAGGCTGCAGGCCGAGAATGCGAACCTGAAGGCCGACTCCCAGAGGCTGGCGGCGGACGTGGCCAGGCTGGAAGAGCAGGTGAGCGCCCCGCGCGTGTCCGCCCCGCAGGCTGCCCCTCCCGCCGCTGCACCGTCTGCGGTGGTGGGCGCCGAGAAGCCTCTTCCGGCCAACGTGGTCTACTCCGGCTTCGCCCGGGGGAGGGCGCTGTACGGGACCTGGCAGATGCAGGGCTCGCGGGTACGCCAGACGGACAGCGCCAGGCGGTATGCCAAGTTCGTGCTGCCGGTTGCGCAGAGCGCGCCGGAGACCGTGTACCAGTTCACCGCCCGGGCCACGGGCAGCGGCTGGACCGGCTACGGCCTGCACTTCTTCGCCTCCGGGGACCAGACTTCCTCCGGATACGGGTTCGGCCGTTCTTACCTGGTGTGGCTGACCCGCGATCCCGGCTACTACGGCAGCGACGCCACCTACGTTCAGCTCTACCGCTCCTACGACGACGTGCGGATGATCCAGGTGGCCAGCATGACCTTTCCGCGGGCCCTCGACTCCCCGCTGCAGGTCCGGGTGCTCTACGACCGTCCGGGCAGCTCCATCAGCGTGTACGTGGAGGGCAGCAAGGTGTTCGACTACGCGGTGGAGAACCCCATCGCTTCCGGAAGCGAGATTGCCCTGCGTGCGCTGGGGGGGCAGGTGGAGTTCAGCGGCCTGAGCGTCAACGAGCGCTAGTTCCTGGCCAGGCCGGGGCGGCGCGGGTCCGGGCCGCCCCGCCTTTTCATCCCGGCATTCCAGCGGAGGTATACTCGTGAAGAAATGCGGCTCCTGGCCGATCTCGGTCTGCACCTGGTCGCTGGCGCTCTCAGGAATCCATGAGACCGCCCGGGCCGTGAACGATCTCGGGGTAGACCACGTCCATCTGGCGGTGGCCCCGGCCCTGGAGGCGGGAGGGAACGCCTACCTCGAGGAGGTGAGGCGGCAGGGGTGGACCGTCACGGCTACGATGATCGCCTTTGCCGAGGAAGATTACAGCTCCCCGGCATCCATCAGGGCCACCGGCGGGATCCGCCCGAACGCCACCTGGGAGAAGAATCGCCGGCTGGTGGGGGAGGCGATGGACGTGACCGCGGGACTCGGGGTGCCGTATCTGAGCTTCCACATCGGCTTCATCGACCGGCCCGGCTCCGAGAGCTGGGGGATCATGCAGGAGCGCGCCCGGGTGCTGGCGCGGCAGGCCGCCGCGGCCAACGTCCAGCTGCTGCTGGAGACCGGTCAGGAGACCGCGGAGGAGCTGCTGCTGTTTCTGGGCGAGCTGGATCAACCCGCCGTGGGGGTCAATTTCGACCCGGCCAACATGATCCTCTACGATATGGGCGATCCCGTGGAGGCCGTTGCCGTGCTGGGGCCCCTGATCCGGCACGTCCACATCAAGGACGGCACGCGGCCGAAGGCGCCGGGCGCCTGGGGAGTGCAGACTCCCTGGGGTGAGGGCCAGGTGGACGAGAAGGGCTTTTTCGAAGCGCTCGGCAGGATCGGCTACACCGGCGCCCTGGCCGTGGAGCGGGAATCGGGGAACCGGCGGTCCGCAGACATCCGCACCGCCATCGACAGGCTGTCGGCCTTCGGGAGGTGACGCCGCGCCCCCGCGCAGGGGCTCAGGGCTCCCGGCGCAGGCCCCGGAGCAACAGCCGCAGCACGACGGGCAGCTGCCCCAGCCGGGGCGGCCGTGCCGCTACCAGCTCCAGCACCGCCTTCAGGCCGCGATACACCTCCGCCCGGTGAGGATGCCACCACATGTTGCGGGGCATCCAGGACAGGCGGTCCCGCATCACCACCTTCGGCTGAGTCATCTCCTCCAGGCCCAGGCGCCCGTGGGTCCGGCGCCCGCCGTTGCCGGACTGCTTGAAGCCTCCCCACGGAGTGTGCGGCATGCCGTGGTTCATCAGATGGTCGTTAACCAGCACGGAGCCAGCCTCCAGCCGCGCGGCGGTGCGGCGAGCCCGCTGCCGGCTGCGGGTCCAGACCGAGGCGGACAGCCCCAGCCGGGAGGCGTTGGCGCGGGAGACCGCCTCCGCGGCGTCCCGGACCGGGGCCACCGCCAGCAGTGGTCCGAAGGTCTCCTCCCGCATGACCAGCATGTCGTCGGTCACATTTTCCAGCACCACCGCGGGGAAGAACAGCTCGCCGCCCTGGGCGGCCGCCGGGGCGAGCCCCGGCGCGCCGGGCGCAGCGGGCAGCGGCCCCGACTGTGCGGCGATCCGGGCGCCC
>CAZBDU010000053.1:21638-37053 GCA_964490725.1 uncultured Spirochaetaceae bacterium | reverse complement strand
GGCGGAGGGACCGTCAGGCGGCCTGCCCGCCGGGGGTCGGACCCTCAGGCGGCCTCCCCGCCGGCGGAGCGCCCGCTGCCGGCGGTGTTGATTACCAAATCCATAAGCAATATCCTCGACGCCATGAGCACCGACGATAGGGGCACTCACGGCGGGCACGGCGAGCGTTCCAGCGGCCCCGAGGCGGCCGCAGGAGGCAGCGCTTCCGGCGCGCAGGAGGGGATGCGCCTCCTGCCCGGGGGATCGTTCCTGATGGGCTACGAGGGTCCGGAGGGATTCCCCCAGGATGGCGAGGGGCCGGTGCGGCGGATCCGCCTTTCGCGCTTCTACGTCGACCTCACCACGGTGTCCAACCTCGATTTCCAGCGCTTCGTGGAGGCCACGGGCTACGTGACCGAGGCCGAGCGCTACGGCTGGTCCTTCGTCTTCCAGATGTTCGTGCCCAAGGCCGCGCTGCGCAGGGGGCAGGCGCGGGCGGTCCCGGGTCTTCCCTGGTGGTACGCGGTGGAGCGGGCCTGCTGGCGGCGTCCCGAAGGCAAGGGCTCGGGAATCGAGAGACGGATGAGCCATCCCGTGGTGCACGTGAGCTGGTACGACGCGCAGGCCTACTGCCGCTGGGCAGGCAAGCGCCTGCCCACCGAGGCGGAGTGGGAGTACGCCGCCCGGGGCGGGCTGGAGCAGAAGCGCTACCCCTGGGGAGACGAGCTCACCCCCGGAGGACGGCACCGCTGCAACATCTGGCAGGGGAGCTTCCCCGGGTGGAACAGCGGGGAGGACGGCTACACCGGCACCGCCCCTGTGGACGCCTTTCCCCCGAACGGATTCGGTCTGTACAACGCCTCCGGCAACGTCTGGGAATGGTGCTCGGACTGGTTCAGCCCCCGCCATCCCGGTGATCGCGACGATCCCAGGGGGCCGCAGACCGGCTCGGCGCGGGTCATGAAGGGCGGCTCCTACCTCTGCCACCGCTCCTACTGCAACCGCTACCGCGTGGCGGCGCGCACCTCGAATACCCCCGATTCCGCCACCGGGCATCTGGGATTCCGCTGCGTCCGGGACGGCTGAGAAGGGCCGGAACGCCTGCAGGTGCGCCTGGGGCGGAGGCAGAACGGCCAGGGACTGCCCGGCGCGGGGGCCGCTACCGCTTCAGCGCCCGCAGCCTCTCCACGACCTGGAAGTGCCTGCCCCCCTGGCGCTGGAAGCGACTCAGCGCATCGATGGCGTCCCGCCTCCTGCCCAGCTTCTGGTAGCAGTCCGCCACTTCCAGGACCAGGCGGTGGTTGCGGGGGTTCTGGGCCAGCAGGCCGGTGAGGGACTCGATGGCCCTGGCGTAGTCCCCCCGCATCTTGTGCACCAGCGCCAGGCCCAGCACCGCGTAGAGGTCGAACTCGACGTTGAGCGCGCGCCGGTAGTGCTCTTCGGCCTTGTCCGGATCGCCGAGAGTGCGGTAGGCGTCTCCGGCGCGGGTGAGGATCACCTTGTTCTTGGGATCGAAGTCCAGGATCCTGAGCCAGGCAGAAAGGGAGTCGCGAGGCCGGTTGAGGCCGCGGTAGCAGTCAGCCAGGCCGAAGAGGGCGTAGAAGTTGTCCTCCTCCAGCTCCCGGGCCGCCTGGAAATAGACCAGCCCCTTCTTGAAGTCCTTCAGCTTGCGGTAGCAGTTGCCCAGCGAGGTGAGCACCTTGATGTTGGTCCGGTCCTCCTGGTACATCAGTTCCCAGAAGGACACGGCCTCCCGGTACATCTTGAAGTCGAAATGCAGATGCCCCAGGCCGTTGAGGGCATAGGAGTTGGTGGCCTCGATCTTGAGGACCCGCAGATACAGCTCCCGGGAGCGCTGGAAATCCCGCACCTTTCGATAGGCGTCCGCCACCCGGGTCAGCACCGTGATGTCCTGGTCCTCCTGCACCAGGTACTGCTCCCAGATGTCGATGGCCTTCTGGTACGCCTGCATGGCCCGGTAGCAGTCGGCCAGCCCCACCAGGGCGTACCTGTTGCCGGGGTGAAACTTCAGGCAGCTCTGGTACAGGTCCATGGCCTTGCGGAACTGCCCTTCCTTGCGGCAGACCTCCCCCAGACCCACCAGACCGTAGTTGTTCTCCGGGTCCTCCCTCACCAGCTGCTCGAACTGCTCCCTGGCCTCCTCCAGGCGCCCTTCCTTCAGGTAGCGGTAGCCCGCCTTGGACAGCTCGGCGAGCGCCGCCAGGCGGGGGTCTTCGGAACGCGGTTCCGCCACAGCTAGCGCTCCTCCTTGAGCCATTTTCTCAGCACGGCGACCGTGCCTTCCATGAGGGCGTCGATCTTGTTAGGCTCCGGCGCCAGCCAGTACATGCGAAACGCGTCCAAAGGCTTGTTCTGTTTCATGTACAGGTCACCCAGCCGGATGAGCCCGTCCGAGTAGCCCGCTGTCAGGAATACCCTCCTGGCCAATTCGTACTGTTTCTGGTTGAACAGCGCGTTGCCCTTGCGGATCAGCGCCGCCCGCTGCGCCGCGGGCATCTGGACCGCCCTGCTCTGAGAAACCTTGAAGAAACCGTCCTTCGGCAGGAGGCGAGCCAGTTCTTCCCTGTCCATCACGTGAGAACCAGTATAGCTGCCCGAGCGCCCAAAAGCAATCTCTAGAGGCTCCGGGCAGTCCCGCAGAAAAGCGGGCCGCCGTCCCGCTGCCTCGGATCTAGGTGGTGATCGTCCCCTTGGTGGACATTCCTCCCTCTTCCGCCCGGCGGTAGGCCTGGTGCAGCGCTCGTCCCAGGGCCTTGAACAGCGCCTCCGCCAGGTGGTGGCTGTTCACACCCTCCCGCAGCGCCGCGTGCAGGGCGATGCGGCCCCGGCTGGCCAGGGCGGTGAGAAACTCGCGCACCAGGATCAGGTCGAAGGCGCCCACCCGATGCTGCGGGAACTCTCCGGTCAGCACCAGAGTAGGCCTGCCGCAGACGTCGATCGCCACCTCAGCCAGGGCCTCGTCCATGGGCACCACCGCGTGCCCGAACCGCGCCACCGGGCCGTGCTCCTGCAGGAGCCGCCAGAGGACTTCACCGATGGCCAGCCCGCAGTCCTCCACCAGGTGGTGCGGCTCCACCTCCAGGTCGCCGCGCCCCGTCAGCTTCAACCCCAGGCGCCCGTGGAAGCTCATGGCCTGAAGCATGTGGTCGAAGAAGGGGACCCCGGTGTCGATCTGAACGCCCGGACGGTCGGGGTCCAGCTCGAGATCGATCTGCGTCTCCCGGGTCTTGCGGGAGTAGGCGACCAGGCGCCCTGTCCTGTTCTCTGCGGCCACTGTCTCCACCTCGAAGGGACCCCTTGGGTCGCTCCAAGCCTACCCCAAGCGCCGCCCCTTGGCAAGCCGAAGCGCCCGCCGTCCGCTGCGCCCGCCGCGGAGCATGGTGGAGGCAGGCCGCAGCGCCGCTCTGGAAGCTATCCCTTCTCCCCCAGGAGCACCTTGAGCTGCTGGATCTCGCTCACGATGCGGCCACGCTCCAGGTTCTGGAAGCGTTTGGGCACCATCTCGCGGCTGGTGCACTCCAGCACCGCCACCAGGTTCTGCAGCTCGATCTCGTGGGGATAGGAGGGAGGCACGAAATCTCGGATGGTCTCCTCCAGGTCCTCGGTGGTGACGATGACGTGATTGTGCATCGCCGCCAGGAGCCTGGCCCGGATAAGGATGGACTCCAGGTCCGCACCGGAGAAATCGAAGCGGTAGCGCCGCAGCAGGTCCACGATGTTCACCTTCTGCACCTTCAGCTTCAGCTTCCGCACCAGGGTCTGGTACAGGGCCTCCTTCTCCTCGATGGTCTCCGGATAGAAGAGGGCCAGGTGCTCCTCCGCCCTGCCCTGCCGCTTCAGGTCGATGGGCAGGAGGTCCGGTCGGCAGGTGATCAGGAACCAGATGATCTTGCCTCGGTAGTCGGTGTTGCCCATGAAGGAGGCGATCTGGGCGAAGATGCGGTTGGAGACCCCGGAATCCCCCTCCTGGTGGCGATGGCCCAGGAAGGCGTCCGCCTCGTCGATCATCACCCCCACCGGGGCCATGGCCTTGAGGATGTTGAGTATCTTCTCCAGATTGGCCTCGGTCACCCCCTGCCACTTGGAGCGAAAGTTCTTGAACCGCACGATGGGGATGCCGATCTCCCCGGCGAAGGCGGTGACCATGAAGCTCTTCCCCGTGCCTACCGGGCCGGCGATCAGGTAGCCCATGGGCAGCACGTCGAGCCTGCCCAGGGCGATGGCCTTGGTGGCGCTGCGGAAGCGCTTCTTCACGAAGTCGTGGCCGCTCACCATGGAGAGGTCGAACTCGCTCTCGATGAACTCCAGCAGGCCGCTGGCCTCGGTCTCGATCATCTCCTTCTTCTTCTGCCGCAGGTACTCAAGGGTGATCTCCCGGTCCTCCTGATAGCTTTCCGCGGCGAGCTGGTGGATGTTGACCAGGTTGAGCCCCGAGGTGATCCCGGCCACCTTGCGCGGGTCCAGGCCCCGGGCCAGCAGCAGCTTGCCCTGCTTGGCCATGAAGCTTAAGAAACGGCTCCGCACCGTCTCATCCGGCAGAGGGATGTTCACCTTGATGGTGCTGGGGGAGCGCACGAGCTTGGCGTTCAGGTCCGCCAGGTTCTCCGTCAGCAGGATCACCGAAATGTCCCCTTCGGTGAAAATGGGATCGTTGGCCCAGCGGTTGAGGGTCACCAGGCAGTACCGGTCCTCGTCTGTGTAGCGGGAGATGTCCGTGTTGGGCAGGATCGTCTCGGCGTAGTCGATGATCAGCACGATGCGCCGTTTGTGGCGAACGTTCAGGTAGAAGTAGCGCTCCAGGGAGGAGAACGCCTCGACGGGGTCCCGCGACAGCGCCGCGTCCCGTTCCCCGTTGCCGCTCCTCGCGGCAAGGTAGTCGTCCTTCATGTCCGGCGTGCAGAAGCTCACCCCGGAGGAGCGATCGTAGAAAGCGATGATGTCCCGGTTTCCGAATAGAACCTCGGCGATGTAGTCCTGGATCTTGACGAAGTTGAACTCGTCGTCGTTCATCTTGTGGGGCAGGAAGTCGCGGATGTTGCCGTGCACCACGTAGAGATTCGCGGTCTTGGAGCAGTACTTGTAGGCGAGCTCCTGCGCCCAGGCGGGCAGGATGCGAATGAAAGGCAGGCTCTTGAGGATGAGCTGTTCGGCCACTTTCCCCTCCCAGGAAAAGACTTCTAGAGTATAGGGGTCTGGAGGCCGGGCGTCAACCGCCGCCCGTGAGGCTCGTGAGGCTACATCAGCCTGCGCTTGCGCGCCTCCTCCAGAAGACGGGCATTCCAGAAGTTGCGGTTGAGATAGTGGTAGCGCACCGTGGAATCCTCGATGTGGCTGGCCCGCTGCTGGGTGAGCTTCAGGGCCTTGTTGAGCACGGTGAGGCTGTCATCGGTCTCACCCTGCCGGATCTCCGGCAGCGTCGACGCGTAGAAGTAATGGTACAGCCCCTGATAGGGATCCTCCAGCGGGACGCTCCCACCGCGGGTGATGGCGTGCAGCTGCTCCACGCCCCGCTCCCCCGCGCCGATCAGTCCCCACAGGTAGGCCTGAAAGGCCTGGAGCAGCCGTACGGCCAGGGCCCCGTCGCGGTGCAGCGCGGTGCAGCGCCCCTCCACCCCCGCGAACCCGTTGCTCCAGTCCACCTGCTCCGGAGAGAGGCTGGCAGCCGCCGGGGCGGCCTCCATGGCCCGCCCCACCGCCTCCAGGGCGGGGCGGTACTCCCCCCGCCGGGACAGCGCCTCGGCCAGAAACAGCTCCCCCTCCCACCGCCGGGGCAGCTCCTGCAGCATGTGAACGGCCGTGTCCGCGGCGCCGGCGTAGGCGAAGCTCCGGGCCAGCCAGGCGTAGAGCACCGGGACGGCCCTCTCGGTTCGGTACAGGCGCTCCAGGACCAGACACCCCTGGAACTGCTCCGCCGCGGACTGGTACTCACCGAGCTCGAAGGACAGCCGCGCCTGCAGGAAGGTCAGGAACAGCTCCCACTCCCGGCGCCCCAGGGCCTGGGCCAGCACCCGCGCGGCTTCCGTGACGACGGCGGCCCTGCTGAGGTTGCCCTGCAGGAACAGGGCCGCCCCCTTGAGCGCGCCCGCCCTCAGGTCCTCCACCACCGGGCCCTGGCCCGCAGAGCTCTCCGCGAAGGAGAGGTACTCCAGCGCCTCTTCCACCTTGGACTCCGCCAGCAGGACCGCCCCCAGCTCGACGGTGGCTCGCCTCTCTCCGAGAACGTCCTCCAGGCCCTGATACTGCATCAGCGCGCGCTTCGCCCATCCGGTGGCCGCGGCTCCTTCCCCAGCCGCGGCCAGGTAGCGGGCCATCTGCAGGCACAGCTCGCCTCTCCCCCTGCCTTCTTCCTGCTCCTCGGCGAGGTCCACCGCCTTCAGGTACCACTCCTGCGCCTCGGAGTGCCGCCCCTCCAGCAGGCTGGCGCGCAGCCGCACCGCTGCCAGCAGCTGCTGGAGCTGGCCGCGGCGTGCCGGGCTGAGCGCGCCGGCAAAGCGGAGCTGCTTCCGGTCCAGAAAGAGCCTCGCCCCCGGGAAGTCCAGCTCGTCCAGCTTCTGCCGAAACAGCTCTTCCAGAACCTCCGCGGCGGGCTCCGCCCTCCCCGCGCGCACCAGCAGGAAGAACAGCAGGACCAGCTGCCGGAACTCCCCCGACCTCCACCGCGCCAGGAGCTGGTCTACGAAACGCTCCTCGATCGTCGGGTCCTCCTCCAGCGCACGGGCCCGCACCCGCCGGCGCAGCCCCGCAAACAGCGGCGTCACGTAGGTGTCCACGCACAGGAGGCCCAGATCCTCCAGCTCCTCCAGGCTCTTATCCGCGCGTTGCCGGCCCAGTCCCGCCAGCACCGCCAGAAACCCCCCCGTGTCCAGCAGCCCCGACTGCAGGTAGGCCAGGAACAGGAGCTGCCTCTGATCCGCAGAGAGCGAGCTCACCAGCTGCCAGCTCAGGGCCAGCGGGAGGCCCGGAAGGGACAGGGCCTTCCCCTCCTGCCAACGATGCACCAGCCCGTCCCGGACGATCCTCCGCGAGCGCTCCAGGTGCAGGAGGGCGTGGAAGAAGGGCACCAGCTTGCCCTGGGAGCTGCGGCGCAGCGTCCGCAGCGCCTCCACCGGCAGCTTGAGGCCCGGAAACACCTCGGAGGCCAGCCGCCGCATGCGGCGCAGGCTCAGGGGCAGCATCGCCACCTTCGCCACCGGCAGGCCGGCCAGCTCCTGGGGCAGGTCCAGCCCGGTAGCGCTGAACACGGGCACGAAGGACGGCCTGCGGCAGAAATCCCGCAGGAGGAGCGCCAGGCGGCCCCGCGCCGCATCGGACAGCTCGTCTGCACCCTCCAGGACCAGCAGCCCCGGCAGGAGATTCTCCTCGGCCATGTGCAGGTAGGCCAGCAGGTAGAGCTGGAAGGCAAGGAACACGTCCACCTCGATCCTGTCCGTGCAGATCCCCGGCGGCGGGGCCGGCCCCTCCTCGGCGGCCTGCCGCCCCACCGGCCGTGGGGCAGGCCGCAGCTGCAGAAATCCCCCGCCCAGCCCTCCCCCTCCGCCCCGCAGGTAGATCAGCAGGGGAGCGAGCTCCTCCCAGAGCCGCGCTTCCCTGCCGGTCAGGTAGCGCCCCGCCGCCGGCAGGAAGTTGGGGTTGATCGCACTCAGGAACGGATGGACGGGGGAACGGCGCCGGGGCATCGCACACAACCGCGGCGGCCCGGGAAGCTCCCGGTAGAGGCCGGCCACCAGGGCATCCACGATCAGCCGGTTCTCCGCGGCCACCGGGCCGTATACCAGCACGCCCCGGTGCCGCGAGCGGCCCAGGTGCTGACCCGCCACCGCGCGGCGCAGCTCTCGAAGCGCCTCCGGGTGGTTCCACGCCGTCTTGCGGCGCGGCACTACCCGGCGGACGGCGGGCAGCTGGGCAGAGGCCTTCCACAGGGGTCCCGCCCGCCGGGTCTGGACGGTCTCCGCGAGCTGCTCCCGGGCCTGGTCCTCCAGCCAGATCCCCTCGTCCTCCTCGATGGTCAGCAGCTGCCGGCGCAGCAGCCGCAGCACCTTTTCCGGCTCCTCCGGACAGGCAAAGACGAACAGGGAGAACCCGTACAGCTCCTCTCGTCGCTCGGCCAGCAGCCGGTGCACCTCCAGAACGCACTCCATGGCCTCCCTGGGCGGCTCGTGCAGCTGCCAGAGCATCTCCCCTTCGGGACCTCGCGGCACCAGCCCCCTCGCCGCGGCGGCCTGCTCCAGGGAGCCGCGCAAAGCGGAAAGAAGATCTTGGTTTGTTCGCTCGAGTTGTCTATAATAGTCGACAGCGACCCAGAGATAGAGCACGGAACCATTAAACACCAAACGGAGCCCATTTTCAAAGGTCCGGGGGCCGGGAAATCCAGATGCCAGATTACCTTCGTTTTGAGCTGAAGAAGACCAGAAGGCTGTCCCTCGAGGTCTGCGCCTCGGTGGATTTCCGGCGGGTGCTGCACACCCTGGAACGGATCCGGCTGCCGGCTTTCGTCGCGAACCAGGACAACGTGAAGTATGCGCTGCTGGAGCTGGTGAGCAATTCACTGCGGGCCCACCGCGAACGCTCCGAGCCCCGGCCGGTGCACGTGGCTCTCCGCTCGGAGCAGGGTCGCCTGCGCATCGCCGTGCGCGACTACGGGGGAGGATTCGATCCGGCGAGCCTTCCCTACGATCTGGACGATCTGCCCGCTCGGGTGGATCACAACTCGAAGGAGTTCCACGAGTACCAGCGCCGCAACGGCTTTCAGCGCTTCGGCATGGGGCTCCTGATCGCGCGCAGAACCTTTCCCGAGTTCGAGCTGCGCTTTCTCGACGGGCAGGACCGGGCCGTCCCCTGGGCCGAGGGTAGGGTCCAGGGCACCCTGATCACACTGGGAATCGGAGGAGACCACGATGGGCTCTGATCAGCGACGGCACCCCCGAAGCAGCGCCTATGCCAAGGTGCTGGTCCTGGACCAGAAGATTCCCGGCTACCTGCGGGACCTGAGCCCTGGAGGCATCCGTGTGGCGCTTCTGCGCCCCCTGGCCCTTGCCCCGGGGAAGACCGTCCGCCTGTCGGTGCTGCCGCTGCTCGAGATGGGAGTGGAGCCCTTCCCGCTGTCCATGGTCGTGCGCTGGTCCAGGCCGGACCAGATGTACCACCTGCTGGGGGGGGAGATCATACCGCCCAGCGAGCCGCGATACCGGAAGGATCTGCAGCGGCTGCTGGCGTACTACGGCGGCGCTTGAGCGCGCCGGCAACCGGAGGGCCGGCCTGCACGCACCGCCGCCTCCGGGACGCTACCAGTGGTCGAAGGAAACCAGGCTCTTCAGGGCCTTGCGGTGGCTGACCTCGGGAAGGGAGTCGGGGTGACCCACCAGCAGCAGGAGCAGGACCCGCATCGAGTAGGGGACCGTGATGGTCTCCTTCACGGCCAGCTCGTCGAAGGTGGTGATGCAGCAGGTCCCCAGGCCCTCGTGCACCGCCTGCAGCATCATGAACGCCGCCGCGATGCTCAGGTCCACCGGGTAGGACAGATGCCCGTTGGGCATGCGGTACTCGGTGTTGGTGGTGCAGATGGCCACGATGGCCGGCGCCTGGCCCACCTTCTCCTCGTTGAAGGCCGCTTCCCGGATCTTGTCGCGGACGCTCCGCTTCTGGATCACCACGAACCGCCACTCCTGGCGGTTCTTGGCCGAAGGGGCCAGCCTGCCCGCCTCCAGCACCCTCTCCAGGCTGTCTCTGCTCACCGGGTCCGCCTTGAATGTGCTTACGCTTCGTCGCTTGAGGATCTCGGGAAGGATTTCCATGCTGCCGATATTTATGATACCCGATAGGCGCTCATATTGCAATCGCGTTTTCCCTTCGCTATGCTTGAGGGCGATGCTGGCCAAGCTCGTTGCGCTCCTGCTGCTCGTGCTGCCTGTCGCCCTGTTCGCGCAGAATCCCCTTCTTCCCGCCGACGTCGATCGGATCGAAGAGGACTTGAGCTTCGTGCGTTCGCTATACCCGCGGCTGGAGGGCTCCGCCTCGGAGCGGGAGCTCCTGGCCTACATCGAGAAACGGCTGCAGAGCCTGTCCATCTCCTACAGCCGCTTCGGCTTCCAGGAGTCGGACCTCACCCATTCCTTCTCCTCCTGCCTGCAGGCGGACATTCCCGGGGATCTGCCGGACACCCTGGTGCTGGCGGTGCCGCTGGACAACCCCCCCGATGCGCCGCCGGCCCTGGACGGCTCGGTCAACATCGCACTGGCGCTGGCTGCACTGGAGCAGATGCGGATGCACCGCCCGCCGATCTCCGTGAAGGTCCTGTTCCTGGGTGCCGAGTACGGCGAAGGGCCGGCCTATCCGATGGGCTCGCGCCTGTTCTTGAGGGACTTCTACCCGGACCACCGGGTGATGCTCCTCTACCTGAACATGCGGGCCATCCCCAGCCGCCTGCACGTGCGCTCCAGCGGGCGCGGGATCGAGACTCCCTACTGGCTCATCGAGCGGACCACCGCGGCCCTCAACAAGACCGATCTGTTCTTCCTGGTCCGGGGCAACGAGAACCAGGTCTTTCGCACCGGCCTGACCAGGGAGCGCACGATCATCGAGCCGTACCTGTACGCCGGCTATCCCGCAGTCAGCTTCGCCGGGGAATACGGGCCCCTGGAGCCCTCCGCGCGGCACAACTGGCTGTTCTCCTTCGGCCTGTACCTGGGGGCGTTTATGGACGCCTTCCACGGCGGCATTCCGGAGACCTGGGACCGGCACTATCTGTTCTTCCAGGCGCGGGGGTTCTACTTCAGCATTTCGGAGCAGACCTACGTGATTCTGCTTATCGCGGTGCTCGCCTCGATCCTGCTGTACGGGCTGGCGTTCACGCGCAGGCTGCGCAAGTACCTGCGGACGCTGTTCCGCAACCTGTGGGCGCTGCCCCTGTTCTTCGCCCTGTGCTTCGGCCTGCTGTACGCCTCCACGTGGATGCTCCAGGGCATCCTGGCGCTGAGACGCATGCCGCTCCTGTGGACCTTCCTGCCGCTGCCCTTTCTGGCCTTCAAGCTGGCCTTCGCCCTGCTGATCGTCTTTGTCCTGTTTCGGCTCTTTCACAGGCGAGTGTTCCCGGTGCGGGGAAGCTTCTACTCCGCCGCGGCTCTGGTGTTCCTCCTGCTGGACGTGGTCGTGCTGGCGGTGATCAACATCTCCTTCACCTACTACTTCCTGTGGGCGTTCACCTTCGCGCTGCTGTTCTCCGTCACGCCCAACAAGTACCTCAAGCTGCTGTTCTTCCTGGCCGCTCCCTACTGGATCGTGAAGACCGTGGTGGAGCTGTTTCTGGTGCCGCAGCTTGAGTTCTGCCGGGTGCTCCTGCTGTCGCCCCTGGCAGGAAACCTGCTGATGGCGGTGATCCTGCTGCCCTTCGTGCTGATGTTCATCCGGCTGCGGATGATCCTGCCGGTCTTCCACAGGGTCCCCGAGCGGACGCGGCACCTGGTGGGCTACTCGATGCTGTCGGTGGTGTTCCTCGGGCTGCTGGCGGGCTTCCTGGTGTACTGGCCCTACCGAGCCGGCCGCCGCCAGCCGGTGACGGTGGCCTACCTGGTGGACCAACGGGAGGCTGCGGGGACCCTGCGCATCGAGAGCCCGGCGCCCCTGGGGGTGCTCCGGGTGCGCCAGGACGGGCAGACGGTGGGGATCGATTCGTCCTCCAGACGCTACGTGCTGTCCACGCGGCAGGTCCCGACCCTGCTTCAGACGCGAACCTCCAGCGTGGCGTTCCTGGACCGCAAGAACGTCACCGTGACTTTGGCGCCCTCCGGCGCGCCGTACCGGGTGAAGCTGGTGGTGTCTTCACCCGAAGAGTTCGTCCTCTTCGACTGCAACTTCCCCTACCAGATGGACCGCACCGGAAGGCGCTACGAGGTTCTGATCGGGGTGAACCCGCCCCTGCCCCTGCCGGTGCAGCTCACCGTGCCGCGGGGCCGCACCTTCACCCTGGCCATCACCCTGGAGTACCTGAACATCCCCACTTCCATCTCGGTGTCCGGGCCGGGCAAGGTGGTGAAGGAGCGGACCACCTACAACGCGGAGATGGAGCTGAAGACCTGAGGGCCCCCGATGAAGGTCATCTTCCACGTGGACCTGGACGCCTTCTATGCCGCGGTGGAGCAGCTGGAGCAGCCGTCCCTGCGGGGAAAGCCGGTGATCGTCGGCGCGGCGCCGGGGCGGCGAGGCGTGGTGTCCTCCTGCTCCTACGAGGCGCGGCAGTTCGGAATCCGCTCGGCCATGCCCATCTCCGAGGCCTGCCGGCGCTGCCCGCTGGGGGTGTATCTGCCGGTGCGCATGCAGCGCTACCTGGAGTACTCCGAGCGCGTCATGCAGATCCTGGCCTCCTTCACTCCGCAGCTGCGGCAGATCTCCATCGACGAGGCGTCCCTGGACCTGAGCGGAACCGAGCGGCTGTTCGGCCCTCCCGCGGAGGCGGCCCGGCGTCTCAAGGAGCGGGTACGCACGGGCACGGGCCTGACCATCTCTGTGGGGGTGGCCCCCAACCGCTATCTGGCCAAGCTTGCCTCCGAGTTTGGCAAGCCCGACGGGCTCACCGTGATCGGCCCCGGTGAAGAGGCCTCCTTTCTGGAGAGGCTGGAGCTGCGGCAGCTCTGGGGGGTGGGCAGGAAGACTCTGGAGCGCCTGGAGGAGCTGAACGTGCGCACCGTGCGGCGACTGCGGGAGCTTTCCGAGCCGATGCTGCGCTCCATGATGGGAGAAGCCGCGGGAAGCTACCTGTTCCGGGTGGCCCGCGGCGAGGACCCGGGCATCTACGCAGACCAGCCCCGGAGCCACTCCATGTCCAGCGAGACCACCTTCGAGACCGACGTCACCGACCGCGAGGTCCTGGCACGGGCCCTTCTGGAGCTCTCCCAGCAGGTGGCGCAGCGCATGATCCGCTCCGCCGCGCAGAGCAACACCGCCTTCCTGAAGCTGCGCCTGTTCGATTTCACCACCACCTCCGCCCGCAGGACCGTGGGGCGCCCCATCGCCTCCTCCGACGACCTTCACCGGCTCGCCATGGAGCTGCTGAATGGACGCTGGGACGGACGCACACCGGTGCGCCTCGTCGGGGTGGGGGTGGCCAACGTGAGCGAAGGCCGCCCCGCGGTCCAGGGTGAGCTGTTCCAGGACGGCGCAGAGCGAAGGCGGCTGGTGGAGGAGGCCGCGGCGCGCATTCGCGAGCGCGGCGGCAAGCTCACTCGCGCCAGCCTGCTGCGGCCTCCGCGCCCGCCCGGGAGCCGGGGCGAGGACGGGTGAGCCGCACCGTCCGCCTGCTTCTGCTGGGCGCCCTGCTGGCGGCCGCCCTGCCCGCGCGAAGGGTCTTCCCCTGCCCGGCTGAGCCGCACGGCGGGGCGGCGGTCCGAACGGGCGCGGTCGTGCTGCGCGCTGACCCTACCCCCGCCTCAGGCCCCGCAGAGGCGGCCCAGCGGCGCGACGCCTCCGCCCTCCGGCCGCCCGCCTCCGGCGATGACCGGCTGCTGCATTTTCTGGCTGGGGTCTCCTCCTGCCTGGTGGCCGAGGCCCTGGTCTACCCCCCCGTCGGGGCACGGCCGCAGGCTCCGTACCTGGTGGCGGGCACGGGGTTCGTCTCGGCCCTGGCCGCCGGACTGGTCAAGGAGACCGTCGATGCGGCCGGATTCGGCGACCCTTCCTGGAGGGACCTGATGGATACCGCCGCGGGCGGGCTGGTGGCCGCCAGCGCCAGCCTGCTCCTGGTGAACCAGCTGCAGAGAAGCGGCGGAGCGCCGGCGGCGGGGGCCGCCGCGTTCGGCTGCTTCGCCGCAGTGCTGGCCGCTCCCGTGGCCCGCGCGCTGCTGGAGGAGATCCGTCGCAGCAGCGCAAGGCGGCGCACCGGGGGCTCCGGCGGCCCCTGAGGCGGCAGCGCGCCCGTCCCCGGCAGCGCCCGGCAGAGCGCCCGTCCCCGGCAGAGCGCCCGGCGGTGCGGTTTGACACCCCGCGCCCAATCCGCGTAGAGTTGGGGGGCCATGGCGGATCGTCCCAACATCCTGTTCATCACCACGGATCAGCAGCGGCGGGACTTCCTGCCCTGCTACGGCCTAGAGTTCGTCCGGGCGCCCGCCCTGGACCGGCTGGCCCGGGAAGGGGTGGTCTTCGACCGCTGCACCTCGGTGTCCCCCATATGCCAGCCCGCCCGGGCTTCCTTCATGACGGGCCAGTATCCGCACGTGACCGGGGTACCCAACAACTTCCGCTGGCTGCGGCCGGGCTCGCCCACCATTGCCCGCCTGTTGGGCGAAGCCGGCTACCGCACCGCGGCGATCGGCAAGATGCACTTCCACCCCTGGGACAACCGGGAGGGGTTCGACTACCGGGTGAGCGCGGAGGACAAGCGCCATTTTTTCCGCCCCGACGACTACACCCGCTTCCTGGAGCGCCACGGGCGCCGCCGGCGCCACCCGGCGGAACTGGCTGGCTACGGGGAGTGGCTGGGCGCCATGGTGAGCGACCTGCCGGAGGAGCTGCACGTGGACAGCTTCATCGGCCAGCAGGCGGTGCGCTGGCTGGAAAGCCAGGGGGGGCAGCCCTTCTTCGCCTGGGTCTCCTTCAACAGCCCCCACGACCCCTACGACCCGCCCGAGAGCCTGGCGGGACTGTACCGGGACGCCCCGGTGCCGGAGGCGGTAGGCTCCGCGGCGGAGCTGGCCGGCAAACCCGCCTACCAACGGGGGATCATCCCCTTCTTCCGGGACAATCCGCTTTACCTGACCAACTACGCCGCCTTGAGCCCGGCGGTGGTCCGCCGGATGCGGGAGCATTATCTTGCCCTGGTGACCCTGGTGGACCGGCAGATCGGCAGGATCCTGGAGGTGCTGGACCGCCACGGGCTCACCGAGAACACCGTGGTGGTCTTCTCCTCGGATCACGGCGACCACCTGGGGGACCACGGGCTACCCTTCAAGGGGACCTACTACGAGAGCTCCCTGATGGTGCCCTTGCTGGTGCGCGCCCCGGGGGCGGCCGCCGGCAGGCGCTGCCAGGCGTTCGTGGACTGGCTGGACCTCCATGCCGCCTTTCTGGCCCGGGCGGGTCTTCCGGCGCCGGACCACCTCCAGGGCAGGGACTTGAGCCCGCTGTTGAAGGAGCCCGGCGGCGCGGGCAAGGACCGGGCCTTCAGCGAGCTGGACGGAAGCGTCATGGTGCGCACCGACCGCCACAAGCTGGTCCTGTGCGACGACGGGGACGGAGAGCTCTACGACCTGGAGGAGCGGCCCCTGGAGGTGCACAATCACTTCCGGGACCCCGCGTTCCGCGAGGTGAGGGAGGAGCTGTCCGCCGCCATCGTGCGCCACCTGCTGGCGCACAGCCGGGGGCGCCGCCTCGGCCGCCGGCCGCCCGCCGCCCCAACCGGCCCCCCCGCCGGTTTAGCCGCCCCCCCCCC
>CAZBDU010000053.1:0-21628 GCA_964490725.1 uncultured Spirochaetaceae bacterium | reverse complement strand
GTGCTGGCCGCCGCCTTCGGGCGCCACCTGGTGGCGCACAGCGGGGGCCGCCGCTTCGGGGGCGGACGGCACGCATCCGATCCGGGCCGCGAGAGCTGTTTCGCGGCCATCCGGCAGACCCTGGCCGCAGAGGGGTTCGCGGGCCTGTAGCCGCCCGCCGCGGCCTTGAGGACAGGACAGAAGGATGGGGAGGGACCCATGTCCGCATTCGACGGGATGCGCCTCTTCTGGGGCGACCTGCACAATCACAACGCCGTGGGCTACGCCAAGGGCTCTCTGGCACGCTCCATCGAGGTGGCCCGCGAGCACCTGGATTTCTTTGCCTTCACGGGGCACGCCTCCTGGCACGATATGCCGCTCATGCCGGCAGACAGGCACATGCACTGGGTCAAGGGCTTCGAAGCCCACACCAGGCATTGGCCCAAGACCCGTGCCATGATCCAGGAGGCCAACCACGGCGATTTCGCGGCGTTCCTGGGCTACGAATGGCATTCCAGCGCCTTTGGCGACTACTGCCTCATCTTTCCGGAAGACCAGAGCGAGCTGTTCCTGCCGGATCACCCCAGCAAGCTCCTGGCCTTCGCGCTGCAGAAGGGGGCGCTGGCCATCCCCCACCATGTGGCTTATGCCCGCGGCTGGCGGGGGGCCAACTGGGACCACTTCGACCCCCGGGTCAGCCCGGTGGTGGAGATCTTCTCCGAGCATGGCTGCACCTTCTCGGACCGCGCCCCCTACCCGATGATCCTTCACTCCAACGGCGGCCGCTCCGCCTCCAACACTGTGACCTTCCAGCTGGAGCGGGGGCTGCGCTTCGGCTTCGTGGCCTCCACGGACGACCACTTCGGCTATCCTGGGGCCTACGGCGAGGGGGTGGTGGGCGTGTGGGCGCCGGAGCTCACCCGCTCCGCCCTGATGGAGGCCATCCGGGCCCGCAGGACCGTCGCCGTCACCGGGGACCGCATCGGGGTGCAGTTCAGCCTCAACGGCGCGCCCATGGGCGCGGAGCTGCCCGCCACCCCGGAGCGGGGAGTGGAGGTGGCGGCCTCCAGCCCGGAGCCCATCGAGATGATCGAGCTGGTGCGCTCCGGGCGCACCATCCAGCGCTTCTTCCCGGAGGACCTCGCTCAGCCCCTGAGCCTGCCGGGACGCGCCCGCTGCCGCATCCAGTACGGCTGGGGCCCCTGGTCCGCGCTGGACCTGGAGCGGGTCTGCAGCTGGGAAATGAGCGTGCGCATCCGAAAGGGGCGCTTCCTGGGGCTGGACCGCTGCTTCCAGTCCGGACCCTACGTGGAGGAGCTCAGGGACCGGGCCCGGCAGACGGGCGAGCGGGAGATCCGGCTCAGCTCCTTCACCTCCCGCAGGCAGGCCTACCTGGAGGATCCCACCAAGGCGGTGGTCCTGGACCTGGAGGCGGATGCGGAGGCGGTGCTGGAGATCGAGCTGCGCAAGCCCGCGGCGATGACCGTGGAGGTGCCGGTGCGGGAGCTCCTGAGGGACAACCGCGTCACCTTCACCGGGGTCTTCACCTCGGAGAGCTTCGTGATCCACCGGCTGGTGGGACCCGAGGAGTCCAGCGCCCGGGTGCGCTGGGAGGACACCCGCCCCGCTGCCGGGCCGGAGGCGTACTTCGTCCGGGTCCGGCAGCACAACAACCACTGGGCCTGGACCAGCCCCATCTGGGTGGGCTGAGCCCGGAGATGGAGTTCCAGGAGTACCGGTTCGCCGTCGAACGGGAGGCGCTGCTGCGCCCCTTCCACTTCAAGGGCGGGTTCTTCACCGAGAAGTGGATCAACGTGCTGTCCCTGGTGGCCGGAGGCGGGCGCCACACTGCCATCGGGGGAAGCGCGGTGTTGTGGTCGGACCCCCGGGTCTTCTTCGACTTCTCGGAGACCGGAGGCAACGTCATCATGGCCGCCATGGCGGAGCGCGGAGCGCGGCTGCTCAGGGGCCGCTCCTTCCGCGACCCCCTCGAGGCGCTGCAGGCGGTTCTTCCCGAGGTCCACGCCCTGGGGCAGGAGCTCACCGGGCGCAGGGAGCTGCGGCCCACCTTCACCCTGAACAGCCTGGTCTGCCTGGACCTGGCGCTGTGGAAGCTCTATGCCGCCCTGCGCGGCGCCCGCCGCTTCGAGGAGATGGTCCCCGCGGAGCTGGCCGCAGGGCTGGAAAGCCCTCAGCGCCTGCTGGCCCACGTCCCCCTGGTGACCTACAACACCCCCGTCTCCGAAGTGGTGGAGCTGGCGCGGGGCGGGCACTTCTTTCTGAAGATCAAGATCGGCCATCCCGGAACGCCCCGGGAGATGCTGCAGCGCGACCTGGAGCGCCTTTCGAGCCTGCACCGGCGCCTGCGGGAGGTTCGCACCCCGCACACCCCCGACGGCAGGCTCCGCTACTACCTGGACGCCAACGGCCGCTACCCCGACCGGGCCACCCTGGAGCGGCTCCTCGAGGCAGTGGCGCGGCAGGGCATGCTGGAGCAGGTGGCGCTGCTGGAGGAGCCCTTTGCGGAGGACTCCCGGATCGAGGTCGGGGACCTGCCGGTGAGGGTGGCTGCGGACGAGAGCCTGCACGGGCCCGCCGAGGTGGCCGACCGCTTCGAGCTGGGCTACGGCGCGGTGGCGCTGAAACCGGCGGGCAAGACCCTCAGCATGAGCCTGCTCATGGCCGCCGAGGCGTCCCGCCGCGGGGTGCCCTGCTTCGTGGCGGACTCCGCCTGCGTGCCCCTGCTGCTGGAGTGGAACCGCAACGTCGCCTCGCGGCTGCCGGCCTTCCCGGGCCTGTCCTGCGGACTGCTGGAATCCAACGGCGCGCAGAACTACCGCCGGTGGAGCGAGCTGGTGGCGGATCACCCCTGCGCCGGGGCTGCCTGGATGGCGGCGCAGGAGGGGTTGTTCCGCCTGGAGGAGCCCTATCATGCCGTCGCGGGGGGGATCTTCCTGCCGGCCGGCCACTACGAGCGGCTGGTGTGGGGAGAGGCTGAAGATGCGGCCGGCCGCCGCCCGCCGCTACGACGTTGACCACAGTGGCCCCATCCCGTACCCTGAAGGCAAACGATTTCTAGGAGGTTCACAATGAGGAAACTGCTTGCGGCGCTCCTGCTTCTGGCTCTGCCGCTGGGCTTTCTGGCCGCGGAGGGAGGAGCCGAAAGCCCCGCGACTGCAGCGGCCGGCGAGTACCCCGCCAAGGCGATCCAGCTGATCGTACCCTGGCCGGCCGGCGGGCGCACCGACATCAACGCCCGCATGTACGCCAGCATCGCGCCCAAGTACCTCGGGCAGCCGGTGGTGGTGGTGAACAAGGCCGGAGGCGGCAGCGTAATCGGCGGTGAGTTCGTGGCCAAGGCCAGGCCGGACGGCTATACCCTGATCGCCATGACCCCGGGCACCAACGTCTTCCCGGTGATCTTTGGACAGGCCCCCTACGGGGCGCTGGATTTCGATGCCATCGGGCAGATCGGCTCCAGCACCATGGTGATCGCCTCCAGGCCCGATCGCCCCTGGAAGGACGTGAAGGGGCTGGTCTCCTACGCCAAGAGCCATCCCGGAGAGGTGACCTACGCCTGTGTGGCCCTCAAGGCGCCGCAGCTGGGCTTCCTGCGCTGGGCCGACAGGGCCGGCCTGGAGTTCAAGTTCGTTCCGGTGGGAAATGACGCCGAAGCCGTGGAGGCCGCTTTGGGGGGACACGTGGACGTCGCCATGACCTCCAGCGTGGCCACCATCGTTTCCCACGTCAACGCCGGTAGCCTGAACGCGTTGATGGTCTTCGCCGACGCGCGCGACGAATCTCTGCCGGACACCCCCACCGCCACGGAGTTGGGGTGGAACGTGGTGGCCAGCCCCTACACCGGAATCGCGGGACCCAAGGGACTGCCTCCGGCGGTGCTGGAGAAGCTCCGCGCCACCTTCCGCCAGGTCATGGAGGACAAGGACTTCATCACGCTGATGAACAAGGTCGGCGAGAGCATGAATCCACGCTACGGAGCGGAGTTCTACCGGATCTGGGAGAACGAGTACGAAGGCAACCTGGCGATCGTCGAGAAGATGGGACTCAAGCAGTGAGAAGGCCCCAGGCCAAGATTCTCATCGAAGGAGCAGTGGTGGCCGCCCTGGGGGCGGCCATCCTGCTGCTCGTCCCTTCCCAGGTCCAGGAGGTACCGGGGCTGCAGACGCAGCTGTCGGCGGCGTTCATCCCGTCGGTGATCGCCGTGGCGCTGATCCTGGTGGGCGCGGGACTGATGGGCTACTCCTTCCTGGAACGGGCCCGGTTGCTGCTCAGGCCCGCCAACCTCAGCGGCGGCGGCACCCTGCGGGTGGGCCTGGCGGTGCTGCTGCTGGTGGCCTACGCGCTGCTCTTCCCCCGGCTGGGGTTCGTGGTCACCAGCGCCCTGTTCGTGGGTCTGTACGCGGTGATGTTCGGCTCCCGCAACCCGCTGAAGATCGCCCTGACGCTGGTGCTGGTCCCGGTGGTGTCCTGGCTGTTCTTCGAGCTGCTCTTCCGCATTCCGCTGCCCCACGGCATCCTCTTCTGAAGGGAGTCACGCCATGTTCGCCCACCACCTGCTCGGCGCCATCCAGCTCTTCTTCAGCCTGGAAAACATCCTGGTAGTGGCGCTGGGGCTGTTCATCGGCATCACCATCGGGGCCATCCCCGGGCTGAACGTGCCCATGACGGTGGCGCTGCTGCTGCCGATCACCTTCTACATGTCTCCCGTGGCGGGCCTCAGCCTGCTGGTGGGCGTCTACAAGGGCGGGACCTATGGGGGCTCCATCTCCGCCGTGCTGATCAACACCCCCGGGGCGCCGGCGGCCGCCGTGACCTGCATGGACGGCTACCCGATGGCCATGCAGGGCAAGGCGGGCAAGGCCCTCAGGGCCTCGATCTACGGATCGGTGATCGGGGAGTTCGTGAGCGACCTGGTGCTGATCACCATCGCCGCCCAGATCGCCCGGTTCGCCCTGAGGTTCGGCCCTACCGAGAAGTTCGCTCTGGTGTTCTTCGCCCTGTCCACCATCGGGGTGATCTCCAGCGAGCACAAGTTGAAGGGCATCGCCGCGGGCCTCGCGGGCATCTTCTTTCACACCATCGGCTCAGACCCGATCTCCGGCGCCTCCCGTTTCACCCTGGGGCTGTTCAACCTGATCGGCGGCATCCCTTTCCTCCCCTTTCTGATCGGGCTATTCGCCGTCTCCGAGTTCCTGGTGCAGATCGAGAAGAGGGCCGCCAGCCAGAAGGAGAACGTGGTGGCGCCCATCTCCAAACGCCGGGAGGACAACTACGTCTCCTGGAAGGAACTCAAGGCCAACTTCCCGACCATCGCCCGCTCCACCCTGATCGGAATCGGCATCGGCGCTCTTCCCGGAAGCGGCTCGGCGATCTCGGCCTTCGTCTCCTACGGCGCGGCGCGCAACTCCTCCAAGCACCCCGAGGAGTTCGGCAAGGGCTCGCTGGAGGGAGTGTTCGCCGCGGAGACCGGCAACAACGCGGTCACCGGAGGGGCGCTCATCCCGCTTCTCACCCTGGGCATTCCCGGCGACGCCATCACCGCCATCATGCTGGGGGTGTTCCTGGTGCACGGCCTGGTCCCGGGCCCCGACCTGTTCGTCAAGTCCGGCGACATCATCTACGCGGTGTTCGTGGGGCTGATGGTGGCCAACGTGCTGCACTTTTTCATTGCTTCCGCAGGCCTGCGGCTGTTCGTGCGCCTGCTGTCCATCAGCCGGGCCATCCTCTTCCCCACGGTGGTGGTGATCTGTCTGGCCGGGGCTTTCACCGCCAACAGCAACCTGTTCGACGTCTACGTGATGATCTTTTTCGGGCTGCTGGGCTACGTGATGAAGAAGTTCAACTTCCCGGTGGCGCCGCTGCTGATGGGCTACATCCTGGGGCCGCTGCTGGAGACCTCACTGGTACAGGCGCTGATCCTGAGCGACGGGTCCATCCTGCCGGTGTTCAGCAGGCCAATCTCGGCGGCCTTCATGGCTCTGACGGTCTTCTTCATCGTCTGGTCGCTGTTCATCCAGAAGCGTACCCTGGAGCGGCGCAAGGCCAGGGCCGGGCAACGGGCCGAGCAGCCGGGTCCAGGGAAGGAGGAGGCCGGCACCTCCTCGGACTCCGAACGGACCGGCCGGTAGGAGCGGCGGCCTACTTCCAGCTCGCCAGCAGCTCCCTGAGCTCCTGGAGGTCATCGTCCTGAGCGCCGCTGCGGGCAGGAAGGGCCTCCAGCTGCCTGGCGGTTCTCTCTGCTATCGCCAGCGCCTCCTGGCGGTCCGAGCGGTTCTCCAGGGATACCGTGCCCTCGTAGAAGCAGCCCGTCTGCAGAGGCGAGGCCGCGGAACGGTAGGCCCCCGCCTTGCGCTTCTGATCGCGGATCCGCCGCGAGGCGTCCCAGTTCCGCGCCCAGAGGTGCTTGGCCAGCTCGGTGTAGAAGTCGTAGTCCAGCTCCTCCTCCAGGCCCGCCTTCACCTGCCGCTCCCGCAGGTCCACCGCCAGCCGCCCCAGGGACACCGCGAAGTCCTTGTTGCCGAAGGAGAGCGGGAACCCCGGCACCTGCTCGTAGAGCTGCCCCAGCACGTAGTAGGAGTCTGCGTGGTCGGGTTTCACCTTCAGGGCCTGTTCCAGCAGGTCGCGCATGGGACTGGCCTTGCTGAGAGCGTTCAGGATCCCCTTTATCTGGCCCCAGCGGCCGATGTTGCCGCTCTTCCAGTAGTAGCCCAGGTGGTTGCCGGGATCCAGCTCGATGGCCCTGTCCGCGGCGGCCTCCCCCCGCTCGAAGTAGGACAGCAGCTCCAGCCCCTTCACTCCGCGGTCCTCAGCCTTGTCTCCCAGGTTCAGCCAGGCCCGGGCCAGCCGCCACTGGAGCTCCGCGCGCTGGGCGTCGGTGGAAGCCCTGGGAAGCGATGATTCCAGGAAGAGACGGGATTGCTCGTACTGGTCCTGCTTGTGCAGGCGGTCGGCCTGATCCAGTATCTCCTGAAACTGGGCCATGGCCGGAGCTGCGGCCAGCGCCAGCCCGAACAGCGTGACCATCAGTGGCCTCATCGTATCCCCCTTTCGACTGCATCGATCGTCGATCGCGGCGCGGTCACCGCCGGCGCCGGCCCCTGCGTGCGCCCCGGGCCGCCGGGGGCCAGACGCGGCTCATGGTAGGCGGCCCAACGGCGGCTGTCAAGGCCGCGGGCGCTTCCCGCCCCGCGGGTTTCAGCGGCGCCTCGCAAGACCGGCTTGTACATGATCAATTCGCTAATGTATATTCTAGAACAGATTCGAGCCTACCAGGAGGTACGCGATATGGCATTTACCCTACCGGATCTTCCCTATGCGTTCGACGCTCTCGAGCCGTACATCGATGCGCGAACCATGGAGATACACCACGACAAGCACCACGGAGGTTACGTCAGCAAGCTGAACGCCGCCCTGGAGAAGGCGCCGGCGCTCCAGGGCAAGCGCGTGGAGGAGATTCTGCGCTCGCTGGACGGCGTTCCCGAGGAGGTTCGCACCGCGGTGCGCAACAACGGCGGCGGACACCTCAACCACAGCCTCTTCTGGAAGCTCATGGCGCCCAAGGCCGGCGGCAAACCCGAAGGGGAGCTTCTCCAGGAGCTGGAGAAGACTTTCGGCAGCTTCGAGCGCTTCAAGGAGGCGTTCACCACCGCGGCGGGCGGCCTGTTCGGCAGTGGATGGGCGTGGCTGGTGGTGGACAACGGCAGGCTGGAGGTGACCACCACCCCCAACCAGGACAATCCCGTGATGCGCGGCCAGAGACCCGTTCTGGGGCTGGATGTGTGGGAGCACGCCTACTACCTGAAGTACCAGAACCGGCGTCCCGAGTACATCGCGGCCTTCTGGTCCGTAGTCAACTGGCCGCAGGCGGCCGAGAATCTGCGGACCGCCAGGTCCTGAGGGTCCCGGCCGCGGAGCGCGGGCCGGCCGCGTCGAGCGCCCACCCGCCGCCCGGCCCGCGCCGGCGACGCTGCTCAGCCAGGAAGGATCTCCGCGCTGCCCAGGCAGGCGTCGCCCCGGTAGAACACGACGAACTGCCCGGGGGCGATCCCAGGGTCCGGCCGGGCCAGGCGGACTTCCGCGGCTTCGGGAGCCCCGCTCGCCGACCATGGCGGCGACAGCGTGGCCTCCAGGAGGGCCGGCCCGTGCCGCAGCTTGACCAGCAAGGGGCCGCGTCGGTCCGGGGCGAGCCCGGAAATCCAGTGGAAGCGTCCCACCGGGAAGCGGGTGCGGCCGAAATGCTCCATTCTGCTGCGGTGAGCCACGTAGACCAGGTTGGCGGCCGCGTCCTTGCGAACCACGTACCAGGGGCCACCCGACAGGCCCAGGCCGGAACGCTGTCCCACCGTGTAGTACCAGTGGCCGGGGTGGGTGCCCAGGCGGCGGCCGGTGGCCGCCTCTTCGATGGTTCCCCGGCTTTCGCCCAGCAGCGCGCGCACGAAGCGGCGGTAGGGCACCCTGCCCAGAAAACACAGCCCCTGGCTGTCGGGCCTGTCGCGGCTGGGAATGCCCAGGCGGGCGGCCAGGGCGCGCACCTCCTCCTTGCGCATCCCCCCCACGGGGAATAGCAGCCGGGAGAGCTGCTCTCTGGCCAGCCGGGCCAGAAAGTAGGTCTGGTCCTTCATCCGGTCCGGCGAGCGCCGCAGGATCGGTCCCTCCGGACCGTGCTCCAGCCGGGCATAGTGGCCGGTGGCCACGGCGGAGAAGGAGGGATCGAGCCGGTCCAGGAAGACGCCGAACTTGATGCGGGAGTTGCACATCAGGTCCGGACTGGGCGTGGCGCCCCCGGCCAGCGTCCGGGCGGCGTAGCTCACCACCGAGTCGAAGTACTCGCGCTGGAGCGGCAGCACCTGCAGCTCCACTCCCTCCCGCCGGCAGACCGCCCGGGCATACTCCAGGTCTTCCCGCCACGGGCACCCGCCGGGCGCCAGCTCGTCGGCCAGCCAGACCTTGAGGTAGAAGGCGGTGACCCGATAGCCCTGCCGCCTCAGCAGGCTCAGGGACACGGAGCTGTCTACGCCGCCGGACAGCCGCAGGGCGATCTTCACTCTTGAAACATTACCAAAGTGATAATATTTTGGAAAGGCAGAGAGCGAAAAGGCTCTAGAAGCCACGCAAGGCAGAGAAAGCTGCCAACACAGACAGGGAAGACCGAAATGGCCAGTCAACTCCGAGGCGGCGAGCCGATCCGGCTCTTCCGCAGCGATTTCCTGGAACGCTTCTCCCACGTGAGCCCGGCGGCGGTGGTGGCGATCTGGGCGCCGGTGTTCGCCTTCCTGGTCACCTGGTCGGTGCTGACCCGCCCCGAGGGCTTCCCGCTGCCCATCCTCCTGGGGCTGCCGGCCGCCTGGCTGGTGTGGACGCTGGTGGAATACCTGATGCATCGCTTCATCTTTCACTACCATCCCAGGACCGAGCGGCTGCAGCGGGCGGTGTTCCTCTTCCACGGGGTCCATCACGCCCAGCCGTTGTGCAAGACCCGCCTGGTGATGCCCCCCGCGATGAGCGTTCCTCTCTCCTTCCTCTTCTTCGGGCTCTTCTACCTGGTGCTTGTGGTGCTGGCCGGGGCCAGGGCGTGGTTCCTGCCCGCCTTCGCCGGCTTCGTTCTGGGCTACCTGATCTACGATCTGCTGCACTACGGCCTGCACCACGGCCGCTTCAAGGGCGGCTACCTGGCGATGTGCCGCTTCCAGCACATGCAGCACCACGGCACCTGCCCGGCCATGCGCTACGGGGTGAGCTCACCGCTGTGGGACTACGTGTTCGGGACCATGCCGGAAGAGAGGTTCCGCCGCGCCCGGGGTCGACGGCCAGCGCCGCGGAGGGCCGCCGACTAGAGGGCCGAACCCCCGCCGAAAGCCGCCTCCACCTCCCGGGGAGGCACGCCGCGCTCGTCCCAGCCCCGCTTCCGGTAGTACAGGTCCAGCAGGCGGCGGAAGGTCTCCCTGTCGATTACCTTGCCTGCGGTGGGGCCCGTCTGGATCGGCGCGGAGTGCACCTTCCAGGGCATGGTATCGTCCTCGCGGGTGACGCCCAGGCGGGCGTTGATGAGCCGCGTCAGGTCATAGATGCGCCGGCTCTTCTCCAGCAGATCCGCCAGACTGTCTTCCGCCCCGGTGACGGCGCGGTAGAAGCGCTCGTAGTGCTGCTCGTTCAGCCCCAGCTCGATCCAGGGCAGCCGGCACACCCCCAGCATGTCGAACAGCGGCCGCAGGGTCTGATGGTAGATCACCAGGTCCACCTTCTCTTCCTCGCTCCACTCCTGTCCCAGCTCGATCTCCTTGGCGATCGTCCAGGCCCGCGTGTGGTGCGCGCCGATGTCGCTGGTGGCGTAGGCCAGGGCCATGGACGCTCCGGCCCGGCTGTCGTAGGCGCTCTGCTCCAGACCCTTCACCTGAAGTATGATCCTGTCCATCTCCGGCCAGCGCCGGATGACGCTCCTGGACCCCTCCGCCAGCACCTCGCCCAGTCCCTCGCGGGCGGAGATGGCCCGGATGAGATCCAGGATCCGTTCCTCGTCCCCCCAGCTGATCGGCCGTCCGTCCAGGTCCTGCAGGCTCAGGATCCCCTTCTCGTAGCCCTCGATCACCGCGCCGATCAGGTTCCCCGTGGAGATGGTGTCCATCCCCAGCTCGTCGCAGAGCTGGTTGGCCTTCAGCACCGCCGCGAAGTTGTCGATCCCCAGGTTGGAGCCCAGCATGGCGCAGGACTCGTACTCCGGCCCCTCCACGACCGTGCCGAGGTAGCGGCCCTGTTTCACCAGGCAGATGTTGCCGCAGCTCATGGAGCAGGCGAAGCAGGCGCTGTCGCCGATCTTGTAGCCCCCCAGCATGGTGTCTCCGTTGATCCCGGAGATGCGGGGAAAGACCGCATCCTTGAAGTTGAAGGAGGGCAGAATCCCGGCCGCGTTGGCGTACTCCATGACGTTCATCAGCCCTTCGCGCTGCCAGAGCTTGAAGAACTTGTGCTCCCTCATGTACCCGTAGGCTTTGTCCGCCTCGGCCGTAAGGGCGGCCAGGTCGTGCACCGGCAGGTCGCGGCTGCCGCGGACCGCAATGGCCTTCAGGTTCTTGGAGCCCATGATGGCCCCGACGCCGGTGCGGCCGGCGTTGCGCGACCAGTCCGCGTTGACGCAGGCGAAGCGCACCAGGTTCTCCCCCGCCGGACCGATGGAGGCGATGCTCACCTCCTGGGTGCCCAGGGCTTCCTTGATGGCGCCTTCCGCCTCCAGACAGCTCCTGCCCGCCAGCTCCGGCATCGGCAGAATCCGGGCCCTGCCTTCGTCGATGAACAGCACCGACAGCTCTGGCGCGCGCCCGCGGATGGCCAGGGCGTCGTGCCCGCTCTGGCGAAGCGCGGTGCCGAAGCCGCCGCCCATGGAGGAGTCTCCGTAGATGCCCGTGGCCGGCGAGATGCTCACGAACGAGCACTTGCCGGAGGAAGGAAGGTACACCCCGGTGAGCGGCCCCGGCGCCACCACCAGGAGGTTCTCCGCGCCCAGCGGGTCAACGGCAAAGCCGTTTTGGACCAGATTGTCCCAGACGAGCCTGGCGCCCAGCCCCCTGCCGCCAATGTACTCGGCCAGGAGCTCCTCGGAAAGCTGCCGCTCGCCGCATTCCCCGGCGGTGAGCTCCACGGAAAGCAGGCGCTTGAAGTATCCGGATCTGAGGCTCATAGGCGCTTCAGCTGCAGCCGGTGGGGCTACAGCTCCTCCTTTCCGATCTCGGCGTAGTGGATGGTCTTCTTTTCGCCTCGTTCCATGTACTCGATTTCCTTCATGTGGGCGTAGCTCAGCACGTTGCTCAGCCGCTTGGACTCACCGAGCACCTGCTCCGGTATCAGCCGCAGCGCTCCCTTGGGGCAGCGCTCCACGCACCTGGGCTGCCCGCCGCAGAGGTCGCACTTGATGGGCTGGTCCAGATCGTCGTGGGCGTACATGGCGCCGAAAGGGCAGGCCTCCAGGCACTTGAGACAGGAGATGCACAGCTCCTTCTCCAGCCGCACGATCTCCCCATCGTGCCTCAGCGCCTCCACGGGGCAGGCGCCGGCGCATAGGGGGACCTTGCACTGGCTGCAGACCACAGGCATCCGCACCACCGGGTGCGGGTAGGTGGCCACCACCCGGATGGCGCTCTTCTTGGGGTTGACCACCTGGAAGTGCTCGATCGCACAGGTGAGCTCACAGATCCGACATCCGGAGCAGAGCTCGGGTATGACCGCCAGACGAGTCGCCATACTCTCCTCAAGCCTCCGTGAACGCGCTTCGCGAGCCTCGCGGCAGCGGCGCCGCCGCGGGCGCGCGCTTCCCCATTCTCCACGCAACGAGCGTCCCGTCAAGCCCGGCTGAGAAAACCGAAGGCGGTGTCCGCCAGGCCCGGCAGCGTCTCGTGCCCGAAGTCCGGGTACAGCACCATGCTCTTGGGCGAGCGGATCTTGTTGTAGGCGGCGAACTGCGTGGAGGGAGGGCAGGTCTGATCCATGAGCGCGGTGGCCATGAGCACCTCCGCCCGGATGCGGCCGGCCAGGTGCTGCACGTCGAGGTAGCCCAGCCGGGTGAACACCTCCTGCTCCCGCTGGTGGGTGGGGTCGAAGCGGCGGAAGTAGTCTTTCAGCTCCTCGTAGGCCCTCTCCGCCAGGTCCATCTCCCAGACCCTGCGGTAGTCGCACAGGAACGGGTACACCGGCACCGCCCTCCAGAGCTCCGGCACCAGGGCGGCGCAGGCCAGGCTCAGTCCTCCGCCCTGGGAGGCGCCCATGGCCGCCACCCTGGAGGCGTCCACTTCCTCCATGCCCATGACGATCCGAGCCAGCTGCGCGGCGTCCAGGAATATCTGCCGGTAGAGGAGCTTCTCCGGGCTGTCGTCCAGCCCGCGGATGATGTGCCCCCTGAGCGTCGTGCCCGCCACGCCGCCGGCGTCCTGGCTGAGGCCCCCCTGTCCGCGGCAGTCCATGGCCGCCACGGAGAATCCCAGCGCCACGTAGGGCAGCTTGTCGAACCAGTCTCCCGAGCTCATGGAGTAGCCGTGAAAGAGAAGCAGCGCCGGGTGCCTCCCGCCACCTCCGGCGGGCCGCAGGTACTTGGCGTGCACCCGCGCCCCCCCAACGCCGGTGAAGTAGAGGTGGAAGCACTCGGCGTAGGGCGTGGAGAACTGCTCCTCTGGCTGCAGGTCCACCTGGCCGCCGGCGGCCGCCAGCTCCCGCAGCGCCGCCTCCCAGTAGGCGTCGAAGTCGGCGGGCCGCGGGTTGACCCCCCGGTACACCTGGAGCTCCTCCAGAGGCATCTCGAAAACGGGCATGGCTCACTCCCCCTGGGCGGCCCGCCTGTGGAGCCGCGGCCGCCGGATCAGATCAGGGTAGCGCAGCCGGCGGCGAAGTCAAGCCCCGGCGGCCGGCCCGGCCGGACCGGTGCCGCAGAGGCGCCGTTCTTCCCGGGGCGTGCCGGATGTGCTATGCTTGCCGCAACGATGAGCGCTAACGGCGGAACGGCCGGAACAAGCCGTTCGGCAAAGGAGTTCCTGCGCAGGCTGTTCAGAGAGTTCAACCGTGACGGTTGCCTCACCCGGGCATCGGGGTTGGCCTTTGCCAGCCTCCTTGCCCTGGTGCCCCTGTCCGCACTGCTCTTCTCGCTCTTCTCCGCCATCGGCCCGTTCTCCGACATGGTCCGCCGGGTTCAGGAGTTCCTGATCCACCAGCTGGTCCCCACCAGCCAGGAAGAGATCATGACCTACGTGAACCGCTTCGTGGATAACACCCGCGCCCTCGGGGTGGTGGGGTTGCTGTTCTTCCTCATCACCTCGGTGTTTCTGCTCAACACCATTCAGAACAACTTCGACGCCGTCTGGCGTGGAGGCTCCCAGAAGCTCTCGCTGCGACGGCTGGCCACCTACGTCTCGGTGCTGATCGTGGGCAGCTTCCTGGTCAGCATCGGCTTGAACGTCACGGGGCTGATCCAAGCCCTGATCGGAGGCCCGGCGGTGCGCGAGCTGGGCCGCACCCTGACCTTCCTGCTGGGGATCTTCCCATCGATTTTCGTGTTTTTGGTGTTCCTGTTGATGATCCAGTTCGTACCTACCGGCCGGGTGCGCCTCCTGAGCGCCCTCATCGGTGCGGCCGCTGGTGCGCTGCTGTGGGAGGGGGCCCGGCGCATCTTCTACCTTTGGGTGAACTACGTGATCCGGCTCTCCGTGATGTACGGGTCCCTGGCAATCATCCCGATCTTCCTGATCTGGCTGTACGTCGCCTGGGCCATCGTCCTCTTCGCCCTGGAGATCGCCCACGTCCATCAGCACGGCCGCCACGGGTGGATCGCCAGGGATCCAGGCCAGATGACCTCGGCGGAACGCCTCCTGGCGGGGCTGGAGGCGTTCCTGTTCATCGCCGACCGTTTCTACAGGGGCGAGCCCCCGCCCACCGTCACTCAGATCGCCGAGCAGCTGGGCACCTCCACCGCCGGTGCGGAGTCGCTCACTGGACAGCTGCACCGTGACGGCCTGATCATCCCCGCCGCCCGGCAGGCGCTGGTGCCCTCCCGGTCCCTGGACAGCATCGTCCTGGCCGACGTGGTGGCAAGCCTCTTCGGGCGCCCCACCTCGGAGTCCGCCGCCGCTGGAGCGGCGCCGGAGCTGCTGCAGGCGGTGATCGCCGGCGCCCTGGGACCGGTTCGCAGCATCACCGTCATGAGCTATCTGCGCTCCCACGCGCTCGGGCCTGCGGAGCCGGACCGGGGAGAGCAGAAGCCCCGGGGTCCGGGCGTCCGGGTGCTCGAAGCAGCTGGCGGCATGATGCGCCGGCTGCTGGGCAGGGGCAGGAACTAGCCCCCCTGCGGGAGGCGGGTCGGCTCAACCAGGATGATCGACTACGACGATGCCAGCCGCGCCTGTGCCCATACCCGGAGGCACTCGGAAAGGCTGCCTTGCAGGGCAGGAGGGGTCAGGCCTAGAAGATCTTCCCGGGGTTGAGGATGCCCAGCGGGTCCAGTGCGTGCTTGATCCCGCGCATCAGCTCGATCTGCGCCTGGGGCATCACCAGGCTCATGTAGCCTTTGCGCTTGTGGCCAATGCCATGCTCCCCGCTGATGGTGCCCCCCAGGCGTGCCACCCGGCTGTACAGCTCCGTGAGCAGCTCCCCCCGGGTCCGGCGCCACCGTTCGGCGCTCTGCCCGGGACCTTTAAGCGGATGGGCGTGCAGGTTGCCGTCCCCGGCGTGGCCGAAGCAGGGAATCCTCACTCCGTGCTTCTGCTCCAGGCTGCGCAGGATCTGCAGCGCCTCCGGCACGGCGGCCACCGGGACCGAGATGTCCTCGATCGACTGGTGCCTTGTGAGCCGCTTCAGCGCCCAGGGGACCTGCTTGCGCAGCTTCCAGATTCCCTCCACCTCCTCCGGCTCCGTCGCGGTGCGCAGGAAGAAGGCGCCCCGCCGCCTGCAGAGCGCCTCAGCGGCGCGCAGATCCTCCTCCACGGTGCTGCGCCTGCGCCCGTCCACCTCCACGATCACCATGGCGCCCGCCTCCCGGTAGGGAAGCTGCTCGCCGGTCCACCGGCAGGTCTCCGCCAGGCTGGCTCCGTCCACCAGCTCCACCGCCGAAGGCTGGAGCCCCTCCTCCATGACGGCCTGGGCCATGCCGGCACCGGAGGCCAGCTCGCGGAAGAGGGCCAGCAGCGCCGCCCGCGCCTGTGGGCGCGGCAGGAGCCGGAGCAGCACCCGGGTGAACACCCCCAGGGTCCCCTCGGAGCCCACCATGAGGTGCAGCAGGTCGTAGCCGGTGACGTCCTTGGTCCTCTTGCCGCCCAGGGTGAGCACCTCCCCGGAGGGAGTCACCGTCTCGAGGCCGGTGACCCAGGTGCCGGTGACCCCGTACTTCACCGCCCGGCCGCCCCCGGCGTTCTCCGCCACGTTCCCCCCGATGAAGCAGATCTCCTCGCTCAAGGGGTAGCCGGCGAAGAACAGCCCGTGCGGGGCCAGCGCTCCGTCCAGATGGTTGGTCACCACCCCCGGCTCCACCACCGCGATACGGTTGGCAGTGTCGATCGACAGGATGCGGTTCATGCGGTCGGTGGCCAGGCAGATGCCCCCGAAGAGGGGGACCGCGCCCCCGGACAGCCCGCTGCCGGCTCCCCGCGGCGTCACCGGCACCCGCTCCTCGCTGGCCAGGCGCATCAGCGCGGCCACCTGCTCCGTGGAGGCGGGGCGGACCACCACCTCTGGCTCGTGGGCGTACTCCGGCTCGCTCACCTGGTCCCGGGAGCACCTGGCCAACAGACGCGGCTCCCGGCTGACCCCCTCCTGGCCGCATACCCGGGAAAGCTCGGCCACCAACGAATCGGTGACGGGACGGTACTCCGGCATGCTCGCTCTCGATTGCCCGCCTAGTGGAGGGTGCCCCTTCCGGGGAAAAGGTCCGGCCCCGGGGGGATCGAGGGACCCGCTCCGCAGGTGGAGGAGGCCACGACGGGCAGCCGCCTGCGTTCCAGCAGCCCTGCAAACTGCTCCGCCGGGACCGGCGGGCTGAAGTGAAAGCCCTGGTAGCCGTCCAGAGGCAGGTCTTTCAGCAGGTCCACGTACACCGGAGAGCTCACCCCTTCCACCAGCACTTCCTTGCCGCGGCACTTGACCGTCTGCACGATGTGCGCCAGGAACTCCCGCTCCCCGCTCTGCTGCAGCCCCTCGACGAACACCCTGTCGATCTTGAGCGTGCGGGCCGGGAGCCGCTTCAGGTAGTTGAGCGAGGAGTGGCCCACGCCGAAGTCGTCAATGTAGATCCCCACCCCCCGGCTGCGGAGCCGCTCCATGCGCTCGATGGTTATCTCCGGGTCGATCATGCACTGGGTCTCGGTGATCTCCAGCCGCAAGGCGTCTGGGTCGGGGAGTCCCGCGAGGCGCATGGCGCTCTCCACGTTCTCCAGCAGCTCCGCGTCGGCGAACTCCCGCGCGGACAGGTTGACGCTGACGTACAGCGGGAACTTCGCGCGCCACTCCCGCAGCTGCCTGCAGGCGGTGAACAGCGCCCACTTGCCTATGCTGACGATGAGCCCGGTCTCCTCGGCCAGGGGGATGAACTCCACGGGCAGCAGCAGCCCTCTCTCCGGGTGCTGCCAGCGGATCAGCGCCTCCGCTCCGACGATCAACCCCCCCGGATCCACGATCGGCTGGTAGAAGAGCACGAACTGCCGCTCCTCGAAGGCCCGCAGCAGGGCGCCCTCCGTGGCCAGCCGCTCGGTGGCCTTCCGGTGCAGATCGCTGTTGAACACCACGAAGTCCGCCCCCCGCCGCCTGGCCTCGCGCATGGCCGTGGCGGCATTGCGCACCATGGTGTCGCGGTCCTCCCCGTCGTCGGGATAGACCGATATGCCGATGGCGCACTGGATCTGGATGTCCACGCCCTGGTGGCGGTAGGGGATCGAGACCTCGTGAGCGATCCTCTGGGCGACCGCGGCCGCGTCGGTGCTGCGGCCTATGCCGGTGAGAATCGCGGAGAGCTCGTTGCCCTCGAAGCGGAACACGTAGTCGCCGCCTTTCAGGGCCTTGCGCACCCGCAGCCCCGTGTTCTCCAGCAGCAGATCCCCGATCTGGTGCCCGTAGGTCTCGTTCACCCGCGAGAGATTCACCAGCCCGATGAACAGCAGGGCCCGCAGCCTGTCGGAGGCGGACAGCCTGGCGCGCTCGATCTCCTTGTCCAGGATGATCTCCAGCGACCGGCGGTTGAACAGGCCGGTGATGGGGTCGCGATACTCGTAGTGGGTGAGCTTGCTCTCGATCTCGCTCAGCTGCGTGATGTCGTGGGAGAAGACCAGGGCGTGGGTCACCTTGCCGTCTTCCTTGTAGGGGTAGTAGGAGACGTGCATGTGCCGCTCGAAAGCTCCGAACCTGAACTTGTCGATGTAGTGCACCTCCCGGCCGGACAGGCACTCGTCCAGGTACTTGCGGATGGTCCCCGTGAAGCGCTCCTGCCCCCACACCTCCGCCACGCTGTGGCCCACGATTTGCTCGCGGCTCTTCTGGATCTGCCTGCAGTACGCGTCGTTGACGATCTCGTACACATAATGCCGGTTGATCAGCGTGATGAAGTCCCGGGACTGATTGATGATGTACTCGTAGGTCCTTTGAGGCTGCCGCCCCCTCATGCTAGTAGTGTAGCCGAACCGGGGCGGGTTTTCAAAGCAGTTTATCCGCCGCCGCGGCTTCCGCCGTCAGTTCTCCGCGGGCAGACGGCCGGCCTGAAGGAGAGCCTCCAACCGCGCCGCCGGCACCGGCCGGCCGAAGTGGAACCCCTGCATCAGGTCCACCGGCAGCCGCCGCAGCAGCTCCGCCTGCCCGGGAGTGGACACTCCCTCCAGCAGCACGGTCTTGCCCCGGCTCTTTACGGCGGCGATGATGCGCTCCAGAAACTCCCGCTCCCCGGGCTGCTCCAGGTTCTCCAGGAACATCCGGTCCAGCTTCAGCGTCCCGGCCGGAAGCTGCTTCAGGTAGCCCAGGGAGGAGTGACCGGTGCCGAAATCGTCGATCAGGACCTCGATGCCCTGCGCCTGGATTCTCTGGATCCGCTCCGCCGCCCCGGAGGGGTCCCGCATGCACCCGCTCTCGGTGATCTCCAGCTTCAGCCCGGCGGGACCCTCCAGCCCGGCCGCCTGCAGCGCCGCCTGCAGCGTCTCCGGGAGCTGCGGGTCCTCGAACTCCCGGACGGAGAGGTTGACCGACACGTAAACCGGGAAACGCCGTCGCCAGCGGGCCGCATCCCGGCAGGCCGTGAACAGCGCCCAACGTCCCAGCCGGGCGATGAGGCCGGTCTCTTCGGCCAGGGGGATGAACTGCAGCGGCGCGATCGCTCCGCGCTCGGGGTGCTGCCAGCGCGCCAGGGCCTCCGCTCCGACGATGCGCCCCTCCCGGTCCACGATGGGCTGGTAGGCCAGCGCCAGCTCTTCGGCCTCCAGGGCCCTGGCCAGGTCGGCGTGTAGATGCAGCCGCTCCACCGCGCGCAGGTGCAGCTCCCGGTTGAACAGCACGAACGGCTCCCCGCGCCTCCTGGCCTCCTGGAGGGCAGAGGAGGCGCTGCGGATCACGGCGTCGCGATCCTGCCCGTCGTCGGGATACACCGACACGCCGACGGCGCAGCCCACGTACAGGTCCGTCTCGGCGTACCGGTAGGGAAGCGTGACCGCCTGGTGGATCTTCTCAGCCACCCCGGCGACATCGGTGTTGCGGGCCACCCCCGCCAGGAGGATCGTGAGCTCCGCACCCTCGAAGCGGAAGACGTAGTCACTGCGGCGCAGCACCTTGCGCAGGCGCAGGCCCGTGTTCTCCAGAAGCAGGTCGCCCATGCTGTGCCCGTGGACCCGGGTGATCTCCCCCAGGTTGGTCAGGCGGACGAACATCACACCCCGCAGATTCTCGGAGGAGGACCGCCGGGCCTTCTCGATCTCCTTGTCCAGGATGATGTCCAGCGACCGGCGATTGAACAGACCCGTGACCGGATCGCGGAACTCGTATTCGGTGAGCTTGCTCTCGATCTCTCCGAGCCGGGTGATGTCATGAGAAAACACCAGCGCGTGGGTGATTTCGCCGGCCTCCCCGTAGGGATAGTAGGAGACGTGCATGGTCTTCTCGAAGGCCCCGAAGGTGAAGGAGTCGATGTAGTGGACCTCCTGGCCGGCGAAGCACTGATCCAGATGGCAGCGAATGCCGCCCGCGAAGCGCTCGGTTCCCCATACCTCCTCCACCCGGTGTCCCAGAATGTCGTTGCGGTCCCGGCCAATCTCCCGGCAGTAGGTGTCGTTGACGATCTCGTACACGTACTGCCGGTTGATCAGCGTGATGAAGTCCCGGGAGAGGTTTACGATGTACTCGTACCTGTCCATGACGCCGGCAGTGTACACGGCGGCGGGTGGACTCGTCAAAGCCGTACGTCTTGAAAACAGCTGACCCGCCAGCTATGCTGTTGGCCATGACCAGGCGCGAGTTTCTGAAGTCCCTCGCCGCCTCCTCTCTCCTGTTCGTCACCCGGCGTGCCTTTCCCCAGTCCACCGGCGCCGCCGGGGTGGGGGTGGTGCGGGGCGGCGAGCGGGCACGAGCCGTGGAGCGCGCCGTGGAGCTGGTAGGCGGCATGGGCCGTTTCGTTAGCCGCGGCTCGGTGGTGGTGGTGAAGCCCAACATGGCCTTCAACGTTCCGCCGCAGTACAGGGCCACCACGGACCCGGTGGTGGTGCGCACCGTGGTAGACCTGTGCTTCAAGGCCGGCGCCTCCCGCGTCTACGTGTTCGACCGCACCGTGGGCAACCCCAGGCTGACCTACGTGACCTCCGGGGTGGCAGAGGCGGCCCGCCAGGCCGGAGCCCGGGTGCTGTTCGTGGACCAGGTGAGCCCCAAGCTGTACGCCAGGATCCCGGTGCCCGGAGGAAGCGCTCTGAAGGAGACCCTGGTGAACCGCCGCGTGCTGGAGGCGGACGCCTTCATCAATCTGCCCGTGGCCAAGCACCACTCCTCCGCCGGGCTCACCATCGGCATGAAGAATCTGATGGGCGTCACCGGAGACAACCGCTCCCGCTGGCACTGGAAGCTGGACCAGTCCATCGCCGACATCAACTCCGCGGTGCGCTCCCACCTCACCGTCGTGGACGCAGGGGCCATCATGGTGAGGGGCGGCCCCACCGGCGGCAGTCTGGACTACCTGAAGCCCACGGACACAGTCATCGCCTCCGCGAACGTGGTGGAGGCGGACGCCGAGGCGGTGCGCCTCTTCGATCGGGAGCCGGCCTCCCTGGGCTACCTGGAGCTGGCCGCGGCCAGGGGGATGGGAAAGCTGGCCGGCTACAGCCGCCAGGTGACCGTGCTCTGATGCGCTCTGCGGGGGCCAGGAGGCTGAAGCGGCTGCGCGTGGTTTCCCAGGCGCTCTGCTTCGGACTGTTCCTGGCCGTGTACCTGCGCTCCCTGGACCCCTTCGCCGCGCTGGAGAATCCCTTCCTGCGGTACGACCCCCTTGTGTTCCTCACCAACCCCCTGGCGAGCGTCCCCGCCCTGGCGGTGATCGCCGTCCTGGTGGGCTCAGGCTTGCTTCTGGGGCGCTATTTCTGCGGCTGGGTCTGCCCGCTGGGCGCCCTGATCGAAGCGCTGGACTTCCTGCTCTCGCCCCTGCGCCGGCTGAGCCCGCTGGGGCGCCGGCCGGCGCACCAGGGCGGCCGCCGGCGCCTTCCCGCCGCTGGTGCGCTTCCCCCCCGCGCTGCTCCTGCTGGGAGTCGTGCTGGTCACCGCCCTCAGCCCCGCACCGGTCCTGCAGTTTCTGCACCCCAACGTGTGGCTCCTGCGCATCCTGTCGCTGTCGGCCCTGGGCCTGGCCTTCCTGGCCTTCCTGGCTGCCCTGTCGCTGCTGGCCAGGCGCCTCTGGTGCACCTACCTGTGCCCGCTGGGCGCGCTGTACGGCCTGCTGGCGCGGGCCGCGCCGCTGGGCCTCCGCATCGAGGACTGTTCCTCCTGCGGGCGCTGTGACCGCTGCCCCACCCGGGCGGTGGACTACCGCTCCCGGAGGATCCTGGCGCAGCAGTGCATCCTGTGCTTCGACTACGAGCAGCGCTGCCCGGTGGAAGGGTTCCGCTACGGCCGGGCAGGGAGCACGCCAGCGGGGCGGAGGCGGCCGGGCCTTGCC
>CAZBDU010000052.1:0-37294 GCA_964490725.1 uncultured Spirochaetaceae bacterium | reverse complement strand
GGCCTGGCTGGCCGGCCGCCTGCTGCCCGGCCTCTCCGGCGGCTGGACGATCGTCCTGGCAGCCGCGGCGGCCGCCGCCGCCGGCCTGCTGCTCCCCGAGCCGCGCCCGCACAGGACGCCTCCCTCCGGGGGACGGGAATGATCTGGCTCACCATTGCCGGGATGTTTGCGGCCACCTATCTGCCGCGGCTCCTGCCCTTCCTGCTGGGCCGGCGGCTGCGCCTGCCGGCGGCGCTGGACCGGTGGCTGAGGCTGTTCCCCTATGCGGTGCTGGGGGCGCTGATCTTCCCCGGCATCCTCACCGCCTCTGCCGCCCATCCCTGGCGCTCCCTGGCGGCCGGAGGGGCGGCCGGGATCCTGGCCTTTTTCACCGGGCGGCTCACCCTGGCGGTGGCGGGGGCCATCGCCGTCATGGCGGTGCTGGAGCTGCTGTCACCCTGAGGGCCCGGGAGCGAGCGGGTATTGCCACTCTCCGGCATTTCCCATATAATCTCGCGAAACTGCATAAAAATACGGTGCATGGATCGGCGGCCCGGTTGAGGAGGAGAAGACGGTGAGCACGGCGGGAACGGTCAATACGACGGCGATACTGGACGAGCTGGCGAAGCACGCGGAAGCGCGCAACAGGATCCCTCTGGAGCTCTACCAGAGGTACCAGGTGAAGCGGGGGCTGCGCAACGAGGACGGCTCGGGCGTCCTGGTGGGGCTGACCGAGGTGGGCGATGTCCACGGCTACATCTTCGACGAGGGCCACAAGATTCCCGCCGAAGGCAGGCTCACCTACCGGGGCATCAACATCAACGACATCGTGGCAGGATTCCAGCAGGAGGGGCGGTTCGGCTTCGAGGAGTGCTGCTACCTGCTCCTGTTCGGGGACCTGCCCACCACGCAGCAGCTGGAACAGTTCACTACGCTCCTGGCGGAGAGCCGAACCCTGCCCAACGGGTTCACCGAGAACATGATTCTGAAGGCCCCCAGCCGGGACGTGATGAACAAGCTGGGCCGCAGCGTCCTGGTCTGTTACTCCTACGATCCCAACCCGGACGATCTGGGCGTCAAGAACGTGCTCCGCCAGTGCATCGAGCTGATCGCCAGGCTGCCCACCATGACCGCCTACGGCTACCAGGCCAAGAGCCACTACTACGGCGGCAAGAGCCTGTTCATTCACCTGCCTCGCAAGGAGCTGAGCACCGCCGAGAACCTGCTGCACCTGATCCGGCCGGACAGCAAGTACACTCCCCTGGAGGCGGAGATCCTGGACCTGGCGCTGGTGCTGCACGCGGAGCACGGCGGGGGCAACAACTCCACCTTCACGGTCCACGTGGTCTCCTCCTCGGCCACCGACACCTACTCGGCCATCGCCGCCGGGGTGGGCTCGCTGAAAGGTCCCCTGCACGGCGGGGCGAACCTCAAGGTCCAGGCCATGATGGAGGACATCAAGGCGGGCGTCTCCGACTGGACCGACGACCAGGAGATCGCCGCCTACCTGGACAGGATCGTGCGCAAGGAGGCCTTCGACAGAAGCGGCCTGATCTACGGAATCGGGCACGCGGTGTACACCCTCTCCGACCCGCGGGCCGTGCTGCTGGAGCAGAAGGCCAGAGTGCTGGCGGAGGCCACGGGAGCGCAGAAAGAGCTCGGCCTCTACCAGCGCGTGGCCGCCCTGGCCCCGGAGGCCCTCTACAAGGTCAAGGGGCGCGACAAGGTGGTGACGCCGAACGTGGACTTCTACTCCGGCCTGGTCTACCGCATGTTGGGCATCCCCGAGGAGCTCTACACCCCCATCTTCACCATCGCCCGCATTGCCGGCTGGGCGGCGCACCGCATCGAGGAGATCGTCAGCGGGGGCCGGATCATCCGCCCCGCCTACCGCAACGTGTACCTGCAGCGCAACTACGTGCCCATGAGCGAGCGCTAGGCGGCTCCGCGCTGCCGGCCGGGCAGGCGGGCCCGGCCGCCGCGTTACAGCAGCCGGGTCAGCAGCTCGGCCACGAACTCCGGCTTGTGCCGCATGTCCAGGCCGCGGGTGCGGATGAGAAGGCACTGGGGGCGCCCCGGATCCAGCGACACGTTGCCTCCCCCCTCGCGGATCACGGTCAGCACCCGGTCCACCGAGACGTTCGCCAGGCGGGAAAACTCCACGGTGACCGTCCCGGCGTGTTCCTTCAGGGAGGAGACGAACAGGCGGCGGCAGAGGATGCGGATCTCCGCCACGGAGAACAGGGAGTAGACCGCATCCGGGGGGGAGCCGAAACGGTCCTCCATCTCCCTCTGCGCCGCCGCGAGCTCGTCCCGGTCGGTGGCGGAGACGATCTTCTTGTACATCTCCATCTTCTCCATCGGCTCCGCGACGTAGCCGTCCGGGATGTAGCCGGTGTACTCCAGCTCCAGGGTGACCTCCGGCGGCTCCTCCCGCTTCTCCTCCCCCAGCTCGCTGATGGCCTCGTCCAGCAGCCGCAGGTACATGTCCAGGCCCACCGCCAGGATGTCTCCGCTCTGTTCGGCCCCCAGCAGGTTCCCCGCACCGCGGATCTCCAGATCCTTGAGGGCGATCTTGAACCCGGAGCCCAGGTCGGTGAAATCGCTGATGATCTTCAGCCGTTTCATGGCCAGCTCCGAGATCACCCGCTGCCTTGGATACAGGAGGTAGGCGTACGCCGGCTGGTCCGCCCGCCCCACCCGCCCGCGCAGCTGATACAGCTGCGAGATGCCGAAGGTGTCCGCCCGGTCGATGATGATGGTGTTCACGTTCGGGATGTCCAGCCCGTTCTCGATGATCGTGGTGGACAGCAGCACCTGGGTATTCCCCCTGACGAAGCGGTGCATCACCTCCTCCAGCTCCTCCTCCTCCATCTGGCCGTGGGCGGTGGCCACCTGCACCCCCGGGAGCAGCCTCCACAGGAGGCTCTGTATGCGCGGCATGGTCTGGATGCGGTTGTGCAGGAAGTACACCTGGCCGCCGCGCCCCACCTCCTCCCGGACCGCCCTCACCACCACCTCCTCGTCGAACTCCTGGATGAAAGTCTCAATGGGGTAGCGGTTGGGCGGCGGCGTATTGATGATGGACATGTCGCGGATCTTCATGAGCGACATGTGGAGGGTGCGGGGGATCGGGGTGGCCGTGAGGGTCAGGCAGTCCACGGAGGTCTTGATCTCCTTCAGCCGCTCCTTGTCCTTCACCCCGAAGCGCTGCTCCTCATCCACGATCATAAGCCCCAGGTTCCTGAAGCGCACGTCGTTCTGCAAGAGGCGATGCGTTCCGATCACGATATCCACCTCCCCGCGCTGGAGGCCGCGGATCACCTGCCGCTGCTCCGCCCCCGAGAGGAAGCGGGACAGCATTTCGACGCGTACCGGGTAGCGGGAAAACCGGTCACGGAAGGTCTCGAAATGCTGCTCCACCAGGATGGTGGTGGGGGCCAGGTAGGCCACCTGCTTGCCTCCGGTTACGGCCTTGAAGGCCGCCCGCAGGGCCACCTCGGTCTTGCCGTAGCCCACGTCGCCGCAGACCAGTCGGTCCATGGGGCGGGAGCTCTCCATGTCCATCTTCACCTCTTCGATGGCCCGCAGCTGGTCTTCGGTCTCCTGGTAAGGGAAGGCGGCCTCGAACTCGCTCTGCCAGTCGGTGTCCGGCGGGAAGGCGAACCCTTTCGCCTCACGGCGGCGCGAGTACAGGGAAACCAGCCGGCGGGCCATCTCCTCCACGGAGCGCTTTACCCGGGCCTTCTTGCTCTCCCAGCCGCGCCCGCCGATGCGGTCCAGTGCGGGCTTCCTTCCCTCCTGGCCGATGTAGCGCTGCACCAGGTTGACCTGCTCGACGGGGACGTAGATCTTCTCCCCCTCGGCGTACTCCAGGTGAATGTAGTCCCGCTCGTGACCCGCCGCACGGATGCGTTCCAGCCCGTGGAACAGCCCCACCCCGTAGCTGACGTGCACCACGTAGTCCCCGGGGCCCAGCTCCACGAAGGAGTCGATGGGCCGGCTGGCCGCAGTGGCGATGGAGCGGGGTATGCGCCGCTTGCGGCCGAAGACCTCGTTCTCCTCGATCACCACGGTCTTGAATTGAGGCAGGCTGAAGCCGCCGGAGATCCCCTCCGGGAAGATCTCCACCGACAGGTCCTTCAGGATGTGGCGCAGGCGCTCGGCCTGATGAGCGTACTCGGCGAAGAGGAACACCCGGTAGCCCACCGCGATCAGGTTCTCCATCTCCTCCCGGAAGAAGGAGATGTTGCCAAAGAAGGAGCGAGGCGGCTCGGAGCGGATCGTCACCCGGGGCGCCTCGCCGGCGGCGCCCTTCACCGAGTGGAAGCGCACCTCCCGGGCGCCGCCCCCGCTCAGCCTGGCCAGATCGAAAAGGAGCTGCCTTGGGGCCGGCAGGCACCGGCCGGGAGAGCGGGCCCGCCGGTACAGCTCCAGGTACTCCTTGCGCAGGGCCGCCGAGCCTGCAGCCAGGCGCTCCGCATCGCTCTGGAACAGCGTCCATCCCTCACCCAGGTAATCCAGGAGCGAGGCGGGCTGCTCGAAAGCCAGCGGAAAGAGGAACTCGGCGCCGGCCTGCTCGGGGTCCCGGGCAAGGTGCTCCAGGGTTTCCTCCACGGCCCCGTCGTTCCCGGCCATCTCCAACGCGCGCCCCACCGCCTGCAGGCGCGGCTCGTCGAAGAGCACCTCCCGCACCGGCGGCACCGACGCCTGCTCCACCTTGCCCACGGATGCCTGCGTGGCGACCTCGAATAGGCGGATCTCCGCGATCCGGTCCATGTCCAGCACCACCCGGTAGGCGGCGGGCGCACCGAAGGGAAACAGGTCCAGCACCTCCCCGCGCAGGGCGAACTCGCCGTGCAGGCCCACCCTGGGCACCCTGAGGTACCCGAGCGCCTGGAGCCGCAAGGCCAGCCCCTGCGGGTCCACCTCCTCTCCCCTGCGCAGGTGGAGGATCTGGGCGGCCAGGTACTCCGGAGGGGGGAGGGGAACCAGGAAGGCCTTCAGCGGGCAGACCAGCACGAGAGGCTCCCCCGACAGCAGGCGGGTCAGGGTGCGGACGCGCTCTCCGAACACGCTCGGCAGAGGGCGGCCCTCCCCGTAGGGCAGGGTGTTCCACCAGGGGAAGAGCTCCACCTCCGCCTCGCCGGCCAGCGACAGGTCCTGGGACACCGCCCGCGCCTCCTGCTCGGTGGGGGCGAGCACCAGCGCGGGTCCGTCCGTCTGCTCCCCCAGCCAGGCGATCATGAGCGCGAGGAATCCGCCCTGAGGGCCGTCCACGTCGATCGGGAAGTCCCGCCCGCGCATCCTCTCGGCCAGCAGCTGCGCCGGTTCATATTGACTCAGCGCTCCGGTGAGGTGATTAAATAGTAAGGATCTCATCTGGCGTTCCGAAGATACTAGGGGAAGTCAGGGAGTAGCAAGTTGAAACGAATTCTCATCCAGCTGTGCCTTCTCCTCGCCGCCGCGACGGGCCTGCCGGCCGCGCCGCAGGGGGTGAGCTTCATCATCCGCTACTACGAGAAGCGGATCTACTACCTGAACGACAGTGAGCACCCAATCCGGCTCGAAGCGATCGTGGAGAACAACTCGGCCGACGTCTACCGCTTCCAGATGGCGGACAACGACTTCTACAACGTGGACTTCGAGGTCAGCACCCCCACCAACATCCTCCTGGACCACTCGGAGGCGTTCAAGAGATCGCGCCTGGCCAATCAACCCGTGCTCTACCGGGACGTCAGCCTGCAGCCGGGACAGCAGCTCGGCTTCGTGGTGAATCTCTCCGACTTCGTCGCCTTCGAGAAGGCCGGGTTCTACACGGTGGTGGGGCTGTTCTACCCCGATCTGAACGTGGATGGCCCCGGAGAGCCCTTGAGATCCGCCGGCCTGCCCCTCAACGTGCGGCCTGCGGTGGTCTTCCCGGAGGAGAAGGCCATGATCGAGGCGGAGACCGGGAAGCTGCTGGCCCGGGAGAGCCTGCCGCCGGACCAGGTGGTGGCCTACACGCTCACGGCCCGGCAAAAGAGCCAGTGGGAGAAGTTCTTCCTCTACCTGGACCTGGAGAGCCTCTACCTCCGCAACCCCGCCCGCGCCGCCCGCTACCGGCGCATGTCCGAAGAAGACCGCCGGGCGGCGCTCGCGCAGTACCGGGAGCAGCTGAAGAACGAGCTGGTGGACACGGACATCCTGCTCATCCCCTCCTCCTTCGAAATCCTGAGGACCGAGTACACCCAGCAGGAGGGGCAGGTGGAGGTGGTGGAGAGGTTCCGCTACCGGGACTACACCGAGATCAGGCGCTACACCTACTATCTGCAGCGCCAGGAAGGGATCTGGCTCATCACCGGCTACGACGTGGTGAACCTGGGGACCGAGTAGATGAAGACGCTGCTGGTGGCCCGCGGCGAGGAGCTGCGGGAGGTGCTGTCCTTCCACCTGGGCCCGCTGGGCTTCGCCGTGGTCCAGCTGGAAGACCCCGTGCGGGCCATCCAGGCTCTCGACGAGCTGGACCCTCAGCTGGTGCTCTACCACGCCGGCGATTTCCCCCGACACTGGAAACCCCTCCTGCGGCTTCTGCGGGAAAACCGGAGCAAAGACGAGGCCATTTTCGTGCTCCTGCATCCCCAGGATCTTCCCCTGGAGGAGGCCGCCAAGGCCACCCATCTGGGCGTGAACGGACTGATCGGGATGCGCACCGGGGCCCGCGAGATGGTGCACAAGCTGGAGGAGCTGTTCCGGCGCTATCGCTCGATGAACGACAAGAGAAGGTTCCACCGCCTGGTCGTGGCTCCGGAGGACCGGCTTCAGCTGGCCTTCACTCATCCCTACTCCCTGACCGTGCTCACGGGCTCCCTGGTGGAGATCTCCATCCAGGGGGCGAGCTTCCGGCCTGCGGACCCGTCACTGGCCTCCGACCTGCGCCGCGGGCAGGAGCTTCCCTACTGCTCGCTGCGGGTGGGGGACCAGGTGATCGCCGTGGTCTGCAGGGTGACGCGCAACCGTGGCGGGGAGCTGGGGCTGGAGCTCAAGACCTTCGAGACCGGCGGCCATCAGGTGCTGTTCCAGTACCTCCAGAGCCGCAGCGAGCGTGCGCTCAAGGGCGCCCTGGCACGCCGCGGGGGCTAGGGGCGATCCGTCTCAAAGCCCGCCGCGTTTTCGCATGGCCTTTTCGAAGCGTTTCCACGGATCGGAGGGAATGCCGGAATGGCGGCACCCGGGAGCGTGCGCGCGGCCCGGGCGATAGGTGCCGTCCAGGCGGTCTTCGCGATGCACCACCGCCAGGTCCATCTTGGCCAGCTGCACCAGCAGGTCCCGCCGCCTTTCCTTGATATTCCAGCAGGCGGGGCAGAGGCCCACGGTGGCCAGCTCGCCGCCTTTCAGCTTGCGGACGCGGACCATGGCCCGCCCCTGGGCCACGGCGATCTTGCGCTGCAGTGACAACAGTCAACCTCCCGGGCGGCCGGAAGCCGCCTCCCTTGGCCCCACCCTCCTGGGGGGGGTGATGTCGCTTGACTCCCGCGCGCCGTGTACATACTATAACCCATCCTTCGATCAGGGCAACAGGAGCTGTTTCGTGCAAGTGCTGTTCACCGGCATTCAACCTACCGGCCTGCTTCACATCGGCAATTACTTCGGTGCGGTGCGCAACTGGGTGGAGCTGCAGCACCGCTACCAGGCCTACATCTCGATCGTGGATCTCCATGCGCTGACCATCGCCTACGATCCGGCGCAGATGGCGGAGAACGTGTTCGAGCTGGCCCTGGAACTGTACGCCTGCGGCATCCATGAGGACAAGGCCACCGTGTTCGTGCAGTCGGAGGTGCCCGGACACGCGGAGCTGACCTGGATCTTCAACACCCTCACCCCCCTGGGCGAGCTGGAGCGCATGACCCAGTTCAAGGACAAGGCGGCGCAGCATCGCAGAAACGTCAACATCGGCCTCCTGGACTACCCGGTGCTCCAGGCTGCGGACATCCTCCTGTACAAGGGCCAGGTGGTGCCGGTGGGGGAGGACCAGGTCCAGCACGTGGAGTTCACCCGCGAAGTGGCGCGGAGGTTCAACGCCCGCTTCGGGGAGACCTTTCCGGAGAGCGAGGCGCTGCTCACCGCCACGCCGCGCATCATGGGCGTGGACGGGGACAGCAAGATGAGCAAGAGCCGGGACAACTACATCGCGTTGCTGGAGAGCCGCGAGAGAATCTGGGCCAAGCTGGCCCCGGCCCCCACCGACCCCGCCAGGGTGAGGCGCAGCGATCCTGGCACTCCCGAGAAGTGCAACATCTACTACTACCACAGGCTGGTCACGCCGGAGCCCGAGCTCTCCGACTACGTCGCCGAGGGGTGCCGCACCGCAGGAATCGGCTGCCTGGACTGCAAGCGCCGGCTGCTGGACAACCTCATGAAGGTCCTGGATCCCGTCCAGCAGCGCTACGCCGGGCTGAAGGCGCGCTCGGCGGAGATCCGGGACATCCTGGACCGCAACGCCCAGGCCTGCAGGGAGGTGGCGGGGCAGACCGTGCTGGAGGTGAAGCAAAAGATGGGGTTGAACCCGGTATGGAAGATCTGAGCTTCACCGAGGAGGACCTCAAGGTAGACACCCTGGGGCCTGCCGCCATTCCCTCCCCCCTGGAGCTGTCCACGATCATGGGCGACAGGATCGCCAACTTCGTGGCGGATTCCGAAACGGTGCTGTACTCCCTGGACCGGAAGTGGACGGCCGAACGGCTTCAGAGGGGAGAGTGGCTGCCGGCGTTCGAGAAAGCCGGGCCCCGGGAGAAGATCTACTTCGAGCCGGCCAAGAGCCGGGCTGCGGTGGTGACCTGCGGAGGCCTGAGCCCCGGAATCAACAACGTGATCCGTTCCCTGGTCATGGAGCTGCACTATCGCTACCGGGTGCCCACGATCTACGGCATCCCCTACGGGTACCAGGGGTTCATCCCGCACTACGGCCACCAGGCGCTGATGCTGACCCCCGAGGGGGTGGCGGAGATCCACGAAAAGGGCGGCAGCATCCTGGCCTCCTCCCGGGGACCTCAGGAGACCTCCCAGATCGTGGACTGCCTGGAGCGTATGAACGTCAACATGCTATTCACCATCGGCGGAGACGGTACCCTGCGCGGAGCGCAGGCCGTCTACGAAGAGGTCTCCCGCCGGGGGCTGAAGATCGCCGTGGTCGGCATCCCCAAGACCGTGGACAACGACATCGCCTTCGTGAAGAAGACCTTCGGGTTGGAGACGGCCTTCGAAGCGGCGGCGGAGTCCATCCGCGCCGCCCACACCGAAGCCAGGGGCGCCCCCAACGGGATCGGACTCGTCAAGGTGATGGGCAGGATGAGCGGATTCATCGCCGCCCATGCCGCCCTGGCGCTGAACGAGGTGAACTTCGTGCTGGTTCCGGAAGTCCCCTTCGACCTGGAGGGGCCGCGCGGGCTGTTCGAGGCCATGGAGGAGAGGCTGCGGCAGCGCCGCCACGCGGTGATTGTAGTGGCCGAGGGGGCGGGGCAGCGCTACGTGTTCCTGGACGGGGACCGCAGGGACGACTCCGGCAATCCGCTGCTCGGAGACATCGGCATCTTCCTCAAGACCGAGATCAAGCGCTACTTCAAGGAGAAGACGGACCTCTACGTGAACGTCAAGTACATCGATCCGAGCTACATCATCCGGGCAATGCCCGCCAACGCCCACGACGCCATCTACTGCATGGAGCTGGCCCAGAGCGCTGTGCACGCCGCCATGGCCGGCAAGACCGGCCTGATCGTGGGCTCCTGGAACGATGAGCTTACCCATGTGCCGATCCGGCTGGCGGTCTCGCGCCGCAAGGAGCTCAACCCGGAGGATCGTCTCTGGCTGCACGTGCTGGAAGCCACCGGGCAGCCCATCAGTATGGTCAACGAGCAAGGAGCAGGGAGGAACAAGTGACGGAACGCAAAGACTTCATCTTCACGTCCGAGAGCGTCGGCGAAGGGCATCCGGACAAGATTTGCGATCAGATTTCCGACGCGGTGCTGGACAGCGCGCTGTCCCAGGACCGCAATTCCAGGGTGGCCTGCGAGAGCTTCACCACCACGGGGCTGGTGCTGGTGGGAGGAGAGATCACCACCGGAGGATACATCGACCTGCAGCGCATCGTCAGGGGGGTGCTCAAGTCGATCGGCTACGACGATCCCTCCTACGGGATCGACTACCAGTCCTGCTCGGTGATCTCCAGCATCCACGAGCAGTCCCCCGACATCGCCCAGGGGGTGAACCGGGGCAACCAGGAGCTGGGCGCAGGCGACCAGGGAATGATGTTCGGCTATGCCTGCCGGGAGACCCCGGAGCTGATGCCCGCCCCCATTCAGTACGCCCACCGGATCATGCTGCGGGCGGCGGAGGTGCGCAAGAAAGGGGTGCTTCCGTTCATGCGCCCCGACGGCAAGTGCCAGGTGAGCGTACGCTACCAGGACGGCGTCCCGAAGGAGGTGCCCGCGGTGGTGCTGTCCCACCAGCACTCCGAGGACGTGGGCTACCGGGAGCTGCGGGAGGCGTTGATCGAGGAGGTGATCAAGAAGGTGATTCCTTCCTCCATGCTGGGCGGCACGAAGTTCCACATCAACCCCACCGGCCGTTTCGTCATCGGCGGACCCCACGGTGACACCGGGTTGACCGGGCGGAAGATCATCGTGGACACCTACGGCGGGATGGCCCGGCACGGCGGCGGGGCCTTCTCGGGCAAGGACCCCAGCAAGGTGGACCGTTCGGCCGCCTACATGGCACGCTACGTGGCCAAGAACCTGGTGGCGGCGGAGCTCTGCGACCGCTGCGAGGTGGAGCTGGCCTACGCCATCGGGGAGCCCGAGCCCCTGGCCATCTACGTGTCCACCTTCGGCACCGGCAGGGTAGCGGAGGAAAGGATCGAGGCGGCCATCCCCGAGCTGTTCCAGCTGACCCCCATGGGCATCATCCGCGCCCTGGACCTGCAGCGGCCCCTCTTCCAGGAGACGGCCACCTACGGGCACTTCGGCCGTTCGGGCTTCTCCTGGGAGCGGACCGACAAGGTGGACAGCCTCAAGGAAAAGCTCCTGTGAGCAGACGCTCCCCGCCCGGACCCGCCGGCGCCGGCGGTCGGGTTGTCCTCAGGCCCCTGGACATTCTGGCGGTCGCGCTGTGTCTGGCCGTGGTGGCCGTGGTGGCCGCCCGCGCCTACGGGGCCCGGGGCGAGCGGGCGCTGGTGGAGCTGGACGGCAGGGACGGCCAGTGGCTCTATCCCCTGGAAAGCTCCCGCACCGTCCTCGTGGCGGGCCCGCTGGGGGAAACCACCGTAGTGATCGCGGGGGGCAAGGTGCGGGTGACCGACTCGCCCTGCCCGGAGAAGATCTGCGTGCGTACGGGAGCGGTTTCGCGGCCGGGGCAGTTCATCGCCTGTCTGCCCAACCGGGTCTTCGTGGCGGTGAAAGGAGCGCCGGAAGGGGCCATCGACGCCTACAGCTTCTAGGGGCCATCCCATGCATGCTCGATTCTACGAGAAATCCGCCGACGCCCGCCTCCGCTGCCGTCTCTGCCCGCACAACTGCCGCATAGCCCCGGGAAGGCACGGGCTGTGCCTGGTGCGCTTCAACCGCGACGGGGACCTCGACCTGCCCTTCTACGGAGCCTTGAGCTCCGTGGCGGTGGACCCCATCGAGAAGAAGCCGCTGTATCATTTCCACCCGGGAGCGCAGATCCTCTCGGTGGGTTTCGTGGGCTGCTCCTTCCACTGCCCCTTCTGCCAGAACTACCGCATCTCCACGAACACCGCCGCCCCCACCGAAGAGATCGGCCCGCAGGAGCTGGTGGAGCTGGCCGTGCGGGAGCGTTCCTTCGGCATCGCCTACACCTACTCCGAGCCGCTGGTGCACATGGAGTACGTGCTGGAGACGGCCCGGCTGGCCCGCGGGCGCGGCCTGGCCAACGTGCTGGTCTCCAACGGCTACGTCAACCCCGAGCCCGCCGAAGAGCTCCTGGAGCTCCTGGACGCGGCCAACATCGACCTGAAAGGTTTCGACCCGCAGTTCTACCGCCGGGAGATCGGGGGCAACCTCGCGGAGGTAAAGCGCTTTCTGAGTCAGGCCCACTCCCGGGTGGAGCTGGAGGTGACCACGCTGGTAATTCCCACGAAGAACGACAGCCCGGAGGAGATCGAGGGCATCGCCCGCTTCCTGGCCTCACTACGTCCGGACATCCCCTACCACCTGTCGGCCTACTACCCTCAGTACCGCTACACGCTGCCGCCTACCTCGGCGGCGACGCTGCGCAAGCTGGCCCAGGCCGCGCGCCGCCACCTGCACCACGTCTACCTGGGCAATGTAGGCGCCGAGGAGGCCCTCACCCGCTGCGCCGCCTGCAACGCCGTCCTGGTGCGCCGCCGGGGCTACTCCGTGCAGGTTACCGGCATCGATGCCGGCCGCTGCACCTCCTGCGGCGCGGCAAGCCCGGTGGTGGTGTAGGGCCTACCTCAGGTCCCTGACGCGCACCTCGATCCCCTTCTCCCCGCGCAGCAGCTGCACGAGCCGCTGGGGATCGGTGTCCCCGTAATGGTAGGGGTACAGGATCCCGGGACGAAACGCCCGGGCGGCCTCGGCCACCTGCTCGGGGGTCATGGTGTAGGGCTGGTTCATCGGCAGAAAGGCCACCTCGATATCCTGGAGGGCCTTCATCTCCGGGGTGTCCTCGGTGTCGCCGGCAATGTAGACGCGGGTCGTGCCGAAGGAGAGCACGTAGCCGTTGTCCCGACCCTTGGGGTGGAAGCGCTCCCGCCCGGAGGTGGTGTTGTAGGCCGGCACTGCCCTGATGCCGATCCCCTTCACGCTCAGGGACTCGCCGTTCGCCAGAGCCCGGGCGCCCTCCACCCGGGCGGCGGAGCTCGGGTTGGCCACGATCACGGTGCCGCCCTTGCGCACCGCCTCGATGGCGCCGGCGTCCAGGTGATCGCCGTGCTCGTGGGTGATCAGGATCAGATCCGCGTCGGGCAGGCTGGCATAGTCGGCCTCCCGCGAGACGGGATCCACGTGAACGATCGTGCCGGAGTGCTCCAGCATCAGCGTGCCGTGGCCCAGGAAGTGGATCTTTACGGGCCCTGCGGAGGTCTCCAGGGTGTCGACCTCCTGCGCGGAGGCGGAAGGCCCGACCGCGGCCAGGATCAGCAGCCCCGTCATGAACGAAGACAGCCTCATCAGTGCACCTCCCTCTAAGGGAATATACTGTCCCGCAGGCCGCACCGTGTAGGGCGCCGCCGCGGCGGCTGCGGGGAGCCCCGGGAGCCTAGCCGCGCCGCTTCTGCCTCTGCGCTTCCCGGGCCAGGCGGGCGAGCCGTTTGCCCCTCTCTTTCCTGGCCTGAAGCACGTTCTCCCCGCGGCGGCCCGCCAGCTGAGCGAGCTCCCGCTGCAGCTTCCGGTAGGAGGCCAGCCGGCGCGGGTCCAGCTCCCCCGCGGCCGCGGCCTCCTGCACCGCGCAGCCCGGCTCGCTCAGGTGGGCGCAGTCGTGGAAGCGGCAGCCCGCCGCCAGCTCCTCCACGTCCGCAAAGGAGGCGGCCAGGTCCTCCTCCTGCGCCCACAGCTGCACCTCCCTGAGGCCCGGGGAGTCGATCAGCAGCGCCCCGCCGGCAAGGCGCACCATCTCCCGGGCGCTGGTGGTGTGCCGTCCCCTCCCGTCCCCGGCGCGCGCCTTCCGCACCGGACGCCGCGTTCCGGCCAGCCGGTTGATGAGGGTGGACTTCCCGGCGCCGGAGGAACCGATCACCGCCAGGGTCAGACCCGGGCGCAGGTAGGGATGCAGACCTTCCAGACCCGCCCCCGTGGCCGCGCTCACGGGGAGCACCGCCGTCCCGGGGGCGACCGCCTCCATGGGACGCAGGCGCTCCTCCACGGCGGGGCACAGGTCCGCCTTGTTGAGCAGGATCACCGCCGGGATGCCTGCGGCCCCGGCCAGCGTCAGATAGCGCTCGGTGCGGGGGAGATTGAAGTCGGCATCCAGCCCGACGACCACCAGGACGAAGTCCAGGTTGGCCGCCAGCGCCTGCTCCTGGCTCCGGCGCCCGGCCGCCTTGCGGGACAGGAGGTTGCGCCGGGGCAGCACGGCATCGATCAGGGCCGGCCCGTCCCCCTCCGGCGGACGGGCGGCAACCCAGTCTCCCGCCACGGGCAGGTCGCTGGCCGCGGCGGCGGTGTACAGCAGGCGGCCCGCCGCCTGCGCCCGCCAGGACCCGCGGGCCCAGAGGAGGGTGTAGATTCCTTCGTAGCCCGCCGCAACCCGTGCCGGCTCCAGCCCCTGCTCGGCGAAGATGGCGAAGGCGCGGTGATGTTCGGGGTTCCACCCCAGAGTGTCGAGATCCAAGACTGTGACTCCTCACGAGGCCGAAGCGACGACCCGCGGAGGAATCGCGGCCAGACGGTTCAGGCGATCCCTGCGGGTCCCTTCAGAGGACTTGAGGATCCGGCAACGGTCATCAAACACCTCCTGGCTCGTCAAGGGAGTGAAGAAACCGCAGGAATCATAGCAGGCGGAAGGCGGGGCTGTCTACGGTGCGGCAGGCGCGCGGCGGGAGTCCGGCCCGGCGGCCCTCAGTCCCGGAAGCGCACCTCCAGCACCTCGAACTGCCCCGGGGCCAGGCCATCCTTCTCCGCCAGGTCGAAGCGGGCGGCCCTGCCGGCGGCCATCACGTCGGCGCTCACCGGCTCCAGCGCGGCCAGGGACCCGGCGTTCGCCGCCAGGGTGATGGCCTCGATCTCGCGGCCCAGGGAGACCCCCGCCAGGGTCTTGCTCTTGTGGATCTCCCCCAGGGCGGAGACGGCGGCCTCGAGGCAGGCCGCGTCCGCCGGAAGCTCGAGGCCGGCGAAGTCCGCCCCAGAGGGCCAGGGCGCGGTGTGGATGGAAGGTCGGCCGGTCTCCGCGGCGAAGGCCCAGGACCACACCTCCTCGGTGATGTAGGGCAGCACCGGAGCGAACAGACGGAGGATCACGTTCAGTCCGCGGCGCAGGGCGTTCACCGCGGAGGAGGCGCCCGGACCGCCGCCTCGCGCGCGGGACTTCGCCAGCTCTATGTAGGTGTCCGTGAAGCTGTGCCAGAAGAAATCTTCGGTTTCGGCCAGGGCGAACTCGAAGGCCTCGAAGATCTCGGTGGCCCTGGCTACCAGCTCCCGCAGCTTCCAGAGGAAGGCCAGGTCCAGCGGCGCGGTGACCGGCGCCTCCCTGCCCTCCAGGGACAGGACGAACTTGGCGGCGTTGTAGATCTTCATCACCAGGCGGCGGCCGTTGCGCATCACCCCTTCGTCGAAAGCGGTGTCCGTGCCCAACCGGGCGCCGGCGGCCCAGTAGCGCACCCCGTCCGCGGTGTAGCGCTCCAGGTATTCCATGGGGGTGACCACGTTGCCCTTGCTCTTGGACATCTTCTTGCGCTCGGGGTCCAGCACCCAGCCGGAAATCACCACGTGGCGCCAGGGCACCGAGCCGGCATGCAGCATCGACTTTGCGATGGTGTAGAAGGCCCAGGTGCGGATGATCTCGTGCGACTGCGGCCTCATGTCCGCCGGGTACAGCCGCTCGTGGCGCTCGGGGTCCAGGACCCAGCGGCTGCCGATCTGCGGGGTGAGGGAGCTGGTGAACCAGGTGTCGAACACGTCCTTCTCCGCGGTGAACCCGCCGGGCCGGTCCCGCTGCTCCTCCCGGTAGCCCGGCGGAGTGTCCACCGTCGGGTCCACCGGCAGGCTCTTCGGCGGCGCCAGTATCGCCCCCGCGTGGTCGGGGCTTCCCTCCGCATCCAGGGGATACCACAGGGGAAAGGGGACGCCGAAGAAGCGCTGCCGGCTGATACACCAGTCCAGCTGCAGGTTCTCCGTCCAGTTGGCGTAGCGGGCGCCCATGAACCCCGGGTGCCACTGTACCTCCCGTCCCTTCTCGAGGAGGGCCTCCTTCTTGTCCATCAGGCGGACGAACCATTGCCGGGTGGGGATCAGCTCCAGCGGCCGTTCGCCCTTCTCGTAGTGGCGCACCGGGTGCACCACCGGCTCCGGCTCCCCCAGAAGCGGCGGGGCCTCCTCCACGGCGCCGGCCTCCGGACGCCGGAGAAGCTCCACGATTTCGCGGCGGGCCTGCCGGACGCTCTTTCCAGCCAGAGACCCGTAGCTGCGATTCGCCGCCTCCGGGTCCAGGCTCTCCCACCCCGGAGCGCCGAACTGCACCGGGAGCAGCCTTCCGTCCAGGCCGATGATCTGGCGCAGGGGAAGGGACTGCTCCCGCCACCATTCGACGTCCGTGCCGTCCCCGAAGGTGCAGACCATGAGGATGCCGGTGCCCTTCTCGGGGTCGGCCTGGTCGCTGGCAAAGATCGGCACCGGCACGCGGAACAGTGGCGTCACCGCCTCGCGGCCGAACAGCTCCCGGTAGCGGGGATCGTCGGGGTGGGCGGTCACGCCCACGCAGGCGGCCAGCAGCTCGGGCCTGGTCGTGGCGATGGAGAAGGAGCGTCTTTCACCGCGCACGCCGAAGGCGATGCGGTGGAAGGCCCCCGGGGTCTCCCGGTCCTCCACCTCCGCCTGGGCCACGGCGGTGCGGAAGTCCACGTCCCACATCGTGGGGCTCACGCGGCTTTCCACGTGGCCCTTTGCGTGCAGATCCAGGAACGAGTGCTGCGCCAGGAGCCGGGAGCGATCGTCGATGGTGGTGTACTCCTCCTGCCAGTCCACTGACAGCCCGGCCCGGCTCCACAGCTCTTTGAAGGCCTGCTCGTCCTGCCTGGTGAGCTCCAGGCAGAGCTCGATGAAGTTGCGGCGGCTGATGGCCCGCACCGGCGCCTTGCGGCCCCCGGCGCCGGCGGGATCGAGGCGCAGGTCTGCCTGGTAGGGGACGCCTGGATCGCAGGATACGTGGTAGTAGTTCTGCACGCGCCGCTCCGTGGGCAGCCCGTTGTCGTCCCAGCCCATGGGGTAGAAGATGTTCTTTCCCAGCATCCTCTGGTAGCGGACCGTCACGTCGGTGTGGGTGTAGCTGAACACGTGGCCAATGTGAAGGGAGCCCGACACGGTGGGAGGGGGAGTGTCCACCACGAAGGTCTCCTCCCGCCCCCGGGCGGGGTCGTATCTGTACAGCCCCCGCTCCTGCCAGGCGCGGTCCCACCTGGCCTCCGCCTCCGCGGACTCGAAGTGCCGCGGGAGGGAGGCCGGGTCGATGACGATCAGGTTCCTGCCTTCTGACATGGCCTACAGTCTCCTCGAGGTGCTTGAAGCGCCGGTGATGCGCATGATAGCGACAAGGAGCGGGGATGGCAAGGTGCGGGCTTGCGCCCCTGGAGACCTCCTACTGCGGAGGCGGAGCGGAGTCCTCCCGCGGGAAGGACGCGAAGGAGAGAAAGCGCTCCCCCAGCGCCGTGATCCGGCTCCCCTGGCGGGTCACGCCCGAGTCCACGAACCCCAGCCGCACCAGCGTCCTCAGCAGGAAGCGGACCCGGTGCTCCGAGAGATGACCGTTCTGAGGCGCCAGGCGCTGCATGAGCTGCAGCCTGCCCACTCCCCGGCCCATCGCCGTGGCCCGTTGGACCTCGCGAAGAATCATGAGGGCCGGCTTCAGCGTGTTTCGGCAGCGCAGCTCCTCCAGGAGAATGCCGAACCTGCCCTCCTGGCCGGCCGGCTCGGGCGCCTCGGCGGGGACGCTTTCGGCACACCCCCGGATCAGGTAGGGAGGCAGGTGCCGGATGGTGGCCTTCTCCCCCGGCCCCAGGAGGCTGCAGATGTAGCGCACCACGTTCTGCAGCTCCCGGATGTTGCCCGGCCAGCGGTGGCTCACCAGGAACTCCACCAGAGGCTGCTCCATCTCCAGGGCGCAGTGGCAGTAGGTCTGGGCCAGCGCCCTGGCGAGCAGCAGGATGTCCCGCCCGCGCACGTACAGGGGCGGCACGAAGATGGGCAGCGTGCACAGTCGATAGAACAGGTCGCTGCGGAACCTGTTCTGCTCCACCAGCGCGCTCAGGTCCAGGTTGGAGGCGGCGATGATCCGCACGTTGACCGGCGTGACCGTGTTGCCGCCGATCCGCCTCACCTCCCGTTCCTCGATCACCCGCAGCAGCTTCTTCTGCACCCCCTGGGAGGTGTCGCCGATCTCGTCGAGGAAGATCGTCCCCTGGTGCGCGGTCTCGAACAGGCCGGGCTTTCCTCCCGGCTTGGCGCCGGTGAAGGCCCCGCTCTCGTAGCCGAACAGCTCGCTCTCCGCCAGCTCCTCCGGCAGGGCCGCGAAGTTGAGGGCCACGAAGGGTCCGTCCTTTCTGGCGGAGTGGTTGTGGATGGCCTGCGCGAACAGCTCCTTGCCGGTGCCGCTCTCCCCCTGGAGCAGGATGTTCAGGTCCGTCCCGGCGAAACGGGTCGCCAGCGTCACCGCCTCACGCAGCACATCCGACTCGCCGATCACGTCCTGGAAGGTGTGCCTGGCCAGATGGCCCTTCCTCTTCAGCTCCCTCCTGACCTTGGTCTCCATCTCCTCGACCTTGGTCACGGGACGGAAGACCGCCACCAGACCGTCCGGGCTCCCGTTCTGCGACGGAATGGGGTTGGCCGTCACGATGTGGTAGCTGTCGTTGATGCGGTGGATCTCGTTCACGATCCCCTGGCCGGTCCTGAGGCAGGAGGCGAAGTCCACCTGGGGAAGCAGCGTGGAAGCGCTCTGCCCGAGGGCGCTTTCGTGATGCAGCCCCAGCAGCTTCTCCGCCGCCGGGTTCACCAGGCTGAGGTTGTTCTGCCCGTCCGTAGCCACGATCGATTCGTCCACGCTGTTGAGGATCACCTCGATGTTCCGCTTCAGCGTCTCGTTCAGCAGGGCGATCTTCTGGCGTTTGAGGGTGATCTGGAGAAGCGCGCTGGCGTAGTAGAAGGACACCTCGTTGAGGATCTCGCCGGGCAGCTGCAGGCGCTGGAGGATCTCCGCCAGCGTGGACAGGTCGATCTGCCGGATGCCGATATCGATCACCCGGCTCACCGCCGGCGGCACCAGGTGGGCCAGGCCCATGGTGATGGCCAGCCCCGCTTCCCCGGGCGCCTCCGCGGCGGCGCCCGGATGGTAGGGGCGGAGCGACAGGTAGTCGAACCCGAAACGCCTGAGGAGGTCCACCGCCTGCGCGGCGGTTTCCGCGGAGGTGCCCACCACGACGGCCTCCGTGCCGGGACTCAGCTCCAGCAGGCGGTCGAGGTGCTCGATGTTGATCGTCCGGGCCGCCACGATCGCCTGGCTCCCCCTGGGCAGCCGGCCGCGGGCCTTCTGCAGGGTGGTGTTACTGGAGGCCACGTAGAGATCAAAGGCGCTCGAGCCCGGGGCGGCGTCGGACTTCTCCAGGCACCAGCTCTCGATGTGCAGGTGCCGGCCGAGGAACCGGCCGAGCTGCGAGCAGATGAACCGGCAGGTCGCCTCGTTCTGGGCGATGAAACAGAGTCTCTCAGGCCGCACGGGGGAAGCAGCGTCTCCTTCCACTAAGCTGAGGAGATTAGTATACATCTCGCTGCGGTACGCCGCAACCCCGTGCCTTCGCGCCGCCGACTGGGGCGCAGCACACCGCCCTGGCCCTTCTGGCCCGGGACGTACTGCCCTTCGTCGCGGAACCCGACCGCCCCGTACCGCGCCTGCCCCTGCCCCCGAGCCTGACCTCGAGAATGCTCTCCATCAAGCAGGCAGACAATCGGTTGACGCGGCTCCTCACCGCGCCGCCGTCAAACGTCTGAACGCCGGCTGGCGCGGCGCCGCCGCCTACTTCGACCAGCAGGATCCCATGGATCTCCACCGGGCCCGCCGGGACCGGTATCCCTGCAGGATCTCCCTGCTGGATCTGCACAGAGGGCCAACCGCCCGGCTGACCGCGAGCTGCCGGGCCAACTCAACCGCGCTCCGTGAGGGTCCGGCAGATGGCCTGGCCCATCTCGACGGTCTTTGCCGTTCCGCCCAGGTCCGGGGTGACCTGCCTGCGCTCCCCCAGCACCACGGCAACGGCCCGCTCGATGCGGCGGCCCGCCTCCACGGCCGCCGGGTCGCCCTTCTTCTCCCCCAGCCAGGAGAGCATCATCTGGGCGGAGATCACCATGGCGTAGGGATTGGCGATGTTCTTGCCGGCGATGTCGGGAGCCGAGCCGTGGGTCGCCTGGGCCATGGCGTAGCGCGGCCCCACGCAGAGGCCCGGAGCCATTCCCAACCCCCCCACCAGTCCCGCCGCCTCGTCGGAGAGAATGTCCCCGAACATGTTGGTGGTCACCACCACGTCGAACTCCTGCGGCTTCATGACCAGGCGCATGGCGAAGGTGTCCACCACCGCCGTGTCGAAGCGGATGTCGGGATAGTGCGCCGCCACCTGCCGGCAGCTGTCCACGAACAGGCCGCAGCCCAGCTTGAACACCGTGTTCTTGTGGATGGCGGTCACCCGCTTCAGCCCGCCGCGCTGCCGGGCCAGCTCGAAGGCGGTGCGTGCGGCGAACTCCGAGTTGCGGCGGGTGATGACCCGCAGAGACAGGCTCATGTCGGCAGTGGGCATGAACTCCGCCTGTCCTTTGAACATGTTGCGGTCCGGCTGGAAGCCCTCGTTGTTCTCCCGCACGATCACCAGGTCCACCTCATCGTGCACCGAGGGCACGGCCTGGTGGGACCTGGCCGGACGGATGTTGCTCACCAGATCGAAACGGCGGCGCAGGATGGGGTGCGGATTGATGGCCCTGGGGTCCTCCTTGGGATAGGCCATGTGCCCGATGGGGCCCAGGATCCACCCGTCCAGCTCGTAGAGCCGTTCCAGGGTTACCGGCGGCAGCGTGTCGCCGCACTCCTGATACGAGGGGTAGCCGATGGGCAGCTCCACCCACTCCACCTGCACCTCCGGGTGCCTCTCCAGCGCCGCCTTCAACACCTGGACGGCCACCGGCACCACCTCCAGCCCGATATCGTCTCCCTTCAGAACGCCCAGCCTGTATGACGCCATAGCTCTCCTCCCCCCCGTGTCCCGGGGACGTACTCGGGAATTGTTGTCCTGCCTGAAAGCCTATGAAGCGGCCTCTAGGCGGTGCCCTGCGGCCGCGACTCGCGGATGATCCGGGCGCAGCGCACCTGGTTGAAGATGCCGCAGTAGCACAGGTCCGACAGCTTCAGCGCACCCTCCTCCGGCGTGAGCCTGCCCCGGTCCACCAGCTTCAACACGTGCTGGACGAACTTGGGCGAGATCATGTGGTGCCCGCACATCGTGGTGATCGACAGGGTGAGGCCGTCGGGAAGCTTCTCCCTCCTGCCCCACACGCCGAGGGAGTAGTTGATGGTGTGCGGGGTGACGCCCGCCTCCTTGCAGGCGGGAAGCACCTCGCTCAGCACGCCGGTGATCACCGCGGACATGCCCAGGTCCTTCTCCTTGATCCGCCTGAGGAAGCCCACCACCTGCTCGCGGCGGGTGAACACGCCGCGGATGCGGCTCTTGTCGGTGAGCTTTTCCTTGATCTGCTCGGGCGCCAGGCGCGTGATGGGGCCGGTCTTCACGTCCCCCCAGTTCTCCGAGCCCACCGCCTCGGCGGCGGCGATGAACTCCAGCGCCTTGGGCTTGATGTTCTTGTCGTTTACGCCCTTGGTCTGGTACATGAACCAGACGAAGTCCTCTTTCTGAGACTCGATGTCTCCCGAACGATGCAGGGAATGGGTCATGCTCTGGAAGTCCTTTCAGTCATGTCGGCCATCAGTCGGTCACCAGCGGGCGTCCCAGGCCCACGTTCACCTTGCCCCGATGGGGACGGGTGATCCCCAGCTCGCCCAGACAGTCCAGCGCGGAGGTGCGCCCTTCCTGGTCCACCCGCAGGATCAGTCCCAGGGAGAAGACCGTGTCGATCTCCCCCTCCACCTCCCGCAGGGCGTGCAGCACCTGCGGCAGCTTCTCCTCGGCGCACTTGCCCTCGATGATCACCGACAGTAGCCGGTAGTCCAGGGCGTCTTCCCGCAGCTTTCCGGTGGTGCGGTCGGTCATGAGCGCCGCCAGAGGGGTCTCCTCCGGCGGAGCCAGCTTCACCCCCGCCCGCGCGCAGGCCATGGCCACCTTTTCCGCGTCCCGCAGGTAGACGCCCATGCCGGGCCGGCCCATGTCGATGGAGAAGCCCACCTCCCCCTTGCGGACCCGGCCGCTGACGTCGTTGGTCTTAGCCTCCTCGGTTCCCCGCCCGGTGACGCCGGTGACGCCGTGGTTCTCCACGGGGTCCGAGATCACGTGCTGGAAGGCCTTCAGGAACCCCTGAAGCTCCACCTCCTCGATGGCCCCTTCCGGGCAGACGTTCTGCCGCACGCACACGTAGCATTCGGTGCACAGCCCGGGGTCGATGATACACTTGCGGTCCCGGTACAGGATGGCCTCCACCGAGCAGTACTTCTGGCACAGCCTGCAGCCGTTGCACCGCTCCTCCTTGATGACTGGCATCTTCAGCTCCCTCCGATCGTGTCGTGTCTAGCCGGCGCGTCCCGGCTCGCCGACGCTCACCGGCCTGCGCAGGTTCTGCCAGACGCTCACCGCCACCGAGGCGATGGCCGCCACCAGCAGCACCGAAGACAGCGGCGAGTTGAACAGCGCCTTGAAGTAGCTGCCGTGGGTGATGATGATGGCCCGCCTCAGGTTGGTTTCCATGATGAACCCCAGCACGAACCCCAGCACGGTGGCAGTGTGGGGAACCCCATACTTGCGCATCACGTAGCCCAGCACCCCGAAGGCCAGGGTCTCCAGGATGGAGAAGGTGTCCAGGGAGTAGGCGTAGGCTCCGGTGAACACCAGGGCCATGATGGCGGCCACCAGCACGGGCTTGGAGATGCTGGTGACCCGCATGGCCAGGCGGATAGCCAGGTAGCCCGCGGCCAGCATCAGGAAGTCCGACACCATGAGCGCGGAGAAGATCCCGTAGGGGATCTCGGGGCTCTGCTCGAACAGCAGCGGCCCGGGCGTGATGTTCTGGATCACCAGCGCCCCCAGCATGATGGCGGTGGAGTTGGAGCCCGGGATGCCCAGCGCCAACAAAGGTACCATGGCGGAGCCCGTGCAGGCGTTGTTCGCCGCCTCGGGGGCGGCTACCCCCTTGACGTTGCCCTTACCGAAGGTGTCTCCGTCCTTGGACCAGCGCTTGCTCTCGCTGTAGGCCACGAAGGCCGCCGTGGTGGCGCCGGCTCCCGGCAGGGCGCCGATCACCACGCCGATGAGCGAGGAGAAGAAGGAGATGGGCAGAAAGCGACGGATGATGCCCCAGCCGGGGAAGCGGGTGTTGACCTTCTCTTTGCCCAGGTTGGCGCCCGGCGCCGCCAGGCTTTCCACCTGGATGAACAGCTCCGAGACCGCGAACAGCCCCATCATCAGCGGGATCATCTCGAAACCCTCCAGCAGCGACAGAGAGCCGAAGGTGAAGCGGGGATACCCGGTGAAAGGATCGAAGCCCACGGTGGCCAGGAAGATCCCAAAGGCTCCCGCCAGGATGCCCTTCAGCACGTTGCGGCCTCCCAGCGAGCACACCAGGGTGAGCCCCAGCACGGCCAGGGCGAAGTACTCCGAGGGCCCGAAGGAGATGGCCACGTGGGCCAGGGGAACTGCCGCCACCAGCAGGATGAGGGCGCCCAGGATGCCTCCGAAGGAGGAGGAGATAAGCGAGGTGCCCAGGGCGATGCCCGATTTTCCCTGTTTGTGCAGCTCGTAGCCGTCGATCACGGTGCACGCCGCGGCGGTGGTGCCGGGGGTGCCGATGAGCACGGCGGGAATGGAGCCGCCGTACTCTCCGCCGCAGTAGACTCCGGCCAGCATCATCACTGCCACGTGGGGCTGCATTCCCCAGGTGAAGGGCAGAAGCAGCGCCATGGCCACCGAGGCGTTGATCCCCGGGATCATCCCCCCGATCACTCCCCAGAGCAGCCCGAAGGCGATGGCCAGAAGGGAGAGGGGCTCAAAGGTCGATTGAAGTCCGATCAGCAGTCCGTGCCACATCGCTTCCCTCCTAGAAAAGCTGCTGCAGAAAGCCCATGGGCAGCTTCACCTGCAGGCCGAACCGGAACACGCCGTAGAGCACCACGGTCATGATCAGGCTCAGCGGCAGCACCCTGCGGGCCTCCCGCGCCTTCAAGACCCAGAGAATGGCCAGCATGAGCAGGGGGGTCAGGATGATGTAGCCCAGAATCCGCAGCAGATACACGTAGGCCAGGCAGATCGCCACGATGATGATCACGTTCTGGTACCGCTGAAGCCAGCCTGAGAAGCTCACCGACGGCAGCTTCTCCTTCAGCACCCGGCGGGCGTACACGCCGCCGGCCACGTGCACCGCGCCGATGACGATCATTGCCCAGGCCAGCACGCGAGGAAGGGCGGCGGGGCCGGCGGGGTCCAGAGCCTTCTGGGCATTCAGCGGCAGGGACGCCATCAGGATGAACGCCCCCAGGAGGATCGCCGCGATACCGACAGTCAGATCTCGAGGTTTGAACATGGCCTGTCTCCTTGATATGGCGGCGGGCGGGGAGGTGCTCTCCCCGCCCGCTTTCGCCGCTGAAGCCGGTACTACTGCTGCATGAACTTGCGGATCTGGGCGTCCTGTGCGGCCATCACCTTGGTGAACTCTCCGTCGGCCTTGAAGACAGGCACGAGCTTCATCTTCGTGTAGTAGGCCTTGAACTTCGGATCCTCCATCGCGCTCTTGCAGATCTGGGTCATCTTGTCCAGCACCGCCTGCGGGGTGTCCTTGGGCGCCAGTATTCCGCGGAACTTCTCGATGGAGATGTCCAGGCCCACGTCCTGAACCGTGGGAACGTTGGTGCCCGGGACCGCGTTGAAGCCCATCAGGACCCGGAGCTTGCCCGCCTCGATCTGGGAGGCCGCTTCCGCGTACTCGCCGATCGCTCCGTCGATGTGGCCGCCCAGCACGGACACCGCCGCGTCTGAGCCTGCCTCGAAGGGCACGATGTTGATCTTGATTCCCGCCTTCTCCATGAGGAGCATCCCGGCCACGAAGCCGAGCTCTCCGGGCACGCCCCCGGCGATGTTGTACTCACCCGGGTGCTGCTTGGCGGCGGCGATGAAGTCCTGAATGGTCTTCCAGGGCTTGTCGGCCGACACGAACACGATCATGGGATCCACGAACATCATGGCTACCGGTGCAAAGGACTTGTAGTCCAGGGGCAGCTTGTTCAGGATGGGCGCGGTGATGATCGTGGAGGACACGCCCAGAAAGGTATGCCCGTCCTTGGCCTCGGCCGCGGGCTTCCAGGCGTTCATGCCGCCGGCGCCGGGCTTGTTGTCCACGATCACCGACACTCCCAGGTCTCTCTCCATGGGCTTGGCCAGGGCGCGCAGGAAGATGTCGCCTCCGGAGCCGGCCTTGGAGTGGTAGATCAGGGCGATGGTCTTGGAGGGCCACTGCGCGCTCTCCTGGCTGCCGCCGCCGTAGGCGGCGAAGACCAGCAGCAGCGCCAGAAGCGCCACCAGAGTCCATCTCAGCGTTCTCGCTCTCATTGTTTGCCTCCCTTGGGATTTGGGGTTATGTGCACCGGCCCACGGCCGGTTGAAGCCAATCGGGTGGCCAGGTGGGGGATCAGACCGCCGGCGGCGATGTAGTCCAGCAGGAAGTCCGCCGGCCTGGCGAAGGGATAGGTCTTCCCGCTTCCCAGGTTGATGATTCTGCCGGCCTTCAGATCGATCTCCACCTCATCGTCCTGGGAAGCCTCCTCTACGAAGGCATGGCAGGCGATGGCGGGCAGCCCTATGTTGTAGCAGTTGCGGTAGAAGATGCGGGCGAAGGTGCGGGCCACCACCGCGCCGATGCCCGCGAACCTCAACGCCTGAGGCGCCTGCTCCCGGCTGGAGCCGTATCCCAGGTTGTAGCCGGCCACCAGCACGTCCCCGGGGCTCACCTTTCCGGCAAAGCCCTCGTCGATGCCGCTCATGCAATGCGAGGCCAGCTCCTCCGGCTCCACCTGGGTCATGAAGCGGGAGGGCAGGATGTGGTCCGTGCTCACGTTGTCCCCGTACTTCCACACCCGCCCGTGGATGCGGGTCTTCTCCACGCTCATGCCGGACTCTCCACGGCGAGCTCCCGGGGGTCGGTGATCCTGCCCGTGGCGGCGGAAGCCGCCACGGTGCGGGCGCTGGCCAGGTAGATGATCCCCCCCGGGCCCATGCGTCCCTCCATGTTGCGGGTGGTGGTGGACAGGCAGACCTCTCCCGGGGCCAGACAGCCCACCTCGTAGCCGCCGCAGGTGCCGCAGGCCGGCGAGCTCACGATCGCGCCGTGCTCCACCAGGCTGGCCAGCACACCGTTGTGGGCCGCCCGGGCCATCACCCGGGAGGAGTTGGGCACGACGATGAAGCGGACCGACGGGTGAACCGATCGTCCCCGCAGGACCTCCTCCGCCTGCACCAGATCGTGATAGAAGGCCCCGGAGCAGGAGCCCAGGGTGGCCTGCTGGATCTCCACGCCTGCCACCTCTCCCACGCTCACCCCGTTGGTGGGCAGCGCCGGCCTGGCCACCAGCGGCTCGATCTGGCTCACGTCGAAGCGCAGCACCGAGGCGTAGCCGGCGTGCTCGTCGGGCCGGGGGACCTCGAACGACTCGTGGCCCGCTCGCAGGCAGTCCATCACCGCCTGGTCCGCCGGCATGACCGCGTTCTTCACCCCCATCTCCAGGCACATGGTGGTGATGACCTGCCGCTCCTCCACCGTGATGCTCTCGAGGAAGGGTCCCTCGATCTCCAGCGCCATGTAGTTGAGGAAGGAAGGACCGAAGTGACGCAGGAGGTGCAGGGCCACGTCCTTGGCGCACACGCCGGGACCCAGGGCGCCGCCGAGCACCACCTTCACCGTCTCCGGCACCTGCAGCCAGATCCGGCCCGTGGCCATCACTGCCGCCGCTTCGGTGGAGCCGATGCCGGTGGCCAGACAACCGAAGGCTCCCAGCCCCACAGTATGGGAGTCGGTGCCGACGATGATCCTGCCGGGCCGCGCGTGACCCTCCTCCGCCATCACCGCGTGGGAGACCCCGCGACCCACGTCAACCACCCGGATGCCCCGGCTGCGCGCGAAGGTGCGCAGGTTCCGGTGGTGCTCCGCCGCCCTGAAGGTGGTGGCGGGGGAATGGTGGTCCAGAACGAAGAAAATCCTCTCCGGGTCCCAGGCGCCGGCGCAGGGCAGCTTTGCGAACTGCTGCAGGGCGATGGGACCGTTGTTGTCGTGCACGTAGAGAAGATCCACGGGGACGTCGTAGATCTGTCCCGGGCGGACACGCTTGAGGTCCATGCGCCGGGCCAGGATCTTCTCGGTGACGGTCATGCTCATATGGGGAGGGTTTATTCAATAACCGTGCCATCCTGCGGGAACCGCGGACGGCTCGCGTCCTGGCAGCCCCCTAGTCGGGGCCTGCCAACGAGATACGCGTGCACCGGGGCGGGTGCCCGCTCTCCCCGGCGCCCCCGCGCCGGGCGCCGCGAAGCCCGGGCCCTGCTCCCAATCCCCTCCCAATGACCAATCACGTTCCAAATCCCTCCCAAAGTCGACCCATAGAAGCGTCCGCCGGCCAACGCGCCGGCTTACCCGCGGGCCCGTGCGAAGCACGGGACTGGCATGCTAATTGCTGTAAGCCCGCACCGGGAGGAGTGCTCCGCAGGTGAGGGTCTATCAGGCCACATCCAGAAAACCGATCGCCGTCCTGGCGGTGCTGGCCGGCTGCGTCCTGCTGTGGCTGCTGCCGCTGCCGGCGGGGCTGTCGCAGGGAGGCCGCACCGCGCTGCTGGTAGTGGCGCTCACCGTCGCCCTCTGGCTCACCGAGATCATCCCGCCCGCGCTCACCGCCCTGGTGGCGATGGCGCTCCTGCCCACCTTCGGGGTGATCGGCTTTGCCCGGGCGGTCTCCGGCTTCGGTGACACCTCCGTGTGGCTGCTGTTCGGGGTGTTCGTGGTTTCCGCGGCGGTCCGGGAGAGCGGCCTGGACCGGCGCATCGCCTTCGGGCTGCTGCGACTGGCACGCGGAAACGTGCGGGCCACCACCTTCATGATCGTCGCGGCCACCCTGGTCTTCATCTTCCTGCTGCCCACCTCCGCCGGCAGGGCCGCACTCATGACCCCGATCTGCGCCGGCATCATTCAGGCCACCCGGGTGCGGGAGGGAAGCAACACGGCCCGGGCGGTCCTGCTGACCTTCACCTTCGTCTCCCTGGTGAGCTCCATGGGCGTCATGACCGGCGCCATGGCCATGGTCCTGGCGGCGGGCATCTTCGACTCGGTCCTGGCGTTTACGTGGACCTACCTGAGCTGGCTGAAGACCATGTTCCCCGCCGCGCTGCTGAGCGGGCTGGCCGTGTGGGGGGTGACCGCAGTGCTGTTCCCGCCGGAGGTCAAGACCGTGCCTGGAGGCACCGCCTACATCGAGGAGGAACTCCGGCGGCTGGGCCGCCCCCGCGCGGCGGAATGGAAGGCCATCCTGTTCATGTGCCTCCTCATCGGCCTCTGGGTCACCGAGAAGCAGACCGGCCTGAGCGTGGCCCACGCCTGCCTGCTGGTGGCGATACTGCTGACCATACCCCGGGCGGGCCTGGTGAGCTGGCGGCAGGTTCTGCAGGCGGTGCCCTGGCAGATCCTGATCCTCCTGGGCGCCAGCCTCAGCGTGGTGAAGGCGCTCACGGATACCGGTGCGGTGGGCTGGGTGGCGGACGCCGTGTTCCGGGGGGTTGCCGGGCTGGGTCCCGTCTGGCAGGTGCTCCTGGTCACCGGGAGCGTCATCGTCCTGCGTCTGGGCTTCCCGAACAACTTCTCCGTGATCGCAGTGGCCCTGCCCCTGGTGTTCACGCTGGCCCCGCAGACGGGGCTGAGCCCGGTGGCCCTGGGGCTGATCTGCGTGGCGGGCTCCGTTCTGGGCCTGTTCTTCCCGAGCCAGGCCATGACCCACCTGACCACCTATTCCACGGGGCTGTACCGCATCAGGGACATGCTGGTGGCGGGCGTGCCGATCACGCTCCTGGTGGCCGGGGTGATTCTGCTGATGGCGTTCTTCTACTGGCCGCTGGTGGGCGTCCCCCTCCTTCAGCCCTAGGCGGGTGAGCGCAGCTTCTCCCCCACTCCGCGCATGGCCCCGGCCAGCAGCCCTATGTCCGTGGAGCTCATCAGGAGCCGCAGGCCCGCCGCCTTCCACCCCTGGATCAGAGCGGGGTCCCCGTGCATCCCGAACACCTTCCCTCCCTGCTTCGCGGCCAGCGCCACCGTCTGGATGGCCTCCCGCATGGCGGGAGAGTCCAGCTGGCCGGGGCAGCCCAGCGAGAGGGCCAGGTCGTTGGGTCCCACCAGCAGGACGTCCAGGCCGGGGACTTCGGCTATCCGCGAGGCGTTGCGCACCCCCGCGGCGCTTTCGATCTGGGCGATGGCCAGGACCCTTTCGTTCTGTTCCCGCAGGTGGGAGACCAGGTCGGGAGGCTTCCCGTAGCCGGTGCTGGCGCCCAGAGCGCTCAAGCCCCGGGAGCCCACCGGCGGGTACTTGCTGTACTGCGCCAGCTGCCCGGCCTGGCCGGGGCTCTCGATGTTCGGCGCCATCACGCCGCGGGCGCCGCAGTCAAGCGCCCTGGCCACGTTCCCCCGGGACAGCTCCGGCACCCTGACCAGCAGGTCCAGGCCGGCCGCCGCGGAGGAGGCGGCCAGGTCGGTGAGCGTCTCGTAGGTGTAGGCCCCCCCTTCCATGTCCACCATGATGAAGTCCAGCCCCGCCCGGCGCGCGATGTGCGCCACGGCGGGGGTGCGGATGAACCGGATCATCGTTCCCACCAGGCTCTCTGATTCCATCTGCCAGTCCTCCCATGCGTCGCCTCGAGGCGAGCAGCCGTGGCGGCATGATAGCGGCGCGGGGCGGGGATGGCAAGGTGCCGCCGGAGCCGCGTGAGGCGACAGGCGAGGTTGACAGATCGCCGGAGCGCACCCACCATGTGTAGGAGACGGGGTACGAGAGGAGGAAACCATGTCGGACAGCAGCAGGCGCGGCGGAGGTGCAAGAAACAACGGCGTTTTCGGAGGGATCTACGGCCTGGCGTTCCTCGGCGCCGCGATCTACTGGATCGCCCACGCCACGAGCTTCTGGACAGGCGTGCTCGGTCTGCTCAAGGCCATCGTATGGCCCGTTCTGGTCATGTACAGGGCCCTGGAGCTGCTGGAGCTGTAGGCGGGCGGCGAGTTCAGCGCAGCGGGATCTTGCGCCTTCCGTTGAAGCAGTAGGTGCAGAAGCCGCCGTGCAGCAGCGGGTTGCCCACCATCCCTCCCTCGCTCAGGTAGCCCAGGGAGTCGGCTCCCAGGAACTCCCGAATCTGCTCCACCGACTTGCTGTTGGCGATGAGCCGCCGGGTCTCGGCAGTGTCGATCCCCAGATAGCAGCTGTAGCGGTAGGGGGGCGAGCTCACCCGCACGTGCACCTCCCGGGCGCCGAACTGCCGCAGCAGCCTCAGGATGTTCTTGAGGGTGGTACCGCGCACGATGGAGTCCTCGATCACCACCACGCGCCTGCCCTCCAGCACCGAGCGGTTGGGGTTGTACTTCTTGCGCACCTTGCCGTCGCGGATGGCCTGGGTGGGCTCGATGAAGGTGCGGCCGATGTAGTGGCTGCGGATCAATCCGTAGTCGAAGGGGATGCCGGAGGCCTCGCTGAAGCCCAGCGCCGCAAAGGTGGAGGAATCCGGCACCGGGATCACCACGTCCGCCTCCACGGGGTGCTCGCGCCACAGCTGGCGGCCGAAACCTTTGCGGATCTCCCCGGTGGTTACCTTCGCCCCGTAGAGGTAGCTGTCCGGACGGGCGAAGTACACGTACTCGAACACGCAGCGCAGCTCCTCCCCCCGCGGAAACAGCTGCCGTCGGTGGAGCCCCTGGTCGTTTACGATCACCAGCTCCCCGGGCTCCACCTCGCCGATCAGCTCTGCGCCGATGATGTCCAGGGCCACGCTCTCGGAAGCCACCGCGTAGCCGTCGCGCACCCGGCCCAGCACCAGCGGGCGCAGCCCCGAGGGGTCGCGGACCGCGATCAGCTCGTTCAGGGTGAGCATCACGATCGAGTAGGCCGGCTTCACCTCGCTGAAGCAGTCCTCGACGATCGCCTCGATCGCGGCGCCGTCGGAGCGCGCAAAGTGATGCAGAATGATCTCCGTGTCGCTGTCGCTCTTGAAGATGCGCCCCTGGTTCTGCAGCCTGCTCTTGAGGTGCTTGCAGTTGGCGAACTGTCCGTTGTGCGCGATCGCCACCGGACCGTTCTTGGTCTCCGCGATCAGGGGCTGGGCGTTCTCGATGGAGGAGGAGCCGAAGGTGGAGTAGCGGCTGTGTCCCACCGCGCCGCGGCCGTTCAGGGTGGAGAGGATCTGGGCGGTGAAGACCTCGTTCACGATCCCCATGCCGTGATGGGCGTGAAACTTGCGCTGGCTGGCGGTGACGATGCCGCAGGATTCCTGGCCCCGGTGCTGGAGGTTGTGCAGCCCCAGGTACACGTACTCCGCGGGGTGCTCCACCCCCCAGATGCCGAACACGCCACAGTGGTCCCTCAGAGCATCGTCGCCCGCGGATTCTGCGCTTCCCCTGTGGCTCAAACTCGAACCTCTCCCTCACCCGCCGCCGCGTGAGCGGCCAGCACCGGATCCACCTCGGCGCTCAGGAACTCCTCCACCTGCGCCTCGGCCCTGCCGGAGAAGTCGGTAGCATAGACAATCTGAGCCAGGCGGTCAAGATCGAAGGGGATGCGGGGGTCCGCCGCCAGGAGATCCAGCAGCGGGTTGGGCTCGCCTTCCTCCTTGATGCGCCTGGCCGCCTCCACGGAAGCGTCCCGCACCGCCTGGTGCAGCTCCTGCCGGTCCCCACCCTCCCGGACGGCCTGCATGATGAAGGTCTCGGTGGCCATGAAGGGAAGCTCCTCCTCCAGAAGACGCTCCACCACCCGCGGATAGACCCTGGCCCCCTTCACCACGTTGGCGTACAGGATCAGGGCCGCCTCCACCGCCAGGAAGGTCTCCGGGAGATACAGGCGGCGGCCCGCCGAGTCGTCCAGGGTGCGCTCGAACCACTGGGCGGCGGCGGTGTGATCCGCCGCGCCGGGCAGGCTCATGGCATAGCGGGCCAGGGAGCAGATGCGCTCGCTTCGCATGGGGTTCTTCTTGTAGGCCATGGCGGAGCTTCCCACCTGCCTGGCCTCGAAGGGCTCGTCCACCATCTTCAGGTGCTGCATCAGGCGGAAGTCGGTGGCGAACTTGTGCGCCGCCGCGGCGGCGTTCTTCAACACGTCCAGGATGCGGGCGTCCACCAGGCGGGGATAGGTCTGGCCGGTGACCGCGAAGCTGGCCTGGAAGCCGAGCTTGCGCACCACCCGCCGGTCCAGCTCTCTCACCTTTTCGTGGTCCCCGTCGAAGAGCTTCAGGAAGCTGTCCTGGGTGCCGGTAGCCCCCTTGACGCCGCGCAGCCGGAAGCCGGCCAGCAGGTGCTGCAAGTCCCGAAAGACCATCAGCAACTCCTGCAGCCACAGGCAGGCGCGCTTGCCCAGGGTGGTGGGCTGGGCGGGCTGGAAGTGGGTGTAGCCCAGGCAGCGCAGCCCCCGATGCTTCCGGGCGAACGCGGCCAGGGCGGCCATCACCGAAAGCAGCCTGCCTTCCACGAGCCGCAGCGCCTCCTTCAGCTGGATGAGCTCGCTGTTGTCGGTCACGAAGCAGCTGGTGGCCCCCAGGTGGATGATCGGCCGGGCGGTGGGGCACTGCTCGCCGTAGGCGTGTACCGCCGCCATGACGTCGTGGCGCAGCTCCCGTTCCCGCGCCTCCATGACCTGGTAGTTGATGTCGTCCCGGTGGGTCTTGAGCTCCTCGACCTGCTCCCGGCTCACGGGCAGCCCCAGCTCAGACTGAGCCTCCGCCAGGGCGATCCAGCAGCGCCGCCAGAGCCTGAGCTTGCGCTCCTCGGAGAAGATCCCGCTCATCTCGGCGCTGGCGTAGCGCCGGGTGAGGGGGCTGGAATATTGTGTGCGCTCCACCGCGTCCCTCCCGAATCCTTCAGGCGGCGAAGGCCCTGAGGCCCTCCATCACCTGCTCCAGGGGTGGCGAGGTGAAGATCCGCCGTCCGGTGAAGCGGTTGCAGCCGCTCATGTACATGTGGCTCACCAGCCTCACCAGCTCCTCCGGCAGGCGCCTGGGTTTCACCTCCGAGCGCTCCTGCCACCCGGAGCCGCTGCCCTTGAGACGGTCGCAGGCCGCGCCGAACTCCGGCTGCTGCTTCTTGTACCACTGGCGCAGCACTTCCTTGCTGATCTGCTCCCCTCGGAAGGCGAAGCGGTTCTCGTCGAAGGTGCCCAGCACGTCGCACACCGCCAGGCCCCCGTCCCAGACCGCCTCGATCTTGCCGTCGTAGTGCCGGAAGCCGGTGCGCTCGGCCTGCTCGGTGATGATGCGGTCAGCCTCCAGCGCCAGGGCCTTGAGGCGCCGGAAGTCCGCCGGCCGCAGCCCGGAGATGCGCAGCGCCTCCGCCTCGCTCAAGGCGCGATCCCCGGGCTCCAGCTTGGTGGTGAAGCTCATGACCGGCCGCGGCAGCATCTCTCCGGGCCGGGGCACCTCGCGGCAGCCCAGCTCCTGCAGGATCCGCCGCACCTGCCGTCTGCCTTCGGCCGGATCGGCGGCGCCGCGAGCCTGCTCGATGCGCTTGAACACCGAGCTGCCCAGGGGCAAGCCGTTGCGGAAGATGATCTCCAGCCCCAGCAGGTAGTTGTTCACCCGGCCGCGGTTGCGCTGGAAGAAGGAGTAGTCGTAGCGCACCTCAGGGCTCCCCCCTCGGTGGAACTCACGCACCACCGGGTGATACACCCGGGCCAGGCGCACCTGCATGGCCTGCGCGCCGCCCTCCTCCTCCGGGAGCTCCTCGAAGCGCACCAGCCTTCCCTCCTGGAGCAGGAGCCCCTGGTAGTGGGTGCGGATGCCCCGCTTCTCCAGCTCCTCGAAGTTGAAGGCGGCCATGGCCGCCAGGGCCCGTCCCTTGTTGGGGATGTGGTCCGGCATCTCGCCCCAGTCGAAGACACTGTAGCGATCCGAAAACACGAACGTGCCCACCCCGGGCCTGTCCTCGTAGGCCGGCTCGGTGACCAGAAGATCCTTCACGCTTCCCATGGTCTGTCCTACCTTCCCTGCCCTGCCGCAAACTCCTCCCGCAGCTCCCGGTCCTGCCGCGAAAGCTCCTCGAGCTTGGCGGCGTTCGACTTCTGGAGGGCCTCCCGGTAGCGGGGGTTGAAGGGCGCATAGATCTGGGCAATCAGCTTGCCTACGTTCGCCGGACGGGCCACGTAGGCGTTGGAGCTGCCCGGAGGGTTGCGCAGGCAGCTCTCGTTGGGCGCATCCGGCGGACAGCTGATCACGGGGTTGAGGGCGTGAAAGGAGAGCGTCCCGGAGAGGGCGTCGGTGCCGCCCGCCACCGCCACGTAGGCCACGGCACCTCCCGCCCCGTCGTACTCCCGCAGGAGCTCCAGCGCTCGGGCCGGGCTCTTGTGGGCCGAGAGGATGCGCACCTCGCAGGGTATCCCGTAGCTGGCCAGGGAGGCCACGATCCGCTCGATGTGCCCGCGGTCGCTCCCCGAACCGGCCACGACCACCGCGCAGCCCTCCCTGGAGGCCACCCTGGCGGCGAACTCACTCATCATCCCCTCCTCCCCGGGCCCCGGCGGCTCCGGCCAGCGCCCGATGTCCGATGTCCGTCCTGTAGCGGGCCCCCTCGAAGGAGAGGCTCCGCACCCCCTCGTAGGCCCGCCGGACCGCCGCTCCGATGGAGTGCCCCGTGCCGGTGACTCCCAGCACCCGGCCCCCGGCGGTGAGCACCTCCCCGCCTTCGCCCCGGCGCGTTCCCGCGTGGAACACGTGCAGGTTCTCCCGCCCCTGCAGGTCCGACAGGCCCTGGATCGCCATCCCCTTGCGGTAGCTTCCCGGGTATCCCCCCGAGACCATCACCACGCAGCAGGCCGCTGCGGGGCGTTGGGGCGCCCGCATCCCCTCCAGGCTCCCCCGCGCCGCGCCCGCCAGCAGCTCGTAGAGGTCAGCCTGCAGCAGGGGCAGCACCGCCTGCGTCTCCGGATCGCCGAAGCGGCAGTTGAACTCCACCACCTTCGCCTCCCCGGCGCTGACCATCAGCCCCACGTAGAGGCAACCCCGGTAGGGATGCCCCTCCGCCTCCATTCCCCTCAGGGCTGACCGGACGATGCGCTCATCCACCTGGTGCAGGATCTCCGGGCTCACCACCGGCGCCGGCGCGTAGGCGCCCATGCCGCCGGTGTTGGGCCCGCGGTCCCCGTCCAGGGCGCGCTTGTGGTCCTGGGAGGAAGCCAGGTAGACGGCGTTCCTGCCGTCGCAGAGGGCCAGGATCGACGCCTCCTCCCCCTCCATGCGCTCCTCCACCACGATCCGGTCCCCCGCCGCCCCGAAGGACCGCTCCCGCATCAGGGACCGCACCGCCTCCAGGCCGCCGCTGCGGCCCTCGCAGACCAGCACCCCCTTGCCCGCGGCCAGGCCGGCGGCCTTCACCACCACCGGTCCTTCCGGCAGGTCCCGGAGGTGGGCCTCGGCGGCCTCGGGCGCCGAGAAGACCTGAAAGCGGGGATGCGGGATGCCGTGCCGCTTCATGAACTCCCGGGCGAAGGCCTTGTCCCCCTCCAGGCGCGCCGCCTCCGAGGTGGGACCGAAGATGGCCAGGCCCCGCCGGTGGAACTCCTCGGCGATCCCTGCGCAAAGGGGGGCCTCGGGTCCCACCACGGTCAGATCGACGCCCTCCCGCTCGACGAACCCGGCCAGCTCCGCGAAGCCCTCCTTCCCAGAAGCCTCCAGGGGCAGATTCTCCCGGGTCCCGGCGTTTCCGGGAGCGCAGAGCACCCGCTCCACCGATGGGCTGCGCAGGAGAAAGGTCTCCAGGGCGTGCTCCCTGCCGCCGCTTCCGATCACCAGCACCTTCGCCATCAGCCGCCCTCCCCTGCGCCGCGGGCCCCCCGGCCGGCGGGACGCTCCTCCGGCCGCATCAGGAACAGATCCGGGGGCGCGGCGCCGTCCAGGCGCAGCCCCGCTCCCGGCCCCCGTCGCAGGCGCCCGGAATGCAGCAGCCCGGCGACGCCCTCCAGGGTGCGCGGAAACTCGACCCAGTCTCCCACCTCCTTCAGGCGAGCCTGGACGGTCTTCGCGATGCGCACGATCGGCTCCTCCCCGTACAGCCGCCCTCCCCGGGTCTGCACGTCCCGGACGATCTCCCGCAGCTCCACCCCCCGGGGGAGCAGGTCTTGACCGCCGCCTCCCCTGGGCAGAGGAATGGGCACGGGAGCCGAAACCCTGGCTATGGGGCCGCCGTCCAGCTGCGCCGTCACCAGGTGCGTGCTGGAGCGCGCCTCCACCTCTCCCGCCAGGATGGCCCGCGCCGTGGGCACCCACCCCAGCCCAACGTACAGGCGCCGGCCCTGCGGGTCAGTGACGCGCAGGTCTCCGGGGTGCACGTTGACCATCACGTAGCGCTCGCAGAGCGTGGAGCTCACGATCCAGTCGTAGCCCGCGGTGGCCACGAGCTGCACGCCCTGCTCGGCCAGCAGCCGGTCTGTCTCCGCGTCGTAGGCCTCCCGCAGCCTCCTGTCCCTGAGGATGCGCCGGTCTGCCTCGGCAAGCCCTTCCTCGGGGTGGGGCACGGCGTAGAAACGGTAGATATCGTTCAAGCGGTGGGGCACCCCGAACTCCTCGGCGATGGTCCGGTAGTTGGAGCGCGGGTTGTCCGACAGGATCAGGCACACCTGGTACAGATCCTGCCGGTGCTGCAGCAGCCGCCGGGCGTTGGAGCCGGCGCCGCTCATCAGAATGGCCACCGGCACCTTCATCCCACTGCCTCCCGCACGTGCCGCACCGCGTTGCGAAACAGCGCCAGCCCCTCCCCTTCCGCCGGCAGCTCCCGCCCCAGCGCGGCCGCGCGCGTCCAGGCGGGGTGGGTCCAGGGGGAGACGTGGGCCTCGGGATGGGGCATCAGCCCCAGCACCGCGCCCGTCGGGTCCGACACCCCCGCCACCGCCCCCGGGGAGCCGTTCGGGTTGGCGGGGTACTCCATGGTCGGCTCTCCGCTCTCCTCCGCGTACCGCAGCGTCACCTGCCCGGAGGCGGCCAGCGCCTCCAGCTCCTGGGGGCGCCCGGTGAGGAACTTCCCCTCCCCGTGGCGAACCGGCAGGAACAGCCGCCGGATGCCCCGGGTCCAGAGGCAATGCGAGGCGGGATCCACGACCAGATGCACCCAGCGGTCCTCGAACCGTCCGGAGTCGTTGGCCATGATGGCCGCGGTCTGCCGCCAGCGCGGGGCTGCCTGCCCGGAGG
>CAZBDU010000051.1:0-37496 GCA_964490725.1 uncultured Spirochaetaceae bacterium | reverse complement strand
GATCAGGGCGGCGCACAGCCGGCAGCGGCCGGCGCCGGCGGAGAGGGCTCGGCCACGCCGCCAGCGGGCGGGGCGGAGGCCGGCGCGTCGGACACCGGCGCCTCGAGCGCGGGCGGACAGCAGTCCTCTCTCAGGCGATAGGCGGCCGGTACCGGTCCGCTCGCCGCGGCGGTCCTCGCCGCTGGCGGCCGCCTCCGGGCACGGTGAGGCCCGCATCCGTGACAGACCACCCGCCCATGACACGCCGCCAGTCCGTTACACGCCGGCCGCCTATTGATGAGATAGTATCACCTCCTCGTAGTCATTCCAGGAAAGGTGTTATCCATTGACGGCAAGTGCGGGAATGGCTACATTTGGGTAATGGAAACTGCGGAGGCAATCGCCTGATAATGCGGACAACCGGCAAGGTGATGGCACTGTTCGACGAGTTGATCGGTGCCGGTGAACAGATCAAGAAGACCTGCAAGCGTCTCTACTTTGCGGGCAACAAGAGGACGATAGACCCGGAGGAGTTCGAGCGCTGGAGGACCAGCTGCCTGTCGCTGCTGAAGTCCACCTTCGGCTCTTCCAGCCCCCACTACGACAGCTTCGCCAATCTCAAGTTCTTCGACCACTACAACTCCACCCAGATCTATCTGGGAATCCTGCGCGGCGCCAGGGACGACCTGGAGAAGGGGTACTTCTTTCACAAGGACCTCATGCTCAGCGTGGCAATCTACGACTCCCTGCTCAATCGAGCGGGAAGACACCTGGAGGCGGGGCACACGGGTCCGGCGGCGGTGCTCATGGAGACGGTGCTGGCGGAGATACTCGCCAAGATCGCCGACAACCGCCACCTTCCGCACCCGGCGCAGGATGACATCCCGCTGCTTGCCTCCCGCCTGCACGAAGCCGGGGTGTTCAAGGAAGGCGTTCAAGAACGGCTGCTGAGCGTGGCAGGCCTCCTGGGCACGGCGACGGACGGCGCCGGCCGTACGGAAGAGCTTGGGGAGGCGCTGAGCTGGATCGCCGCCTTCCTGAATGACTACCTGGCAAGCCAGATCATGATCCTGAACTAGCCGCCTCACCCAGGACCGCTTCCAGGGGGACCTGGAGCAGCTGCAGGCCTTTCTGGCCGTCGAACACCACGTAGAAACTCTCCCCGGCGGCCGCAGCCTGGAAATCCAGAGGCGCAGCCAGTCCCCTCAGGAGGATCTTCTTGGCGTAGCCGGACCCCTGGGGAACCAGCAGCGACAGCTCGTAACTGCCTTCCGGGTCCTCCAGACGCCGCTCGTCGAAGAGGAACAGGCGATTCTGCCCCACCCGGGCATAGTAGACGGCGGAGGTGCCGCGAGCCGGGGTGACCGGAGTGACCCGCATCGCGCCGCCGGTCTTCGCGTCTCCCTCCAGCAGGAGGATCTCCTCGGCCCCGGAGTCGAACAGGATCACCGCCAGGGTCCCGTCCGCTCCGGCCGCGGCCTCGTGCACCTGGCCGCCTGCAAAGAGCCGGCGGGTGGAGATCTTCCCGCCGGCCTCCCTGACCAGGAGCAGCTGGTTCGAGTAGCCCTCGTAGACCACGAAGCCTGCCAGAGCCCCGAGCACCGACACCCGCCCTCGCTGCCGAAACGGCGCGATCACCTCCCGGGGGTCCCACGTCCCGGAAGTGGTGGCGCTGCTGAGCGTGGAACCGGAGGCGAAGAAGAGACGGATGGACGGGGAGCCCGCCTGGGCGCCCTCCTCCGGCAGCGCGGCCACCAGCTGGCCGGTGTAGGGGAGCAGATCGATCCACCAGTAGTCCTGCCCGGCCGGCCGGCTCACCCACTTGGTCGGCGGCTCCTCGGTGCTGCTGGAGGAGCGGTCCGCGTAGAAGACGTGCTCCGCCCCCGCATCGACCAGAAGAAGCTCGTTGCCGGCCACCCCATGGGGGTCGTCGCTCAGCCGGTCCAGGTAGTCCACGGCCGGCTCGGCCTCACCGGGGGGCACCGGCACCGTGAGCAGGGTGAGCGAGAAGGTCTCCCTGTCGGGGTACAGGACGCGCAGGACCTCCCCGCCGGCCTGCATGCTGAAGGCGCCCGACAGCACTTGATGCCCCAGGGAGCGCAGAGTGAGCCCCTGCACCTGCTGCGCGTCGTGCCCCGGCCCTGGGCAGCCGCTCAACGCCGCAACCAGGGCGAAGGCGGCGAACAGGCAGACGATTGTCCTCATCACAACTTGACCTTTTGAAACAGCCCCTTATACTACCGGTGGAGCACGCCTGTGTACAGGCGGGAGAGAAGGTGCCAGAGATGAGAATCGCCGTCGTTTTCTTTTCCACATTCTCCCGGGACAAGATCCTGAACCTGGCCCGCGGGCTGGCAAGGGGAATCGAGAGCCAGGGGCACCACGTGGACATAGTCGACGGCGATCACGACGTCAACAGCAGGCTGACCATGTACCAGTACATCGCCGTGGGGACCCAGCCGTTGTCCAACATGAGCGGCAAGATCCCCGCCAAGGTCGGCCAGTTCCTGAACTCGGCAGGCATGGTCTCCGGCAAGCGCAGCTTCGCCTTCGTCTCCAAGAACACGATCGGCGCCGGAAAGGCCCTCAGCCGGCTGATGAAAAACATGGAGAAAGAGGGCATGTTCCTCAAGTTCTCGGCCATCCCGAACTCCCCCGAGGAGGCCGAAGAGATCGGCAAGAGGCTGCACATCAAGTAGCCCCGCCGGATGATCCCCGCGCGCAGGCCTCCGGCTGCCAGGGGCGCAGCGCCCCTATTCCTTCCAGGGAAAGATCATCCCCTTCAGGGTGCGCTTCCCCACCCTTTCGCGGTCCTCCGTCAGCAGCGCGTCCCAGGGGATGTTGCGCCGGTTCTCCGGGTTCTTCTCCAGGTAGTCGTACTTGTACAGCCGCAGCTTCAGCGCCACGTTGAGCCAGAGCAGCAGCGAGGCGATCCCGGGGAGCAGCAAGGCCGTGAAGGCGGAGACCGCGAACACCAGCAGGCTCCCGATCAGCAGGCCGATGGAGAACAGGGGGTTGTCCAGCAGCAGGAGCGCCATCTTCTTGAGGATCTTGCGAAAGCTCTTGTCCAGCCTGGCCTGCACCGGGAAGAAGTACAGCGAGGCCAGTATCCAGAAGACCGTAACCCAGAACAGGAACGAGGAGGCCAGGGGGCCAACGATGGACTTCAAACTACCGTAGACCGGAAACGCTACGCTCAGCAGGAACACCAGGAGCAGGTTGAGAAGGGCGAACAGCGTGCTGGACAGCCAGCTCCCCTTCAGGAAACGCAGGAAATCGGAGGCCTCGGGCCGCTGGTAGTCGGCGATCATCCCCACCATCCCGCTGATCGCGCCCGAGTACACGAACAGAACGACCAGGCCCACCCCCAGGGAGGCGAAGAACAGCACCGGGACGGCGCGAAACAGCAGCGGAAAGTACACCATCACCGCCAGGCAGACGATGAAGCCGAGGTTCAAGATGACCATGCGGATCAGGTTGTCCCACATGTCGAAGAATGCCTTCTTGATCAGGAATCCGAACATGGGTGCAGAATAGCATACGGGGACGGCCTCGAACAACTCCGGCGGGAATGCTCCCCCGCGGGCACGCGCCCGACTCCGGAGCGCTCCGCCCCCCGGCAATCCGCGCCTCTTTCAGCTTGACAATACTATCAACCTAATGTATTCTTTAGCAAACATCGAAGAGTGAGCGGCGTTGGTCAACTACTACGAGATACTGGGGATCGAGCCACCCAGCTCGCCTGGGGAGATCAAGCGCTCGTTTCGGAAAAAAGCCAAAGAGTTGCACCCAGACCTCCGGCGTCCGGAGAGAAGCGCCTCGGACGAGCAGATGCGGGAGCTGCTCAGGGCCTACGAGACCCTCAGCAACCCGCAGAAGAAGATCGACTACGATCGGGCCTTCGTCCGCTATTTCCAGAAGATCAGGTTCAACTACCGGGATTTCCTCAAGACGCGCCGGGCGGACCCGGTGAGCCAGTCCCGTCTGGTGTTCTACGACCTGCTCAACTCGCGGCATCGGGAGGCCCTGGAGCTGTACGAGCAGCTGCTGGCCGAAGACGAGAGCTTCGACCTGGAGCGCTACCTGGGCTACGAAGACAGCATGGACTGCCTGTTCCTGCTCGCCGAGGCCATGGAGAGGAGGGGCGACTACGTTCGGGCCTGTGAGATGTACAAAGAGCTGTACGTCATGGAGACCAGCCGGCCCTATTTCCACCACTTCGTGGACGAGGTGATCGAGAGGCTGCGCACCCTCACCTGCTTCAAGATGGCCACCACACTGCCCCCGGTGGAGGCCATCGAGTACATCAAGGAGATGATACGCTTCGACTTCTCCCGCAAGGACAACGCCTTCTTCTACAAGAAGATCGCGGAGATCTACTGCACCACCGGGCATCGCGACCTGGCGGTGAAGTACCTGCGCAAGGGCCTGGAGCTGGATCAGAAGCTCCCTGGAGTCAAGAAGCTCAAGGAGAAGATAGGCTTCTCGGAAATTCCCCTCGCCTGATGCTATACTTGACAGTGGAATTCCCGCCTGCTAAGGTGGCTGCGCCCGGGTCTTGACCGCCCGGCATGCGTTGCGGCATCCTACGAAAAGGTGTTGGTTGTGTTTAGACGAATCATTCTCACCCTTACCATACTCAGCGCGGGTGCGGCTCTCGCCTCCGCGCAGCTCATCGACAAACCCGCGGCAACCGTAAGGCTCTACAAGCTCGAGGTCATCTCCGTCACGCAGTTCCGCCAGAAGGTGGATCAGCTCGAGCAGCGCGGCCGCCAGACCCTCTCCACCGAGGATCGCAAGAAGCTCCTGGACCTGATGGTGAGCGAAAAGCTGATCGACCAGGCCGCGGAGCACGACAATGTGACGGTCAGCCAGACCGAGATCAACGCCCGCATCGCTCAGGCCAAGCAGATGGGCGGGGCGGGCTTCAATCTCAACCGCGAGCTCAGCGACCAGGAGCTGCGCAGCCTGGTGGCTCAGTCCGGCCTGGGTTGGAACGAGTACCTGGACGAGCTGCGCAAGACGATCTTGCAGCAGAAGTACGTGATGCAGAAGAAGCGCTCTTTCTTCGAGTCCATTCCCAAGCCCACCGAGGAAGAGATCGAGGATTTCTACCAGTCCAACAAGGCCGCCTTCGTCTCCCCGGATATGGTCCGCTTCAAGCACATCTTCATCGACACTCGCGCCCTGGGGGGAAGCGACGAGAGGGACAAGGCCAAGGCGCGCGCGGAGGAGATCTACCGCGAGCTGCGCAACGGGGCTTCCTTCGACGAGCTGGTGGTGAAGTACTCCGACGACAAGAGCTCCCGGTACCAGGGAGGGGACTTCGGCTACCTGCGCCGGGACGACCAGGCTCGCCGCCAGCTTCTGGGCAAGGACTTCTTCGAGGCCCCCTTCAAGATGGAAGTGGGGGAGGTGAGCGGCGTGCTCAAGTCCAACATCGGCTACCACATCATCAAAATCACCGACAAGATCCCCTTCAAGCTCCTGGGGCTGGACGACACCGTGCCTCCCCAGAACAAGACCACGGTCCGGCAGGAGATCAGCCTGCAGCTGATGCAGCGCAAACAGGCGGAGTACTACCAGAAAGCCATCCTCGACCTTCTCGACGAGCTGAAGAAGAAGGCCGAGATCAAGATCTTCGACGAGAACCTGAACTGGTAACCGACTATGGGGGCCCGACGGAGGGGTCGCATCCTGGCCTTTCAGGCCCTGTACAGTCACGAGACATCCGGCTGCCCCGCCGAAGAGCTGCTTTCCTTCCCCTGGCTGGATGAGCAGAAGCTGGCCGATCTGCCGGAGGACACCAAGGCGTTCGCGCGGCTCATCGTCCAGGGAACGATCGAGAAGCTGCCCGACGTGGACGGGCACATCCGCCGCCAGCTGGAGCACTGGGACTTCGACCGGTTGGGCCGCGTGGATCTGGCGATCTTGCGGATGAGCGTGTACTGTCTTCTCTACCAGCGCGACATTCCGCCCTCGGTCACCATCGACGAGGCCATCGACATCGCCAAGGATTTCGGCACCGACGACTCCTACCGCTTCATCAACGGCGTGCTCGACGGCATTCGCCGCCAGGTCGGACTGTAGCGAGTCATGCGCAGGTCCGGCAAACGGCTGCTGCTGGCGTTGGCGCTCGCCGCAGCGGTGGCCGTTTCGGCCCTGGCGGTCTTCATGCTCGTGCAGCGGGCCGCCTCCCGCGGGTCCGCCGCGCTGGACCCCCTGCTGCGCGAGGCGGATTACTCCATCTCCCTGGGCTATTTCCCTCGGGCGGAAGACCAGCTCTCCCAGGCCCTCGACCGGGCAGGCAGCGAGTACACCCTGCTGCGCGTTCTGAAACGCGCCGACACCATGGCCCGGGCAGGGGGGAGCTTCCTCTTCTACCGCGGGCTTGCCCGCCGCGCGGCGGAGCGCATTCCCGGTGCGAGGAGCCTCAGGGCCGTGTTCGCCTACGCCTGCCTGCGCTCGGGCCGGCCCATGGACCAACGCACCGTACGCGCCCTGGAGCGGGCGCTCCAGGCCCCGGCCCGGCAGGAGGACCTGGCCGGGCTGGCGGCCGAGGCGTCCTTCAGCGGCTGGCCGGTGGCCCTCCCGCCCCGGGAGAAGCTCACCCCGCGCCTGGCCGCCCTGGCCTCTCTTCCCCCCGAGCGCGGGGCGGAGAGGGTGGAGCAGGCCGCGGGGGAGCTGGGCGACCCGCGGGTGCTGCTGGATGCGGTGCTGCTGTGGATGCAGGAGGGCAGGCCAGAACGGGCCCTGCAGCTGTCGCGCACCCTGCCGGCGGAACGACCCTACGCGGAGGTACGCGCCCTGGTGGCCTACGACGCAGGCAAACCCGCCGAAAGCCTGGCCGATCTGGAGTGGGCGGGGCCGGACAGACCGGACCTGCTCGCGGTGCGGGCCGACCTGCTCCGCCAGCTGGGGCGCAGGGACGCCGCAGCGGCGGCCTATCGAGACCTCATCGCCGCCCACCCGGGCTTCTCGCCGCTGCCGTACCGCGCGCTGGCCGGCCTGCTGGAGCAGGGGGGCGGCAGGCAGGCGGCGCTGGACGTGCTGGCCCAAGGGGCCAGGCGATTCCCCCAGAACCCGGCGGCGCTTCTGGCCTACGCGGAGGCGCTGGCCCGCCGGGGAGACAGGCCGCAGGCCGGAACGGTCCTGCAGCGGGCCCTGGCTGCAGAGCCCGAGAACCCGCAGGCCAGGCTTCTGGCCCTGACCCTGGAAGGTGACCGCGGCCGGCCCTACACCTCCAGGCTGTGGGGCCTCTTCAACGCCTCACCGGGGTCCCGGCCCATCTTCGACGCCCTCTTCCTCAGCCTTCTCCACTCCGCGGACCTGGAGGGCGCCCGCATGGCCCTGGAGGAGCACCGGCGCTCGGCGCCGGGGCCACCCGGGGCCGGGCTGCTGGAGCTGGAGGGGCTGCTGGCGGCCCTTCAAGGCAGCGACGCGGAGGCTGCGGCCCTGCTGCAACGGTCGCTCCAGGTGCGCGACGACTGGCGGGTTCGCTGCAACCTGGCGGCGGTGCAGGCCCACTCCGGCAGCCTGAGGGAGGCTTCCGACACCCTCATGAAGGCCGAAGCGCTCCTGTCCCCCGGGGCCCAGACCGCCGGGAGGCGCTCCCTGATCCGCGCCCGGCTGGCAGAGGTTCTGCTCCGGCTGGGAGACCCGGCCGCCGCGCGGAGGGAGTGCGAGTACGCCCTGGATCTGGACCCGGCCAACCACCAGGCCCGGCTCATCCTGAGAGTTATTGCAGAGGAATAGCAAACGTGCTACGGTTGCCAGCGGGAGAGCTGCAGTGAAGAATGCGGTCAAAGGAGCGGTCATGGCCCCCCGTGGTGAAGGTGCGAACTGCGTCATCGGCGAGAACTCGGTCTTCGAAGGCAGATTCTTCGTCAACGGCTCCATTCTCATCGAGGGCAAGTTCGAGGGGGCCATCAAGACCAACGATCATCTCACCATCGGGCCTACCGGCAAGGTCAAGACCGACATCGTAGCGCGCCGCGTCACCGTGGCGGGCACCCTGATCGGCAACATCGTGGCCTCCGAAGAGGTAGTGCTGCTGGACACCGGCAGGGTCCTGGGCAACATCAGCACGCCGCGGCTCACCGTGCAGGAAGGGGTGGTGAGCGAGGGGAAGGTCACCATCACCGATGGAAATGCGGAGACGGTAAGCGCAATCATCAAGGATGCCTTCGGTCCCGGCGCCGAGCAGATCTTTGCCACCCTGGACAACAAGCCCGAGCCCAGGAGGGAAAAGCCCAGGGAGCCGAAGCAGGAACCGAAGCAGGAGTAGATGGTCAAGCTGAAGAACCCCGCGGACATCGAGAAGATCCGCGAGGCGTCCCGCATTCTCTCAGAGACACTGGAGCTCCTGGGCCCGCTGGTCCAGCCGGGCGTGTCCACGGCGGAGCTCGACGCGGCGGCGCGCGCGGAGATCCGGCGCCAGGGCGCCGAGCCTGCGTTCCTGGGTTACCTGGACTACCCCGCTTCTCTGTGCGTTTCGGTGAACCAGGAGGTGATCCACGGCATCCCCGGCAGGAGGAAGCTCCAACCCGGGGACATCGTAAGCCTGGATCTGGGGGTGAATCTGGACGGTTATTTCAGCGACGCCGCCGTGACCCTGCCGGTGGGCAGGATCGCCGTCCCCCGGGAACGCCTTCTGCGGGTCACCCGGGAATGCCTGCAGAAGGGCGTGGAGGCGGCGGTGGCGGGGAACCGGGTGAGCGACATCTCCCTGGCCGTGTACGGTCATGCGCGGGCCGGCTCCTTCGAGGTGGTGCGGCAGTACTGCGGCCACGGAGTGGGCTTCTCCCCCCACGAGGAGCCCCAGGTGCCCAACTACGTCTCCAGCGGTCCCAATCCCCGCCTGAAGCCGGGTATGGTGCTCGCCCTGGAGCCCATGGTCACCACCGGCACCTGGGAGGTGAAGGTCCTGGAAGATCACTGGACCGTGGTTACCGCCGACGGCGGCGACGCGGCGCATTTCGAGCATACCGTGGCCATTCTCAAAGATCGCACCGAGGTGCTCACCCGCCTTCCGTCCGTGCGCCAGGCCAGGCAGCCGGCATGAAGACGCTCAGGAAGGGTTTGCTCACCGCCCTCTTCGGGGCGGCTCTTGCCCTGGCCGCCGCGGCGAGCCCCCAGGTGGAGGAGCCCGCCGCCTCCTCTCCCGCCTCGGTCCTGGGTGCCTTCCAGCAGCGCATCCACCAGGTGGCGGAAGCCACGATGCCTGCGGTGGTGCAGATCGACGTGGTGGAGATCATCCGCCAGCCCATCCCGGAGGGTGTCAGGCCGGAGGACTTCTTCTCCGATCCCACCTCCCCGGAAGAGCGCCAGGAGGGCGAGCGCGAGTACCGCCGCTCCGGCCTGGGCTCCGGGGTGATCGTCCGCCGCGACGGTGACACCGTGTACGTGCTCACCAACAACCATGTCATCGGCGGGGCGGAGGAGATCAGCCTCAGGCTGGCCAGCGGGCAGACCGCGCCGGCCACGCTCGTGGGTCGCGACCCGCGCAAAGACATCGCTCTGCTGTCCTTTACCAGCGCCACCCCCGTGCAGGTGGCGGTGCTGGGCAGCGCCTCCGAGCTGCAGGTAGGCGACTGGGTGCTCGCCGCGGGCAGTCCCCTGGGCCTGGAGTCCAGCCTCACCGCGGGCATCGTCAGCGCGCTGGGCAGGCAGGGAGGGCCGGGGGGCAACATCAGCGACTTCATCCAGACCGATGCGGTGATCAACCCGGGCAACTCCGGCGGCCCGCTGATCAACCTCGAAGGGGAAGTGGTGGGCATCAACACCTGGATTGCCTCCACCACGGGGAACTACATGGGCTTCGGCTTCGCCATCCCCATCGACCACATACGGCGCAACCTGGACGAGCTCATCCTCTACGGCCGCGCGCTGTACGGGTGGCTGGGAGTTACCGTGCGCGACCTGAGCCCGGAAGAGCTGCAGCGTCTGGGCGCCGCGGCCCCAGCCGGGGCCCTGGTCACCAATGTCTACCTGCCTTCCCCCGCCCGGCAGGCCGGCCTGCGGCCCGGGGACCTGATCACCAGCTTCAACGGTCAGGAGATCCCCAGCGCCGAGCGACTCATCCTGGAGGTGGGGGATACGGCCCCGGGGCAGCGCACCGCGCTGCTGGTGGACCGTTACGGGGCCTCCGTCGCCGTGAGCGCCACCACGGGCACCCGGGAAGAAGACCCGCAGCTGGCGCTGCGCAACTCCGATCTGTGGCCGGGCCTGGTGGCTGACTGGGAGCAGCCGGCCGAGCAAGGGCCGGGCCAGGAGGGAGCCCAGGCCGCCCAGGAGGGGGAGGCGGCGCCCCAGGAAGGCCGGCCCCCCGCGGCGGCAGGGCAGGCCGGCGTGGTGGCGCTGGCCGTGTATCGAGGCACCCCCGCCTACGCGGCCGGGCTGCGGACCGGAGACCGGATCACCGGCGTGAACGGCCGCACCCTGGAGAGCCTGGCGGACTACTACCGGTCCCTGGCGGAGGTGGGCCAGCCCCTCGACCTCCAGGCGCTGCGCGGCGGGCGCGCCCTGGAGCTCACGATCCCGGCGCTCGGCCCCGGATCCACGGACCGGTAGAGGCACCGCGGCTGCAAAGGGGGAAACGGTGCACAAGGTATTCCTACCCTACCTGACCGTACGGAACAACGCCATCAAGCTGGCCCACCGCATCCACGGGTCCGGCTTCGTCCCCGACGTCATCTACGTGTCCCTGCGCGGGGGCGCCTACCTGGGCAACGTCATCAGCGAGTACTTCAAGCTGATCCGCAAGGAGGACCGCCCGGTCTACTATGCGGCGGTGGTGGCCCGCTCCTACACGGACATCAGCGTGCAGAGCCGCGTGAAGGTGGAAGGCTGGACCTACAACCCCGAGCATCTGCGCCAGGGGGACAGGGTGCTGCTGGTGGACGACATCTTCGACACCGGCAGGACCGTGAACCATCTGGTGGAGATCGTGCTGGGGAAAGGCATCCCCCGCAAGGACATCAAAATCGCGGTTCACGACTATAAGGTGCGCACCTACGCGCACGAGCAGCTCCCGGTGCACCCGGACTTCTACTGCTGCAAGCACGTCATCGACTCGCAGGAGCAGGACTTCTGGATCCACTACGCCAGCCACGAGCTGGTGGGCCTCTCTGCGGCGGAACGACGGACCCACTACTACGAGCAGGACCCGGAGCTGGAGGCGGCCCTGGAGCCCCTCTACCGGGACGGGCCTTCCTGAGGGCAAGCACAGGCGCGCCGGGGCCCGAGGGCTGACCGCACCTCCCGGCGCCCCCCCAGGGGGGACGAATCTCAGAAAGCGGCGCAGGTAGTATCTAAAACAATACGCTCGTGACCCGCGGCCGGGGCGGAAGGACGGATCTCACTCCTGCTTCCACTGCCAGGCGCCGTCCAGGTAGTCCCCGCGCCACAGCCCGGCCCCCGAGGTGCAGGCGAACAGGCGCTCCACCCCCGCCGGGTCGCTGGCGGCCGGGACGTGCAGGAAAGAGAGGATCACAGCGTTGTACAGGTTGGTGATGGTGTAGTCGGGGGACCGCACCAGCCCCGCGGCCGCCACGTCTCCGCCGGGCAGGAGGTAGTAGCCGTAGCCGTTGGTGGCCGCCACTACGTCCCCGCTGTCCAGGCCGGCGAAGCGCCCGAAGGCCACCGTGTCGCTTCCCACCGTGACCGCGGCGCCCGAGGCGGTCCAGGTTGCCCCGGAGTCACTGGAGCGGAATAGCGTCCCGTCCCCGGAAGAGATGTACAGGTTGGCGCCGTCCCAGTGGAGCCCGCCGTAGGGGAGGGTGCTGGTGGGGGCGGTGCCCAGCGCAGCCGGCGCCGCCAGCGTGCCCTTGTACAGGGTGTTGCCGGCAATGGCGTAGTAGCTGGCGGCGCCGTCGTACAGAGCGTCCTGGAAGTTCTCGCTCCCGGTCAGGGCCGCGTTGAGCGTAGGCGTGGCCGGGGAGATGTCGCCCGTGATCAGGGCGTAGGTGAAAGTCCCGCCACTGTCCCTGGCCGTGGCGATGCCCAGGTTGGTTCCCCCCAGAGGGAACAGCCCGCTGATTTGTACGACCCCGTCCAGGTAGCCGCCGGTATCGCTCACCCGGCTCCAGCTGATGGTGGCCGGGTCCGTCCTCCACAGGCCCAGGCCGGCCCCGCTCACGCGGTCGAAGAAGCCGGCGTACAGCACGCCCCCCACCACCGCGACGCTGTTGCACAGGGCTCCCGCCTGGGGCGGGGTGACCGCCTCCCAGCTGGCCGGGGCGCCGGTCGTGTCCGCCCTGGCCCTGGTGTAGAGGGTGTTCGCCGCCGCGAAGTAAGCGGAAGCCGACTCCGCAAGCGCCTGCACGGTGATGTTGTCCGCCAGGCCGCGGTCCTCCTGCAGGGGTTGCTCGATCTCCAGGGCGTAGAAGATCGGGTTCAGCTCGGTGTTGGTGCAGGCGCCGGCCAGCACCAGCAGGGAAAGGGCAGTCAGGCAAAGCAAGGCTCGCTTCATGGTCCCGTCCATTCTTTAGAAGTTGTACTGGGCCGTCAGGGACAGCTCCAGGAAGTTGCCCATCCGGCTCTTGGCCGGGTCCTTCGGCCAGGGCTGCGGCACCCACCAGTAGACCAGGTTGAGCCCGAATCCCCACTCCGTGTTGTACTTCCAGACCGTGGAGAAGCCCGGCTTGAGGATGAGGTTGATGTGCGCCTGGTCACGGTACTTCAGGATCGCCATCCCTGCACCCAGGTACACGGGGAACTCGAAGGGGAAGAGATGAAAGATGTACTCCCCCTTGAGGCTGATGGGCACCATGTAGAGGAAATTGTCCCGGATGCTGTGGTTGAAGGAGCCTCCCACCTCCAGCCCCAGAAGCCAGTGGTTGTCCAGGTGCAGCCCGTACTGGAGCGACCCCATCCCTCCCAGCGAGAGGTTCGTAGTGCCCACCACCTGCCCCTGAAAGGTCTGGTAGAAGAGGGGAATGAGCACACCGGCGCTGATGGAGATGGTCTGAGAGCCAAGGGAGTACACGCTGATCGGAGCGGCCTGGCCCTCCGGCTGCTGGTCCCCTCCGCCCCCCTCCTGGGCGGTCACGACCCCTCCCACCGCAAGCAGCATAAGCGTTAGCAGCATGGCGACGACTTTGTGGTTCAGCAAGTACGGCTCCTCCGGGCACAGTTTCGGCGCAAAGTCTACCACGCTACCGTTTCGCTTATCAAGGTCGACCCATTGTGCTATAATGGCCTCCCGAAACGACCCGGCGCCCCTGCGAGGACCGCCCCACATGAGGACTGCTATCCATGAGAAATCGCGCTGCAGCGCTGCTGATCGTCCTGCCGCTCCTGATGCTCTCCTCCTGCATCGGCATCGAGAGCGAATTCCGGTTCGATGCCGATGGCTCCGGCACCCTGAGCCTGACCTACAGGGTCTCCCAGATGGTGAAGGACATCGACGCCTCCGGAGACGCCCATACGCTGCCCCTGCCGGTTTCGCGTGAGGATTTCCAGCGCGCCGTCGCGGCCTCCCAGGGCCTGCGGCTGCTCAGCTACCAGCGCAGCGAGGACGAGAAGGACGTCACCATCCGCGCCTCCCTGGCCTTCGATCGGGTGGAGCAGGCGGACGGCGTGGGCAAGGGCGGGGACTTCAGCCTGGTACAGGAAGGGGAGGCACAGGTGTTCCGCTGCGTCCTCAGCCCCGGCGGCCCGCCCCCGGACCAGGACACCCTGGAGCTGATCCGGCTGCTGTTCCAGGACTACGAGCTCAGCTTCGTGGTCCGGGCGCCCCGCAAGATCAGTAGCCACTCCCTGGGCACCCTGGCGCCGGACGAAAGGAGCGTTTCCTACAGCATAGCAGTGGCGGATCTCCTGTCGAATCCGCAACCCCAGACCCTGGAAGTACGCTGGTAGGCGGGAGGTGCCCATGCAGCGTGAGGCCAGCCCCAGCCCCCGGTACATGCCCTCCCGGCAGCGGTCGCTGCCGGCCCTGGCCGCCGCCGCGGTTCTGGCCGTCCTGCTGCTGGGCGCCGGCTGCGGCGGGGCTCCCCAGCCGCTCCAGGAGCCCCGGCCGCAGAGCGAGCCCGTCCCGCCGGCCTCCCCCGGGGACGGCATGCTCCTCCAGCGCCTTGACCAGTACCTGGGGCACGGGCTGGACAGGCTGGAGCACGGGGCGGTGGCCGAAGGGATCAGCCAGCTGGTCTCCGTGCTGGCCGAGGCGCGCGCGGCGGGCAGCGGCTCCCCGCAGGTGAAGGAGCTGGTGGACACCGCCCAGACGGAGCTGGGCAAGGTGGAGGCCGGCCTGAGCCTGGAGCCGGGGCCCGAGTGGCTGGACGCCAACAAGAACCAGATCACCGCCAGCTCGGTCAAGGTGGGAGGGGAGGGGACCCTGGAGCCCAGCATCATCCTGACCTACAACTTCGGCTCCGGCAAAGCCCTGGTCACGGGCGCGCCGGTCTTCTTCGAGTTCATCAAGGGCAGCGGCCTCCTGACCAGCTCCGTGGCTACCAACGACTACGGACAGGCCAACTGCTCCATCGCCCGCCTGGACGACCCGAACCAGGAAACAGTGGTGCGGGCCTCGCTGGTCTACCGGGTGAAGGACTACACCTACCGCTTCGAAGCGGTGAGCCGGGACTTCGTGTACGTCCCGCCGGCGCGCAGGGCCACGATCGTGGTTCTGGAAAGGGCCGGCGACTACGTGGCCCAGGACCCCGTGATCCTGGACGCCGTCTACAACGGACTGGGGGAGGTCGGCTTGGAGTTCTCCCAGTACAACGGCCTGCTGCTGGGCCAGGAGTTCATGCGCGTGTTCGGAGGGGACCCAGACTCCATCCGCCGTATGGGCGTGGAAAAGGAGGTCTCCTACCTGGTGATGGTGCTGAACGACACCTACTCGGTGGACCAGGTGGAGCTGGACGGCAGGAAGTACAACATCTTCAAGAGCCGAACCACCGCCACCACGCGGATCATCCGCGTCTCCGACGGCAAGATCCTGTATTCCGGCACGGTCCAGGGCATCGCGGGGCAGGGCGGAAGGGCAGACAGGGCGGTGATCGACGGCCTGCGCAGGGCCGCGGAGGCCATGGCCGACAAGCTGCGGGCGGAGGTCGGGAAGATCAACCAGGCGCTTTCGGGAAACGAGTGAGATGAGGGAACGGGGAGCGAAGTTTCTCAAGATCCTGTCCGTGGAGCTGGAAGACCTGAAGGAGGATCTCCAGTTTCTCATCGACATGGCCGAGCGGCGCCGCAGCAGCGGGGAGCTCACCAACTACGTGTTCCTCGAGAACCTGGGCGTGCTGCGGGGCGAAATCAAGGCAGTGGAGAGGCTGGCAGAAGAGCTGGCCCGTGTGGACCCGGAGGGCTTCGCCAGCGTGGAGCAGCTTCTGGCTCACCTGGAAAGGATCTTCCATCAGCGCTGCGAGGACTTTCAGTTCCCGGAGGCGGTCTGTCCGCTCATCAAGCGCAGAATGGAAAAGATCCGCGCCTACATGTTGACAGACGACCTCATGTAAGGCTTTACTGTGTTTGATTTTTCCCCAATCCGCGGGTACCTTCTGGTATCACCGGCAGCGTAGGATGAGCTTGAGCTTATTTGAGAGGAAGGGATGGATACACAACTCCAGGAACTGATCGACAAGATCAAGAGTGAGGGGGTCAGGGCGGCCGAGAAGCAGGCGGCCCAGATCGAGAAGGATGCGCAGCGCAAAGCCGACCGCCTGCTGGCGGACGCCCACCGGGAGGCCGCCGACATCGTCAACCAGGCCAAACGGGAAGCGGCGCGGTTCCAGCAGATGGGCCAGGAAGCGGTCAAGCAGGCCGGAAGGAACACGGTCCTGTCCGTGAAGAACAACATCATGAAGCTGTTCGAGGCGGTCCTGCGCGAGCAGACCGCAGAGGCGCTGAAGGGAAAGGTCCTCGAGGAGTGCATCCTCACCCTGGTGAAGGGCTGGGACGAGCAGAGCCTGCCCAACCTGAACGTCCTGCTGCCGCCCGATGAGCTGGGCCGCCTGGAGAAGAGCCTGCGCGGGAGCCTTGCCGGGAGGATCAAGCGGGGAGTGGAGATCAAGCCCTTCCCGGCCCTGGGAGCGGGGTTCCGCATCGGCATGAAGGACGGCTCCGCCTATTACAACTTTTCCGATCAGGGTATTGCAGAGATCCTGGCCGAATACCTCAACCCGCGGCTCTCGGAGCTGATCAACGCCGCCGTTTCCGAGGAGAGCTGACCACCCTTGAGCCAGTACTACTACGCGGTGGCCTCTCTGCCCATGCTCTTCTACGAGACCGACAAGGCGCCGGAGATCGAGGACTTTCTGACCCTGGCCCGCGAGCAGCTCACCGCGGCGGACTACCAGCTCCTGCTGGCCGCGGGCTCCCCGCTGCAGGAGCCCTCGAAGGCCCCCTGCGCGCTGCTTCAGAGCTGGCGCGGCTGGGAGTCGGCGCTGCGCAACGAGCTGGTGCGCCTCAGGGCCAAGCGCAAGGGTGAGGAGGCGGAGCCGCATCTGGTGGAGGCTCCAGAGATAGTGGGGTTGGAGGAGGTGGCGCGCAGCGCCTTTACCCAGGACTCGCCGCTGGCCGCCGAGGAGGTCCTGAACCGGGCGCGGTGGAACTACCTGGACGAGCTGGAGGTGGGGCACTACTTCGATCTCGAACGTCTCATCCTCTACTACCTGAGGCTGCGCTTGCTCAGGCGCAAGGCGCTGTTCGAGCGCCGCCGGGGCCGGGAGCGCTTCGAGCACGTCTACGGGCACATCATGGCACCCGTGCATGGGATACGGAGAGAACAATCATGACCAAGCATAGCGGTACGGTTGTCGGCGTGAGCGGCAACATGGTCACCGTCCAGGTGGACGGCGACGTGCTCATGAACGAAGTGGGCTACGTGGTCGTGGAGGACAAGAGGCTGAAATCCGAGGTGATCCGCGTGCGGGGCAGCCGGGTCGAGCTTCAGGTCTTCGAGATGACCCGGGGAATCGGAATCGGCGACCCGGTGGAGTTCACCGGGGAGCTGCTGGCCGTGCAGCTGGGACCCGGGCTTCTGGGGCAGATCTACGACGGGCTGCAGAATCCCCTTCCGGAGCTGGCCAGGGAACACGGGTTCTTCCTGCAGCGCGGCGTCTACCTCAACCCTCTGTCCGCGGAGAAGAAATGGGAGTTCAGCCCCCAGGCGGAGGCCGGACAGACGGTCACGAGGGGAGAGACGCTGGGAACCGTGCCGGAGGGGATGTTCAAGCACCGGATCATGGTGCCCTACAACTTCTACGACACCTACACTGTGAAGTCGGTGGCCCGCTCCGGGCAGTACACCGCGAAAGACACCATCGCTAAGATCCAGGACTCCCGGGGCAACCTCATCCCGCTCACCATGCGCTTCGAATGGCCGGTGAAGCGGGCCATAGACGCCTACGCGGAGAGACTGAAGCCGCAGGAGCCGGTGGTCACGAAGGTGCGCATCATCGACACCTTCTTCCCGGTGGCCCGGGGAGGCACGTACTGCATCCCGGGGCCTTTCGGAGCCGGCAAGACCGTGCTTCAGCAGATCACCAGCCGCAACGCCGAGGTGGACATCGTGATCATCGCCGCCTGCGGCGAGCGGGCCGGCGAGGTCGTGGAGACGCTGCGGGAGTTTCCGGAGCTGATCGACCCGCGCACGGGCCGCTCCCTGATGGAGCGGACCGTGATCATCTGCAACACCAGCTCCATGCCGGTGGCCGCCCGGGAAGCCTCGGTGTACACGGCGGTCACGATCGCCGAGCACTACCGCCAGATGGCCCTGAACGTGCTGCTGCTGGCCGATTCCACCTCGCGCTGGGCGCAGGCCATGCGGGAGATGTCCGGACGGCTGGAGGAGATTCCCGGCGAGGAGGCCTTCCCGGCGTACCTGGAGTCCGTCATTGCCGGCTTCTACGAGCGGGCCGGCATGGTGCGGCTCAAGGACGGGAGCCTGGGCTCGGTTACCATCGGCGGCACGGTGAGCCCCGCCGGCGGCAACTTCGAGGAGCCCGTCACCCAGGGAACCCTCAAGGTGGTGGGGGCGTTTCACGGCCTGTCCCGGGAGCGCTCGGACGCGCGAAAGTACCCGGCCATCCACCCGCTGGACAGCTGGAGCAAGTACGAGGGAGTAGTGGACCGGGAGAAGACCGAGTACGCCCGGCAGCTCCTGTACCGCAGCAACGAGATCTCCCAGATGATGAAGGTGGTGGGCGAGGAGGGAACCAGCCTGGAGGACTACGTCACCTACCTGAAGGGCGATTTCGTGGACGCAGTCTACCTCCAGCAGAACGCCTTCGACCCCGTCGACGCCTCGGTCAGCACCGAGCGCCAACGCTACACCTTCCAGCTTCTGCTGGAGATCATCGCCGCGCGGCTGGACCTTCCGGACAAGACGGAGGCCCGCCGCTTCTTCCAGCAGTTGCGCCAGAGGTACCTGGACTGGAACGGGGCGCCCTGGAACTCGGATGAGTTCCAGTCAGTGGAGGGAGAGATTCGCGGCATGCTGGAGCAGCGGCGAATGGGAGTGATGGACGCCGCGCGGCACCTGGTTTCCGCGGGCACCTCTTCGTAAGGGAGCAGGGATCATGCGCAAGGTATACAGCAGGATAGAAGCCATCTCGGGAAACGTCATCACCGTCACCGCCTCCGGCATCCGCTACGGCGAGCTGGCCCTGGTCAGCTCGGGCCACGGTGAGTCCCTGGCGGAGGTGATCCGCCTGCAGGAAGAGCGGGTCTCCCTGCAGGTCTACGCCGGCTCCAGGGGCGTTTCCACCGGGGACGAGGTCCGCTTCCTGGGGCACCCGATGCGCGTCTCCTTCTCGGACGACCTTCTGGGACGGATCTTCGACGGCAGCGGCGCGCCCCGGGACAAGGGACCGGCCCTGACGGAAAACCTGATCGAGATCGGCGGCCCCTCGGTCAACCCGGCCAGGCGCATTATCCCGCGCAACATGATCCGCACCGGGATCCCCATGATCGATGTGTTCAATACCCTGGTGGAGAGCCAGAAGTTGCCGATCTTCTCGGTCTCCGGCGAGCCCTACAATCCCCTGCTGGCCCGCATCGCCATGCAGGCGGAGGTGGACATGATCATCCTGGGCGGCTGCGGACTGAAGTACGACGACTACCTGTACTTCCGCGACGCCCTGGAGGAGGGAGGCGCCCTGAGCCGGACCACCTTTTTCGTCCACACCGCCGCCGACCCCGTGGTGGAGGCGCTGCTGGTTCCGGACATCTCCCTGGCGGTGGCGGAGCGTTTCGCCCTCAAGGGACGCCGGGTGCTGGTCCTGCTCACGGACATGACCAACTTCTCCGACGCCCTCAAGGAGATCTCGATCACCATGGAGCAGGTCCCTTCCAACCGCGGCTACCCGGGAGACCTGTACAGCCAGCTCGCCTCGCGCTACGAGAAGGCGGTGGACTTCGAGGGCGCTGGATCCATCACGATCCTGGCCGTCACCACCATGCCCGGAGACGACGTGACCCACCCGGTGCCGGACAACACTGGCTACATCACCGAGGGGCAGTTCTACCTGCGCAACGGGCGCATCGAGCCCTTCGGCTCCCTGTCGCGGCTGAAACAGCTGGTCAACAAGAACACCCGGGCCGATCACCGTCCACTGATGGACGGCATGATCCGCCTGTACGCCAACTACCTGGAATCCGTGGAGAAGAGATCCATGGGCTTCCGCATGTCCGACTGGGACCAGAAGCTGATCAAGTACGGGGAGATCTTCGAACGGGAGCTCATGGACCTGGCGGTGAACATTCCCCTGGAGCAGGCTCTGGACAAGGGCTGGGAGATCCTGGCCGAGTGCTTCGCTCCGGAGGAGACGGGCCTGCGCACCGAGCTGATCGACCAGTTCTGGCCGGCGCAGGTTGATGCGGCGGAGCGCGCGGTTGGCTAAGATCAAGTACACCAAGAACGAGCTCAAGTGGCAGAAGGACGCCCTGAAGCGCTTTCAGCGCTATCTGCCCACGCTCATACTGAAGAAGCAGCAGCTGCAGATGGAGATCCGCAAGGTGGAAAACCACAGCCGCCGCCTGCAGGAGGCCAGGGAGGGGCTGCAACGCCAGCTCGACGAGTGGGTGGCGGTCTTTGGGGAAGACCCCATCCTTCGGAATGGGGAAGACCCCACCCTGCGTGATGGCGAAGACGCCACGGAAGACACACCGCCTGGAGCCGGGGTGAGCCGGTTCATCGCCGTGGCCGACCTCCGCACCGAGACGGGCAACATCGCCGGCGTGGACATCCCGGTGTTCCAGGGAATCGAGTTCCGGGAGACCCCCTACGGTCTGTTCCGGATGCCCCTGTGGGTGGACAGTGCTGTGCAGATCATCAAGGGCACGGGAGCGCTCGATGCGGAGATCGGCGTGCTGGAGGAGCAGGCGAGGCTCCTGGGGGAGGAGCTGCGCATCACCAGCCAGCGGGTGAACCTCTTCGAAAAAGTGAAGATACCGGAGACCCGCGAAAACATCCGCATCATCCAGATCTATCTGGGCGACCAGCAGACCGCTGCCGTGGTGCGGGGCAAGATGGCAAAGAGCAAGTTGTTGAAGGTGCAGGAATGATCGTTCGGATGAAGAAGGTGGCGGTGGTGGTGCTGGACCGCTTCCGCACGGACTCGTTGAAGGCTCTTCGCCGCCTGGGAGTGCTCCACGTGGAGCAGAAGAGCGGCAGCAGCGAGCAGCTGGCCCGCCTGCAGGAGCTGCGGGCACAGATCGAGCGCTCCTTCTTCGTTCTGCCGCTTCAGGGCAAGCGAAGAGGGGAATCGGATCGCGAAGGAGAGTCCCTCTCCGGTGAGCAGGCGGCCCGCCGGCGCGAAGAGGTGCGCCTTGCCGGACTGGAGCTGGCACGCCGGGCAGGCGAGCTGTCCGAAGAGACCCGCACAACCCGTGAGAACATCGAGCGCCTCCGCCGGGAAGCGGACCGTTACTCCGGCTGGGGTGATTTCAACCCCTCCGACCTCGAGGAGCTGGGAGCCCGGGGGGTGCGGGTCAGGCTGTACGAGCTCTCCCCCGAGGAGCTGAAAAGGATCCCCCCGGAAGCCGGGGCGTTCGTGATCGAATCCGGAAAGACCGTCGCCCGGGTGGCGCTGGTCAGCACCGGAGCGGCGGCGGAGGTTCCCTTCGAAGAAATCCGGCTTCCGGACCGCAGCCTTTCCGAGGTGCGGGCGGCCATCGACCAGGAGGAGGGCAGGCTGGGACGGCTGCAGGAGGAGCTTCAGGCCATCTCCAATCAGCGCCATCGCCTGGAGGCGGCGGCGCGCGATCTGGAGCAGGAGATCGAGTTCGAGCGCGTCTCCACGGGAATGTCCACCGACGAGGAGCTGTCCTATCTTACCGGATTCGTGCCCGAGCAGAAGGTGGATGCCCTGCGCCTGGCCGCCGCGCAGAACGGCTGGGCGCTGCTCATCGACGAGCCCGACGAGGAGGACCCCGTACCGACGCTCGTGGAGAACCCTCGCTGGATCCAGATCATCCAGCCGATGTTTCGCCTCCTGGGCACCGTGCCGGGCTACCGGGAGCAGGACATCAGCTTCTGGTTTCTGCTGTTCTTCAGCCTCTTCTTCGCCATGCTGATCGGCGACGCAGGCTATGGGTCCCTCTTCCTGGGCATGACTCTCGTCCTGCGCCTGCGCATGCGCAAGGCTCCCTCCGGGCCGTTCCTCCTGATGATCGTGCTCAGCGTGTCCACCATCATCTGGGGGGTCCTCTCCGGCACATGGTTCGGCGTGGAAGCGCTGGCCAGAAACCCGGTGCTGTCGCGCTTCATCGTCCCGGGAATCGCGAGCTTCGGATACGACAACGCGGCGCGGATCATGCTGCTCTGCTTCGTCATCGGAGCGATTCAGCTGAGCATCGCTCATCTGGTGAACCTGATACGAGGTCTTCCGCGCCTGGCGGCCTTTTCGCAGCTCGGCTGGCTGTCGGTGGTGTGGGGGATGTTCTTCTTCATTCGCTACATCGTGCTGGCCGAGCCGCTCAGCCCGGTGGCCCTGTGGCTGGTGGTCGCCGGGCTGGTCCTGGTAGTCCTGTTCGCAGAGCAGCGGGGCGGCTTCTTCAAGGGCCTGGCCATGGGAGTGGCCAAGCTGCCGCTCAAGCTGTTGGACAGCATCAGCGCCTTCTCAGACATCATCTCCTACGTCCGCCTGTTTGCCGTGGGTCTGGCCACCGTGGAGGTGGCCAGGGCGTTCAACACCATGGTGGCAAAGATGGGCTTCGCGCTACCGGCCGGATTGTTCGGAGCGCTCATCCTCTTCTTCGGCCACGGGTTGAACATCGCCATGGGCGCCATGGCGGTGATCGTCCACGGCGTGCGCCTGAACATGCTGGAGTTCTCCGGCCACCTGGGCATGGAGTGGACCGGCATCCCCTATCAACCGTTCAGGGAACAGGAAGAGTAACGTGACCGCGACAAGCACGACGCCCTCCCGAAGGGCGGCGTCTTCACACCCAACTCCAAGTCCGAAAGGAGAAACGTCATAATGGACATCGGGCAGCTAGGTTTTGCAGCGGCGCTGGCTCTGGCAGCGGTGGGGTCCGCCCTTGGGTGCGGCGCGGCGGGCATGGCCGCAGTGGGCGCGTGGAAGAAATGCTTCGCCCAGAACCGGCCCGCGCCGTTCATGCTGATCGCATTCGTGGGCGCGCCCCTTACCCAGACCATCTACGGCATGATTCTCATGAACGCCATCGTCAACTCCTCGGTCCAGCCCGTGGCCAAGCTGGGCGCCGGCGTCTTCGGCGGCATCGCGCTGGGGTTTTCGGCCTGGTACCAGGGGAAGGCGGGAGCCAACGCGTCGGACGCCCTGGCCGAGACCGGCAAGGGTTTCGGCAACTTCATCATGGTGCTGGGGCTCATCGAGACGGTGGCCCTGTTCGTGATGGTCTTCCTCATGGGGGTGCTCGGCTGACGGCGCCTGCGGCGGTTGCCGCCTCCCGGCTGCGGAGGCCCGGCGCCGGGCCTCCCGGGCGGCGATGCCTGGCGACCCCGGGGCAGCGGTCCAGCAGGCGCCAAATCTGCCGATATAGGTAATACGGGGGCAGGGCAGGCGAGCATCGTGACGGTCTGGACCCCCTGGATCGCCCTGGGAGCAACCAAGGAGGCGAAAGAGACGCTGTGAGGGCTCGACCGGTGATCGGACTCGCCGCCAGATCGATGCTGGCAGCGGGGATGCTGCTCGTTCTGGCCCTGCCGGTCCCGGCGCAGGAGCCGACGGAAGGCGTCCAGACGGAGCCGTACTGGGTCCTCTACGCCCGGGGCGCCGCCTTGCTCCAACACCCCGAGGGGGACCGGGGAACGGCCCTCCAGCTGTTCCTCCAGGCCCTCGAAGCCCATGCTCCCTTCCCGGAGGCGGAAATGGCCATCGGCGACGTCTATCGCGCCGAGAACGAGCTGCCGCTGGCGGAGATGCAGTACAAGAAGGCCTACGAGCAGCGCGGCGCCTTCGAGTTGCAGGCCACCAGGTACGTGGTGCTGCTGCGACTGGCTTCCCTCTACGAGCAGACCCAGCGGTACGCGGACATGGAGCAGGAGCTCCTGCGCATCCTGGCCGATCAGCCGTACTACCACGACCCGGCAAACGAGCAGTTCCGCGACGCCTTTCTCAACACCTATCTGGAAAAAGGTCTCGACCAGCTGTTTCTTCTCTACCGGGTGCCGGGGGTGGCCTTCGCCACCGAGGCCCACGCCCGGCTGGGCAGGTTTTACACCCTGACGGGGCGCAACGAGGCGGCCATGCGCAACGCGCTGTTCGCCGCGGACATCATCGTTACCCAGGCCATGGAGGAGCTGCGCCGCCACATACCGGACTACACCTTCACTACCCTGGAGGGCTTCCTGCGCGTGGCTTTCCGGCGCGAGAACGTCCGGGACTACCTGGACGGGACCGATTTCTTCGAAACTCTGTACTACCTGGCCATGGCGACCTACCAGGCCGGCAAACCTGCCCGGGCGGCCGGGCTGTGGCGCAAGCTCGCCGGAGTGGACCTTCCCTACGCAACGCTGGGGCTGTACCGCCAGCGTTCGGCTCGCCAGCTGCGCTCTCCCACGCCTGAGCCGAGAATCAACCCCTCCGCACGGAGCCTCGACTAGACCGCATGCGAGGGTGACCCCTGCGCCGAACCTTCTACAGGTCGGACAGAACCTCGTCCCGGGCCAGCCATAGATCCTCCATGCGATACATGTGGAAGTAGTCGTGCAGCAGGATGTGTCGCACCAGGATCTCGTAGCTGTACAGGGTGTATTCCGGGTGAGCGCCCCTGCGCCTCCAGACCTCCGGAGCTGCCGCCTCAATGGCCTGCAGCTGCCGCTCCCGCAGCTCCCGGTACCGCCCCAGGAGGGCCGGCAGCCCGGTCCGCCCGGCCTGTTCCCCGGCGGGGGAGGCGGGCGGTACGTAGGGTCTGATCTCCGGAAGCTCCTCGGCAGCAAACAGCTGAAGCCGTGCCAGCAGGACTTCCTGGACGGTCACCAGGTGCTCCAGGTGCTCGTAGACGGTCCAGTGGCTGCTGCGCCGGCGGTGAAGGGCCTCCCCGGGCATCGACGCCGCGAACGCTTCCAGGATCGCCGGTGAGTCCCGCAGGGACCGCAGCAGCTCTTCCCTTGCATTCCTGTCGCTCAAGGCTTGCAGACCTCCTTGGACGGATTGGCCGCCCCAGAGGGCGGCTCGACTGCGCTCAACTGCTATGAAGCTAACGCTCCCGCCGGATGATGACAAGCCGCCTGGAGACGGGACGGAGCCGGGCTCCGGGGAGCGGAGAGTGCTCGGCAGCGGAGCGTGCTTGTCCCGCTCGCCCCGGCGCCTCTATACTCTCCGCGAGGCGCTCATGACGGTGTACACCGCGGCGATCACCCTGGTTCTGGTCCTCGATCCGTTCGGGAACATCCCCCTGTTTCTGTCGGTGCTCAGCGCGGCACCGCCGAAGCGCAGGGTCCTGATCGTGGTCAGGGAAATGCTGATCGCCCTGGGTGTGCTGGTGGTCTTTCTGTTCTTCGGCAAGTACATCCTCCAGGGGCTGCACATCAGCGAGCCGGCCCTGGGCATAGCGGCCGGTGTGATCCTGTTCCTCATCGCCATCCGGATGATCTTTCCGGCAGAGGCCCAGCTTCTCGGAGCAGGCCCGCAGGAAGAGCCCCTCATCGTGCCCCTGGCCGTGCCGTTGGTGGCGGGGCCTTCCTCGATCGCCACGGTCACGCTCCTGGCCTCCAGGTATCCGCAGCGGCTGCTGTGGTGGCTGGCTGCGCTGCTCATGGCCTGGGCGGTCTGCGCGGGGGTCCTGGTTTCCGCAGATCTTCTGGGACGCCTGCTGGGAAATCGGCTGCTCCGGGCCATCGAGCGCCTCATGGGACTCATCCTCACCACGCTGGCCGTCCAGATGCTCCTGAGCGGAGCAACGGAGTTCCTGCGGTCTCTGGAGGGGTGAGCGTCCTGCACGGAAACAGAAGGGGAGGCATCGAATGGACCGAATCCTGACTCTGCACCAGCGCCACGGGTACGAGGTGGTGCGAAGGCCGGCTGGAGGACGCACATGAAGGCCAGCCAGGCATCGCTCGGGCGGGTCTTCGTCCTGCGGCTGGAGCACGGGGAGGTGCTGCACGAGTGCGTGGAGCGCTTCGCCGCCGAGCACGGTGTGCGGGCCGCCGCCGTGCTGGCCCTGGGCGGGGCGGACGAGGGCAGCCGGCTGGTGGTGGGCCCGGAACGGGGATCGGCCCGGCCGGTGGTGCCGCTGGAAACCCTGCTGGGCGGGGTCCACGAGGCAGCCGGCACCGGCACGATCTTTCCCGACGACACGGGGGCCCCGGTGCTCCACCTCCACCTGGCCGCTGGACGGCAGACCGAGGCCAGGGTAGGGTGCGTGCGCCGAGGCGTGCTGGTCTGGGAGGTTCTGGAAGTGGTCCTCATCGAGCTGGTCGACACCTCCGCCAGGCGCACGGCGGATCCACGCACCGGCTTCGACCTTCTCCAGCCATGACCGAGCCGCCATAGCCGGGCATCCACGCCCGCGCTGGTGCATCCTCTCCGTAGGGGCCTGTCTTGCCTTGCCAACCAAGCGCTTTTCCTCTAAGGTTTTCCCTGTCCTATGAAAGTCAAGTACATCAACCCGTTTCTGCGTGCAACCATCAATCTGTTCCAGAAGACCTTCCAGGTCAGCCCCACCGTCGGCGAGCCCTACGTGATGGAGGAGCTGACCCACCGCTGGGAGGTCTCCGGCGTCATGGTCCTCACAGGCACCGCCATCGGCGTGGTGGCCATACGGCTGTCCCGCTACCTGTCCACCAAGCTCCTCCAGCGCTCCGGCATCGAGCTCTCCGGGGAGGAGGAGCGCGAGGCCATGGTGAACGAAATGGTGGCGGAGCTCGTCAACGTCATCTCCGGCAACGCCGCCACCGAGCTCACCGACTACAACATCAAGGTCTCCGTTCCCTTCGTCGTCCAGGGGCCCAACCACTCCGTCACCTGGCCGCCCAGAGCCCCCATTATCATCATCCCGTTTACCACCCAGTTCGGCCCCTTCGCAGTGTACGTCAGCCTCATCGAGCTGCCCGAGGGCCCCGCGGCGCCCCCCTTGGACCCTCCGTCATCATAATCTGTCTCAGGTTGTATCCTTTTGGGTACAAGCTGCGCGCCTTGTCCGTCCAGCCCGCGCCGCCACAGGGCCGCTCCCCGGCACCAGCGCCGAACCCCCACGCCCGTGGGTCTTCCGGGCCACCGGCCCGCATACAGCCAATTTCCTCAATTTCCCCGGAAGTAGACAGAATATTCATTATACGAAGTAATGCAGGCCTGCCGCTGAGCCCCCTCCGCCGCTTCACGCGCCTCCCGCACACGCCGCCGCGGCGGCGCGCCCCCTACTTCCGCGGGCTCACCTTGGAGAGAATGGTGATCATCGCGGCCGAGGTGATCAGAGCGGCGAAGATATTCACCGAGTTGAAGTCCGACAGGTACGCGATCATCCCGGCGAATACCTGGTCGATCACCCCTCCCAGGAACGCGCCGATGAGTCCCACGATCAGCGCGCCCCAAAACCGGCCCAGCATGGGCTTGCGCAGGATGAAGGTGTAGAACACCGCGCAGGCAAATCCGATCACGAAGTACGTCAGCCCGACGTTGAAGTAATACAGGAGCATAGCTTTCGGTTCCTCATGGTCCGTCTCAGGGAAAGTTCGGGAAACTGATGGATATCTCGCCCAGCCAGACGGCCTGGCTGTAGACGTCCTCGACGCCGCCGGATAGCCCGTAGCTCATGGCGTACAGGTCCAGGTTCACGTTGAGGCTGACGTCACTGTACACCCCGGCCGGGAGGTCCTGGTCCGTGCTGGCGTACTGGACGAAGGTCTTGAACTCGTTGTCCAGCGGAAACGCGTAGGTGACGCCCCGGCGCAGATCGGCGACGCGGATGGGGACCACCGGTGTGGGAGCCTCCGCCAGCGGGTAGTTTGTGTTGTGCGCCTGCAGCTCCGCCTCCGAGAAATCCACCGTGACGGTGAACAGCGTGCCCCTGTCCAGAATGTCCACCGGAACCAGGGGCCTGGTCTCATTGCCGACTCTGTCCCCGCTTGCCCGCACGCGCCGGAATCCCGCCGCCTCCAGCTCAGTCTTGTCGGTCAGGTTCTTCTCGGCGAAAACGGCCGGATCGTAGAGCTTGTAGTACAGCTCGAAGCCCCTGAACTCAGGCTCGCTGTTGTCGGAGGTGGACTGGAACTGGAACTGGTCGCTGCCCACCGGAGCGCCCAGAACCGTGGGCGGGTTGAGATAGGGGATCCGGGGAATCCCGCACGACAGCAGCAGCAGAGACCCCGACAGAAAGAAAGCAATGCGGGTTGGTGTCCTCAAGATTCCTCCCGAGCCCGATCACCTGGCCACACCCCTGCCCTGCCCGTCTCCGTCGGAGGAGACAGGGGGCGCCAGTCCGTCCACCGCGTCCACCAGCTCGTAGATCACCACCGGTCTGTTCTTGCCCTTCACCCTGATGTTGTCCAGCTCCCGGGCAATGACCCGGTCCTGCACCAGGCCGTAGGTGTATTCGCTCATGATGATGTTGGTCATGTACTGCTTGTTGGTGCCCTCGAGCCTGGCCCCCAGGTTGACGTTGTCCCCGGTGAGAGTGTAGTTCATCCGGCCCAGGGAACCCATGTTGCCCACCGTCATGACGCCCGAGTTCAGGCCGATGCCGATGTTGATGCGCTTCTCTGCGGGCCAGCCTTCGTTCAGCTCGTTCAGCACCTCCATCTGCCTGAGGGCGCACTTGCAGGCCAGGATGGCGTGGTCCGCCTGTGGCAGGGGCGCTCCCCAGAAGGCCATGATCTCGTCCCCCACGTACTTGTCCAGCGTTCCTTCGTAGGAGAGGATCACGTCCGTCATGGCGGTGAGGTACACGTTCAGGTGGTTCACCAGCTCCTGGGGGGTCATGCTCTCCGAGAGCGTGGTGAAGCCGCGGATGTCGGAGAAGAACACCGTCAGCTCCTTGTCCACGCCGCCCAGCTCCGGGGGGTTCTCCAGGATCTGATCCACCACTCGCGGGCTCACGTACTTGCCGAACATGTCGCGGATGCGTCGTTTGTCCTTCTCCTCGGTCATGATGCGGTAGACGATCACCGCCAGGAACGACAGCAGAACCGCCGCGATGGGCGCGGATAGGGTGAGGATGTAGTTGTACAGGTCAAAGATGAGAGAGACCGCGAAGAAGAACACCACGATGAGCACCAGGGAAAGGACGAGGGACCACACCGTGGGAAGCCGGGAGGCCATGAAGGCCGTCAGCAGGGCCAGAGCGAACAGGATGGCCGCGTTCACCCATGGGGAGGCCATACGCAGGAAGTTGCCCATCAGGATGGTGTTGAGCGCGTTGGCGTGGATCTCCACGCCGTACATCAGCCCGAAGGGCGTGGTCTTCTCGTCCTCGGCGATTCCCTTGGAAAAGGGTCCCACCATGAGGATCTTGTTTCCCACCGCCATGGTGCGCGGCCAGCGTTCGGGATTGGCGGGCGTGATCCGGGAGGCGTAGCCGGAGAAGGAGCGGACCGGATAGGTCTGGTAGCCCTGAGGGGAGGCGCTGGAGCCGATTCCCATGAAGTTGATCAGCATCTGCCCGCGCTCGTTGATGGGGATCAGGATCTCGTCCATGGTCCTGGTCTGGGCCGGGCGGACAACGTTGCCCTCGGCGTCGACCACCGCCGGGCGGACCACCATCTGGTAGGGCTCCCAGGCGCCGGTCTCGGGATTGTACTGCTGGGGAGAAGGGATGCGGATGTGCTTGCCCAGGACCACCTCCACGTCCGACAGGCTCTTGTGGAAGTACTGCACCGCCAGGGCAAGGGTGATGGAAGGCAGGAAGCTGTCCCGGTACTTGCGCACCACGTAGTAGTACTGATCCGGCTGGCGGTCGTTGTCGGTGTCCACCGCCTTCTGAGGCGCCGAGCGCTCCATGGTGTGCTTCAGGTTCTCGATCACCCGTTCGGTCAGCGGGAAGGGCACGTCGTGGACCACGCTGTCCTTGTCGATCCAGGACAGGCGGGTGAAGTTGTCCCACTCCTCCTGGGTGAGATCCGCCGGGCTAAGCTCGTCGAGGCGGATCTCCGCGAGCAGCTCGGCGGCCTTCACCACCAGCGGCTGCTTGCGGTAGACCTGGTCGTCGTCCTCCACGAAGTTGGGGTGGCCGTAGCCGTGGGTGGCGCGTGCAAAGGGCTTCAGGGGAGGATACATCCCGTACAGCGTTTCCACCTGCGTCCAGCCGCCCTGTACGTTCGTGATCTTGCCGTACCTCTGGAAGAGGATCTCCTGGCGGCCGAAGAACTCTTCCTCGGTTCCTGGAGGATTCGGTACGCGGGTGAGAATCGTCTCCAAGAACACCCTGCCGTTGTTCTCGATGGCGTTCACCAGCAGCGCATCGTGCTCGGGGGTGGCGGGCTCCACGAAGAAGATGTCCATGAAGAGGGCTCTCTCCCGCTCGTTCTGGTTCCTGATCCGGCTGAACGTGTTGATCAGATTGGCCTCGGTGAAGCGGGGAAAAGGCCAGCGGCCGAAGGCGTCCAGGCTCCTGTCGTCGATCCCGAGGATCAGGATGTCCGGCGATATCCTGGGATTCCGCCTCTCCAGGGTCACCCCTTCCTGGACCCTGGTGCGGCGCACGATGTTCTTGAGCCTGAAGTTGAAGTCCAGCACGCTGAGCTCGAGGTTGCGGACCAGCACGGTCTGGGTGGAAATGGCCGCCAGGGCCAGGAACACCATTACGCCGATGACGAGGCCGAAATAACGGGTCTCGAAGAACTTGAGCCCTCTCTTAGCCATGCGTCCCCCTTTGCGGCCTCCGAACCCTCCGGGAGGACGCGCCGTCCGCACCCGCGCGGGCTCGGGCCTACTTCGGGATTTTCCCGTTTACGGTGAGCTCGATTATACGGTTTCTGGCCATCTTTGTCCAACTGCTCAAGGGATGCTCGTCCCGCAACCGGTTGTAGACCTCCACGGCGGCGGGGATGTCGTCGGCGGCCTCCGACAGCCGTCCTATGGAGAACAGGGCGTGCGGGACCAGGTATGAGTCCTTGTACTCGGAGACCAGACGGCGATACAACTCCAACGCCTGCTCCCCCTTGTCCTCCTGTTCCCGGCTGACCGCCGCGTTCACCAGGGCGATGGGCGCCAGATAGCTCTTCTGGAAGCGCCCCTGGAGGTCCGTGAACGCCTGGGCGGCCTGATCGTACTGCTCCCTGGCATAGGACAGCTCACCGCGGATGAACAGGGCGCGCTGTGCGGCGTACTGGTGCGGGTACCTGCGCAGGATCTGCTCCAGCGAGGCCACCAGATCCTGCTCGTAGCCCTGCTTCTTGCTTTCGTCCGTGGCATCCTGCCAGCTCTGGTACAGCTCCTGGGCCTTTTCCGCCATGACCGTGGAGTTTTCCCGCGCCCTGCGCTGCCACTCGGTATAGCTGAAGTAGCCGACCACGAAGACGATCAGCACGATCATCACCACCAGGAACAGGATCCGGTTCCTCTGTATGAAGTCCGCCAGCCGGGTGGTAATCCTGGGCTTGCTCTCCATTTCACGGCTCAGCATCGAAAACTCCTTCTTCTGCCTGTATGCTTCAACTGCTCCGGCCGCGGGGCACGGGCCGCCTAGCGGCCGATGTCCAGCTCCCTTATCAGCCGGGAAAGGTAGGTTCTCTGTATCCCGAGCTGCCTGGCGGCCCGGGTCTGGTTCCACTGGTTGTTGAGGAGCGACTGCCGGACGAAGTGCCTCTTGAACAGGTTGATCGCGTCCTTGAGGGATTGGCCGTCATACTCCTCTGCGCGGCGCTCCCCCGGAGCGTGCAGCACCAGCGAGTCGGAGCCGATCAGCTCCTCCCGGGTGATGACTGCGGCCCGCTCCACGGCGTTCTCCAGCTCCCGCACGTTTCCCGGCCAGGAGTAGGACAGCAGCGCCTCCATGGCCTCGGGGGAGAAGCCCTCGAGCTGTTTCTTCACCTCTCTCCTGGATTTCTTGAGAAAGTGCTCCGCCAGCAGCGGGATGTCCTCTTTGCGCTCCCGCAGGGGTGGGATGTAGATGGGCAGCACGTTGAGCCGGTAGTACAGGTCTGCTCGAAACCGCCCCGAGGCCACCTCCGCCTCGATGTCCTTGTTGGTGGCGGCGATGATGCGCACGTCCACCTTGCGCGGCTCGCTGCCACCTACCGGCTCGAAGGTCTTGTGCTGGATCACCCGCAGGAGCTTGACCTGCAGGTTCAGCGGCAGGTCGCCGATCTCGTCCAGGAAGATGGTCCCGCCATCGGCCAGCTCGAACCGCCCGCGGCGGTCACCGACGGCGCCGGTGAAGGCACCCTTCACGTGTCCGAACAGCTCGCTCTCCAGGAGGTTTTCCGGCAGGGCCGCGCAGTTGACGCGCACCAGAGGCATGTTGCTCCGGGGGCTGTGCAGGTGGATCTGCTCGGCAAACAGCTCCTTGCCTACCCCACTTTCGCCCAGCAGAAGCACCGAGGAGTCCGTGCCTGCGGCGCGGCGGGCGATCTCCAGCTTCTCCTTGATGGTCTTGCTCGCGCCGATGAAAGTATGGTAGCCCCGGTCCGCCTGGATCTCGTCCTGCAGCAGATAGACCTCGTCCCGCACCTTCTGGAAGGAGCGGGCGTTCTGGACGGCAATGGCCGCCTGCGTGGCGAACACCTCCAGCCACTGCAGGTCCTCTTCGTTGAACTTGCCCCCGTCCACCTTGTTGATGATCTCGATGACTCCCACACAGCGGTCCTTCACGCGCATGGGAACGGCCAGGATGGCGTCGGTGGGAAAGCCGATCTTCTTGCTGATGTCCCCGAAGAAACGGCTGTCCCTGTCTACGTCGTTCACGATCAGAGAGCGGTTGTTCTGCGCGACCCAGCCTGCGATTCCTTCCCCCATGTTGAGGGAAAACTGCTTCACCTGCGGCCCCTTGGCGCCCAGGGCGATCTCGAAATACAGCTTGTTGTTTTCCGGGTTGAGCAGGAGCAGCGAGGAGGCTTCTCCTTCCATCAGGGCGGTAGCGGATTCGATGATGCTGCGCAACAGCTCCTTGACGTCGGAATAGTCCGAGTTGATCAGGGTGTTGATTTCGATGAGTTTTTGGAACTTGTCGGGGTCTATGTCGAACTTCAGCATCGCCGGGTGGGCTTAGGCCGGCCTTACTCCTTGTTCTTCTCCTGGATCATCTCGGCCAGTGTCGTCTTCTCCACGTTCTCGTCGTCGTGGATGTATTTCACCATCTCCTGCTGCTGCTGCTGTTTCAGGTATTCCCGGATGGAGAGGGCCAGCTTCTGGCGCTCCGGATTGACGTCGATCACCACCGCCTTGACCTTGTCCCCCGGACTGTAGCGGGCCAGAGCGTCTTCGAGGGTTTCGCTGGCCGGATCGAAGATGTTGGCCTTGTTGACCAGGCCCTCGATGTCTCCCTGTACCCGCACGAACAGACCAAAATCCGTGACGCTGGTGATTTCTCCGTCGATGACGCTTCCCCGCGGATAGGCCTTGGCCAATGACTTCCAGGGATCTTCGGTCAGCTGCTTCATCCCCAGCTTGATGCGGCGGTTCTCCTTGTCGATGTCGATCACCATCACCTCGACCTCCTCACCCACGTTGACCACCGCCGTCGGATGCTTGGGCCGCTTGGTCCACGACATGTCGTCCAGGTGCAACAGGCCGTCGATACCCTCCTCCAGCTCCAGAAAAGCGCCGAAGTTGGTGAGGTTCTTCACCGAGCGCTTCAGGCGCATGCCCACCGGATAGCGCTTGTCCACGTCGTCCCAGGGGTTCGGCAGGACCTGCTTCAGCCCCAGGGAGAGCTTGCCCTGCTGCAGGTCGTAGGCCAGGATCTTGGCCTCCACGATGTCCCGCTCCTGGAGGATCTCCCGGGGATGGCGCACCTTCCGCACCCACGAGAGCTCCGACACGTGTGCCAGGCCCTCGATTCCTTCTTCGATCTCTATGAAGGCGCCGAAATCCGCGAGCTTGGTCACCCGCCCCTTCACCACATCCCCGATCTGGTAGTGAGCCTCGAAGTGCAGCCAGGGGTCTTCGGTGAAGTGCTTCAGGCTGAGGTTGATCTTGTTTTCCTCGGGGTCCAGGCGGATGACCTTGACCTCGATGGTTTCCCCCAGGGACACCACCTCTTTGGGGGAGCTGACATGTCCCCAGCTCATATCGTTGATGTGCAGCAGTCCGTCGAACCCGCCCAGGTCGATGAACGCACCGAAGGAGGTGAAGGATTTCACCCGCCCCTCCACCACGTCGCCGATGGATGTGGCCTGGAAGAACTCCTCCCGCCGCTTCTTGTTCTCCTCCTCGAGCCACTCCCGGCGGTTGACCACGATGTTGACCTTGCTGCGGTTGTAGAGGCGCTCGATGTAGAAGCGGCTCTCCAGACCCTCGTACTCTTCGGGATTGTTCACCCTCATCACGTCGGTCTTGGACAGCGGCAGGAAGGCGCGGGTATCGTTGCCCAGGTCCACATCGAAACCGCCCTTGATACGCCTGACGATGCGGCCCGGCACCGACTGCCGCTCGTCGAAGGCCTGGCGGAGGTTCTTCCAGAACATCTTCTCGTCTGCCTTCTGCTTGGAGACGATCACCTCCCCGGCCCTGCTCTCCTTGTTGAGCAGGATCACGTACACCGTATCACCCAGCGTTGGACGTTCCTTGAACTCCCCGATGGGGATCTTGCCTTCCGACTTGAGCCCCACATCCACGTATACGAACTCAGAGCCCACCTGGACCACCTCACCCGGAACCATCTGGCCCTCCTCGACCTGGGCCAGGGACTGGAGGTATTCCTCCTGAAGACTGTTCCCGTGCTCCAGTTCTGGGTTCTTCTTGAGCTCTTCACCATTCATAGTCGCGCGTCAATCTCCTGAGTGCTTGGCTTTTTGCCTGAGGACTGCCTGTTTAACTCTGTCACAAACTTCCTGGATGGTCAAGTCCGAAGTATCGATATATTGGGCGTCCCCCGCCTGGACGAGCGCCCCCACGGGCTTGCTCCGATCGATGCTGTCTCGCTCGATCATGCGGCGGCGCAGCTCCCCCTCGTCCAGCGCGCTCACCCCCTGGGAGTGCCGCCTCCGCGCCCGGGCAGCCACCGTAGCGTCCAGGTAGATCTTCACTTCCGCGTCGGGAAAGACCACCGTTCCCATGTCCCGCCCCTCCACCAGGATGTCGCGTCCCTCGGCAAGGGCTCGCAGGGCCCGGTTGACCACCCGGCGCACCTCGGGAATGCTGGAATGCGCCGGTGCCCAGCGGTCGATCAGGTCGTTGTGGATGTTGCCTGCCGGGCTGCCGTTCACGTACAGCTCCCCCGAACGCAGCTCGAAACGGCAACGCTCGGCGGTGCGGATGACCGCGCCCCGGTCCTGCGGGTCCTGGCCCGAGTCCAGCACCACCTTGGAGATGGACCGGTAGAAGTAGCCGGAGTTGATATACAGGAGGCCGGTGCTCTCCGCCACCCTGGCGGCTACCGTGCTCTTCCCGGCCCCGGCGGGGCCGTCAATGCTCACCACCACCACGCCTCTCCTCTGCCTGCCGGTAGAACCATTCCACCTCCTCCCGACCCATCGTCCTGAACCCTCCCAGGGGGATGCCCCGCACGGAAACGCAGCCGATGCGCACCCGGTGGATGCGCCTGACCGGCACGCCCAGGTGCTCGAAGGCCCGGCGAATCTCGCGGTTCCGTCCCTCGATCAGGGTAAGCTCCACCTTCCGGGAGCCTCTCAGGGTGTACCACGAAAGGCGAAGCTCTTCGCCCCCCACCCTGATTCCCCTGCGGTAAGCCTGGAGAGCCTCCTCGGCAACGGGAGCGGAGGTCTCCACGACGTAGACCTTCTTCACCCCCCCGGAGGGGTGGGAGACGATGTTCGCAAAGCGCCCGTCGTTGGTATAGAAGATAAGGCCGCTGGAGTCCATATCCAAGCGCCCCACGTGAAACACCCTGGCCGGCAGCGGCGGCAGCAGGTCGTGGACCACCGGCCGGCCGTGCCGGTCAGCCGCCGAGCAGAGGTAGCCCCGGGGCTTGTGCACCGCCAGGTAGAGCAGCTCCCGCGCCGGCCTGAGGGGTTTGCCGTCCAGCAGCACCCTGTCCCCGGGCCGGACCGTGGACCCGATCCGGGCAGTCTCTCCGTCGACGGTGACTCTGCCGGCCTGGATCAGCTTTTCGCACTGTCTGCGGGAACCTGCGCCGCAGCGCGCCATGTAGGCCTGAAGGCGCGAGGGCTCACTCATTCAGCTCGAACCGCTCCTGGTCAAGCTCGTCCAGCTTGGGCAGGTCCGCGATGCTGGACAACCGGAACAGCCGCAGGAACTCCCGGGTGGTGCCGTACTGAATGGGCCTGCCCGGGGCGTCCTTCTTACCCACCTCCCGGATCAGCCCGCGGGCCGACAGCAGCCGGATCATGCTGTCCGCGGTCACCCCGCGGATGCCCTCGATCTCCGCCTTGGTGACCGGCTGGGAGTAGGCGACGATGGCCAGGGTCTCCATGGCCGCCCGGGACAGCCTGGCGTCGCTCCGCTTGCCGTAGCGCTCCCTGAGGCGCTCCCACAGCTCCCGTTTGGGGGAGAGGGTGTAGCCGCCGGCGATGTCGATCAGCTCCAGCCCGTGTCTGGGGTCGCGATACTCGTCCCGCAGCGCCGCGATGGCCTCCACCACCGCCTCGCGGGGCAGGCCTGTGATGCGGGCCAGCGCCGCCGCCTCCACCGGCTCGCTTTCCAGGAACAGCACCGCCTCCACCAGCGCCGCATCCAGCTCCTTGTCCATGCTCCGCCGCCTATCCGGGCGTCCCGGCCCGCACCCGGATGAGAATGTCGCCGAACAGCCGGTTCTGGTACACCCCGATCACCTTCGCCTTGACGGACTCCAGGATGGCCAGGAAGCTGCACACCACCTCCATCACCGAGGCGCTGCGCAGCAGGTCCGTGAACCGGAACTCGTCCCTGGTCTCCAGCAGCTCGTGGATCAACGCGATCTTCTCGTTGATGGAGACTTCCTCGTAGAGATCGATGATCTTCTCGGTGGATACCGAGGCGATAATCGTGGAAAAGGTCTTCAGCAGGTCCCAGACGCTCACCTGCTGCCAGATCTCCTCATCCTCGAAGGGCAGTATCCGCTGCGACTTCTCCCTTTCGATGGACCACTCGGACTCCTCCCTGCGGCTGTCCATCAGCTCGCCCAGCTTCTTGTACTTCTGATAATCGATGAGCTTCTCCACCAGACCCTTTCGGGGATCCTCGATCTCCTCCTCCAGATCCACGTCCACCGGCAGCAGCATGCGGCTCTTGATGTACAGCAGCGTGGCGGCCATCAGGTAGAACTCGGTGATGTTCTCCAGGTCCACCCTGGTGGCGTAGGAGAGGAACTCCAGGTACTGCTCCGTGATCAGCGACACCGGGATGTCGTAGATATTGACCTCGTTCTTCCTGATCAGGAAGAGCAGCAGGTCCAGGGGTCCCTCGAAGTGCTCCAGCTTGAACTGCTGCTTGGCGTTTCCCTGGGTGCCGGTCATGCGCTGTGATCCGGTCGAGTATAGTCCCACCCGGAACGGGTGTAAACTCCCTGGTCGGGAAGCCCGGCGAGCATCTCGGCGTAGGGACGGCCGCTCTCCGGGTCCCGCAGCCCCGGAGCCAGCTCCAGAAGGGGCACCAGGACGAACTGCCGCTCCCGCATGCGGGGGTGCGGCACCCTCAGCTCCTCCGTGCGGACGACCCGGTCGTCGTAGAGCAGGATGTCGATGTCGATGGTGCGCGGACCCATGGGCGTGGCATCCCGCCGATCCCGGCCCAGTGCGGCCTCCGTGGCCAGGACCCAGCGCAGCAGCTCCTGGGGGCTCATCTCCATGCGTCCCCGCGCCACCGCGTTCAGGAAGGGCGGCTGATCGGCGAAATACATGGGGCGGGTCTCGTAGATCGAGGAGACCTTCAGGTCCTCCAGCCTCTCGGCCAGCGCCGCGGCCGCCCTGCGCAGGCTTGCCTCCCGGTCACCCAGGTTGGAGCCAAGGGCAAGAAACACCTCCGCGGCCCCGGCGGCCCGGCGCCGGTCAGGAGCCGCGGGCACCTTGCGCCGCTCCGCCCCCGCTCGCC